>NZ_LR214972.1:0-600000 GCF_900660515.1 Mycoplasmopsis bovirhinis
TTGAGTTATTATTTAACTTATAATACTTTAGATCCAAATTTAATTAATTCTAGAGCATTATTAGTTACTGACTCACCTTCTTACTCATATTCTACAATTGAAGATTTCTTGCTTTTGGCTTTATCTAATGCTAAAAATTCAATTAAAATTGCTACACCTTATTTTACCTTAACTAGCTCTTTAGAAAAATTACTAATTGTTGCTTTAAAGACTGGTGTACAAATTACAATTTATTTCCCTGGATTAGCTGATAAAAGATTGGTTTATAAAACAGGCTTAAACCAACTTAACCGTTATATTAAATTTGGTTTAAGAGTTAAAATTTATAAAGATCATTTTTTGCACTCAAAAATGGGTTTAATCGATGATGAAATTGCTTGGATAGGAACAAACAATTTAGATCCTCGCAGCATGTTTTCGCAATATGAAACAGTTGATATTTTACATGGCCCAATAGTTGATGAATTAAGACTTTTATTTGCTACTTATGATAAAAAGTCATTTAACTGACATAAAGTTCCAAACATAGAGCGTAAGTATAATAAAATTGAAAACTTCTTTTTTAATTGAATTAAAACTTTAATATAATTTGTGGTATAATTATAGTTGCTATTAATCAAAATAATACTTATAATATAGAAAGGTTTCGTAATATGAAAGAATTAAAATGTAAAATAATTGATCCAATTGGTTTACATGCACGTCCTGCTTCATTGGTAACAGCTGTTGCTGCTAGATTTAAATCTGAAGCAAAATTATCATATGAAGGTCGTGAAGGTAATTTAAAGTCAATTATGAACATTATGGCGCTAGGAATTAAATGTGGCGCAGAAATTACAATTAAAACTTCAGGTGAAGATGAACAAGAAGCAATTGATGCAATCAAAAAAGCTCTTGTAGATCACCAATTAATTTAATAAATATTATTATTTAAATAATAAAAAAGTGACTTGATTTCTCAAGTCCTTTTTTATTTGAATTATTTTTTATCTTGAATTGCAACTATACCAGGAAGGGCAATTCCTTGTAAGAATTCAAGGCTCGCTCCACCACCAGTTGAAACGTGTGAAAACATTGCTTCCATACCAAGCTTTTCCACAGCAGCAACACTATCTCCGCCACCGACAACAGTATAGGTATCTTTTAATTCAGCAATTGCCTTGCAAACTGCTAAAGTACCATGTTTGAAGTTTTCAAATTCTGCTACTCCCATAGGACCATTTCAAACAACTGTCTTAGCATCTTTTAAAGCAGCTTGCACAGCTTGAATTGATTTAGGCCCTAAATCAAGTGCCATAAAACCATCTTTGATTGCGCCAATTTGGATTTGAGGTTCAACATCCTTAAATTCACTTGCAACAGCATGGTCAATAGGTAAAACAACTTTGTGTGAATATTTAGCCAGGAAATCTTTTGCAAGATCTAAGTAATCATCTTCAACTAATGAATTACCAACAGGAATACCTTGAGCTTTTAAGAAAGTATAAGCCATTCCACCACCAATTATCATTTTATCAGCAATTTTAATCAAGTTTTCAAGTACTTTAATTTTATCTGATACTTTAGCTCCACCAATAATTGCAACATATGGGTGTGCAGGGTTTTTAAGTACTTTTTCTAAAGATGAAACTTCTTTTTCCATTAAATAACCTAATGCTGATTCTTTAATGTTGTTTGCAATACCAACATTTGATGCATGGGCACGGTGTGCTGTTCCAAAAGCATCATTAATGAAAACATCTGCCAACGAAGCTCAATATACTCCTAGCTCAAAGTTATTTTTGCTTTCTGCTTTGTCATTTAAATCCTCATAACGTGTATTTTGTACTAATACTACTTCACCAGGTTTCATTTCATTAATTACTTTTTCTAAAACTTGACCTTTAGTTTGTTCTACAAACTTAATTGGTCTTTTAAGTTGTCTTGCTAATTCAAAAGCTACAGGTTTTAAAGTATGTTTTACTAAACAAGTTTTTTCTTTAACTCTACCGTGGTGTGAAAGTAAAATTAATTTACCACCATCATTTAAAACTTTTTCTAAAGTTGGCAATGCAGCAATAATTCTTTTAGTAGATGTAATTTGTCCATCTTTAATTGGAGTATTAAAGTCAACTCGAACTAAAACTTTTTTACCAGTTAGATTTAAATTGTCAATTGTTTTTTTCATATAAATTCCTCCTAATTCTTTTATGATTTATATTATAAAAGATTTTTTAAGATTTAAAGCATTAAACTATAAAAATAGTTAAATAATTTTAACAGCAAAAATATATAAAATTTATAGCTTTTAAATTGATTATTTTTAAAAACTAAAATCTGTGGTAAAATACTTAATATTAGGGTGGTTAAAATGAAATTATCATTAATATCAATTGTGACAAATGAAGAAAAGGATTTAGGATATTATCTTAAATCACTTGAGGAGCAAACAAGCCAGGAATTCGAAATAATTTTATGTTTAAGTAATACTAGTCAACGTAACTTAGATTTAATCAAAGAATTGGTCCCATACCAATTAAAATTTGGTCCAAGGCTTAAATATATTTATAATTCCAAACAAAATAATGCTCAAGAACATTTACTTAATGCCTATCGAGTGACAAGTGGTGAATATTCAGTAGTCTTTAATACTGATATTAGCGTCATAAAAAATACTTATATTGAAAAAATGATTCAAGCTATTGACCAAGCAAAAGTTGATATTTTAGAATTTAAACCAAGAATTAATGGTTCAATTTCTTGAAAGCCACAAGCTAGGGTTGTAGAAGGAAGGGAAATTAATCTAAAATATCATAAACTTGTTTTTGCTTATACATACCCATTTATTTTTAATAAAATTATTAAAAAATCTTTATCAAATAAAATGCTTAATTATAAGTTTAAAACAATTAATAATAACAAAATGTGTCTTGAATTAACCTATATGTTGTTTTTAGAAGCCAAAACTTATATGTATTTAGATTATAAAATATTTCGGGAGTACTATCCAACTGATATATGACTGAATACTAAAAACTATGTATCAGTTTTTGACAATGTTCAAAGTATTTTAGAAGCTAGGCAAATAAATTTGATTGATGAGTTATTATATGCCAAATATTACTTCGTTAAATTACTCTTAACTGCTTTTTTAACTGAAACAAAGTTTATGTATCGTAATATTTATAAAACCAAAGAAGATATTGCTGAAAAACGTAACGATAAAATCTTTGAAAATCATTTAGAAATAATTAAAAAAATCGAACTAACTTATAAAACAAAGGATTATTTCCTTACTAACCCATATTTCTTGCGTAACAATAGCGAAGTTGTGCTGCTTTCAACTCCAGTTTCTAAGTTAAAAAACCTTAAAATTTTAAAAAAACTCAGTTAATTTACATGCATAAAAATTCTGGTTTTTTTAAAAGGTTTCTAGCAAATATTATCGATTTGACTTTGTTCACTTCGTTAATATTGCTGCTTTTTTATTTTTTGACATTTTCAAAAAAAGCCCCTTTTTTACCTTCACAAGGTGTTTTTTACTTTGGAGTTATTTTTATTCTAATAAGTATTATGCTTATTTATTTATTAATCCCAATTGTTTTTAAAGGGAAAACAATTGGCCTTTGACTTTTAAAACTAAAGATTATTGATACAAAAACTAAAAGTTTTAAATATGTCTTAGTCATCAAGAGAAACTATTTTTTAAGTTTTTACTTTGGGATTGTCGTAATATTGATCCTAAGTTTTCTATCTCCCCAAAGTTTTGTGATCAATAATAAAAACCAAATAGCTTTAAAAGATGATTTATACCACCAAATTATTCTAAGGATCATAACAATGCTTTTATCAATTAATTTCCTTTTAGTTCTAGCAGGATACTTTATGCTGCTAGTTTCCAAAAGAAATTTAACCTTAATTGATTTATTAACTGAAACAAGAATTGTTGAAGATAAAAAACTTCAACAATTAATTAGTGAAATTAAATTTCTGCCACAAAAAAACACCCGCAGAAAATTTGTTTATAAATAAGGAGTAATTATGTTATTTTTAAAGAAAATTGATTTATTAAGTGATTTAAATGAAAAACAACGAGAAGCGGTGGTTTATTTTGACACTCCGCTTCGGATTATTGCTGGAGCAGGATCAGGAAAAACCAAAGTTTTAACACGAAAAGTTTCATATTTAATTAATGATTTAAATGTTCCTGTTGACGCTATTTTAGCTGTTACGTTCACAAATAAAGCCGCCCAAGAATTAGTTCAACGTATTAGCAACTATTGTCAACAAGATATTAAAAAAATTAATGCTAAAACTTTTCACTCATTTTGTGCTGATGTCTTACGCAAAGATATTAGAGAACTTGGTTACCCAACTAGTTTTCAAATTATTGATGAACAAGATAAAGATGCAATTTTAAAGAAAATTTATAAAGGTTTAGAAATAACCACAAGTGAAATTCCTTATAAAACTGCTTCACAATATATTTCTTGAGCTAAAAACTTTTCAGAAGATCCAAAGGAATTTGCTAAAATTTTAGCTCAAGAAAAAAAACCTTCAATTTTAAATAAAATCTACATTGAATATTTAAATGAATTAGCAATTAATGGATCATTAGATTTTGATGACTTAATTATTCAAACTCATAAACTTTTTACAATGCGCCCAGATATTTTAGCAAAGTATCAAGTTAAATTTAAATATATTTTAATTGATGAGTTTCAGGATACAGCTTCATTGCAATATGATATTATGAAAATGCTTTATACTAAAGATACTCATTTAACAATTGTTGGTGATCCTGACCAAACTATTTATAATTGAAGAGGAGCGAAGGTTGATTTAATTTTAAATTTTGATAAAGATTATCCTGATGCTAAAACAGTAATTTTAGATTTAAATTATCGTTCAACTAAAAAGATCTTAGAAGCAGCTAATAAATTAATTAAACATAATAAAATTCGTTTTAGTAAAGATTTAGTTACTGAAAATGAAGACGGTTCTAACTTAGAATATCAACATTTATACAATGAAGAAGCTGAAGCTTCTTGAGTGGTAAACAAAATTAATGAGCTTAAAAAACAAAAAAATCCACTTCGTTCAATTGCAATTTTATTTCGCTCTAACTACTATTCCCGTGCCTTTGAACAAGCTTTAGTTGAAGCTAATATTCCTCATAAATTAATTAATGGAACTAAATTTTACCAAAGAGATGAAGTTAAAGATGCCATTGCCTTTTTGAGAGCTCTTTTTGATGGTCACCAAATTTCATTTGAGCGAATTATTAATGTGCCAAGCCGGGGGATTGGTGAAGTAAAATTGCAAAAAATTCGAGATTTTGCCTTAGCAAGACATAAAACAATGTTTTGAGCTTTAAAAGATCACTTTAAAGAATTGAGTCCCAAAGAATTTGGAACTGAGTTTTTAAAAAATAAACTAAGACCTTTTATGCAAAAAATTTTAATTTATAAAAATGCAATTGAAACTAAGAAACTGAAAATCAGTAGAGCACTTGATTTATTTTTAGATGAAGTAGGTTATTATGAAAGTATTAAAAACGATAAAAACTTACGGGGAACTGCTAAAGATAATGTTAAAGAACTAATTAAATCAATTGAAAACTGAGAAAAAACCCATGTAACAGGTACTTTAGAAGATTACCTTAATATGGTGAGTTTGCTATCGGTTAGTGATGAATATCATAATAAAACTAACTATGTTACTTTAATGACAATCCACTCTTCTAAAGGTTTAGAATATGAAAACGTCTTTTTAGTTGGATTAAGCGATGGAGTTTTTCCAAGTTTTAGAATTTATGATGAAGGAGATTTTATCAATAATTCTAAAGGAAAAACAACTGATGAACTTTTAGAAGAAGAACGTCGTTTAGCTTATGTTGCAATTACTAGGGCAAAAAAGAAACTGTTTATTTCTTCTTCAAGAGGAATGATTTATGCTTCAGAAAAATTTAAAGTTCCTTCGCCATTTTTAAAAGAGATGGGTATTAACCTTGGTGATACAATTTTATTAGATGACCCAACTAAATTTGCAGAAAATAACGAAACTTATAGTGAAGTTGTTTCTAAAAATTCAAAAATTATTGTTGGTGATATTATTTCGCATACAATTTTTGGTGAGGGCGTTGTGGTGCAAGTTGGTTCAAGCAATGATATTGAAGTGCAATTTCATAATGATGGAATTACACGAAAACTTAATAAAACCCATCCAGCAATACGACTTTTAAGCAGGTAATATGAGCTTATACTTTGGATTGATTTTTCTGTTTAGTTTATTACTTACTAGCGTTTTAACTTTAGCACTAATATTTTGTATTTATTTATATTATTTTGCATCATGGGATATCATGCACTATGAAATTGATATGAATAATTTAAGGGTAATTCGTTTAAATAAACGTAATAAATATTTAGCAACTGTTTTAGATGTAAAAAATAGTAGTGTTGGAATGTTTAAATATGGTTCATTAAAAGAGTTTTTAGGATATTTTGATGATGATTCAAAACTTAATATTAATAAAATATTAGCTGATAGTTATATAACTAACGTAACTTATAAGTTAGATGTAAAGTTAAATGATGATATTATTAAAAAAACCCATTTTTTAACTTGATTTTTATTTAAAATAGAAAAATTTATTATTAGAAAACATCAAACTCATTTAACTATTTATGCTACTAGTACTAATAAATTTTTATGCACCTTAACTTGAAGTAAATGATTCAGTAATAAAAAACTTTTTAAATTTGATGATTTTAAACAAAGTGAAGATAAACTTGCAAAATGAAAAAATTTTGTTGTTGTTGGTTTTTTGCTTAAAACAAGCAAATATAACTATCCATTTTTTAATACTGATCTTAAAATAATCTTAAAAACTGTAAATTTAAAAAAACGTTATGTTAAAGTTTTTAAAGATCAAGACATAATTTATTTATTAATTAAAAATTTATCAAGCTTTAAATATAATTCATTATTAAAAAAGATTAGTTATTTAAATAATTATTCTAATTTAAATGATTATTATTATAAACTAACAATCTTTAGATATCCTTTACTAAATACTTTATATTACAAGCATAATTTGAAAGAAATTTTAAATTATGCCTTATATAATCTTTATATAACAAAAAAACCAAACGATTATATCAATTTTAAAGCTAGTTTATTAAAAGATGAAAAATATCTAAACTTCACCAAAAGTCTTAATTTATATAAAACTTTAAATGCCAATAGCCAAGATTTTGATTTATTTATTCAAGAAGTAACTAACACCGAATACATTGATGAAAAAATTTCTTTAGATTTAGTAAAAACAGATATCTGGCACCAGGAGATTAGCAAAGACCAAATAGATTTTTTTCAAGCTATTCCATATTTAGAATATAAATATCAAAATCTTTGGTTTGATTATTTAGATAATTATGCTAAAACAGAAAATAAGGCAATTTTAGTAAAATTATCGCAAGAGAGATTTTTGCGTACTGATTTTTTAATTAATGATACTAAAGCAATATGTTTATTATATGCTGATTATGATGATTTTAGTTTTAATAGACTTAATACTAAAATTTTATTACATGGTAAATTAAATTTTAAATATGGAGTTTATTTAACTAATATTACAAAAAGCACATATAACTTAGTAAGCGCTTTACAAAACTTAAAATACATTGTTTTAAGTAAAGAACTATGTTTACAATTAAAAAATTGAGCATTGATTTTTTCTTGCTTTCATTTAGTTAAATTAGCTAGAGAAAAAAACATTACTGTCATTTTTGAGCAAATTGATCCAAATTGAGAAACTTTAATTTTTGAAAAACTGCAAATTGAATATACATTAAAGACTTTTGTAAAATTAGAAAAATAAAATGAAAAACAAACATGTTGCCATGTTTGTTTTTAAAACTAACATTTATTTTAAAATAAGTCACAAAATAGTAAGGTTAGCTTTACAAAGCCAGGTAAAGCCAACAAAACAAAACTTAAAAATTTTTATTGGATTTAGGAGACAACAGAAAATATATTGTGTTAATTTAATAAAAAAATGAAAGGTACTGTTTAGTAAAAATTTAAATTATAAATGTCCTAAATCCAAAAATATTATACTAAAAATTATTAATTATTTATTATTTTTTTATTATTTTGATTATTTTTAAAAACTAAGTAAAATTTAACTAGTTTTTTTAGTTAAATTGAATTAATTTTTAGTAAATAATATAAAATTAAACCATGAAAGATATTATTTACTTACATACTAATACTGAATATTCTTTTTTGAATTCAACTATAAGATTAGATGAACTTTTTAATTTAGCTAAATCTAAAAAAGTTAAATATTTAACTTTAACAGATTTTGAAAATTTCCATGCTTTACAATTTTATTGAAATTTTCAAAATGAATATGATTTTAAACTAATTTTAGGTTTAGAACTGAATTTGAAAGAAGGTTTTAAAATTATTGCTTTAGCTAAAAATGATCAAGGTTTTTTAAAACTTAAAGAACTAGTTTTAGCTAAAAGTAATAATTTACTAGTATCATACTATGATTTAAATGATCCAAATTTATACTTAATTGATCATTTTGAAGAGGGTTTCAAAGCTAAAAATCTTGAGCTTGATAAATTATTTAATAATTTTTATTTAAATGATAAAAAAATGCAAGCACACCAAACTGTATATGCACCCACCAAAAAGATCTTATATTTTGATGATAACGAGCTTTTACCTATTTTAAATAATATTGGTAATTTGTCTTATCAAAAAAAATTATATAGTGAATATTATGAACCAGGTGAATTTGATAATGTTGATGAAGGTGTTTATCAAAATATTTTAAATATTGTTCAATGCATTAATTTATCAAAACCTTCTAGTGATTTAAAATTACCGAAATATAGCGAGAATTCTAAAGAAGATTTGCAAAAATTAATCAATAATCATACTTACCAAGAACTAATTAAAAAATATGATAAAGACTTAGTTGATAACCGTATTAAACTTGAATACCAAGTTATAAAAAAACTTGGCTTTATCGATTATTTTTTAATTATTCAAGATGTAATTAAATACGCAAAACAAAATAATATTTTAATTGGCCCAGGTCGAGGATCAGCTTCTGGATCATTAATTTCTTATTTAATTGGTATAACAAGTGTTAATCCACTTGAATTTGATTTACTATTTGAAAGGTTCTTGAATTTAGAAAGAATTGGCCTTCCAGATATTGACATTGATATTCAAGACAATAAACGTGATGAATTATTTTGATACTTAGCTAATAAATATGGCTTTGATAAAGTTGCATTTATTTCTACTTTTCAAACTTTAGCTTCAAAAAATTCATTGAGAGATGTTGGAAGATATTTAGGTATTTCAAAAGCAGAAATTGATGAAATTTCGGCATCAATTTCATCACATGATGCTTCGCTTTTAGAAGCATATGAGAAAAATAAAAAATATGCTTTATATGCTAAAAAGTATCCCCAGCTACATTTACTTGCTTCAAGAATTGAAGGTTTACCAAGACAACTAGGAATACATGCTGCAGGATTTATTATTAGCAATATATCTTTAATTAATCTAGTACCAATTCAAGTAAGTAATTTTAAATTAAACCAATTACAAATGACAATGAATAATTTAGAACAATATGGATTAATCAAGATAGATTTTTTAGGATTAAAAAATCTTACATTTATCAACGAATTAGAACAAGAAATTCCTAAAGAATTGCATTTTGAGCAAATTATTAATGATTCAATTTCTTTATTTAATGATAAACCCACCTTTGATTTATTAAATTCAACCTTAACTGATGGAATTTTCCAACTTGAATCACCAGGGATGCGAAATGCCATTAAAGAAGTTGTGATAGATAAATTTGATGACATATACGCAGTTTTATCTTTATTTAGACCAGGGCCAAGTAAATATATAAAAACTTATGCTAAAAATAAAGCTAATCCTTTATTTATTGAGAAAGTGCATCCTTTGTATGATAATATTGTTAAACACACTTATGGGATTATCGTCTACCAAGAGCAAATCATGCAAATAGTCCAAGATGTTGCTAATATGTCTTTTTCAAAAGCAGATTTATTTAGAAGAGCAATTTCTAAGAAAAAAGAAGGCGAATTAAAATTATATAGAGATGAATTTTTTGCTGGAGGGCTTAAAAATGGATTTAATGAAACTACTTTGAAAAAAATTTACAGTAATATTGAAAAATTTGCGGATTATGGTTTTAATAAATCGCATGCAGTAGCTTACGGAATAATTAGTTATAAACTAGCTTATTATAAAGCTAGGTTTCCAATGATATTTTATAAAGTATTATTATCTAATATAGGAGTAGATCAAAATACTATTAAAATGTATGCTGAAGAAGCAGCTCTTTTTAACATTAAAGTTAAAATTCCTAACATTAATTTATCAACTGAGTATGCCACTTTAAATAATAAAGAAATATATTTAAGCTTTGCTTTAATTAAGGGTATTGGCCAGGCTGCAATTGATAAGATTTTAACAGAAAGAAATAGAGCTGGGAAATTTACTAGTTTTATCTCATCATGACTTAGACTAAAAGCTAGTGGCTTAGGAGAAAGTATTTTAGAAACTTTAATTAAGGCAGGTTCTTTTAATAATTTTGCAAATCTTGCAACCTTGCTTTCAAGTTTAGATATTTGTCAAGATTTTTATGAACTTTTTAAATTTGAAACAAAAAATCATCAAGAACCCTTAGAATATTTAGATACTTTTATAAAAAAACATAATTTAGGTGATCATTTACTAAATTTAAAAGATCATGATAAAACCTTAGAAGACCAGTGAGAAATAAAACTTTTAGGCAATAAATATACGAATGAGGTTTGATCTAGTGATGCTAGATCAAATCAAAATTTAAATAAAATTTGCTTAGCATCATTGCAAGAGAAGGCTCAATATTTAAAAGTTGAAATTTTGAGTGTTACTAAAGGAGCTAAAGATAACCAATTAAAATTTAAGTTGCAAGATGAATCTAAAGTAGTTACTGCATCAAGTTGAAGTGGAAAGTTCTTACCATGATTAAATGCAGTTTTACCTCAAAAAGTTAGAGTCTTAGCTCTAAAAAAAGGTAATTTCTATAACATTAAAGATATTATGGAGTTAATAGATGAAGAATAATTTACGTAGCTTAGTAATTGATGGCAATTACATGCTTTTTCAATCATTTTATGCTACTTATCGTGGTGATCTTACAACAATATTGCGCACTTCTAGCGGCATTACAACTAATGCCATAGCAATTTTTTTATCTCAATTAATCAAATTAATTAAATTTATAGAACCAACACATTTAATGATTGCTTTTGATGCTGAAGGTAAAACTAAACGACATGAAATTTTTCCAGAATACAAAAAAGGGCGTATGAAACCTCCGCAAGAATTATTTGATCAATTTGATATTATTAAAAAATTACTAAGTTTATTAAAAGTAAAATGAATTGAACAAGCAGGTGATGAAGCTGATGATATTATCGGAACATATTGTAAAAATTTTGAGGGTCAAAAATTTATCTTTTCTTCAGATAAAGATTTATTACAATTAGTGGATCAAAATACTTCTTACATTATAAAAAAAGGTTATGAACTATCTTTAGTTACTTTTGAAAATTTCTTTGAAATTTACCAAATGCATCCTAAAGATATTACCAGCTATAAAGGTTTAAAAGGTGATTCAAGTGATAATTTACCTGGTGTGAAAGGAATAGGAGATAAAACTGCCATAAAATTAATTGAAACATATGGAAATTTTCAAAATCTTTATGATCTTTTAGAATCAAATAATTTACCTGAATCTAAAAGTATTTTAGATAAATTAGTTAAAGGTAAAGAATCTGGATTTTTATCTTATAATTTATCACAAATTAATACTAAGATTTTAAATCTTAGTTTGGATCCTAGTGAATACAAAATAAATTTTGATTATGATAATGCTTTAGAATATATTGAAGAATTAGAACTAAGTAAATTTAAAAAAGATTTAAAAAGTTTATTAAAAAAATAACTTATGATTGTAATTGTTGGGAAAATTTGTTCTGGTAAAACAACCATCTTAAACTTACTAAAGAAAAAAGGTTATAAAACATTAGAAGTTGATAAATTTGTTGTTAATCTTTATAATGATAAGTATTTTGGATTAGAAGTTCAAAATAAAATTGATTATCCGATTTTGACAAATCAACTTTTAGATAAACAAAAACTTAAAACTTGACTTAATTTAGATTTTAATAATTTCAAAATCATAGAGAAGTTTGTTAATTATGAGCTTTTAATTCATTTACAAAATCATTATTATGATTTTATAGAATTTCCAATTTTATTCAAAGCACCTAACGAACTAATTAAGTTATTTACCAAAATTTGACATTTACAAATTCCGGAAAAAACTCGAAAAAGTTTTCTATTAAAAAAATATGGGAAAAACCAATTTATTAGTAAATTAGACACTTTAAATAACTATAATTGGGCTAAAAATGAATTTTTTGCTCAAATTGAAGTTGTGAATATCTCATGGGAAAAGATAAATAGTTTTCCCCGTAAAGAATTATTAATTTAACAATTTAAAAATAAGCTTTAAAATAATTCTTGCATTTAATTAAAGTAAGGAGCAAATTATTATGAACCAATTAGATTTTGATTATTTTAAATTAACTCAAAAAACTATTATTTATAATTCTGATTTAGGGAATTTAAGAAAGTTATATTCGCCAATTTTAAATCATTTAAGTATTTTATTATATGAATACTTAAATGATTTAGCTAAAACTAATAAACAAGAAACACCTTTTAGTTTTTCGTTATTAACATTACTCTTAAATACTAATGAAGCTAATTTACATACTTCACGTTTAGAACTTGAAGCTTTAGGTTTAATTAATACCTACAAAGATTTAAATAATTCAATGATTATCTTTGAATTACATAAACCTTTAAATAGTCTTGAATTAACTAAAAACCCCTTTATTTCACAAATGGTGAAACAAAAAATTGGAGAAATTAATTTTAAACGTATAACTACTGAACAAAATAAAGTTTCAATTAATAAATTTATGTTTGAAGATATTTCAGCTAACTTTTTTAATATCTTTCAGGCAAATTTAAATAATTCGAAAGAAATAATGAAAAATTTTTATTTAGAGTCAGGTTCAAAACAAGTTAGTCAAGATGAAATAAAATCAATAGTTAAGAAAAAAGAGATTTATACACCTTTAGAAATAGCTAATATTAAATATGCTAATCATTACCAAGCTATTATGCAACTTAATACTTTAGCTTTTATTAAACAAATGTTTAATAATAATGAATTTGAATTAAGTGAAAGCATTTTAAATACCTGAACTAAAGTTTTTATTGATTCTAAAACTTTAAATTTGGTTATATATTTTAGTTTAAAACGCCGCAGTGGTGCTAATTGGTATAAATATACTAATTCATTAATTGCGGAATTAACTTCTCGTAAGTTAACTAAATTTGATGAAATTGAAAATTATTTAGATGGTAAATTTAAAAATAATATTCGCACTAGAAGTATATATAACGAAAAAGTTGTTCTAAAAAACGATTATTATAAAGGTTTAAAAAATGTCTAAACCAATTTTAAAAACTACAAATAATAATCTTAACAAACTTTTAGAAACCCAAATTGATCAGAAAAAAATTGTAAAAAAAATCAAAGCTAATTCTTTTTTAGCTTTGATTATTGAAAGATATCAAATTACTGATACCGAGATCTTTAAATACTTACCCCAATTATTAACCTTAGAACAAGAAAAACACAAAGATAACTTAATTTGGGAAACTACTATTTATAGAAACAAGCAAGGTAAGCTCAGTTTTATTAAGCAGTTGCGCAAAACTAATTTAACTAATGAATATAAAATTAAACAAAATATTCTTTTTAAAGAATATAGATCATATTTAAATGATGATATTTTGTCCCTAGAGCTTTTAGAATCATTTCACGATTATCCTGAAATATACGATTATTTAAGTGATTTTTATAATGATAAATCAAACTTAGCATGTTTATATTTAACAGGATCAATTGATTCAAAGCGCTCATATATTTTATCTTTAATTGCAAATAATTATGCTATTAAAGATAAGCGCATTGCTTTTTTAGATATCAACCTTCTAGAAGATAAATTAAAACGCAGCTTTAATAAAAACACTTTAGATATTGATGTTTTATTAGAAGATTTAGCTGCTCTAGATGTAGTTATTTTTGATGAAATTGGCCTAAAACAATTATCAATGTGATTTATAGATAGCTTTTTTTTGCCGCTAATTAACCAAAGATTTCAAAGTAAAGGTTTGACTTATTTTGGATCATATTATAATTTTGATGAATTAGGAAAACAGCTTTTTAAACGAGGAGCTAGTGGTGAATCTTTAGATCCTAAAGGTCCACTAGCAAAAAAGCTGATTTATTTAATTGACCAATTATCCCAAGAGAAAGTATGAATTAATCATGAATAAATCAAAAATTAAAATAGTCTTAGCTGGAACACCAAATTTTGCCGTACCAGTTTTTGAAGAAGTAATTAAGAATTTTAATGTCATCGCAATAATCTCTCAACCTGATAAACCAGCGAACCGTGGTTATAAGCTTAAAACTACACCAACTAAGCTTTTAGCGCAAAAATATAATCTTAAATTATTCCAACCTGATAAAATAGCTGAAATATATGAGGAATTAAAAGATTTAAATTACGATATTTTACTAACTTGTGCTTTTGGACAATATATTCCAACTAAAGTTTTAGATTTAGCTAAAATTGCTTCGATAAACATCCATGGTTCATTATTACCTAAATATAGAGGTGCTGCTCCAATTCAACATAGCTTATGAAATGGCGAAACTCAAACTGGTATTACTTTAATATATATGACTAAAGAAATGGATGCAGGGCAGATGATTTTTAAAGCATCAATACCCATTTTAGATTCTGATACTTCAGATTCTTTATTTCTTAAAATTTCCAACCTTGCTAAAGAAAATATATCTAATTGACTTATTAAATTAATTAATAATCAAATAAGCCCTGAAGTTCAAGATGAAAGTTTAGTAACTTTAGCTCCCAAACTTTTAAAAGAAGATGCCATACTTGATTCCAACCTTACTAAATTAGCAGCATTTAATAAAATAAGAGCTTATTCATCAAATCCTGGCTGTTATCTATATTTAAATCAAAAAAGAGTTAAGATCTTTTATGCATCAAAGCATAAAATTCCTAATGCATTAGAACTAAAATTTAGTGATGGATCTTTATATGCTCTTGACTACCAATTTGAATCAAAAAAACGAGTTAAATTAAACTAAAAATAATTAAGATTTTCACCCCTGGAAACGATTCCAGGGTTTTTTAAATATTTTTAGTTTTAAGCTTAAATAATTTAAAAATTATAATATAATAAACAAGTAAAAAAATTTACATTTATATCAAATTACAATTAAATTATATTTAATTTTTATAGAAGGGACAAAATGAAAAAAGTTGCAATTAACGGTTTTGGAAGAATAGGAAGACTATTTTTCCGTAGACTATTAGAATCAGGGTCAAACCTTGAAGTTGTTGCTGTTAACGATTTAACAGATGCTAAAACATTAGCACACTTATTAAAATTTGATACTGCATTTGGAAGACTAAATGCTACAGTAGAGGCAAAAGAAGGAGCTTTAGTAGTTAATGGTAAAGAAATTAAAGTATTAGCTGAAAGAGATCCTGAAAATCTTCCATGAGCTGAACTTGATATTGACTTAGTAGTTGAGTCAACAGGATTCTTTACTAAACGCGAAGGAGCTGAAAAACACGTAAAAGCTGGAGCTAAAAAAGTTGTAGTTTCAGCACCATCAGACAAAGATGTTAAAACAGTTGTTTACAACGTAAACCACAAAATCTTAGATGCCAGTGATACAGTTATTTCAGCTGCATCATGTACAACAAATAGCTTAGCACCTATGGTTAAAGTATTAGCTGATGAATTTGGATTAAAATCTGGATACATGACAACAATTCATGCTTACACCGGAGATCAAAGATTACAAGATGCTCCACATAAAGATTTACGTAGAGCTCGTGCAGCTGCTGCAAACATGGTTCCTACTTCTACTGGAGCAGCTAAAGCTATTGGTTTAGTAGTTCCAGAAGCAAGCGGAAAATTAGATGGTGTAGCAATTAGAGTTCCATTAATTACTGGATCATTAGTTGATTTAACAGTCTTTTTAGACAAACAACCTACTGTTGAAGAAGTTAATGCAGCAATGAAAAAAGCTGCTAATGAAACAATGAAATACGAAACAGAAGAAATTGTTTCATCAGATATTGTTAACTCAACACATGGTTCAATCTTCGACTCAGCTCTTACAACAGTTAAAGCTACTCCAGAAGGTAACTTATACAAACTATTCTCATGATATGACAATGAAATGTCATATGTATCACAATTAGTTAGAACAGTTGTTTACTTTGCTAACTTAGATAAATAATTGATACTAAGAAAATTAAAATATTCAGATTTAAAATCTGAATATTTTTTATTATTATTTGAAACTGAGTTGACTATTGAAAAGATTTTGTTGTTTTAGTTTCAAAAGTAAGATTTTATTTTAGCTTTAGCTAGAAGTTTATTTTGTTGAATCTGTAGTTCCATCTGTAGAATCTGTCTTAGCTTCCTGACTTGAATCTGAACTAGTTCCACCTGATGAATCTGTAGTTCCATCTGTAGAATCTGTCTTAGCTTCCTGACTTGAATCTGAACTAGTTCCATCTGTAGAATCTGTCTTAGCTTCCTGACTTGAATCTGAACTAGTTCCACCTGATGAATCTGTAGTTCTATCTGTAGAATCTGTCTTAGCTTCCTGACTTGAATCTGAACTAGTTCCACCTGATGAATCTGTAGTTCCATCTGTAGAATCTGTCTTAGCTTCCTGACTTGAATCTGAACTAGTTCCACCTGATGAATCTGTAGTTCCATCTGTAGAATCTGTCTTAGCTTCCTGACTTGAATCTGAACTAGTTCCACCTGATGAATCTGTAGTTCCATCTGTAGAATCTGTCTTAGCTTCCTGACTTGAATCTGAACTAGTTCCACCTGATGAATCTGTAGTTCCATCTGTAGAATCTGTCTTAGCTTCCTGACTTGAATCTGAACTAGTTCCACCTGATGAATCTGTAGTTCCATCTGTAGAATCTGTCTTAGCTTCCTGACTTGAATCTGAACTAGTTCCACCTGATGAATCTGTAGTTCCATCTGTAGAATCTGTCTTAGCTTCCTGACTTGAATCTGAACTAGTTCCACCTGATGAATCTGTAGTTCCATCTGTAGAATCTGTCTTAGCTTCCTGACTTGAATCTGAACTAGTTCCACCTGATGAATCTGTAGTTCCATCTGTAGAATCTGTCTTAGCTTCCTGACTTGAATCTGTAGTTCCATCTGTAGAATCTGAACCATCTTTACCACCGGGTTCATCTGTACGTATTACTATAGAGTCATTTCTTTCTTCCTCTACTTTTTCACCACTTTTATTTTGAGGTAATTCTACTTTAGTATTAGGATCCCCACCTGTTTCATTTGTTCCACTAAAATCTGGTCCTCCTGGCCGATCAGGTTGTACTTTGCCTTTTTCTGGATCTCCATTTTTATTTTGATCTTGATCTGAAGAATTTGGGTTTCCACCTGTTGAATTGCTTTCATCAAGTGGAGTTTGATCCGCAGGATTACTATTTATTGGTTTTTGATTATCCCCATTGTCAGAATTATTTGGTGGAGTTTGATGGTTATTATTTCCATTATCTAGGCTATCTGACGGAGGTGTTTGAGTATTAGATCTACTATTTCCAGTGTTATTTGTTGGTGGAGTTTGATCCCCTGGGTTTTGCCTCGTATTATTACCAGTATTTTCACTACTTCCTTGGTTTTGATTACCATTTCCTGGATCAGTTTGGACCGGAGGCGTTGGTTTAGGATCTTGTTCACTAGTGCAACTTACAGCTGCAAGTGTCGAGATTGTTAATATATTTGTTGATATTAATATGAATTTACGTAATTTCATTGTTGTCCTTCTATTGTTTAATTTATTATATATAATAGATATTTATGTAAGGATATGTTAATTTAAAACAATATATTTATTTATCTTAATAACAATAAGACAAATGACTATTAATTTAATTATTTTACTTAAACAGGGGTAATGTTATTAAGGTAAAATATCTTGTTTAAATGACATATCCTTGTGTTAATTGTAATATATATATATATATATATATGCGAAAAGTTGAATACTTGTAATTATGTTTTGAGTGGTTAATATTAAAAAGAAGGGTAAGAATAGTAAAAATATATTAATTTAAGTTATTTATACTTAATAAGTATATATTTATTATAAATAATTATTTCCATATATTTTCCATAGGAATTTGTTATTTAATGTTTTGGTTATAGATTATGAATGTGTAAAGAACAAACTATATATAAAAATTGTTAATTATAAAGTAGTAATTTTAATAAATTAGATATTTTAAGTACTTAATTTATTCATATTTATTAATATAAGTTTAATTTGTTTAATTTTGATTTACCTAAGTTCATTTTAATATCAATAGTATGTGTATAATTTGTTTTATATATAATATCTATAAATCCATTTTTTTAAATTTTTGCATATCATTAATTTATATATTTTTACTAAAAACTAATTATTATCTATTATTGAATGACCAAGAATTTTGAAATAATATTCCACCATTTAAAACTTAGTGTATAATTGCATCTAGTTAAACAATAAATCTTAGGAGGTAAGATGAAAAAAATACTCTTATTAGATGGAGCACTTAATACAAGTAATTCATCATATTCTACTCAAGCTTTGAACTACGTACAAACATTATTTAATAATCAAGAGTACGAAGTTCAAAGAATTAATTTAAACCAAACTAAATTTGCAAGCACAATTGTGTCAACGCAAAATTCTAAAAATTTTTGACAAGATGTTGAAAGTGATAAATGAATTGAACAATTAAAGCAAACCGATTTATTAGTTATCTCAACATCAATGATTAACTTTGGACCAACAACAACATTAAAAAGTTTTATTGATGCAATAGCAGTTGCTAATAAAACATTTTCATATAAATATTCAACCACTAACGATGCAATTGGATATTTAACTAATCTAAATGTCTTAATCATTGGTTCGCAAGGTGCAAACTTTGGAGTTTACCCTTGAGGTGATCATATTAAGTGATTAAAAGGCACTTTTAATTTCCTAGGAGTTAAAAATATTTATAGCTTTGACATTTTGGGAACTAAGATGTCCGAAATTGCACAGAAAACCCCAAGTGAGTATGTAGATTCAGTAAAAGACCAAATTGATAAATTAGTTTTAGAAGTTAAAAATAATTTATAAATAGTTTTTAAAAACCACTTAATAACCAAAAATTATTAAGTGGTTTTCTTATTTTTTACTTTTTGAAAATTTATAAAATTTTTAAAAAAAATTTATAATTATAAGTATAGGTTTTTATGCAAAAGTTATTTAGAAAAATAATTAAATTCTCATCACTTTTAAGTCTTTCTTTGATGATTGTTAGTTGTCAAGAAAAAACACAAGAAAAAAAACCGCCAAAATCAAAGTTAGAGCAATTAAACGAAAATGAAGCAGAGCCAAAAGTTATTGAGACAGATACTACAAAAGAATTAGAAAACAAACAAATAAATCTAGAAAATATTTTTGAATTAGCAGATGATAACCAAGATGTCGGAGAATTATTTGATAACTTAAAAAAAGAATATGAAGATAATACTTCAAATACTGATTTTAATCAATTAAGATTATATGGTTGACGAAAAAATAGAGGTAAAGTAAATAAAAATTTAGTTCATTTAACTTTGCCAAAAACTGGTAATAATCCAAATAGAACTTTATTAAGATTCAGAAAAGACATTGATCTTAATAAAGTTCCTTGAAAATATAGTCCTAAAGGTCATTTTGTTAAGAGTAGTTTTGATCAAACAACAAGAACTTTAATTTTGGAATATACCTTAAATAATAAAACATATACCCAAGTAATAAAAATACCAAAATCTAAGGTAAAAAGAGTTAAAGATATAACAACTACACAAAAACAAAATAATTTTATAAATAATAATCAAAATACTCAAGATCAAGATAATATTAGTATTACTACAAGTCAAAGTAAGACTAATACTATTGATAAAGTACAAAATACCAAACTAACAGAAGTAAAAATTTCAACCTGAAATATTCAAAACTTCGGCAATAGTAAAATTAATAAAGAAGATTTTAGAATTAAAGCTTTAGCAGAAATTATTTACTTAGAACAATTACAATTTATTAGTATTCAAGAAGTAAATTATGAAGAATTCAAAGGTGTTGAAACTTTAGTTGAAGTATTAAATGAAAAATATCAGCTTAATTTTAAATTAGCAAAAAGTCCTTTAGGATTAATTTCAAATACTAGAAAAAATAGCCCCGCTGTATGAGAATCATATGCTATTTTATATAATTCTGATATTTTTACGCAACTTAATACTCATGATTTTAATTCATATCGAGGTAAAGATGTTACTTTTACTAGACCTTTATGATTATCATATTGGCAAATTAAAAATTCATTAACTAAGTTTTGAATTATTAATGGTCATTTAGATGGACCTGGAGCTAATTATAAGTATAACGAAGTTTTAAGTCCAACTATCAATGGTTATAAGTGATCTTCGCAAGGTGATCAAGAAGTTAAAGAATTTTTAGACCTACATAATGCTTTTGAAAGTTTAAAAGCTTTTTATAATTCTCAAGACTTGGAAGATTTAGTTATCTTTAATGGAGATACTAATATTAAAGATAACCACTTTATTTATGCAAATGAATATTATTTAAAAAGAAATTATGAATTAGGTTATCAAAAACCTCTTGCTAAAAGTGAAATAGAATATTACAAAACTTCATTTTCAAAAAATAGGTATGTTAATCCTTATGATAAGTTTATTGCTTATGATCCAAAAGATGAATTTGAAGCACTTAAATCAAAAGACTTCAAATTCAATTTATTAGAAGTTTTTAAACAAAAACTTAATTATCAAAAGTATTTAGAACTATATACTAAACAAACTAATAAACCATCTTTAAATGAGCAAGAACTAGCTTTAAAACTTTCTGATCATACCTTTGCTAATGCATTAATTAAAATTAAAAGACCATAAAAATACTTTATTTAAAATACAATTGAATTATTATAATTGTATCTTTTAATTATGCAATTTTGTGATAAAATAAAACTATGAAAAATACAAATAAAGTTGCATTGTCATGCGAAAGTTGTCGGCGTAAAAATTATTATACTAATAAAAGTTTAGGTAATCCTAAACGTTTACAAGTAAAAAAATTTTGCATTCATTGCACTAGTCATACGAAACATCTAGAAGAGGTTTAATTATGGAAAAATTACTTAAGGTTAAACAAAAAAGACAAAAAAAACAAAAAAAATATTGAATTAGAAAATTTGTAAAAGAAATCAAAAGAGTTCGTTGACCAGATTTTAAAACCAATAAACGTAATTTCATTATGACAATAGTATTTGCATTTTTATTCACATTATTTGTCTCATTAGTAACCTACGGGTTAACTGAATTATGAGCATTTCTATCACTAAGTTAATAATATATGATATGGAGATTTTATGGCAAATTTAATTAAATGATATATGATTTCAACCATGCGTGGTAAAGAAGAGCAAGTAATTGAATCATTGAATAACCGGATTGAAGCAGAAAATTTATTATACGATTTTGATTTAAATGCTAATAATGGTTCAGCATTTAAATTATTTCAAAAACCAACTTTAACCAGAAGAGAATGACAAAAAAAAGAAGATGGTGAGCCTTACAAAATAAAAAAAGTTAATTTATATCCTGGGTATATTTTTGCAAAAATGCACATGTCAGATGAAGCATGATATTTAATTCGTAACACACAATATGTCACTGGATTAATTGGTTCATCTGGAAAAGGTGCCAAGCCAACTCCGGTGAGTATTCTAGAAATTAAAAAAATGTTTGAACAAGAAAAAGAATTTTGACGTGCTTTTGAAGCTGGTGAAAATGTTTTTGGTTTTACTAAAGGTGATCTTGTTGAAATAATTGATGGTCTTTACATTGGAAAAGAAGGCGAAATTTTGTCAATTAATAGTAATGAAAAAACTGTAACATTGAAAACTGAAGGTTATGGTAAAGAAATTGAAGTAACTTTATCAATGGAAATCATTCGAAACGTAAAAGAAAATTAAAACACAGATTTATTAATTTGTGTTTTGTTAATTACTAAAACAAACACCATCTACTTAAAATGGTGTTTGTTTTCATTTGATAAAGATGAAAGGAGAATTATGCTAAGAATTATTAGCGGAATTTATCGCAACGGTAAGCTTGAACAACCAGATCTAAAAATAACTAGGCCTACAACTGATAAAGTACGTGAAGCAATTTTTTCCTCATTGCATTTTAAATTACCAGGAAAAATAGCTTTAGATCTTTTTGCTGGCTCAGGTGCTTTAGCTATTGAAGCATTAAGCCGTGGAGCAATACAAGTTGATGCAATTGAAAAACACCGCGAAGCATACAAAATTTTAAATACAAATCTTAATAATTTAAAAATTGAAAACTTACAAACTTATCATAATGACGCAATTCAATTTTTAAATAATATAAAAAAACAATATGATTTTATTTTTATTGATGCCCCATATCAAGAATATAATTTAGTTAACCAAGCTTTGGATTTAATTATTAAAAATAAATTATTACAAGAAGAAGGAGAAATAATTTTAGAAACAGATAATTTAACTAAAATTAGTTTACCAAGTAATTTAATAATTTATAAAGAGAAAAAATATGGAAAAATTTTTGTCGCATACCTTGTTAAAGCAAACTAATTTATTTAAAGATCAAATTTTAGAATTAACTTGTCGTGAACTAAGTTTTGAAGGGTTAGGAACAACTAGAGTAAATAATTACCCAATTCTAGTTAACAATTTTTATCCTGGCGAAATTGCTAAGGTAAAAATTGAACAAGTTTATGCTAAATATGCTATTGGTAAAATTATTGATTTTATTAAATATTCTAGTGAACGCTCAGAAAACCAATACACTAATATTGACGCAATGCCGTTAGTTAATTTAGAATATACAAAAGCTTTAAAATATAAACAAATTTATTTAGAAACTTTATTTAAACGTAATTTTGAATATTTTAAGTTAAATACAATTATTGCTAGTCAAAAAGTTTTTAACTACCGTAATAAAGTTAAATATCCTGTAAAAGTAGTTAAAAATACTTTAGTTTTAGCTTCTTATGTAAAAAATACTAATGATTTAAATTTTGATACAGCAAATTTAATTTTAAATAACCCGAATTTAAATCAAAGTCTAAAATTAATTTTAGATTATTTAAATAACTATTATTTTCAAAACCAAAAATTAGCTCACTTAAAGTTCTTTAAAACAATTTTAATAAGAATTAATGAATTAAATGATGTACAAATTGGTTTTGAGTTAAAAACTGAATATGATTTACCTAAAAAGTTAATTACTAAATTATTAGAAATAGATAAGATTATTGAAATCTATGTTTGGAAAAATTTTAGCTACCAGAAAATAGCTAGTAAGAAAGATTTTTATCTTACTTTAAATAATAAATCATTTAAACTAAATTTAAATTCTTTTTTTCAAATTAATAATGATGTTGCTAAAAATATCTTTGATTTAGTTAAAGAAATTAATGATGCTAAATTTACAAAGTTGTTAGATTTATTTTGTGGTGCTGGTGTAATTTCAACACTTGTTGCAAAAGAATCTCAAGAAATTTTAGGAATTGATATTGTAAAAGAAGCAATTATTGATGCTAAATTTAATGCTAAAAAGAACAATTTAAAACATCATTTTGTTGCTAAAGATATCTTTAAAGAAAATGATGTTTTAAAACCTTTTTTAGATAACTCAACTTTAACTATTATTGATCCACCACGCAGTGGTTTAAATACTGATTTAATTAATTTACTTGGAAGAAATAATATCTTAAATTTAATTTATATTTCATGTAATCCACGAACCTTAGTTCGTGACTTAAAAGATTTTATTAATAATGGCTATAAAGTAAATTATATTCAACCATTTGATATGTTTCCACATACATTTCACCTTGAATTAGTTTGCTTTATAACTAAAGAAGGTAATAATGAATAATACTAAAGATAAAAGAGTTAAAGAATTAACTTTAAAAGAATTTTATGAAAAATTTAACTATCTTTTGGATCTTAATGAAAATAATATTTGAAAAACTAAGACTAATCCAAAATATACCCAGGAACAAGAATTTTTTAAGTTAACTAGTGATAAATTAGTTTATTTAAAATTTAATCAAAAACATATTTGTGAAAGCATAATATTTGCTTTACGAGATGGAAAAAATGAATATTTCTTATTAGAAGATAAAATAGCTCAATTAAATAAAGATAAAAAAAGATTTAGATCTAAATATAATAATCAAATTCTAATTTTAGAAAAGTCAAAAAACTTATTGCCTGAATATAAGATTGCTCCTAAAGCATCTTTTAAAGCTTATCAAACATATTTAAAAGATACAAACCAAATAACAACCAACAAAAACTATTTTAATAAATATGTTGTTTTTGACGTAGAATCTAATGGTTTAGATTATAAAAAAGATGATTTATTATCTTTTGCTTTATATGATCCTACTACTGGTTTGTGCTACGAAAGATATTTACCTCTTAATTTACAACCAGTAGTTTTAACGGGGTTTGTAAATGGCCTAGATGAAGAATTATTGCGAGAGCAAACTCATATGAGCCAAGAAGAATTTAATTTTTTAGTTGAAAAATTTGATTTAAATAATAAAATAATATTATTTTTTGGTGGTTTAAATAAATCTTTTGACCAAAAGTTCTTAGAAGCATATTTAACTCAACGAGGAATTAAAGGTTTTGAAAATTTTAAGTATGAAAATATTAAAGCCCAAATACCACCTGGTTCAAAAGAAATTAAAAATAACTTAAATAAAGACAATTTATGCAAATTTTTTGATATTGAAGGTGTTAGTTTAACTCATAATGCTGTTAATGATTGCATTTTGGAATGAAAATTATTTGAAAAATTAAAAGAATTTCCAATTTTAAAAGTAGGGGATTTATTTTATAAATATCATGAAGAATATATTATTCCAATTACAACTCTAAATGAAAACCCTAACTTAATTGAAAAGCTTGCCTTAAAAGTTCCTAAGTTTATATCTAAGGTTCATTTGGTTGCTTCTTTTCCATTTGCTAAAACTCAAAAAAATGAAGATTACTTTATTTTTGAAGAAATTAATAAAAGTGATATAAAACGTTCAAAAGCTTTGGGTAAAAATATTGAAGAAGCAATTAACAAACAACTTAATGTCTTAGATTTAGGGGATATAAATAAGAAATTTACTAGCGATAATCGTAGTAAATTAACTGAATTAAGTATGTTAAATAGACCTTATGATTATAAAGTTGAAAATTATAGACCTAAACCTACTTATCATGATAATATAAGCCCAACTAATCCTGCAATGCAAATTATAAATCATATACAAAAACTGATTTATCATATAAAAACAAAAATTTTTAAAAATAAAGAAATCAAAAGTCAAGAATTATCTTTTTCAAAAGATGGAAGAATTTATTCATTATGTGATTTATCAAATGATCAAGCTGTTTTAGAAATTAAAACTTATGATGTAATCAATAAAGATGGTAAGCTTAATGAAAAAATTGCAAGACAATTATATTACCAAGCTAATGGGCGCGAGAAATACTTGCTTTCATTTATTTCAAAAAATCATGAAACAAAGATTAAAAATGGCAAAAGGCCAAACGAAACTAAAGAAGCTGGAGTTTATTTGTATAAAGTTGATTTAACTGAAATTTAATTAAAGACAAAAACAACTAAAAAAGTAAATTTTAGTTGTTTTAGTTTATGATTTTCAGCTGAACTAAAAATAAAGAAATTTGGTATAATAATAATCATATTATGCATAAAACAAAAAATAGATTTATAAAATATCAAGATAATTTTTTATTTTTAATAAAATCTGATGCAACATATAATTTAATTAAGCTTAATTCTGAAATAATTGCATTTACATTTGAATGAATGAAACGCAATCACGTAGAGATTGTTAGTCTTCCAGTGAGCACACAAAGCATATCTAGTCCTATGGGGTTAGGCAGTGATTCATTACCATATAAAGTTTTTTCATCTTTAAAACCCAATTATTCTTTTTATCTTGCAGATAGTATGCAATTTTACTTAGAATTATTATTAAGAAATAAAGGAATTGAAAGAATCGGTTATATTTCTCCATCTTTTAGGGGTGAAAAAGTGGATCATAGACACCTACATCAGTTTTATCATTTTGAAATTGAAATTAAAGGAAACCAAAACCAAGCAAAGGAATTAGTTATTTCCTATTTAAAAAAACTTATAACAAGATTAGTTAATAAAATGCCTGGGATACTGAATTCTTATAATGTAGAAAATGTATTTAGACTAAAAAAATGGATAGAAAAAGAAGTTTATAACCTTGACTTTGTAGATGCCGTAAGTATTTTAGAAAAAGAGCATAATATAGGCTTGGAAACTAAGAATGGATTTATTAATATAAACAGCAAGGGAGAAAAATATTTAATACAGAAATTTTCAGACAAAATTTTATGGTTAAATAATTTTCCTTGAATAAACACGCCTTTTTACCAAAAAAGATTTGGTGAATATTCTTTAACCTCAGATCTTTTAATTGGGATTGGTGAAACTGTGGGACTTGGCGAGAGATGTTTTTACTATGATGAAACTGTTGCCTCTATTAATAATCATCAAAATAAACAAAATGAATATAAATGATATCTCCAAATGAAAAAAGAAGAACCTTTACAAACTTCAGGTTTTGGAATTGGTATTGAAAGATTAATTTTATTTATAACTGGCTTGGAGGATATCCGTGATGCACAAATAATTCCGAGGCTTACAGATATGGAGGTCTTGCCATAATGATAACTAAAATATTAAATAAGCTAAGCGCTCATATAAAGCAATTTAATAAAGAAACAAATTCTGACCTTAAAATAATATTAAAAGGAAGTGTTGTTTTTTGATTACAACAACAAGCAAAAGAAAATATGCCTGCTGATTTAGATGTAGTTTTATGATCAACTAGTTATGAAACCAAACTGGCATTCTTACAATTTCTACAAACAAACGAAAAAATAGAAATTATAAAAAATGATGGTAATTTATTTATTTTTAATTTAGATTCTCTAACAATTGAAATAATTTTACTAGAACAACTTAACTTAAAATTTACAACAAGTTCACATTGAGATGGAATTTTACTTTTAAAAGGTAAATGATTATTTGCGCAGAAGTTACTTGCTCTTCCATATATAATGAGTGATTATTTTCCACATGACAGGGATAAAAAAATTCGCCGCACAATTGAACAATTATCAAAATGAAAAATTGTGATAAATGTTAGTGAATTATTTAACAATGAAACGCTAGATTTTTTGAAGCATTGTCTTTGAAATAGTTTTTTTATTTTTTATAAATATAATTATACAGAAATGTTAATTTTTGATTATGGTAAGAAGGACTTTTATAAAAATTTAACTAAAGACAGTGAAATAGTTAAGATTATTGTAAAATTTTACGAATTTTTTGCTCATGATCAAAAGATTCAACGAATTGTAAAAATTGGTGAAAAAATTTTGAAAAATAAAGAGTTTATTAACAACTTTTTATTAAATAATTACTACATTCCATCATTACCTGGCACTGAAGTAAATTTCCTAAATAAAGTTTTTGGAATTGAAAAGAAAAACTTTAAAGGTTTTCATTTAAAAGAAAATAACACAAAAGAAAAAAAATTATTTATATCCCACAGTGATGAAGCTGGAGGTTTGTTAGTTGGAAATAATGTTTACAACCTAGGTACACACAATTGAATTTCAGGAGAATATGATTTATATAATCTTGATGGTGAATATGTTAAACAAGTAAATGGAACTGCAATAACTAGCGAAGTATACTCAAAAGAATATAAATCAAAGATCGCAAGTAAACAATTAGAAATTGATTATGACAATTATGATAATCAAATTTTACAAGTGGTTTCAAGTCAAAAACCTGAGTTTAATGATCGTTATTTTATAACTAGAAATCATGATAACCGTATTAATGCCCTTCTACTAAGTTTGGTTGAAGACTCTAAGATTTCCAACCTTAATTATTTAATAACAACACGAGAGGAAGTTCAGTTACAAAGTTCAAAACTAAAAGAAGTGAAGGATATTATATGTGGAAAAGATTATATTTACAATTTAGAAGTATCTAAACATCAAAATTGAGATAATGAGAATTTATTAATTCGTGTTGCTGATTTTTATACAGGTATTAATCCAAAAATGTTGCAACATATTTCAAAAATTTTTAATCAATATGCATTACCTTTTCAATATTATTTTGGAGCTGGATCTACAGACCAAACAGAGTTTCAATTTGAAAATTCAATGACAATTGCTATACCAGCTAATGAAATTCATTCATATTCATCTAAAATTTTCCACAAAAATATATTTTATATGTTGTTTGCAATAGGTATTTTAAATGAAGAGTTTTCTTAATAACCTTTATAAATATACTGGATCTTTAGCAATTTCCTTAATTGGATCTGAAGCATTTAAATTTGCTTCATCATTATATATATACCGTATAACTGGTGATTTTTGGGTAGTATCAATTTTATATTTACTTATCCAATTGCCAACAATTATTGTTTATATTTTTAGTTCTAAAATAGTTGATTTTTTTAAAAGATTATCCGGTAAATCTATTTTATTTATTTGTGATGTTATAAGCGTTTTATTTTTAGCATCTTTAATTGCTATGTTTTTTGCAATTAAAGATGGTTATATATTTTCAATTTTATTAATTATAATATCTGCAATATTAGGTTTTATACATTCTTTTAGATTTATTTATATAAAAAATATAGTTTATTATGTAGCAACAAATGAAAAGCAAATATGAAAGATAAATATTGGCTCATCATTTGCAACCTCAGTTGGTTTTATGGCTTCGCCAATTTTATCTTTTTTTATTTATCAAAATCTTAGTTTTTATTATTTGATTATTTTTAACTGTGTTACGTATTTATTATCTGGATTTTTGTACTTATCACTTCAGACAAACCATGAGAAATCAGTATTTACAATAAGCAAACTAAATGAAACTAGTAATACGACTATAAAAGAAACTAAGCCGCATAAAAAGTGGATTTATGTACTTTCTGCCTCAACTATAATTGGTATTTTTACATATCCTCGTGGTAGTGGCTTGCCTCAATATTTTAAATTAATGTCAGATTTTTCAATAGACTCTTGGAGTTTTTATATAAATATTATCTTTTCAGCAAGTGCATTGCTATCATCTATTATTCAATTTTGGCTTAAGAAAATTAAAGAAATTAAAATATCTTATGTTTTATCAATCATATCTTTAGCGGGCTTTGTATGATTACTAGGTTTAATATTTATCAAAGATCAATTTACAAATTTAATTTTATTTATAATCTTTAGTTCAGTGCAACAGTTCTTATTTTCACTATTTTTAAGTCAATACTATAGCTTGACTTATGAGTTATTTGATAGCAAAAGCTTCCATAAACAAAATGGCATTTCATTAAGTTTTAGGATTATATTAAGTTCGTTGCTTATTATTTTATTAACATACTTAGCTACAATTTGAGCTACTTATACATTTATTGCGTATTTTGCTGTAGTCTTAGTTTCAACAATACTAATTTGAATTTATCAACCAAAAATCAAAAATGTTGATTTTATACTACAAAAAGATTAAATTTATCAAAAACATTTAGCATTTTCAAGCTAATGTTTTTGTTAGTCTTTTTGTTTTTAAATTGCCCAAATAACTAATTTACTTCATTTTTTCAAATGTTTTAATGTAATTTTTATAAACTATTACTATAACTATCATTCATATGTTCGATTCATAAAGGATGTGATCCATCATTAAATGCCTGATATTTAAGTTTTAAATTGCTATTATGATTATGTTTTTTGCAAAGTTTTCAAAGATGCTTTTACAAAATAATTAAAACATATTGAGATTCTAATCCATCAAAACCTACTGTTTGCTATATACTTTGATAATAGTGCCAGTTTTTTGCATGATACTAAGTGTCACAATGTGGAATAAATTAGTATCATATTCAAACGATTCATAACTTTAAACACGGTTACGATAAATAGCAACTTGCTTACCTTATTTTGATTTATTTAATCATTTTTTAAATTTAATTTAAATTGTATTATGTAAATATCATTGCATGCACTTATTATTTTAAATTCTTAATAGTTATTTATGTTATTTTTATCTAATTCTAAAAAGAAAACCCTTATTTGTGTTTATAAAGTTGTTGATTGGTATGATAAAATAAATTCATATAATTCATTAATAATTTTGCCTCGCTGCTACCGCAGCAATACAATATTCAGAATATGTTTTTATTTTTAAATCATGCCTATGTACACAGCAAACAAATATGATATCATTTTCTTTATTACAAGATAAAGGATTAATCATATCAGAAACAATTCCTACAATAGTTTCGTCTTTTAAATCTTAAAACTAAAAATCATTTAGCATGTTAATAACGTAAAATAATTTCTTATTTTTCATAGTTTTCATAACAACTTGTCCCCCTTCATTTTATTTAAAATTTAGTTTTACTTTTTTTAATTAAATATCTAATTTTTAATGAGATTTATAGATGGCTAAAATAGTTGTTATTGGACAACAAATAATTTTAATATTAATTTTATATATACATATATATAATGTATAATATACTAATAGAATAATACGTAATAAAGGAAATTTAATATGAAACTTAGACGAAAGCATAAAATTGCTATTTTAGCTATTGGAGCTGGTGTCAGCGCGACAGGATTATTTACAACTATTCAAAGTTTACAACTTAGTAAACAAAATGCTCATAAGTATAACGTTAATTCAACATTAAGAACATTTTTGGATAATGATGAATCTGATCCAAAAAATTCAATAACTAATACTTATGATGCTAATTTAGAACGTAAGCCTAAAGAACAACCTGAACCTACCCCCCCACCATTAGAAATAGAAAAACCAATTCCAATTGTAACAGAACCACCTAAGATTATTGAACCTGAACCAGAACTAGTTCAACCAGATCCAATTAAGCCAGAACCTGAACCAGTTCCAGTGCCAGCTCCCGTTCCACCAGTTGAAGAGCCTCAGCCTGCGCCTGAACCTGTACCACCAAGTATTACAATTACTCCTGAACCAGAACCTGCACCTGAAGAACCATACAAAAGAGTGCAACGTCGTGAACGTAGGGAAATTAACCAAGGTGGTATTAAATTTAATGCAGATATTGCAATTTTAAATCCTCCTAAAACTGAAAAATATGATCAAGAACGAGGTATTGCTAACCGGATTGCTTACCAAAATGAATTTGAAGAAGTTGAAGCAATTCATAATGCTTTAACTGCTGAGAACTTAAAAATTAGTGTTCAAAGATCACAAAAAGGAGCTAAAGATTCAGATTGATTATTTCAAAATTCAAATACATCATTTCATGAAGTATTACACAATGAAAACATGGATGTTGAAGCCCAAATTGACTTTTTCAAACGTAGTGGTGATGGAGCAATTGAAGCTTTAGGCAATTTATATGGTAGGTATTTTAGATTACTAAAAAATAAAGAACTGCTACGTAGTTATGTTGATGAAACTGGCCAAAAGAATTTTGAAAAATGATGAAATGATACTAAAATCTTTAAATGAACACCTCCACTTTCAAACCAACCAATGCAAGTTGAGCTTGGTAAATTATTACTCTTAATGCATATTGACCAAAGTAAACTTAACAAAGTTTCGAAAACAGTAGAAAATTGATTACGTGATGGTTATACAATTAGTGAATCAGGTCAAGTATGAGTTAATGAAAATGGTGAATGAGAATCTTATGTTTATGCTCCACCCGTTAACAACACACAATTAAGAATTCAAAATGATAATAAAAATCGCCGGATATTATGAAATAATAGCCAATGGCCTAAGCGTAATTCTGATGATGTTCGTTTAGGGAATTATGATGGATGAAAAAAAACTTACGCTAATGCCGAATTTGAAAGAGGTGGTTATAGTGATTTAATTAGTGGGTTTTATGGAATTAATATTAACAGATATACGAATCAAAATCCTGAAGAAGGTAAACGTAATGAAGCTATTATTGTTGATATTGATGTAGAACATCCAAAAGCCTACCAAAATGCCAAAGCTTTAATTGAACGTCTTAATGCTGATACCAGGTATAAAATTACTGGATATCGTATTCGTAATATTGGACGTACTGGAGCAGATCAAGACGTTGCAGCAATCTTTGCTGCTTTACCTAATGAATTGCTACTTTTAGAACTATTTTTCGCTTCAAAGAATACTACAGCTCTTAAATACATAAAAAATAAGAAAATTGATGAATTAGCAATGTATACAGATCAAAAGCTCAATTCATTAGCTAATGATTGAGCTTTTAACCCATGAGCTTTAAATAAAGTTGCTTGAGTTAACATGAGTGATTATAATGTTTCACAGGGAGCTTTAGAAAGTCAAGAAAGAATTTATTCAAGGATTACTTTTGATAATTTAGCTTTTGATGAAGAAGATGTTATGGTTAATGACAAATATGATTTAACCACTGTTAATGATGGTTTAAGAATGGCATATTGAGTTAGAAATAACGAAAGAATTTTCCAAGGTGGTTGAGGAGGTGGTAATAAACCTGACAGCAACCGTGATGGCAATTCATGACCTTTAGGACTTGATTTTAGTAATGCCCCAAGTGTCAAAACTTTAGCAGGTATGGTCTTTGAAGATGTGTTAGGTAATAATTCAACTTACCGGAAAGTTAAACGAATTAAATTATTTAACGATTCTGATATTTGAGGTGTTACAGCTTGAGAGATGAATAAAGCACAATTTAGTAAAATTTTAATAACTGATGACCCAAGTGAAAGAGGAAAAATTTTCTTTAGTAACGGTCACCAAACCAAAAAAATCAAGATGTATGCTTTAAATAAAAATTCAAATGAAAAGTTAGACGCACAAGGTATAGCTAACTTAAGAACATTACTAAATTATAGTGATGGAACATTTAATGCTCAAACAGAAATTATTGTTCCGGAAGGAGAACAATCTTTACTTGATTCACTTAAATCAGCAGGTTTTAATGCTAGATTTGAAGTTGAAGATGATAAATATGTTATCTTATAATTAAAAAACCAGCTTTTGCTGGTTTTTCTTTATTTTAATTATTAATTGAAACTTAGTTAACTATTGAAAAGATTTTGTTGTTTAATTTAAAATTGCTTGTTACATGAATTAAGAAGAAATTTTATCTCCTGTTTCCTGCTGATCCATCTTGACATTATTAGATCCTGTAGAACCTTGTTCGGTTCCTGTAGATCCTGTAGAACCTGCTGAGCCATCTTGGCCATTATTAGATCCATCTGAACCTTCTTGACCTCCTGTAGATTCTTGTTGACCATTATTAGATCCTGTAGATCCTGCTGAGCCATCTTGGCCATTATTAGATCCATCTGAACCTTCTTGACCTCCTGTAGATTCTTGTTGACCATTATTAGATCCTGTAGAACCTTGTTCGGTTCCTGTAGATCCTGTAGATCCTGTAGATCCTGTAGAACCTGCTGAGCCATCTTGGCCTCCTGTAGATTCTTGTTGACCATTATTAGATCCTGTAGAACCTTGTTCGGTTCCTGTAGATCCTGTAGAACCTGCTGAGCCATCTTGGCCATTATTAGATCCATCTGAACCTTCTTGACCTCCTGTAGATTCTTGTTGACCATTATTAGAACCTGTAGAACCTGTAGATCCTGTAGATCCTGTAGATCCTGCTGAGCCATCTTGGCCATTATTAGATCCATCTGAACCTTCTTGACCTCCTGTAGATTCTTGTTGACCATTATTAGATCCTGTAGAACCTTGTTCGGTTCCTGTAGATCCTGTAGATCCTGTAGATCCTGTAGAACCTGCTGAGCCATCTTGGCCATTATTAGATCCATCTGAACCTTCTTGACCTCCTGTAGATTCTTGTTGACCATTATTAGATCCTGTAGATCCTGCTGAGCCATCTTGGCCATTATTAGATCCATCTGAACCTTCTTGACCTCCTGTAGATTCTTGTTGACCATTATTAGATCCTGTAGAACCTTGTTCGGTTCCTGTAGATCCTGTAGATCCTGTAGATCCTGTAGAACCTGCTGAGCCATCTTGGCCATTATTAGATCCATCTGAACCTTCTTGACCTCCTGTAGATTCTTGTTGACCATTATTAGATCCTGTAGAACCTTGTTCGGTTCCTGTAGATCCTGTAGATCCTGTTGAGCCATCTTGGCCATTATTAGATCCATCTGAACCTTGTTCGGTTCCTGTAGATCCAGATGAACCTTCTTGGCCTTCATCTGTACGTATTACTATAGAGTCATTTCTTTCTTCCTCTACTTTTTCGCTACTTTTATTTCGAGGCAATTCTACTTTAGTATTAGGATTTCCGCCTGCTTCATTTGTTCCACTAAAATCTGGTCCTCCCGGTTGATTAGATTGTATGTTTCCTTCTTCCGGAACCCCATTTTTATTTTGACTTTGTTCGGAAGAATTTTCGTTTCCACCTGATGAATTTTTTTCATCAGGTGGAGTTTGATGGTTATTGTTTCCATTACCTGTGTTTTGGTTATCGCCTTGCGATTCTATTGGTTTTTGGTTATCTGATGAATTATCTTCGGGGTTTTCGCCTTTACTTGGATCTTGACTTGATCCATTACCTAGGCTATCTGACGGAGGTGTTTGAGTATTAGATCTACTATTTCCAGTGTTATTTGTTGGTGGAGTTTGATCCCCTGGGTTTTGCCTCGTATTATTACCAGTATTTTCACTATCTCCTTGCTTTTGATTACCATTTCCTGGATCACTTTGTACCGGAGGCGTTGGTTTAGGATCTTGTTCACTAGTGCAACTTACAGCTGCAAGTGTCGAGATTGTTAATATATTTGTTGATATTAATATGAATTTACGTAATTTCATTGTTGTCCTTCTATTGTTTAATTTATTATATATAATAGATATTTATGTAAGGATATGTTAATTTAAAACAATATATTTATTTATCTTAATAACAATAAGACAAATGACTATTAATTTAATTATTTTACTTAAACAGGGATAATGTTATTAAGGTAAAATATCTTGTTTAAATGACATATCCTTGTGTTAATTGTAATATATATATATATATATGCGAAAAGTTGAATACTTGTAATTATGTTTTGAGTGGTTAAGATTAAAAAGAAGGGTAAGAACAGTAAAAATATATTAATTTAAGTTATTTATACTTAATAAGTATATATTTATTATAAATAATTATTTCCATATATTTTCCATAGGAATTTTTAAATTCATTTTAAAATAATCATATTTTAGTAAAAAAAGATTATTCAAATTTTTTTATAGTGTGCACATAAGCCGGAGCAAATTATTTGGTAAAAATTTGGTTTTTTACTATATAAGAAGCTATGTATATAAGGTTCTTTTAAATTATTGTAGTATTTTGTTTAAATGTTGCCTTGTTTAATATTTATATCTATAGAAAAAGTTTTAAACTTAATAGTATAAATGCAGATATAAGGTATATAAAATTAATAAAAAAAGTTTTTTATTTTTAAAAATATTTATATTAAATTATTACAAACAATTACGATAATTTTTCATATTATTTTAAAATTTAACTAAAAAACCCCAGCTTAGCTGGTTTTTTTATCATTTAATCATTAACATTATCTGCTTCAGTTAAGTAGCAAGCATTAAAGCCTGCACTTTTAATTGAGTTAAATAAGTATTCTTCTCCTTGTTGCACAATAATAACTGTATATTTATCAAATACTTCACCAAGATATTCAAGTAATTTCCATAATTCATTTGTACCATTGCTATCTAATCTCTCATTATTTTTACTTCTAGTATGCGGTACAACTCTTATTTTTGTAGTGCCTTTTCCATTACTAAAGGTAATTTTAGCTGATTCACTAAGTGTATTACCTAAGATAACTTCTCTTACCTGATTCTTATTTAGCTCATTAGTATTTAATGTTCACATATCTGAATTATTATAAAATTTAATTCTTAATAGTTTACGATAAGTATTATTATAGTTATAGTTACCATCACGGTTGCGGAAATCTAACCCAGCTAAAGATTTAATACTTGGAGCGTTAGAAAAATCTAAACCTAATGGCCAAGTTATTTTTATCTTTTCATCACGATCAGTAAGTTGGTATGTTAAACCTAAACCTTGGAAGAATTTTTCATTATTTAGAGTTCAATAAAACATTTTTAATGCTTTATTAACTTTATATAAATCAAATTCTCCTGCTATATAAATATCTTCTTCGTCAAATGATAAGTTATCAAATTTAATTACATAATAACTTGTTTGATCATAATTAGAAGTTGCTGGATTTTGAGCAAGGTTGATATTTTTAATATTGCTTAAAACAAGTGGGTTAATTGCTCATTCATTGCTCTCTGCTTCTTGTTTAGAATCAGTATAGAAATTTAATTCTTTAATTTCCTTATCTCTTAATCTTCTTAAAACTGTAGTATTTTTAGTTGCAAAGAACAATTCTAATAAAGGTAATTTATTAGGTATTTCACTGAAAATATCATCCATATTTAAAGTTTTATTTTTACCAATATTTTTAATTCTATAACTTGTAATTTTATATCTAGTATCTAAAGAAATTTTATCAATAAATGCTTAGCATTTTGATACACTTTAGTTTGCGAAACATCTATTTCAACAATTATAGCTTCTTGATTCTTTTTATCAACTTGGTCAGTTTTTCTATGTTTAGAGATATTTATCCCTTAAAAGCCGCTAACTAATTCTTTATAACCATTGTTTGATAATTCATTATTAATATTGTAACTAGATCATTTACTTGATGAATTTTGTAAACTATTGTAATCTAAGCGGTGAGTTTGTACATCAAAATTATCATAATTTATTTTGATAAATTGATTATCATAAGTAGTTGCTGTTGATAGACTTTCTTCTTTTTCGCCAAATGTGGTTCTGGAATCTTGATCTGGTTCTTGTTGTTGAGTTTGAGTTCCAGCATTAACATCATCAGTTGGTAAAGTTCGTTGATCTGATTCATTTCCTGGATCATTAGTATTTTGATTTGTTGTTTGTTCTTGTTTTAATGATCTAATTTTAGCAGCTAATTTATCTAATAATATTTTTTCGATTCTCAATTTAGCTTTTATTTCATAAGACAATAAATTATATGCTTTTAAAGCAGGGGTGATTCTTGATTCATCATTAATTGTAATATTTCATTCATTTTTAGCTAATATAATTGAATAAACCCGTTTAAAGTTATTTACTTTAGTTTGAATCTCACTATCTTTTTTTAAACTAGCTGTTTTATTAGCTAGTTTATCTAACAATGATTTTTGATATTTTAACTCAGCCTTTACTTCATTGCTTAAGTTATTATAAGCATTAATGGCTGCATTTAACCTTCTTTCATCATTTACTGAAACTGTATTGACAGTAAGTGATAAAATTATGGTATGGTCATTTATATAATTATTAATTTCATTTTGTTTTATGTTAGTGGTATTTATTTCATTGGTATTATTTAAAATATTTTTTAAAGTATCAAAATTCTTTTTAACTTCTGGATTGCTTATGGCTTGTTTGTAAGCCTTTCGCATTTCTTCTTTTTGTTCTTTACTAATTAAATTTGAGTTTTCTCCAAAAAAAGTATTGAAATATTTCTCAAATTCTTCATCTTCTTTGGATGAACCACATGATACAACTGTTAAAGTGCTAAAGCTTGTTACAGTAGTTAAAAGTGTAAATTTGCGTCATTTCATAATTGTTTTCTCCTTATTAATTTTGATATTTATGTCAAAAGATATTTTGTTTACATCTCTTAAAATACTAAATATCTTAAAAATATTTTAATATTTACATATATACATACATACATATACATATATATATGTATATGTAAAAACTTAAATACTTGTATTAGTTAATTGACTGTATAAGTTTATAAATAAAGAGAAAAGTAAAAAATAGTTTATTTAAAATTTAATTTCCATATTTTTTCCAGGTTATTTTTTATTTAAATTTAAAACATCATGTTATAAAATTAACATGATGTTTTAAATTATTCTTTATTTTCTTGTTTTACTTGTTCTTTTTTAATCATATTTGGTTTTATCATGTTTTGAGCTTTAAAGTTTTTAAAGGTAGTCATTTTAATTACAAATGGATTAAAGAAAGTTTCAGTAAATCCTTGAATAAATAAATAAAGTATAGGTCCTAGTAAAGTTCCAAGTAGCATTGAAAATGTTCCTGCTACTACTCCAGTTCAAGCTGAAACTTGTGAAACTCCAAGACTATTTGCATAAGCAGCAAATGAATCTTTACCTGGTGCTTCAAATAACAATGTTGGTAATTGTTGTACTAATCCCCGGGCTGGATTAATTGCAGCTGAACCAGTTAAAATTCCCATTCAAACACTAAATGAAATAATTGCCATAATAAACGTATCACGGTATTTGTTATCAATTCTTGGTGAAAAAATTGGCACTAATAAAATTGCTGTAACAATCATTTCAAAAAAGAAAATTCAAAGTGATCCAGATAATAATGCTGAATTAACACCTTCTTGTACAAAAGGTGAAAAGCTTTTTTTAGCTGCTACTATTGAATTAATTGGAGCATTAGCAATATAAGAATTACCTACTTGGCTTTTTCCGACTCCATAAATAATTACTCCAGCGAAAAAAGCTCCAATAACTTGCATTCCAAGTTTGAATAAGGTGTATTTTCCATGATTTGTTCCATTTAAATACCTTGTGATTGACACAGCTGGATTTAAATCACAACTAAAACGTAAAAATAAAAATAATACTAACCCAACAGCAATAAATCCAGCAAAAAACCCTACTAAAACTGGATGAATTAAATATTCTTCAATAATAATTGGTTCACCATGATGTTTTACAAAGGTGCTTAGTCCTGCTAGTAGTAATGAGAGTAATGCAGTACCAACAATTTCTGAAATCCCATGGATAATTCAAGTTTGTTTATCTTTAGGCATTTCAGCATTTAATCTTTGATGTTTTTTTAGTTTAAAATAACTAAATAGTGATTGAGTCTTAGTTAATTGAGCTGAATTATCCATTTTTAATCTTTCCATTCTCTAATAAAACTAAGGCATTTTCAAAGTTACCATTTTGAGCAGCATCAGCGTGCTCCAAAGTAACTTTAGCAATTTGAGTTAAAGCTAAATCAGTTAAAAAAGCTTGGTGTGAAGTAATTAAAACGTTAGGCATTTCAATTAAAGCTTTTCATTGTGGATCTAAAGCTTTAAGTTCAGTTATTCTTGCTGAAACATCTTCGTAAAATCTTCCTTCTTCACGCTCTAAAACATCAGTAGCTAAACCTCTAATTTTACCTGATTTAAGACCATTAATAATTGCATCTAATTCTAAAATTTCACCACGGGCTGTATTGACAATAATTACTCCATCTTTCATTTTATCTACAGCTGCTTGATCTAATAAATATTTAGTTGAAGGTAATAATGGACAATGAATTGAAATAAAATCAGATTCTTCTAATAATTTACTTAGTGAAACAAATTCAATATCTAATTTCCTTGCTAACTCAGGGAAATTTTCTTGAGCATATGCATCAAAAACTAATACTTTAGCTCCTGTTGCTCTTGCAATCTTAATAAAGGTTTGTCCAATTTTTCCTGAACCTATAACTCCAATTGTTGAATTAGCAATACATTTTCCATCTAAACCATTTAATGAAAAATTGTAGGCTTCAACACGTTTATTAGCTACAATTAAATTACGGTTTAAAGCTGACAGACCAGCAAAAGCAAATTCTCCAATACTTTCAGCTGAATAATTAAAAATTCTAAAAACATTAATGCCAAGTTCGTTAGCGGCTTTAACATCAATTTTATTATATCCCATTGATCTTTGGAATCAGTATTTAACACCTAATTTAGTTAAAACATTTAAAATAACTTTGTCACCATAGGTATTAACAAACCCACATACTGCATCATATCCTTTAGCTAATGAAGCAGTATTTAGGTTTAAGTTTTCTTTGAAAAACGTAATTTGGTGTTTATTTTCATTATATTTTTCAAAGTATTTTATGTCATAATCTTTTGCATCAAAAAATGCTATTTTCATTTTTGCTCCTATTATAAAATTTAATGAAATAGTAATATGTTTTAAAAACTTTTCATATTATATTAAATTAAGGATATTTTAAAAATAAAAAAATGGAATTTTGCCTAAATTCACTTGCTTTGAATTCATGTGTTATTATTTAATTAATTTATTTTTAAAATCTTAAAATTTAATGTATAATATCCTTGCCATCAGAACAATAACCTACTAACCTGGTCAGGATAGAAATATAGCAGCCATATGAAGAAGTGTTGTGTCAGGTGGTCTTGTTTTTATTATATTTTTTTAAGGATTAAAATGTCTAAAGATGTATTTTTTCAATCTAGTGATTATTTATTTAAATTACGCGCTGGATATTTAATTATTAAAGATAATAAAATATTACTAGCACGTGATTATATTGGTTCATACTTTTATTTACCTGGCGGCAAAATTGAATTTGGCGAAACATCATGCCATAGTGTTAAGCGAGAACTGCAAGAAGAATTAAATTTAAAAGCAAAAGAAACTGAATTATTATTTCATGAAGAAAATTTTTATTATTCACAAATCTTTAATTCAAAAGTTCATGAAATTTGTTTTTATTATAAAGTTGAAGTTGATTTACTAGAATTTATGTTACAAGATGAATTTGAACTTAAAGAAAACAACCTGAAAACTTTATATTTTAAATGAATTAATATATCAGATTTAGCTAAAATTGACTTTTTTCCAAAATCAATTTTGAATTATTTTGACTTATAAAAGAAAAATTACTTTTGTTTTTTTTTTTTTTTTACTTTAAAATATAGTATATAAATTTTCAAAATATTATAAAAAGGAGTAAAAAAATGTCACAAATTATTGACGAAAATATATTATGAAAAGCCGTTGAAAAACTTCTTGATAAAGTTGATCCTACGGATCATAGAGAAGTTGTTTTAGGACTAGTTTTTTTAAAATATGTTAGTGATAAATATCAAGCCAAATATAATGAATTATCTTCAAGAAACGATGGAAGTGAGCTAGATAGTGATTATTATATTGAAGATAATATTTTTCTTGTTCCGCAAAAGGCACTTTGAAGCTACATAGTTTCATATTCAAAACAACCTGAAATTGGTCAAGTAATAGATAATGCTTTTTTGGAGTTAGAAAAAAATAATGATCAGTTAAATGGAATTTTACCAAAAATTTATTCTAAGAGTAGCTTAGATAAAATGGCTCTTGGAGAATTAGTTGATTTTTTTGATAATAATTTAAATGCACAAGACCTTGATAGTGATTTCTTTGGTCAAGTTTATGAATATTATATTAGCGCTTTTGATAAGCACTTTCCAACTACAACTAAATTAGGAGATTTTTTTACTCCTAAATGTATTTCTGAATTGATGGTTGAAATCTTAGAACCATATCAAGGAAGAGTTTATGATCCTTGTTGTGGCTCAGGTGGAATGTTCGTGCAGTGCTCGAAGTTTGTTAAAGAACACCAAGGAGAAATTTATGATATTTCAATTTATGGACAAGAATCAAACCCAGTAATATGGAAAATAGCTAAAATGAATTTAGTTTTTAGAGGTCTAGAAGCTAATTTGGGTCCTCGCAATGCTGATTCATTTAGTAATGATTTGCATAAAGATGAAAAATTTGATTTTATTATTGCAAATCCTCCTTATAACTTAAAAAAATATTGAAATCCTTCATTTGAAGCAGATCCAAGGTGAATTTTTGGAGACCCAGATAAAACAAATGCTAACTATGCTTGATTATCGTTAATATATTATAAATTAAAAGAAACTGGTAAAGCAGCTATTTTGATGCCTAGTGGGGCTAAAATATCAAAAACTAAGGATGATTATAAAATTCGTAAAGCAATGATTGAATCAGGGCATATAGATGCCATCATAACTTTACCTAATAAATTGTTTGATGCGTTTTCTATTTCAGGGGAATGTTGAATTTTAAATAAAGCTAAAACTAACAAAGATATTTTATTTATTAATGCCGATAATCTTGGTAACCTTGTTTCAGGTAAGAATCGAGTTTTAGAACTGTCTGATATACAAAAAATTGTTCAAACTTATAAAGATTATAAAAATAATAATTTAGATGATCTTCCAGGATTTAGTAAAAAAGCAGACTTTGAATCAATCATAGAAAATGATTATTCTCTAAATCCTAGAATGTATGTTGGGTTTGATGAATCTAATAAATTAAGTACTGAAGAAATTGAACAAGAAATTAAAAAAGCTTCAGCAGAATTATTTAAATTAATTAAGGAGGGAAAAAAACTAGAAGAAAAATTTCAAGAAATTTTAGAAAAAGAAATTATGTAAGATCTGTTAACAATGTGTTGTTTGACAGCATGTCTAGGAAGATAAATATTTATTTAATATAATTTTTTTGTGTTAAATACCGCATTAGCATCCTTCCGAATATCTTTCTAGTCCAATTAATAATAAATAATAGTAAAGAGATTATTGTATTACAATTATAGTATTTATTTTTGTATTAAATACTTTATAAGTTGTATAAAAAAGTTTGATTATGTAAAATGATTTAAATATTGTTTTCATTAGGGGTATTAATATTTGTTCCTTATGGCAGTAAGATCTTTAAGCATAATTAATACCACATCTTGTTGCATAAATTTGAGTATTAATTTTATCAACTCCAAGGTTATTTTGATCTTTTCTATAAGATTTTTCTTATATTTCTTCTAGTTTCATATTATGAGAACTTATAAAATTAAAGATGTTGCACAAATTGTAGATGGTGCTAAACCATCTACCCAAAATAAATTGTTTTGAAATGGAGATATAACATGAGTAACTGCAGAAGATTTAAAAGAACTCAGCAGTAAATATATTTATACATCAAATAAAAAAATTACTAAAGAAGGCTTAGATAGTTGCTCAACTAAAATAATACCAATAGGAACAATTTTAGTTGGATCATATACACCTATTCGCTATGTGGCAATTGCTGGTGATGAACTTTGTACTAACAATAATGTTAAATCACTTATATGTAATGCTGATATAGTTGATAATGAATATATGTATTATTGAATTTTAGCTAAAAAAAAGTTGCTAGAGTTAATTTCCAGTGAATCAGCAGATAAAAAGTTAATTAACAAATTATTTAAAAATGTTAAAATCAACTTGCCAGACCTAAAAACCCAACAACACATAGTCAATATTATCAGTAGTGCAGATGATATAATACAAAATTTAACTAAACAAATTAGAATTTTGAATGATTTAGGAGTAAAAAAAATCAATTTATTCAATCAAGAAAATATTTTAGATAAATTAACTAATATTGCCGAATTTGAAGGTGGTTCTGAAGTTGGCTCATCAAATTATACTAATACTAAATTTAAGAATAGTATTCCTTTTATTAGAGTAGGTAATTTATTAGAGAATAATAATGATAATAATATATATATTAATGCTCATTTATCAACTAAAATAGCTACTTTTAATGATATTTTAATGGCATTAGTAGCTTCGCCAGGACGCAATAATATTGGATTATCTGGAGCTTATGCATCTGCTATATGAAAACTAAATTGTGATATTAAAAATAAAGGTTTAGTTTATTTTGAAATCAACAGTTTAATTAATAAAAAAATAATAGCTGATTATTATCAAGGAACAACTATTCCATACGCTGATAAGTCAATTGAAAATTTAATTTATGCAAAGATTAGTAATGAAAATAAAGAATTGTTAAATTTTTATTTTGAATTAATTTTACAACACAAAAAGAAGGTTAGCATTTTAAAAGATTTAAAAGCTAAACTTCTTGAAAAATATTTTTAAATTTTACGAATTAATTAACTGGCAAGAATAACTTGTTCTCTTGGTTTTTTTTAAGTATATTCTTGTCATTTCACTTAATTTATGAATGATTAATTTTATAAGTAAGATAATATCATTTGTTTTTCTAACAAGTTTACCAAAACTGTGCATGAAATGAATATAGATAAATTACATCTACATTCATTTAATATTTCAATTTAAATTTTTTATTTGGAGATCTATTCAATTAATTCTTATTTGTTTTAGTCTTTATTTAAAAACAAATAAGAATGATTTCTATTAATTATTTTATAATATTTAAATGTTTTCAAGTTAGTTTTTGGAATAAAAACCTGCTTGATTTTTATTGCTTTATTTAAAACTAAATATACACCGTTTACTTATAACTACTTATTAATTAATTCTAATCAATTTATTAATTTTATACTTCTGAATCAATATTCATTCCTTTATCTTACCAGAGTTAACCATAAGATATATTTGCCTAATCAATTAAATTTTCAAACAATCAAAGCACACTTCTGATAGTGTTAGTATTTTAAAAATCCAATATAATAAGAAAATTTACCTAATATTTAAATTTCATATTATTCAGAAAGGGTAAGATGCAAAAATTTCAAGAAAAACATATTGAAATAGCTATTATTGATTTATTAAAAGCTAAAGGATATCAACTAATAAATAATTATAAGAATAATTGAATTAAAAATAGAAAATTAGATGAATTCCTGAATGAAGATTTATTAAGAAATTCATTATTCAAAATTAATCCCAATGTAAACAAGCAAATCATCATCGAAGCAATTAACACACTTAAAAAGATATATAATCAACATTTATTTGAACTTAACTATGAGGTTCATAAAATCTTAACTGAAGGAATAATTATTCAAGCAAAAGATTTTATGATTAATCCAACTATTAAATTTCTTGATTTTGATAATGTTGAAAATAATATTTTTCAAGTTTGCCAACAAGTGGTATTTCAAGAAGGCAAAAACAAAAGAATACCTGATATTATTATTTATATCAATGGAATTCCATTAATAGTTATGGAACTAAAGAATTTTGCTTCAGATTCAGAAAATGCTTCTTTAGAAAAAGCTTTAGAACAACTTGGTGTTGATTCTGGAACTGATGGATATCGTTATGATATTCCAACTTTATTTAAATATAATGCTTTTTTAGTTATCTCCAATGGAGTTATTTCAAAAGTCGGAACCTTAACTTCTGATATTGATCGATTTAATGAATGAAAGAGTGTTGACGGTGAGAAAGTCTATGATGAAGATTATGCTTATAAAACTAATGTTTTGGTTAATGGACTATTTGATCATCATACCTTGCTTGATTTATTGAAAAATAACATCTTTTTTATTAAAGATAAAAATGGTAGACATAGAAAAATCATGGCACAATACCATCAATACTTTGGTGTTAAAAAAGCACTTAATAATATTGAAAAAGCTTTAAAACCAAATGGCAATGGTCAAGCCGGAATTATTTGACATACCCAAGGAAGCGGTAAATCTTTTTCAATGTTGATGCTTGCAAAAAGGTTATTAACTAATAAGACCTTAGATGTGCCAACAATTGTTATTTTAACAGATAGAATTGATTTAGATGAACAATTATATAAAACCTTTTTAAGTGCCAAAGATTTTTTAAAAACTAAACCGTTGCAAGCAACTTCTCGCATTGATTTATTAGCTAAAATAAATCAAGTAAAGCAAGGTAAAATTATTTTAACAAATATTTCTAAATTTGATAAAGATAATTTACCTAAAAACCATAGAAATAATATTATAGTTATAGCTGATGAAGCTCATCGCTCTCATTATGGTTTAAATCCAACTTACAAATTTAAAAAGAATCAAGAAACTAATGAAATAGAAGAAGTTAACATTGAATATGGAATTGAAAAATATATTAGAGATGCATTGCCTAATGCAACATATATTGGCTTTACTGGAACACCAGTTACAACTAAATATAAACAAACCACTGAAGTTTTTGGTGAAATTATTGATACATATGATATGACTCAATCTATTAGTGACGGTTCAACTGTTAAAATATATTATGAATCAAAAATAAATGTGATCAAGGCAAATGAAGCTAAAATTAAAGAAATTGATAATTTTTATGATAATATTATAAAACTATCTGATCAAGGAGATGAATTATCGGTTGAAAAATCAAAACAAGAAATGTCAACACAAAACGCTATTTTAGAGAATGATAGTGTTGTTAATTTCTTTGCTAAAGATATTTTAAATCATTATAATGACCGTAAAGAAATTTTAAATGGAAAAGCAATGATTGTTTGTCAAACTAGAAACCTAGCTTGAAAACTTTACAAAGCAATTTCGAAACTAGATGAAAAAATTAAAGATCAAACAATTTTAGTAATTACTGAATCAAATAAAGATACACAAGAGCAGCGCTCTTATTTTGGTAATTCACAATATCGCAAAGAATTAGCAAAGGAATTCAAAAAAGATACTTCTAAATACAAAATTGCAATTGTTTGTGATATGTGATTAACAGGTTTTGATGTACCTGACTTAGATGTAATGTATTTTATAAAACGTCTTAAATCACATAATTTAATGCAAGCAGTGGCTAGGGTAAATAGAGTTTACCCAGGTAAAAAATATGGTTTAATAGTCGATTATATGAACTTGAGAAATTCTCTTGATAAAGCTTTAGGTGAATATACTGCAAGAGACAAAACAACTAATTTTCAAGACATTACAAAACGTTTTTATGAGGATTTTAAAGAAACTTTAACTAAGCTCAATTATAAATTTGCTTCAGTTGATAGACAAGGATTTTTTAACAAGGATGCTTCAACTGTATTTAATGCAATTCAACTAGGAGCTGAATTTATACTTAAAGATAAAAATAATTCTAAAGAATCGTTTTTATCTGATACTTTATACTTAAGAAAAACCTACTGATTTTCACGACCTCATGTTTCAGAATACGAAGAACAAGAAGCACAATATTATTTAGTAATTAGACTTTATTTGCTTAATTTAGAGCGTAGTTTAAGTGTTCTTTCAACCAAACAAATGAATGAATATGTGCTAAATTTACTCAATGATGCATTAAAAGGCGATGAAATAACTGCATTAAAATCAAATAATGATGATAAGGAAGGAAATATTATAAATTTATTAGAAAAAGATAAAATTGAAACTTTAAAACAATCAAACCCTATAGATTTTAAAGAAATGTTTAAAAAGTCACTTCAAATATTAATTGCTGTGTCAGGTCAAAGAAATGACTATTCAAAACAAAAAAAATATTCAGAACGATTTTGAAAAACCCTAGAAGAATTAAATTCAGGTGATTATGAATCTTCCAAAGACAGTTTTGCTACTTTCAATAATTTACACAGTGAAATCTATAGTGATGAAAAACAAATGCAAGAACTAAGTATTTTTGGTCAAGAAAAAGCTTTTTATGACTCTTTAGCTCGAGATAAAAATATACTGCAATTTATAGATGATAATAAATTAAAATTGATTGCAACTGAAATAAAAGATGTCGTAAAAGAAAATAATAAAACTGATTGAGATAAAACTAAAAGTGGCAGAGCCAGAATGCGCAACGCAATAAAAGAATGTTTAAGAAAATATAATTATCCAAATAATTACTTTAACCAAGCTCTTGAAGATATAGCAAAGCAAGTTAAACATTTTTGAAATAGCGAAAACTTAGAAAATTTCAATTCAAATGATATTAATGCTCCTGAAGATGCTATTATTGCTTTAACTAATTCTTCTACTGAAATGTATCATCCTGATGAAAAACAAATGCAAGAATTAAGTATTTTTGGTCATGAAAAAGCTTTTTATAACTCTTTAGTTAGTCATAAAAATATACTGCAATTTATAGATGATAATAAATTAAAATTGATTGCAACTGAAATAAAAGATGTCGTAAAAGAAAATAATAAAACTGATTGAGATAAAACTAAAAGTGGCAGAGCCAGAATGCGCAACGCAATAAAAAAATGTTTAATAAAATATAATTATCCAAATAATTACTTTAACCAAGCTCTTGAAGATATAGCAAAGCAAGTTAAAGATTTTTTTGGTGGAGATGAAGTAAGAAGGAAAATCTAGGTTAACCTAGATTTTTTTATTTTTCTTATTTTGAATATTTTTTAGTAACAATGTTATCTCATTAAAAGTTTTGTAAGAAATTTTTTTCTTATACCAGAACCATATTCAGAATAATAATAAGTTTTAAGTAAGTTGGTTAGATTTTAATTAATTGTTTAAAATAAATTCAAATATCTTGACAAACTTTCATTTCAAAATTTTTCGTTGTTACTGACTAATGTAAAAAAAGTTAACATTTTCATATACATGGAAAAAATATTCGGATAAAATCCGAATATTTTTAATATAGTGAAAAAGAGGTATTTATAGACATTTAAAGACTAAAGAATGAGTCCAAATTTTTGACTTATACAATAAATATTTGAACTTGACTATAACTAAAGCAGAATTTGAAAATTACTGTTTTGATATTAGAAAAGCATACTGAAATAAAGAATCACTGAGAAATATGTTAAAGAAAAGAAAATTATATCATTTAAATATGAACATAGAATCTCAAAGTGGTAAATCACCTAAGAAAGATAAAGGTGTTGGAAGAAAGATAAAGAAAGTTCTTGATTATACATGAATTGATACGCTTAAAGATGATGAAAAAGATGCAGTTATAAAATACTACTATCGAATCTTTAATGAAAATAATATTGATGCAGACATTAAAGAAATCGATAATCTTTCATCAAAAAAAGAAAGCAAACATTTTTTTAATAGCAAGATCTACACATTATGAGAAATTGAAACATAATCATAAAGCTAAAGAGTTAAAGATTAAACATAAAGAAATAATTTTTCAAAGTTTTGTTGAAAATAAAGAGAGGTATGGACGTAGAAAACTTGCTAAATATATTTTCCAAGAATACAATATTGACATAAATCCTAGAACCCTAGGAAATTATATGAAAAAGCTTAAATTGAAACATTTGTTAGACAAAAACGTAAAACAAAAGAGTCTAAAAATACATGTGTTAAAGTGCCTGATTTAGTAAAAAGAGATTATAATTAATGCAACGATAATATATATGCAACAGTCGTAACCTACATACCAACAACAAAAGATATTAAACAGAATCACATTTATTTATCAGCAATTATTGATCACAAAACTAAGTTTGTGACCTATGAATTATCAGTTAAAAATGATAACGAACTAGTTTTGAATAATATCAGTAATACAAAATTTAAAAATTATTTTATTTTACATTCTGACCATGGTTCTGCTTACTCATCACTTGAATATACTAAAAAATAGAATCCCTAAAAGGTAGAATATCAATGTTAAGAATTGGCAATAGTCTTGATAATCGTGAAATCGAGTATTTCTTTTCCATTCTTAAAAGCGAGATTTTCCCAAATTTTGAACAAACATGTAAAAGATTTACTTTTATTGAAATATCAAAAATTAAAGAATTTAGAAACTGATATAACTATAAAAAAATAAGATAAAAAACCTTCCCCAACCATACCATTTGGCTAAGCCAAAAGGAATGGTTGGGGAAGGTAAAATTTGCCGGAAAAAATTTCCCAGTTTAAATTAACCACAGGCATATAATTTTAAACAACAAAGATAAAATATATTTGTCATACTATCTTTTAGTTATTTATGTGTTAATGAATTAATAAGTGCTGAAACAATTGTATTACTAAATAACTTAAAGAATGGGGTTAGTTTACTATTATTAATTTTTTTACCTAAGTAAATTCCTATAATATTATCTTTATATATTAGTGGTGAGCCAGAAGATCCACTATTGTATTCAATGTCTTTGACAAATAACAAATTTGGTTCTAAAAATTCACTTTCTTTTTCTTTAAGGTAAAAAAATAAATTATGTGAACTTTGATTAAAATTATCATCTAACAATGTTACAAAACCAAGGCTATACAAAAAGTTTGTTTGAGTTATTTTATTTTCAAAAGAATTAAAATTTAAATTTTTATTTGTAGTTATATTATTAAATTCATATGTTTTATTTATTGTGAATATAGCGATATCTTCATCTTTATTGTCATAAATAATAGTTATTTTAGAATTTAAATTTATTTCTTTTTTTATGTTGTAAAACTGTATTAATTTTAGTGATAAGTTGTACACTGTAGATTCATTTATATTTAAAGCTTTAAATGAATGTGATGTAGTTAAGAAAATCAATTTATCTGCATCTTCTTTAATTAATGTACTTGTAAATGTTGTTTTGATTTGATTATTATTGTAAATATTTACGTTAAATACGTTTTTCTTGACATTATTAATTCGGCTTGCTGTAATTATATTTGATGAATAAGATATTGCGCTAGTTATAGAAAAAAGACTAGCTGCAAAAAAACATAAAAATATTTCCAATTTTTACTTTTTTCATATGTATATATTATATATGTAATTGAGAAATTATAGTAAGAATTTCTCGCTGAGCTGATTAACTTATTTCTGGTTTAATTTCTATTCTATATCAAAAATGAAAAGAAGCTTATATTCATGATTTTCGGACAAAAAATATAAGAATTATAATTTTATATTTTAAATATAGTTTCCAGCTGGAGCATCTATTTATAATATTTTCAGTACTAACAATAATAAGAATTTTTGGTTTAAAATACACCAACCTTCTAATATTTTAGAAACGTTTTTCCTTGCACTGTCTTTAAGGTTCTTTAAAACTCTGGTATAATATATATGGTAATTATATTCCAAAAAATAAATACATAATTACCAATAAGGAGCCTATTGAAACCAAAAAATAAACTTAAATATTGGTTATTCCCTATTTTAACTATAAGCTCCGCTGCAGTTATTGTACCAATAGGGAAAAATAACCCAAAACTTACAAAAAATGAAAATATTAATTCAAAATTTTACGAGATTATAAACTCTTCAACAATTAGCAATTCAGACAAAGGAACCGCCACCCAAAATGGAATTGGTGTTAAACGGTTTGATATTATTTTCAAAGGTACTTCCCATGTTGATCTTGAAGATAAGGTTAATGTTATAGCAGAAAATTATTTAAAAACTACTAAAAAAAACTTAGTTTATGTTACAGGACAATATTTAAAGACAATTTCAATAGCTGTAACTGAGAACAATGACTATGAAACTCTTAAGCAATCCTTAGGCAAATTTGCTCTTAATGATGAGGATGTATCAAGTTTGTACGGATTTAATACAGACTATACATTTAGCGATTTCATTCAGAATAAAATTAAACAAAGCTCAATAGTAAGCACTGCTACTAAAATACCACCCCGCCTAAACCCGGAAATAGCTTTTGATACTAGGCCTGTATATAGCAATTATCATTTATATGAGTTGGTTGGCTTAAATAAAGATGTAATTTATGCCCATTTTAACGAATATGTAAATAAAAATCCTATAAAAGTTGGAATTTTAGAAGCTAAAGGTGTAATTAATAATGATGAAACTCCTTTTTACTGAAATAAAAAATATGGTAATGGAGCACATTGAAGAAATGAATGATTTTACACTGAGTCATATAGTAATCATGCTAATAATGTAGGTGAAATTTTAGTTGGCCAAAAAGGTATAAATCCAACAGCTACTTTATGAAGTGTTGAATTAAATACTCACTGAAATGGTATGGCAGGTGAAATGAACTTTTTCTTAAGTAGAGGTGTAAAAATTATAAATAATAGTTGAGGTTTTACAGATCCAAAAAATGATATACCTAATCAGGTTTATAATTCTAATTCTAGATATTTTGACGAATTAATTAAATCAAATCCTGAAATAGTTAATTTTATATCTGCTGGTAATAATTATTCAGGAATAAATACTGATGAACTAAAAACGGATCCATATAAAACGTTAGCGGGAACTGGTTTATCTAAGAATAGCATTGTAGTTGGTGCTATTAATGATGATTATTGGCAAACTAAAACAAGTTATAGCCAAGTTGGAAGTGAGAATAATTACTTAACAGCTGTAGCCTACGGTGGAGAATATAATTTTTCTAGTAAAACAACTAAGGAAGTAGATTTTAGTGGACATGGTACAAGTTTTTCAACTCCAGTCATTACTGCCTTAACATCAATGGTTATTCAAAGAAATCCATATTGATTTAACTTAGGATATGATTCAATAATTGCTAAATCTGCAATAATTTCAGGTTCTGTAAAACCAAGATACACAAATGCTATTTATACTAATGAAACAGGGTTTGGAATACCTCAGTTTGAATTTGTGGATCAAGCTGTTAAAAATCTTAAATACCATAAAAAAACGGGACCCAAATTTACCGCAAACCATAGCATTTATTTGAATAAAGGAGATACAATTAGAGCAAATATTTCATGATTAGCAGAAGTAAGTAATAAACAAAATATAGTTGATTTTGATTTAAAAGTTTACGATCCGGGTAATTCTTTATTAACATGATCTACTTTAGGTGAGAGAAACACAGAAACTGTAGAATTTACAGCCCAAAAAAGTGGATATTACAATTTCAATCTTATAAGATACGATAGTAATGATATAAAAAGGGATTTAGCATTCACATATGCGATTAAAAGAGCAAAAAACTAAAATTAAAAGATTATTTTGGTTGTTCAGTATTCCTGCCCCAGCTTTGGCTACACTATCTGCAGTATCTTGTTCTAATACAACAAGTAAACCATACTTTTCAGAATCAAAAACAGACGGGGGTCAAAGAGTGGTTAGATTTCATTATCCAAATAGTGCACCTGATTATGAAAATGCCTTATGATCTTCAGTTTTCTATGACGAAATTGAAAAAAGTGTTATTTTTGATGATGCATTTAAGAACGAACACGCAGAAGCTATAAAACAGTATAAAGATGCTTATAATGAATATCATAAACCAATAACCTATTATGATAAAAAAGATAGCGATGCAAAGTATGCAAAATTAAGAGATGCTCAAAAAGAGGTTATTGATAAATGGCAAGCAAAAAATATAAAAATTAATAAAAGTAAGATATTTAGTTTAATAAACTCACAAGATGATTTATCTTCTGATAAATACATTGACATTAAAGATATTTTTAAAAACATTGATTTTAGTAAATCTTCAATCTTAGTAATAAATGGTTTGAACTACGTAACAAACACTTCTAATTCCGTTGTAAAGGGTTCTGGGTATTGAATTAAAAAAATCGATATAACAAATAATTTGATTAATCTCCAGTATAAATGGGTAGAAATTAGAGAAAAAGGTTCAAGAAGTGCTGCAGAAGATCAAGTTTTAAGTGGTACATCAACGGTACATTACATAGTTATCGATAAACTTTCAGATATTAAAAAATACGATTTTACATTTACCAAAACTTAATATTACAATAATTTATTTATAATAAGGTTAGCAAGATAATGTTAACCTTTTTCATTATGATAACTTATCTTTTTATCACTCATTTGTGCATTATATAATTGTTTTAAGATGATTAAAGTGTGCGAAATTTAAGCAATAAAATTTTAGCTTTGTATGTGTTAAACTAAGTAATATTTATTTTTCGTAAAATACCTCAGAAAACCTAAAAACAAAAAATAAAATAAACTTTGGTATATTTAAAATGTAGTTTTTATGTAACAACGCTTGAAAATAATCTACATAAGTAAAAAAAAGAAAGGACACAAAACATGAAATTATACAGGGAAAAAATATTCGGATAAAATCCGAATATTTTTAATATAGAGAAAAAGAGGTATTTATGAGACATTTAAAGACTAAAGAATGAGTCAAAATTTTTGACTCATAGGATAAATATTTGACTTGACTATAACTAAAGCAGAATTTGAAAATTACTGTTTTGATATTAGAAAAGCATACTGAAATAAAGAATCACTGAGAAATATGTTAAAGAAAAGAAAATTATATCATTTAAATATGAACATAGAATCTCAAAGTGGTAAATCACCTAAGAAAGATAAAGGTTTTGGAAGAAAGATAAAGAAAGTTCTTGATTATACATGAATTGATATGCTTAAAGATGATGAAAAAGATGCATTTATAAAATACTACTATCGAATTTTTAATGAAAATAATATTGATGCAGACATTAAAAATATTATGAGAAATTGAAAGACAATCATAAAGCTAAAGAGTTAAAGATTAAACATAAAGAAATAATTTTTCAAAGTTTTGTTGAAAATAAAGATAGGTATGGACGTAGAAAACTTGCTAAATATATTTTCCAAGAATACTATATTGACATAAATCCTAGAACCCTAGGAAATTATATGAAAAAGCTTAAATTGAAACATTTGTTAGACAAAAACGTAAAACAAAAGAGTCTAAAAATACATGTGTTAAAGTGCCTGATTTAGTAAAAAGAGATTATAATTCATGCAACGATAATATATATGCAACAGTCGTAACCTACATACAAGCACCAAAAGATATTAAACAGAATCACATTTATTTATCAGCAATTATTGACCACAAAACTAAGTTTGTGACCTATGAATTATCACAAAAAATTAAAGAATTTATAAACTGATATAACTATAAAAGAATAAGATAAAAACCTTCCCCAACCATTCCTTTTGGCTAAGCCAAATGGTATGGTTGGGGAAGGTAAAACTGTCCGGAAAAAATTTCCCAGTTTATCATGTTAACTTTTTTGTCTGTATTTGAAAAACGGCTTGTTTTTATTAATTATCTTCTAAATCATATAATTCATCATAATCTAAGTCAAAGTCATAGGTTTCTTCGTTATCATCAGTATCAACAATATCATCAAGATTGAAATCTTCAAAACCAGTTTTTAATTCTTCTTGAATAATTGGTTTACTTGGATCAAGTTTATTAGGGAAATATGAGCTAAAGCTGCGAATATCATATTTACCTTTTAATTCATAATTTGAGTTGGTTCCAGCAGGAATTTTTTGACCTAAAATAATATTTTCTTTTAATCCTTCTAGTGAATCAATTCGCTTACCAATTGAAGAATTAACTAAGATTTTAGCTGTTTCTTGAAAAGAAGCAGCTGCTAAAAACGAAGTGGATAGAAGTGGAATTTGCTTTGCTCCTGAAATTTTTGGCCTACCGTAAGCTGGTTTAAGACCTCTTGCTAATAATTTAGCATTTTCAGTTTGGTAAACATAAGTATCGACTAGCGCTCCGCTATGTAATCTTGAATCTCCTGGATCAATAATTAAGATTTTTGACAACATTTGTGAGATAATAATTTCAATATACTTATCTGAAATAGTAATTCCTTGCATACGGTATAATCTTTGAATTTCTTTAAGTAAGTAATTTTGCACAGTTCTAACGTCGGTGGTATTTAAAAGTTGGTGTAAGACAATTGGACCTTCAAAGATTTTTTGCCCAGGGATAACAGGATCACCAATTTTAACTCTGAGTCTTTGTGAAGTACTTCCTGTAACAAATTCATTAACTTCGTTACCAAGTTCATCTTTTGTTTTTATAGTTACTTGTGTAAAATCTGAAACACGTTTTGTGTCTTTATTAATAATTTGCTCAATATTAGTAATGATTCCATGTACTTTTGAAATTTCAGCTGTTTTACCTCACGGGTTATCATAAGCATCAATTAATTCAATTAACCGACCAAATCCACCAGTAATATCTTCAACGCCAGCAACCCCCCCGGTATGGAAAGTACGCATAGTAAGTTGTGTTCCAGGTTCACCAATTGACTGAGCTGCCACGATTCCTACAGCTTCACCAATATTTACAACACGATTTGTAGCTAAATCTTTACCGTAACAAACCTTACATACTCCATTTTTAGTGTGACATGATAAAACAGAGCGAATGTCAATAGTTTCAAGTTTTAACTCATTAACTAATTTATCTGCAATTTCAGGAGTAATTAGTTGGTTTGCTCCAATTACTAATTGACCATCATAATCAAAAATTGCTTTATTGGTATATCTTCCCTCAATTCTTTCAAGCAAAGTTTCAATAACTATATCTGTTTTAGTATCTTTAATTGCCTTAACAGCAAATCCAAAGTCTGAGCCACAATCTTCTTCACGTACCACAATACTTTGCGCTACGTCAATTAATCTACGTGTTAAGTATCCAGATTTAGCGGTGTTAAGAGCAGTATCAGTTAAACCTTTACGTGCACCATGAGTTGAAGAATAAAATTCATATGCGCTAAGACCATTTAAGAATGATGATTTAACTGGAATTTCGATTGTCGAACGAACAACACGTTCATTTTCAGCATCGGCTTTTAAGGTTTTAGTGTTATTTGACATTAGTCCACGCATCCCAGCAAGTTGGGTAAAGTTAGAAGCATTACCACGAGCCCCTGATGACATCATCATAAATAATGGATTATCTAAATCAGAGTTAGCAACTTCTTTAAGTGATTTTTCAACATTATCTTTAACTTTAGATCATTTTTCCACAGTTAGTTTATAACGTTCATCATCTGTTAAGTAGCCACAATCAAAATATTTTTTAAGCTCAGCAACATACTCATCACCTTCTTTAATAAATTCAGGTGTTGAATCAGCGGTTTTAACATCGCTCATCGAAATGGTAATTCCTGAAATAGTTGAATAGTGGAAGCCTAGTTCTTTAATATTATCTAAAATCTCAGCAACGTAATTAGAATATCTAAATCAGACATTTTCTAAAGCTTTGGTATATTCAGGCAAGGTTCATTCTAATTGGTCTTTATTTGAATTAAGAAAATAATATTTATCAAATTCTTGAGCAATAAAACCATTAATTAATTTAGCATGAACAAGTGGTAAATAATCTCCTTTATAGTCAATTAAATTTGTTAAAGCATCAATTTGATCTTTGTAGTTAATTTTGTTTACGTTATTTAAAACAGAAGCTAAATCTTCTATGGTAATAACTGAAACATATTCTTTGTAAATTTGGTGAATAATTTTAGCGGTATCTTTTTTTGATAAAGCTAAGTTTAGTTGAGTATTAGCAATAATTTCACGGAAATTATCCCCATAATCTAAGGTATAACGATCTAAATCATGAACCGAAGTATGAATTTTTTCTTTTGTAAATGTTTTAATTTCACCACTAGATAATTTTTTATAAATAGTTTCAAGGTATTTACCAAAAATAAATTCAAAATCTTCAGGAAGTGCTTGGTTGTAAATAAATTTACCAACAGTAGAAAAAATATAAGGTTTGTTAGTTTGTTTTAATAATTGTGGCTTATTTAAAGCTTCAATTGGTAAAACTACTCTAGTATGGAGGGTAATATCATTTCTTTCATATGCTCGAATCATTTCTTCATAATTATGGTAATAATTACCTTCACCTTTAACTTGTTCACCTGATTTTTCTAAAGTTAAATAGTAAATTCCAAGCACAATATCTTGTGAAGGGTTAATAATTGGCTCACCATCTTTGGGACCTAAAATGTTTTTTGAAGCAAGCATTAATTCTTGAGCCTCACGTACTGCTTTTTCTGATAAAGGTACGTGAATTGCCATTTGGTCCCCATCGAAGTCAGCGTTAAATGCTGTAGTAACAAGTGGGTGTAATTTAATAGCTTTAGAGCGAATTAAAACAGGTTCAAAAGCTTGAATTGATAAACGGTGCAAGGTTGGTGCACGGTTCAAAAGCACAGGACGACCTTTAATAGCTTCATTAACATAAGGTCAAATTCTTGGATCTAAATTATCAATTAATTTTTTAGCTGTTTTAATACTTGTAATACCATCTTCTTTTTCAATTAATGATTTAATCACGTATGGTTCAAAGATTTTAGCAGCAATATCACGAGGCATTCCAACTTGGTACATTTTTAAAGAAGGACCAGCAACTATAACGCTACGTGCTGAATAATCAACACGTTTTCCAAGAAGATTTTGACGAAAACGTCCTTTTTTACCAGTTAAACTATCTGAAATTGATTTAAGCGGGTGGTTATCCCTCGAAGATACAGGAGTAGGTTTTTTACGAGCGTTATCAATTAAAGCATCAACTGCTTCTTGGACCATCCGATATTCATTTTGTCTAATAAGCATTGGAGCATCAGTATCATGTCATTTTCCAACACGCGAATTACGGATAATAATTCTACGGTATAGTTCATTTATATCGCTAGTTGAATGTCTTCCTCCATCTAGTTGCACTAACGGACGAAGATCAGCTGGAATTACAGGTAATTCATAAATTAACATATCAGTAGGTTTTTGTCCTGAACGAATAAATGAAGAAATAATATTTAAACGTTTATAAAGTTTTTGGCGTTGTTGGTATTTTGAACTTGAGACATCTCTTTGCTTTGCTATATCAGCATTAATTCTGTCAATTTGTTCTTGCACTAATTTTTGCTCTTTATGGATATCAAAATTAGTTAATAAATATTCAATAGCTTGTGAACCAGTTCCAATCATTGCATCTGAATATTCTTTAATAATATCATTATATTGATAAAAATCAATTCCAAAATCCTTACCATCTTGTGACTGCGCATATTCACGTAGCTCGTATAAAGATTCTAAAATTACTTCTGAAGCTTCTTCGTCATCTTTATTTAATTCTTTTAATTCTTCTAAAGCTGCTTCATAAATAGTAGCAGCTCGGTTAATATCGATAATAGTGTTTTTCTTAAGTGATTTAAGTGATCCGCTCTCAAGCACGATATGAGATTTATAGTAAATTAATTTTTCTAAATCTGATTTTGAAACAACTTGTTTTTCACCTTTATCTTCAATTCTTAAACCAAGTAAATTAGAAATAACTGAATGGTCAATTTTAAAGTATCAAAAGTGCACTACTGGAGTATGTAAATGAATATGACCCATCCGGCTACGGCGCGAAATTTTAGGTAAAATTTCTGGATTATATCTTTTACATTGTTGAGTTTTTGAACAAATGGTATTTGCATCACTTTTTTTATATTTAGTTCCACAAATTGGACATTTAAAGTCAATTGTAGGACCAAAAATGAGTTCATCAAATAACCCATCACGTTCAGGTTTGTATGTTTTATAGTTAATTGTTTCAGCTTTAGTTACCTCACCATGTGATCATTTAAGCACATCCTCTTTAGTTGCTAAAGATAAAATAATTCTACGAACTTTTTCTTTATTATATTTTTGTTTTCCAGGTGTATTATTCACTCTCTCCTCCTGTTTCAAATTGGATTAATTGGTTTTCATCTTCTAATTCTTCAAAACTTTGTTCTAATTTCATTCCTAGTCCTCGCAATTCATAACTTAATACGTTAAATGATTCAGGAACACCAGGATTTGGAATTTGTTTTCCGGTTACTAAGGCGCTATATAATGAATTACGTCCAATAATATCATCTGATTTATAAGTTAAAATCTCTTGTAAGATGTTAGTTGCTCCATATGATTCTAAGGCTCATGTTTCCATTTCCCCAAATCTTTGTCCCCCGTTTTGTGATTTACCACCAAGGGGTTGTTGGGTAATTAATGAATATGGTCCAACAGAACGAACGTGCATCTTATCATCGACCATGTGGTTAAGTTTTAACATGTACATAACACCAACTGAAATTGGTTTATCGAATTTACGACCAGTAATTGGATCAATAATAATTTGTTTTCCAGTTTTATTTAAACCAGCTTCCTCTAAAGCTGCTTCAATATCTGGTTTTTTCACTCCATCAAATGACGGAGAAACAAACTTAACATTTAATTTACGTGCCGCCATCCCAAGGTGAAGTTCTAAAATTTGACCAATGTTCATACGAGAAGGAACCCCTTGTGGATTTAACATTACATCAAGTGGTGTTCCATCTTCTAAATATGGCATATCTTCTTCTGGTAAAACAATTGAGACAACCCCTTTGTTTCCGTGACGACCAGCAACTTTATCTCCAACTTTAATTTTACGTTTTTGAGCAATTGAAACTTTAACTATTTTTTCAATTCCTTCTTCTAAGATATCACCTTTATCGCGTGATAAAATTTCAACGTGGGTAATTGTACCGTTATGTCCATGTTTTACTTTTAAAGAAGTATCTTTAATTGAAGGTGGTCTTTGTCCTAAAATTGCAAAAAGCATTTTTTCTTCTTGAGAAGGATTTTCCTCTCCCTTTGGTGATACTCTTCCTACTAATACATCCCCGGGGTATACTTCTGAACCCACTTTAACAATACCTGTATCATCAAGGTGGCGAATTGAGTGTTTTGAGATATTTGGTATATCTTTAGTTAATTCATCATCTCCGGCACGCGAAGATCTAAATTGAATAATTTGCTCTTCAATATGAATTGAAGTAAAGACATCATCTTTGACAAGTCGTTCGTTAATAATAACAGCATCCTCAAAGTTATATCCATTTCATGTGGTAAATCCAACTAAAACGTTTTTACCTAAGGCCATTTCTCCATCTTTAAATGATGAACCATCAGTTAAAATATCGCCAGCTTCAACTACATCTCCAATCCTTACTAATGGAATTTGTTGAATAATTGTTCCTTGATTACTTCTTTCAAAGTTTCTTAGTGAATATTTATCAGTAATTCCTGTTTCGTGACGTTGAATATGAATATGAGATCCATCAACATAAGTTACAGTTCCAGGGTTTTTGGCAACTAAGTTGTATGATGAATATTTAGCAATATCTGCTTCAATACCTGTGGCAATTAATGGTGCTTCTGCTTGTAACAGTGGAACAGCTTGACGTTGCATGTTTGAACCCATCAGTGCACGATTTGCATCATCATTTTCTAAGAATGGTATACCAGCTGCAGCAACAGATAAAATTTGTTTTGAAGAAACTTCGACAAAGTCAATTTCTGAACTTGTTCCGTTAGTATAAGTATAGTTACGACGAATTGTTAAATTATCATCAATAATTTTATTATTTTCATCAACTTTAACTGAAGATTGAGCAATTGAATATCCTAATTCTTGAGTTGCATTTAAATAACGTACATCACTATAATCAATTACTCCATTATTAACTTTATAATAAGGGGTTTTTAAGAACCCTTTGTCATCGATTTGTGCATAAGTTGCAAAGTTTAAGATAAGTCCAATGTTTAATCCTTCAGGAGTTTCAATTGGACAAATTCTACCATAGTGAGTTGCATGCACATCCCGAACTTCAAATTGTGCAGTATCACGGCTTAACCCTCCTGGACCTAACGAAGTAACACGACGTTTGTTTGAAACTTCTGATAATGGATTAATTTGGTCCATAAATTGAGATAGTTTTGAAGTGTTAAAAAATGATTTAAATTGGTTTGTAATTAATTTATTATTAGTTACATTTTTAACAGTAACTTTCTCAACATCCTTAGCACCAATTGATTCTCTTGTGGTTTTTTCTAGTTTGTTTAATGCAATTTGAAGTTGTGTTTCAATTAATTCTCCAACTGAAACAACACGCTTATTAACTAATGAATCTGGTTCATCATCTTGTCCAATTCCATCAGTTAAGTTAAAATAGTAACTAATTGCTGCAACTAAGTCTGAAATTAATAAATGGTTTTCAGTTGACTTAGGATCATTACCTATAACACTAACTGGTTCTTTACTTGTATCGTTCATCCATTTTTTATTAGGGTAAACTTTAATTTTAATAACTTTAATTCTTTTTCTTAAATTAGGGTTATTAAATAATGAATGAGGATTTTTTTCATTTAGTTCTGGACGGTAGATTTTGTAATATACATGCTCAGGGTCTAGCTCTAGTTTTTCTGTTTTAATGAATCCTTGGTTGAAGTTTTCTTGAATAGTTTTAGCTATTTGAAAAGTAACAAATGTTCCTTTTTCAAATAAGGTTTCATTATTTTTGTTTTTAATATCTTGGGCTAAATATGTATTAGTAATACGATCTACTAATGAAAGTTTGTTATTTAGCATATAACGACCTGTATCAGATAAGTTATATCTGCGACGGTCAAAAAGCATTCCGGCTAATAAAGATTTTTTGGCATCATGAGTATCACGATCACCTTTACGAATCGTTCTAAAGATATCTTCTTGAGCAGCTTGGGTTAGTTCTGCATCATCTTCTAAATATCTTTCGATGATCTTATCTTTCTTTAATGTTTCATCTAAAAGTTCATTTGGACCAAATAACTTTCTAATTTGTTTTTCACTAAAACCAAAGTAAGCTAAAAAGGTTCCAAGTTGAATGTTTTTGTTACGGTCTACTTTTACCTTAACTGGATCTAAAGTACTTGATGTAACTTTATGTGAAATTTCAAATCATGATCCTACCTTTGGTAAAATCTCTAATTTGTTAAAAAGATCATCAGATTGTTTGTTACGTACACCAACACCAAAGTATGCACCAGGGGAACGAACTAACTGACTAACAATAACTTTTTCTGACCCGTTAATAATAAAACTTCCACCAGAAGTCATATATGGGATCTCTCCTAAAAGAACACGGTCTTTAGTGATTTCCCCGGTATTAATATTTTCTTTTTGAAGTTGGATGTAAACTTTAGAACTATAATTAATTCCTTTAGCTTTACATTTATTAATTTCTTCTGTTTCACTTGTTATTTTTTTAAATGGGTATTCTACCTCTACAGAATTTTTAATGTAGTCAAGTTTAACTTGACCAGTAATAATTGGATAAATATCTAATAAAACTTCATTGATCCGTTTTCTCATAAAATTATCAAAACTATCTTTACTTGTAATTAAAATGTTTTCTAATTTTAATGATTGCTTAGTAACCGAATAGTCACGGCGTATAGTTTTTGGACCAAATTTACGAAGTTTATATTTTGGTTCAATATTCATAGAAAACCTCCCTAAATATATGATTAAAATGTTAAAAAATAAAATAAAACTTTTATAGGTATAAAAATATACTACAAAAGTAACTTAATTTTACTACAAAATTTAAAATACAGAAGCAAAAAAAATATTGATTTTAAGAACTCTAAAATTTATTATTTTTATTAATAAAAAAAATTTTTGAAAAAGTAGAAAAAAGGTAAAATAACTTTATGAAGTTTCAAACCAAAAAGTTTATTAAAAAATCTTTCTTTTTATCTTTAATTACACCCTTAGTTTTAGTTTCTTCATGCACTAATTCTAAAATTTCTAATCTTATAGAGCAAAAACCAAAAAAATCAAAGGATTCTACTAATTCTTCGTTAAAACCTCTTGCAGATGATGAACCAAAACCAGTTATTCCAGCGCCAAATAATGTAATAAAAACAAATAAAACACCTTTAAAACCAGAAGAACCAAAAGAAAATAATTCTGATAATACAAAAAAGGAAAATAATTTAAATAATGATAAAAATGATAATTCGATCAATGATAATACCAAAAAAACAAATAATAATGATTCTATAAAAACCCAAAACCAAAGTGATAATACAAATACTACACAAGAACCAAAAAAAACGGATAAAGCTGAAAAAATAACTAAAAAAGAAGAAAATAAAGAACTTAACAAACAAAAAAATCAAAGTAAAAATGATTTAGATAATAAGGAAATAAATTTTGAAGATTTAAATAATCTTAATTTAAATATCAAAATAAAAATTAAGCAATACCAAAGTTTTGATGCTTTATCTTTTTATCATCATATTAAAGAAAACTATAATGCTTTAATTAGCTTATTAGAAATCCCAGAGCAAATATACTCAAAATATAATATTAGTTTAGAAAATTATGCTAATTTGAATATTAATAATGAAACTGGTGTTATTGATAATATTTTAATTAAATTCCAATTACAAAATTCTAATGCAAATAATATTTTAAATTTTAAATTACAAGGTTTTAAAATTAAAAATATTAAACAAATTAACCCAAAAGAAAATTTTTTAATAAAACAAGAACTTGAAACTTATAAATATATGTTACAACTTTACCCTTCATTAATAGCGTCTTTTTTAATTTGAAATAAAAATGACCAGGCTCAAGAAACTTTAAGATTAAATCAAATTAATAATAGTAATTATAATTTTGAAGCTTTAGTTAATCAAAATGTTGGTGAATATTTTAATGATCAAAATATTGTCTTAAACCCTGCCTTACCACATTTGTTTTTAAAAATAAATGAATCACATGAAACAAAATATGATTTTAAAATAACTGGCATTAAAGCAAATGATTTACTTGGAACTTTAGAAATACAAGTTAATATTTTTGATCGAAGTGATACAGTTCAAGAATATCCAGATTTAACAAAAACATTTAGTTTTAATAATTTTGCTTCCTTAAGTTTAAATTCAGATGATTTTGATTTAACAATTGATAATAACACTTTTGAAACAAATATTTCAAAATATAAAAATTTTATTAAAAAAATAAAAGAAATTTACGATCAAAATAAACATAATAAAACAAATCAAGATATTACAAGTCAAATATCTTCATTTAACTTACAAGCTTTAAAACAAAGTATCTTTAATTCTTTAGCATATTATTTTAAAAATAATCTTTATAGTTCAAAATCAGTGAATTTATTAGTAAAAGATCTTTTTGCTTGAGAACAAAATATAGCTTTATATCCTTTTTTATCTAAATATGACCAAGATAATTTAACAGATTTAGCTCTTAAATTAGTTTTAAATGATAATCATGATTTAGAAGTAATAATAGAAGGAAATTATAAGCTATTTCCTTTTGTTGCTGATAGTTTTAGTGATTTAAATCACCTAACTTTTGCATCTGAATTTATAGCTAAATCATTTAGGTATAAATTAAATTTAAATAAATTAATTTTGGGTAATAATGCAAGCTAAAAATGCTTTCACAAACCAGCAAACAGTTAATAAATATGCCCAGAGCATTATAAATGTAGGATTATGGAAATCAGAAGAATTTCTAATTAATAAATATATTAAAAAAGAGGCCCAAATATTAGATTTAGGTTGTGGTTGTGGTAGAACTACATTTTGACTTTATCAACTTGGTTGAAAAAATATTATTGGTGCTGATATTTCTAAAGCCATGATAAAGAAAGCAAATGAAATTAACCAAAAGTTAAAGTTTAATTTGCAATTTTTATCTTTAGATGCTGCTAACTTAACTTTTAAAACTAATACATTTGATTTTGTATTGTTTTCATTTAACGGCTGAACTGGAATTCCTAAGAAAGAAGCACGAATTAAAGTTATGCAAGAAATTTATAGAGTTTTAAAACCAGGAGGAATTTTTATTTTTTGTGCACACGAACGAAATGAAACACAATATAATTTAAGGTATAAAATAAATTTTGCAAAGTGTCAAGAATATAACTTTAATGAATATGGTGATTATGTTTTTTTGAATGAAGAAGGCATTTGAGACTATATGCATTTATATTCATTAAAAGAATTAAAATATTTAATTAATAAAAATACTAACTTTCAAATTATAGAAATTTTAAATCGAGATCAAAATTTAAACGAACCAGAAGAAGTATTAAATTTTTCAGATAACACAACATTTTGGGTATTACAAAAAACAAAGTAAGCGATAAAACTTACTTTGTTTTATTTATGGTATGTAATATTATTTTTAATTGTAAAAGCTCTGTAAATTTGTTCAATTAACATTATTCGAAATAATTGGTGCGGGAAAGTTAAATCTGAAAAATTAATTTTATTATTAAATTTTGATTCAATTACTCCATTTGAGCCACCAATTACAAAAGTTATATTATCTAAATTAGTAATATAACTTGAAAATTGAACTGAGTTTAATTTTTTACCTAATAATGATAAATAAATAACTAATGAATTTTTGGGTATTTTTTCTAAAATTAGTTGAGTTTCTTTTTGCTTTTTTAACTCAATATTATCTATTTTTTGTTCTTTAATTTCAATTAAATTCACTTTAGCAAAGTAGTTTACTTTTTTTAGATACTCATCAAAAATTACTTGGTATTCTTTAGATAAAGAACCAACGGCAATAAGATTTAATTTCATTATTTTTGTTTAGTAGAAATATAAAACATTAACATTTGAATATCAGAAGGGTTAATTCCCGAAATTCTTGAAGCTTGACCAATTGTTTTTGGATTAATAGAAAGTAATTTTTGCTTAGCTTCAGTTGCTAAATTAGTCACTAAGTTATAATTTAAATCAGCGGGAATTTTAAAATTATCAAGCTTAGCCATTTTTTGAGCTAAGGCTTCTTGTTTTTTAATATACCCTTCTAAGCGAATGATAGTAACAAGCTCATTTTTATATTGAAAATCACCTAAAATATCTTTAGCATCAACTTCTGGACGAGCCAATATTTTAATGTATGAAACCCCATTTTCAATATGATATTTTTGAGCTAATTCACTTTTTGATGATACAAACTTTAAGCTTAATTCTTCAATTTTTTGGTTAATAATCTGGTACTTATTTAAAACTTTTTGGTAATGTTCATATGATAATAAACCTACTTCATAACCATATTTAGCAAGTCTTAGATCAGGATTATCATTACGAAGTAATAAGCGATATTCAGCACGCGAAGTAAGCATACGGTAAGGTTCTTTAGTACCTTTAGTTACTAAATCATCAATTAAAACACCAATATATGCATCAGATCTACTTAAAACAAGAGGAGCTTTTTTCTCTATTAATTGCCCAGCATTAATTCCAGCGATTAATCCTTGGGCAGCAGCTTCTTCATAACCACTAGTTCCATTTATTTGCCCTGCTGTAAATAAGTTTTTAATGATTTTTGATTCTAAAGTATCTGAAATTTGCAATGGATTTAAAGCATCATATTCAATGGCATAGCCTCATTTTTGCACCTTAGCATTTTTCATTCCTGGGATTGTTTTAAGCATTTTTGCTTGAACTTCAATAGGCATTGAAGTTGATAATCCATTGACATAAATTATGCTGCCATCAGCCGTTTCTGGTTCAAAAAAGATTTGATGTCGAATTTTATCTCTAAAACGCATAACTTTGTCTTCCACACTTGGACAATACCTTGGACCAATTCCTTCAATTAAACCTGAATACATTGAAGATTTCGAAATATTTTCTTCAATAATTTGATGAGTTAATTCATTAGTATAAGTTAAATAGCAAGAAATTTGCTCATTTAACTTAACATTTGAACGATTTGAAAAAGTTAAATAATTATCTTCTAAATTTTCTTTTTCTACTTTTGAAAAATCAATTGAATTAGCATAGACTCTTGGCGGAGTCCCAGTTTTTAAGCGTTGTAGTTCTAAACCATGTTTTAAGAGTGATTGACTTAATTTTGGGGTCGTTTTTTGATTATCTGGGCCACTAATTGTGATATCTTTACCTCTTAAGATACGTGAATTCATGTAAGTTCCAGTGGTAATAACTGCTGTTTGCGCTTCTAAAATAATATCACTTCAAAGTTTTACTCCGTAAAATTCTTTGTTAGACTCTTTTACTAGAATTTCTTCGACTGTGGCTTGAATTAAAGTAATATTAGGATGTTTTAATAAAGCATCTTTAATAATTTTGGAATATTTTTCTTTATCAATTTGAGCTCTTAAAGCTCGTACTGCTGGTCCTTTTGATTCATTTAACATTTTAATTTGAATCATAGCTAAATCAGAAAAGTATCCTTGCACTCCACCTAAAGCATCTATTTCCCTAGTTATGATACCTTTTGCAGGTCCTCCAATGGATGGGTTGCAAGGCATCATAGCTAAGTTATTTAAATCAAATGAAATTAAAGCAACTTTATGATTTTTATTAGCTAATGCAAAAGCTGCCTCAACTCCAGCGTGTCCACCACCTACTACTATTGCATCAAATTTTGTTTTAATCATAATGATATTAATTGTATCAGATCTTAATAAGATTAAAAACTTATTAATTTTCCACTAATACGTTTTTTTTCTTTATCTAAATTTGTAATAGTAGCATTGATTATTTGTCCTGGAGCAAAAGCTTCATGTTGACTTAAGTTATTTGTTAGATTTAAATCTTTAGTAGGAATAAACAAACTTTCTTTAAGTCCAATATATGCAAAAATTCCAAAGTCAGTTATATTATCAATAAAACCAGTTATTTGCTCTCCTTCAGTTAAATCCTCAAAATTAGTGATGGAACTTTTTAAAATAAAACCAGTTTTATCTCGTTTAATTGGTTGCACACTTGAACTAAGTGCTTCTAAAATTAACTTAACATCGTAATATTCAACTTGTAATTCGCTAGCTAAAACTTTAGGATCTAAATGTGTTAGATTTAAACCATTATCATTTGGAACTAAATTATATTTATCAATAATTTTATTAGCCAAATGATATAAATCAGGGTGGATAAAAGTTTTATCTAAAAAGTTATTTGAATTAAGAATTCTTAAAAAACCAATCGCTTGTTCATAAGTTTTTTGACCAATTCCTTTTACTTCTAAAACTTCAAGGCGATTTTTAAATTCACCTTTTTCCTTACGATGCTCAATAATATTTTGTGCATGTTTTGAAGAAAGACCTGAAATATAAGTCAAAATTTCTTTAGTAGCTAAATTAAGATCTACTCCTACTTTATTAACTACTTTTTGAACTTTAAAAGTTAAATAATGATCTAATTCTTTTTGATTTACATCATGTTGATATTGACCAACTCCTATAGATTTAGGATCAATTTTTACATATTCATTTAACGGATATAAAAATTTTCTCCCAATATTTACAGCACTTCTTTCTTCAACGGATAACTCAGGGAATTCATCAATTGCAACTTGTGAAGCAGAATAAATACTCGCTCCAACTTCGGAAACAATAGTATATTTTAAATTAGTTAATTTATATTCTTTAATTAAATCAGAAATAAATTTCTCAGTTTCTCTTGAAGCTGTTCCATTGCCAATAACTATAATATCTACATTATGTTTTTTAATTAACTCTAAAACAATTTTTTGGGACTTTAAAATTTCTTTACGGGGCTCAGTAGGATAAATTTTAGCTACTTCTAATAAATCACCATTTTTATTTAAAACAGCAATTTTGCAACCATTTTTAAAACCTGGATCAATTGATAATAAAGTAATATTATCAATTGCTGGTGTATTTAAAAGTTTTTCAACAGAATTAGAAAAAATTTGTATTGCACTTGTTTCGGCCTTAACAAATAATTCGCTAAAAATTTCTCGTTCCACAGAAGGTAAAATAAGTCGTTTTAATGAATCAATAATCGGATCTTTTAAATTTACTTCATTAAGTTTTTTACGATCTAAAATATATAAAATATATGAAACAAAGTGATCAAATTTGTAATCAAAAGATAACAAAACAATATTTAAATTAACTGCTCTATTAATTGCTAAAATATTATGGTTTTTTAAGTATTTAATTGGTAATTTAAAATCATAATAAAGTTTAAATTTTTCTTTTGGATCTTCTTTATTTTTCTTAGCTGTGGTTTTTAAAACTCCAAAACTATAAATACGTTTTTTTATTTCATCTTTAATTTCTGTATTTTGTGAAATTCATTGGGCAATAATGTAATTTGCTTGTTCTAAAGCGAATTCAATAGTTGGGATTTTATCATTTAAATATTTTTTAGCTTCAAACTTTGCATCAAATTTAGGATTTTTATTTTGGTAAATGCTTTGCGCAAGGGGTTCAAGTCCTAATTCAATAGCTTGTGAGGCTTTGGTTTTTTTGCCAACTTTAAAAGGTTCATATAAAGATTCTAAATCACTTTTAGTAGTTATTTGGTTAATTTTATTTAGTAAATCATCAGTTAAAAGTTTTTTCTCACTTAAAATATTAATAATAGCTTCTTTACGTTTATTTAAACTTTCATAATATTTATATAATTTATCAATTTTATAAATTTGTTCTTCATTTAAGCCTTTAGTTAAATTTTGGCGGTACCTTGCAATAAATGGAACTGTATCTCCATTAGCAAGCATTTCTAAAACTAAATTTACTTGGTTTAGGTTTAAATTAAGTTCTAAAGCAGTTGTGTTTATTGCACTAGCTTCAATATTAATTTTTGTATTCATATTTTCTCCTTTGTTTCATTATTTTATTTCTAAAATATAGTTTTTCAGCTAAAATGGAAATTTCAAATGCTTTTAAGGTATTGTGAAATTCTTTAATGTTTATAGTTTGCTCAAGTGTGCTTGCTTCATTATAAAGTTGATTAACTTTAGATTCAATTTCATTAACTTTACAAATTATTACGTGCGCAGGAATATTGCTTATTTCTAATTTTAAATCATCAGGAAAGATAATTAATGATGCATAAGGTAATTTTTTATTAGTAGTTTTAAAAATGTTTTTAACATGACTTTCATTTTGAGTAATAGGATTTTTTACTTTTATTTTCTTATTTTTCTCGTTACTTAAATTAAGTTCATTTCCATATGAATCACCTGATAAAACTCCTTGAAAATACTTATATTCCGCACAAACTAACATTGATTTATTAAAAAAGATAGCATCAACTTCATAAAGAGTTTTATCTAGCTTATAAGCTCCTCCTGAAATAAAGTTAAAATCTGTTGCTTTTAGTAAAGTTTTAAGTTTATTATTAATTGAATCTTCAAACATAAAACCCTTTTTTTGCGCTTTAAGATTATGTACATATTTATGTAAAATAAATAAGCTAAAACTTACAATAAATCCAAGTGAAAATATTACAATTAAAATGATTGTAATAATTAAAAATTGCTGGTTTGTCATAATTCTCCTTTATATTTAATAATGAAAATTATATTATATAAGGATAAAAAACATTTAGTTAGACTAAATGTTTTTTATAGATTAGTTTGATTCTTGAAATTTATATTCACTTGGAACATTCTCTAACTTAAAGCCATTTTGGAATAAATAAGTATTAGCCTTATTAAGTTTTAACATTGCCTCACGATATGAATTTTGTTGGTCTTTACCAGTTCCATAAATTACATCGTATTGTGGCAAGTTATATTATCCATATAAACCTTGGTAATTAAAGCCACTTGACCTAAGTGCAGCAGCTACACCCGTAGAAGCTGTTAAATTAGCACTATGGAAAATTGCCATTACTTTGTTTTCTTGTGTTCTTACTGATGAGCCACTAGCACCGCCACCAGGCACATAGCGACGTGGTAAATAAGCTAAGTTCATAGCAACATATTTTTTATTATCATCACTAGAGGTATATGGACCATTTCCTGTAACTGGGTTAGAAATAAATTGATCAACAATTCCAGGTTTATTAGTAAAAGTACGATACCCTAAGTTATATGAAAGGTTATAACCTAATTTATATAAAGTTTGAGATTTCTCATCATTAGTTGGAATTTTTTGGTACAAATCGTATGCTGCATTAGTTCATAAACTATAAGTATATAAAGCTGATGAGAGCAAACGTTCATCTTGATAATTATCTAAAAAGAAATCTAAAAATCCTTGAGATTGAGTTTGTGGGAAACCAAGAATATATAAATTATCATAATTGTCTAAAATATTTTGGTAATTATCAGTTGCTAAAGGTCAATCAATTTTTTCATAATTTGCTAAATAATCATAATTAGCAAATGAAACTTTTTTCTTATTAGGTAAATTAGCATAGTTATTAGTTAAAGCTATAATTTGCTCTTCAGTATAATCTGTTTTTGAAAAATCTACCTCGAAAATTGCAATGTCAATATATTCTTTTAAGTCATTTGATTTATCAGCTAAAAATGTGTTTGGGTCTTGTTTTAAATAATCACGACCATCAAAAATACGAGTTAAAGCATTTTTATTATTATTTGAAAAGTTGTAAGTTTTAAATTTATCTTCAAAGTGAATTGTTTGCAATTTTTGGTATAAAGATGGGGTATTTTTATCTAAAACTGTTAGTTGGAAACTATCAAAATTATCTTTGTTGATTCCATCAATAACATGTAAGTTAGTAGCAAAATACCATTTTTTAGGATATGAACCATCATTAGTTAATTCATAATCCATCACCCAGGCAGTACCTGCATTAGGACTAAAAGTATTAGCATAATTAGCTAATTTATAAAAATCATCTTCTTCTTTAATTTTGCTAATTAATTTATCTTTAACTGATTGCTTTAATTCAGTGCTTGCATTAACTCGAGCAATAATTTTAGCTTGGTGATTTGAAGTATATTCTTTATATTTTTCAACAGCATGTTGGTAACCATTTTCTTGCACAAGTAAATTGAAAGCTTGTTCAATTAATTGGGTAACTACACCTTGTTGATCTTTATGACGTTTGTAAACTCCTAACATTCTTTCTTTTTCTGATTCGTTAGTTACCATCCTTAAAAATACACTTACATCAGCATCATTTTGTAACATTTGGGTAGCAACTTCTCGTTGTCTAGGGTCACTTGAAATAGTTCAATTACTAATTTTAAATTGATATGATTGCAATGAAATATTTGAATAAGTTTCATTGGTAATAGTTCTTGCTAAACCTTTATTTAAATGAGCTTCCTTTGCATGTGAATCAACTCAAGAAGAACCTTTACCAGTTTCTTCTAATTTTAAATCTAAACCTAAAAATTTCCCTGATTTATCATAAGTTGGGATTGTCATTCCCGTACGGTTTGAACGATCATAATTAGGTAAGTTTAATTCTTTAGCTTTATTATTAAATTGCTCTTTTTGGGAATCAGAAATATTAGTATCACGAAGAGTAGTGTTAGCTTCAAGACCTCGGTCATATTCCAAAACATCTTTTTCATAGCGCTCTTGTTGCGAAGCATTTAAATATCTACTTCATTCACTATCAGATTTTTTTGGGGTTTGAATAATGTAACGATCTTGTTTAAAATCACTTAGTTTATATTTAATTGTATCATTGATATTATCTTTATACATAAAAATAATATCAACACTGTTTTCATAATCATTAGCAACAGTATTTAAAACTTTTAAGTTTGTATTACCATCTTTTAAGTTAATTTTAATTTCACCAGTTAGAACTTTGGAAGCAAAATCTTTTTTATTGTAATTTTGTTTATAGTTTTCTGGATCAACTAGTGCACCTTCTACTTTAAATAAAGTATCAAAGTCTTTGCCTTTAATTGTTTTTGAAAATAGCTCAAAAGTTAAATCTTGGCTTGTGGTGCTATTTTGATTGCTATTATTAAGATCATTTTCTGGTACTTTTGGCTTAGATTCTTGCTCTGATTGTTTTGCACAAGATAAGGTTAAAGTTGTTAAACCAACAAAATTTAATGATAAAAAAAAGCAGCTTATATTTCTTTTTCATAATTCCTCCTTTTGTAATTAGTTTAATTTGACAGTTTACTAATTTGAATTTTTGAACTTGTATTGTTCTGGAACGTTTTCAAGTTCAAAACCATTTTTAAATAATCAAGTATTTTGTTTATTTAATTTTTTCATAGCATCTCTGTATGAGTTCTTTTGATCTTTGCCAGTTCCATAGATTATATCATATTGTGGTAGATTATATGAACCAAATAAACCTTGATAATTAAATCCATTTGATCTAAAAGCAGCTGCAAGTCCTGTACCAGCATATTGGTTAACACTATGAAAGATTCCAACTACTTTATTATCTTGGGAGCGAACTTGTGAACCACTAGCTCCACCACCAGGAATATAACGTCTTGGCATATAGGCTAAGTTCATTGCCACATATTCTTTATTATCTTGTGGCGATGTGTATGGCGCATTTCCAATAATTGGAGCACTTAAAAATTGGTCCACAACTCCAGGCTTATCAGTAAAAGTACGATATCCTAAAGAATATGAAAGACCATATCCAAGCTCATACCTAGTTTTTGATCTGGCATCATCAGTTGGCCCAGGTTTTTCATATAATTCATATGAAGCGTTAGTTCATAAGCTATAAGTAAATCATTGTTGTTCGTATAATGTTTTATCTTTAATTTGATCAATGTAGTAATCTTCCCAATTATCTGTTTTAGTTTTTGGGTAACCTAAAACGTATAAATTATCATATTTCTTTAAATCTTCAATATTATTTGTCGCTAAAGGAATATCAATTTTTGAATATTCTTGCAAATAATCATATTCTAAGAAAGAAATTTTACGATCGTCTTTTAAGGCATAATTATTGGTAATAAATTTAATATCTTCTTCGGTATATTTAGTTTTTGAAAAATCTACTTCAAAAATAGCAATATCAATAAATTCTTTTTTGTCAAAAGTTTTATCAGCTAAGTAATCAACTGGATCTTTTGTTAAATAATCCCTTCCATCAAAAATACGAGTAATTGCTTTAGAATCTTCATCATTAAAATCATATGATTTAAAGCGATCATCTAAAGGAATAGTTCTTAGCTTATTATAAAGTGAACTCATTTCCTCATGTAACACTGTTAATTGGAAGTTTTTAAAGTGTGTTTGATCCATAGCATCAATTACGTGTAAATTAGTAGCAAAATATCATTTAGTTGGGTATTTACCATCTTCAGTAAGCTCATAATCCATAATTCAAGCTGTACCAGCATTAGGAGTAAAACTTTCTCATAAGTGTTGTGCATGTTGGAAGTTAGCATGAGTTCGCATTCTTTTTACTGCAGTAATAAGTTTATCTTTAATTTTTTGTTCTAATGTTGAAGCATTAATTTTTTCGAATAATAGCTCACGGCGATATTTATTAAATTTATCTTCATATTTTTGCCTAGCAAGGTAAAGTCCATGTTCTGAAGCAAGTTGCTCAAAAGCTTTGTCATGAATTACTTCAACAGTTTCTGAATCATCATTATTACGATCAAATTTAGTTAATAAATCTTGTTTAATTTCGTTGTTTGTTAACATGTTAATTAAATATTTAACAACATTTGGATCTGGTTTAAAAATTTCCTTAGCAATTAAACGATCTGCTTCACGTGATGAAACAGCTCAATTAGTTAATTTTAAATTATATGAAGATAAAGCCATATTAGCATAAGTTTGGTTAGTTATAGTTCTTGCTAAACCACTGTTTAAAGCTTTAATTTTTCCATAACTATCAACTCATGAATCAGCTTTAGCTTGTTCTGACATCTTCATATCTAAACCAAGAAACTCACCTTGTTCATTATATTTAGGAATAGTATAACCAAGTAGGTTAGCTCTATCATAAGTTGCTAAATTTAAAGATTTTGCTTTTTGGTCAAACTCGGCTTTAGTTGCAGCTGTTTGACCAAGCTCGCGAGCTTGAACATTAGCTTTTAATAACTTATCATACTCTTTCATATCTGATTCATAACGATTTGCTTGTGATGATTCATGATAAATGGTTCAATCACTTGGGTTATTGCTTTTTTTTGTTATAAGACTATTGCTATTTTTATCAACAAACCCATCGATATTAAATTGAATTAAGTTATTAGAATTATTTTTATAAGCAAAAATCAAAGCAGCTGTGTTTTGGTTTTCAACCGCAACAGCATTAACAATATTTAAAGATGTATCATTATTTTTTAAACTAATTTTTAGATCACCCGAAAGAACTTTATCAATAAATTGTTCCTTAGTTAAATTAGCTTTAATATCATCTAAATTAAAAGATGTTCCCGTGATATCAAATAATTCTATGAAACCTTTGTTAGCAATAGAAGATCTAAATGTTTCAAAATCGCTATTGAGTGTTACAGGATTTGAAGCTCCTGTTGCACCAGCAGGATTTTTTTGAGTTGAACGATCATTTGTTTTTTGCTTATTATCTGGATCTTTTTTAGGTTCTTGTGGTTTTTGGGTAACTCCACAAGAAACTATAGTTCCAAAACTTAAAATACTAAAAACAGCAGTTGAATTTAAAAAGAACTTTTTTTTCATAATTATCTTTTAATAATTCCCTCAGGGAATAATGCAGTTTTAGGGTATTTTGCTGTTAATGAAGAAAGTTTACCAAGGTTTTGACGGTACGATTTTTCTTGTTTTGGGGTTCTGGTTTTATCAGAACCATCAATTAAATTATAAGCATATGAAGTACCTGGAGCATCTTTAGTTAAAATAAGTTGAATAAATCCACCTCTTTTTGATAAATCTGATGGTGATTCAGTATTTTCAACTGTTGAATAAATCCCCACTGGAACGCCATATTCATTCAGTACCATTGATCCACTTGCTCCATAGTACAATGAAGAATTTTTAACATTAAAACTATATCCAAATGGCACTGTTGCCCTTTTTGAATCAAAGACATGATTAACTACTAAGTTATTACTAAATGTATTTCTTTCATATGTAATTGTATGATCTAAATCAGTTGAAGTATTAGTCATAAATACTGGAGCTGTATCAGAAACTTTAGGATATCCACCAATGTAAATTCGTTCTGGTTTTAAATTTCTACGTTGATTTTCATTATATGAAGTAGCATAATCAAATGGAATGTATAAAGTATCTTGATCATGTTTTAAAATTTTTATATCATCATCGAAAGATTTAATAGCATTATCAATATGTTCTTTTAATTCTTTATGTGTTGTAGAACTAAGTTGAGAATATTTAATTTCAACTGCAAAAATTGCAAAGTCAAAACCAAGTTTTTGATCCGTGTATTCACTACCTGGTGCAACAGCAGCTGTTCTTTTAAGTTCGCTATTAGAAGCAGAATCAAAAATATCAATTGCAGCAAAAACTGTTTGAGGGTTTCCTAAAATATCACCAATAGAAGTTGAACCTTGTTTATCACTAACGCTATCAGGAAGGTTAGAATATAATTTTGGTCTATTTGTTTCTAAACTTGGAGTGGTATTATTTGGAATAGGGTTTGTATTAATATTAGTTTGTGGGACACCTAAAAAAAAGTTAGTATTTTTTGAATCTTCATTTGTTCCATATTCAGGAAACTTAGCTTTATCTTGTTCTGATAAAGTGTTAGTTTGACGATTATAAACGTGTAAGTTAGTTGCTAAAAATAAAACTATATTTTGTTTATTTTGATCAAAAGCATAGTCAAATAATCAGGCTGTACCAGTGTAATTATCATAAACTTGTTCACTTTTTTCTTTAAATCCAAACCCTACTGAAAAGCTACGGTTTTTTAGCTTTTCAATTGCTTGTTGCTGGGTAATTTTAGAAAAACTAAAATTTCTTGTTTCAACTGGTGTAGTATCTTGAGATGCTTCACGCACAGAATTAAGCTCATTTTGAACCTCTGTTTTAAGTTTTTCTAGTTGATCCTTATTAATATTTGGATTAAAATCTAAGCGTAAAGTAAAAATAGTTTTATTACGATTATCATCCGGCAGTTGTTGAATTAAGTTTCGAATTTCTGTTTTTAAAGCTGCAACTTCTTGGGGATTATCTGTTTGAGCTTGTTGGTCATTATTTTTTCCTGAGTCACCACTAGGTGGAGTTTTAGTATCATTTCCTGGGTTAGTTTTAGTTTGTTGCTCTTTATTATATTGCTCATCAGCTTTTTTCTTCACACTATTAAAATTACTTTCAGTTGAAGTCTTTGAATCTTTATAACCATTATATTCAGTAGTTAATTGTGCTTTAATGGTATTATCAGTAATTTTATCAATTGCTGCTTTAGTATCGTTTAATACTTTAGTTCAATATTCGCTTACTTGAGTTTTTAATCTGGTAAATTCAGCTTTAGTTTTAGCTGAATTTAAATTTTGAGTATATTGTAATTTGGTTTGTGTATTTAACTTTATAATGTATGTATTAATATCTGCTTTTAATTGGACAATTTCTTGGTCTTCTTGTGGTTCACTACTTGAACTACAAGAAACCACAATTGGTAAAATAGATGCAGACATAGTTAACGCAAAAATATTTTTAAATTTCTTATTAATCTTTTTCATATAATTATTATATAAAATCTATGTTTTTTTTGTAATAAATAACTAACTAAATTAAGGAGCATAATGAAACTAATTATTACCCAAGAAAATAAAGTGATTCAAACTTTAAAATTTGACGAGCTAACTAACCTTTTAAATATCTTTATAACTATTTATACAAAAACATTTTATAAATGTGTTAATTTTAATTTTGCTTGCTTTAAAACAACCTTTCAAAGGTGCAATGCTGTACTTGATTCATTTATTCACCTAAATAAATTATTTTTAAGTAAAAATTACGAAAACTTTTTACCCAAAAGAACGATTCATTCATTAAAATTTGATTTAGAAGATATAAATTATTTAAAATCTATTTTCAAACAAGAAATAAAAATTACAGAAAATAAATTTTATAATTTAGAAATTAAAGATGCTATCTTTTTTGGCAAAATTAAAAATAATTCTTTAAATAGTTTTTTAAAGTGAGAAAATAACTATTTAAAAAGCTTTTTTTTGCACCAAATAGATATTAAAAAAGAATATTTAAAATTTAATGATCAAGAAAAAAAGATTTTTGGAAATAAAATTAAAAAATTATTGACAATACAGCAAAATGAATTTTTAACTAAGTTTTTTAGCTTTATTTTTAATAAATACGATGCTTTAGAAAGCTAAATTTTTATCTTTTAAGAAAATATGTTTTCATATTTTTATTATAAATATATAATATTACTATACAGTAATATAGAAAGGACGCAATGAATACTTTTTATAAATATATTTCATTTATACATAAAATAACTTTAAAAAAGAAAAACACTTTAATTATTCCGTTAATTTGATTAACAATCTCATTAATTTTTTTAGTTTCAGTTGTTTCTTTTGAATTAAATAATAATGTAAAAGCTTTAATTTTTTACATTATTATCTTTATTGAATTATTATTAACTTTATTATTCTCTTCAATTAAATCAATTAATATCTTTAAAGATTTAGAAGATGAAGGAATTGAACTTTTAACTTTATCTAAAGCAATTTCAAGAAAAAGTATTATTTGAGGTAAAACAGTAACAAACTTTTTATTTGCTTTTTATTGATCAATTATTTTAGCAATTTCAAATTTTATGATCTTAGGAGCATTAAAAGATCAAAATATTGTAGCATTAGGTTTTTTATCAATTCCAATTTTTTCATTTGGTTATATTTTATTTGGAAATATTAGCTCTTTAATTGCTTATAAAGTTAATGCTAAAGTTGCAATAACTATACCTTTAGTCTTATTTAGTCCTTTAGTAGTTGGTGGAACTATTATTTCAACTAAAAGTACCTCAACAAGTAATAATATTGCTTATTATTTAAATGCTCAATATCAAAACAATCCTTCTGGTAATTTACCAAATTTGGAAAAATTTTATTTAAATAACCAGAAAGACACTTTTTATATCATTGCAAATGGTAATGATAAATTTACCTTGCGCAAAGATCAAGTTAAATATTTACAAGAAGCATATAATTATTCTAAGAATTCAGCATTAGAATGACAAATTTATTCATATTTATCATTACCATACCAATTTGTTGATTTTTTTAATTTACAAAATAAAAATATTGCTGAAACTTTCTTAGAAACTTCAAGTAATAATTTAAGTAAATATATTTTTTATAAAAATCAAGATACTTATACTTATAATTATGATTTAAATAAAAATGTTAATTTAAAACTTTATCCAATTACTGATCAAATTATTAAAAAACAAGATGCTAATGGTAATTATTTAAAAAATGAAGCTGGTGATGATATTATTGAATCAAGAACTCATAAAGATGTTTATTTAGTTCCTGGAGCTTTAAAAACTTATAGCCAAATTGAAAATTTAGTTAATACTAACTTAATTTATGCACGCGAAGGAGCTGAAAGTTTTGCACAAAAATTTCCAGAAGATAAATTTATTTACTCCGCTTCAGATAATTTAGTTGGTGAAATTAAATGAAACTATTTAAAAGAATTATTGGAAAATAAAATTTTCCAATATTATTCAAAAATACTAATCCAAGAATTAAGTAATGAATTAAAAGAAGCTTCTTTAGATAATGTTCATGAAGTTAAAGGCATTATTTTTCGTTTAATTTCTAAATATTTAAAAACTGATTCAGAATGAGAACTTTTAAAAATTCATGATGTTAGTTCTGTTGTTTTAAATAAAGATTCTTTAGAAAATCGTAATATTAAAACAATTATTGAGAAAAAAATATACATTGCTTTAGGACTTATATACTATTTATATTTTACTTATAACCATACTTATATTGCAGATGCTATTTTATTTAATACTTCAACTAATAACTTTGATCCTCATTCAATTAATTTAGATATTGAAGGCTTTAGGTATAACCTTGGAGGATTTAGCAACTATGTTGCTAAACAACAAATTGAAGAAGATGAAAATAAACAACGTAAAGTTGTAATACGTTATGAAATTGAACCTTCAAATAACTATGTATTTCAACCTGTACAAGAAATATGACAAGTAACTAGAAATAATATTCAAACTGTTAATAAAAACTATTACTTTTTAATTTGAATTGCTTTAATTGCGTTATTTGTTAGTTTAAATAACACTTTATACTTTAAAAAGGATTATAAATAATGGAAAGAGATATTTTAGAAGTGAAAAACCTAAGTAAAATTTACTCTAATAAACATGAGCAAACGGGAATTTTTGAACTAAATTTTAATGTCAAAAAAGGGTCGTTTCATGCTTTTATTGGTGAAAATGGTGCAGGTAAAACAACCACGATTAAAACCATAATTGGAGCTTATATGAACTATACTGGTGAAGTATATATTAACCAAATCAACATTAAAGATCATAAAAGCCGGCTTGCTCTTGGTTATATTCCTGAAAATGCTATTTTCCCTAAAGAATTAACTGTAGTAGAATATTTAACTTATTTAGGACAACTTAATGGAATTGAAAAATCAGAGCTAATTTCAAAAATAGATTCATATTTAGAAGAATTTGAAATTAGTGCTTTAAAATTCAAAAAACCATTTAATTTTTCAAGCGGACAAAAAAAGAAGGTTTTATTAATTCAAGCTTTATTAAATAATCCTCAAATTATTATTTTGGATGAGCCAGCAGCTAACTTAGATCCAACTGCTCGCTATCAACTTTTTAGCTTACTTAAAAACTTACACCAAAAAGGAATTACAATTTTTATTAGTTCACATATTTTAAGCGAAATAGATAAATTTGTTGATTCATTAACTTTAATTCATAAAGGCAAAATTGTTTATTCAGGTCAAAGATACACATCTTTAGAAAACATTTTTTATGACAAAGTTATTAAAGCTTAAATTATTTTATTTAAGTTTTGCAACCTTGCCTTTATTAGTTTCTTGTAATCAAACTAAATCTCTGCAAGAATCGCCTTATAAAGATTTAGTTCAAGAAGATTATGAAGTTAAACCATTAATTCAAAATTTTGTTAAAGATAATCTTTTTCAAGGTGATCAAAGTAAATTAAAAAGTTTTTTTAATGAACAATTAAGAGTAGAGCAAAAATTTAAACAAGAAGTTAACATGGCTTTAACTTTTTCACCTTTATTTATTCCTAAAATTGAAGAAATAGCTGAAAGGTGAAAATTAAAAACAGCTCTTAATTCAGTAAAAATTATTAGTCAAACCTTGCAACAACGTTGATATTGATATTTACAGAATTTAGATAAATTTACCTTTGTTTTTAATAATTGAATGCCTAATTTTAAAGAACATCGTGCACAATATCAAAATCAGTATAAAGAAAATCAACTAAGTTTTGAACAACATTATGCTAAAGAAAAAACTTTAAGCAAATCTTTTTTTGGTTATAAAATAGTTGAATTTAGTAATGAATATAATTTATGATTAAATCCTACTAACCAATTTTTTAACCATAAAATTACTTTTTTAAGGTTAAAAAACCAAGAAAATAAAAATATCTTAATTCCCTTTTTTTTGTACACTAAAACAAAAGAAGCTCTAGAAAAAGAAATTTTATTGACAGGGGAAATTTTTACCTTTGATAATGATGAATCTAATTGAGCTAATTTATATTCAAAATTAGCTTCATACATTATTCAAGGAATGCAATATTATCCAAATAAAGAAATAGAGTATTACAACAAAACTAAAGATGAAAATGAGCAAATTAATCAAAATACAATTTTGAGCCAATTTAGTGATCAATATTTTTTAAATCACTATCATAAAAATAATTATTCTAATGCTTTTTATTATGCTAATGAAGCATTTAATAAAAACCAAACAACTAACAAAATGCAACGTTATACTTGGGGGTTTATTGATGAAAAATAAGTTTTTAAAAGTTAGTTTACCTTGCGTTATTGCCTTGCCAATAATTACCACTTCTTGCGTTGATTATTCAAAACAAAATGAATTAAACAAACTAATTGATAGTTCTGATGCAATAGTTTCAGTTTCTGATGATAATAAACTTAAAACTCACAAAAGCATTTTAAATACTTTATTAAATAATGCCTTTCGTTCTGATAGTTTAAAAATTCAAGAATATATTAATTTACAAACCAGCAAAACTAATTATGATAATTTAGTAGCAAGTTATAAAACTATTAGTGAAAATTTTAAATTAGCAGATGATAAAAAATCATTTGCTCAATCACTAAATGATTTTTATAGTCAAAATTGGTATTTTATCTTAAATAATTTAGATAAATTTGATTTTAACTTTATTGAATTTGTTACTGTTGATTTAGCTAAAAACTATGCAACAAGTCAAGAATACCAAGATTTAATGGTAACTAAAACTAACCAATTAAAAAATAGCAAACAACGTAAGAGTTGAGAATTTGAGAATTCTTACTTAGATGGAATTAGAGAAGGAGTTGAATCTACTGAACTTGGCGATGTTGTTGTTTATTATGTAAGAAAAAATAAGCTTATTTTTCGTATTGTAATAAATAACTTAAGAGCCCAAAACACCCAGCCAATTGTGCAACTTAGACCAATTAATTGGTATTTTAGTGAATCTAAAGCTAATACAATTTCTCCTTCTTTAATTTCAAATGTTGTGCACCAATTATTTATCCATGGATATGAGCGTGGCAAAGAAGAATTTGAAGTAGAAATGGTTCAAAAACAAAAGTATGGTTCACCAAGTTTTGTTTTTGCAACTTGAAAGGATAAAAGTGTTTAAAAAACTTAGAAAATATTTTGCTTTAATTCCTATTATGTTTGCTCTTACTTTATTTATTTCAAGTTGTGCTGCAAATAATGAATCTAAAAACTTTCAAACTTTAGAATCAATTAAAATTACTAGTCAAAGCCAAGTAGACCAAAACTGAGATAATTTTATTAAAAGAAATTATATTCAAACTATCTTAAAATCAATTTATAAAAATAACACAAACAAACAAGATGAATATATTCAAAGTCAGAAAAATCTTGGTCAAGCTTATTTTCAAGAATTAAAAACCAAAATTAGATATTCAAACAATATTATCTATCCATATTTTAATAAAGAAGAAGAAAAGTTTCAAAGCAATCAGGCACATTATGCTGCTTTAAGTGGTAATAATGCAATTGTTGATTTATATACTAAAAATTGGTTATTTTTCTTATATCATTTAGATAAATTTGTCTTCTTACAATATACTGAATTACAAGCTTCTGATGAAACTTCGAATGATTTAATTGATGAAATTGAAACAAACAATTTAATTTATGATGCTTTTTATTCGCCAGCTGATAATCAAATCATTGATTTTGTAGTACAAAAATATTATTCTGAAGAAATTATTAATCCGGAAACAAACCAAATCCAAAAACCATACGAAATTAGAATTTATTTATTAACTAAAGATGGAAGAATTATGCATTTTGATATAAGCGGTGATGAAGCAAATAATTCAATCTCGCGAACATCACCCCCATCATTACATAGCTACTTATATTCATATCCAAAATTAATTTTAAGTAAAGATAAATTACACGATTTTGATTTAAAAAAATACGTCGAAGTAGCTGCTGAATGAGATGATGAAAATTATAGTTTTAGTGATATTAATAAAACTTTATTTGCCGATGAATATGGAACTAAAGAATTTCGTTACATACTAATAAGTATTAAAGGATAACCCATGAAAAAATGACTCTTAATTTCAAGTATTTTACCATTATCTTTAACTATTTCTTGCTCATCAAATAATAATAATGATCAAGATCGTAATCAAAATATATTAACTAGCAAAAATGTTATTAATATAACAGCTAAATTAGGAATTAGTGATATTAATGCTTCAATTAATAATCCTAATTTAAAATGAAATGATTTTTTAACTAAATTTAACAGCATTTTATATACCGATCCATCATACGAAACAAAACTAAGTAATGTTATTAATGAAAATTGAGCATTGTTTATTTCAAACTTAGATTATTTTGCTTACTATAAATATCCAACTACTAAATGATTTATGTACAAAGAAAAAGAAAATGCTAAATATTCTGATTTATATAAACATAGCATTGGATTAATTAAAATTGATAATGAATCAATCCCTCATAGTCATATTAAACAAGTTGATAAAATTATTGGCTTTAAATCTTTCAGTGATATTTCTGATGCTTTTACTTCTAATATAACTAATAATACTAGAATTTATGTCTCTTTTGGTAGAGTCATTATGCAAATTGAAAAAGAAGGTACAAAAGTAAAGATTTTACCTCAATTTTTATACTTTATCAATGAACCAGGCGCATATTCGGGTGCCATTGATGCAAGTAGGTTAGAAGTAGTAAAAGAAGTTTTAAATGTGCATCCAGATAATTTTACCGAAACCTTAGGGGCAATTATTGACCGAACCACTAAAGAAATTGGATACCCAGCATACGTTTATTTAGCTAAAAAATAAAATGATAAATACTCAGCTTTGCTGAGTATTTTTGTATGAAACTAAAAAATTAATTTAAATATAATTCTTAATACTACAAGTTTCATAACTTTTTACTTCCAATATATATATATATATATAATTAGTATGAAAACATAAATTTATTTATTTTAAATTTAATTACATAAATATATACAACAATTCATTATGGAGGTAAAAATAATGAAATTACGTAAATTTACACTTATAACAACAAATATTTTAACAATTACAACCTTAGGGGCTGTAAGTTGTACTTCACAGCAAAAACCAAAAGATCCTGAGCCTACGCCTCAACCTGATCCTAATGTTACAGCTGCAAATAGTTTTAAAACAACTCACTCCGAAGTTTTAAATAAAACTATAAGTAATATAACTTTACCTGATGAAGCTAAGGTTACAGCTGCTTTAAATGCCTATAACTCATTACAGCAAGCTGTTAAAAATAATTTAACAAGCCAAAAAACCTTATTAGATAATTTAAATGCTAAGATTTTGGAGCTTAAACAAGCACAAAACAAACCAGCTCCAGCACCTGCTCCTGATCAAACTGAAGCAGCAGCTAATAATTTTAAAAATACTCATGCTACTGTTTTAGCTAAAACAGTAGATACTCTTGCATTAGAGGATGAAACTAATGTTAATAATGCTTTAAATGCATTTAATAATCTTGAACAAAATGTTAAAGATAAATTAACTAGTGAAAAAACATTATTAAATCAACTAGTTGCAAAAATTGCTGATCTAAAAGAGCAAACTCAAAATAATCAAGGAACTGGTGAAGCTGAGCAACCACAAAGAAACACAGGACCTAACTTTGGTGGTACTGATCAATTTGGTGGTGATCCAGCAAATCCTGTGACATTAAATTTATTTGAATTTAGTGAAGCTGATGACTTAGGAGCTAGATTTGATAAATTATTAAAAGAATATTTAGCAAAAGATGCACAAAAGAATGACCAAAGATTAAAACAAATGCAAATTTATGGTCCTAATAATGAAACAAACCAACAAGTATACCTTTCAATCCAAGGATCAGGTGGTAAACCTGAGACAGCTCTTTTAAAACTAAAAGAAACTTTTGAAGTAGCAAAACTTGAAGGAACAGTTAATAATCAAAAGAAAAGATTTATAGCAGAATTTAATACTGAAACTAGAGTGTTAAAAATCAAATATAAATATGATAATAAAGAATACTATGATTCATTAACTATTCCTGCTGCTAAGCCTGCAGCGCCTTCTCAAGATACGCAAAATAACCAAGAAACTCAGGTTCCTAAAGGAACTACTCCTTCAAATGACAGCACAAACCAACAAGGTAGCTCAAGTCAGCCAGGAACTACAACTACTCCTTCAACAGAGCAACCAAAAGAAGAAGAGAACAAAAGTACTGAAACTCAAAATCCTGATGCAAACAATACCCAAAATAATGGAGGAACATCAGGAGGAAATACTGATGGAAATACACAAGTAACTCAAAACAAGGAAAATACTCAAAGTGATGCTAATACTGAATCTGGTTCATCAACCCAAGCAGATGCTCCAGATCAATCTGGAACAGCTAGCAACTTAGATAATTCAAAAAGTAATAGTACTGAACAAGTAGCTCAAACAACAAGCGAAGATGCTAGTGCTAATAATCAAGAAAAAAATAAATCTACTCAAACAACAAAAGAAGCTGAACAAAAATTAGTTGACACACAACTTAAATTTGAATCACTCACAGTAATAAAAGATACAAATAAAAGATATATAATCTTCAATGTAACTTCATCTAAAGATCTTTATGAAAAAATTAAAGATAAGGATTTTAAATACATATTAAATAAAGGAAATTTGGAAGCTGATGATACTACAAATGGTTCAAATTTAAAAACGAGAAAATTATCTGAAAGTAATGGTAAAGTAACTTTCCAAATTTTTCCAGGTTACCCTTGGGAAGATGGAACATACACATTAACTAACCTTTTTGATATAAAAGAATCTAATTATAATTTATTAAATAAGAATTATAAATTTACTCTTACTAGTGATAATGTTGTAATGGACAGTAATTAAAAAACTAAGTATTTTAATTAAAAAGAAAACTAGACAGAAAAGTTAACATGAAAATGTTAACTTTTTTTGTTGTCATTCATTGGTACCAAAGAAAAAAAATTGAAAAGAAAATATGAAAAGACATTTAAAGAAAGAAGAATTTGTAAAAATATATGAAGAATACCAAAAATGAGGTTTACCAGGTGCTTTTTTGACTATTTACCAAGTATCACCAGAAAAAAACATTCAGATGATTTGTTGCAAATAACCAAAAGATATTATGAAATTACCAACGAATTACCTAAAAGTAAGAAAGTTATTGAATCTAAAAACTTTACATAAGTTATATTAAACTTTCAAAAGTTATTGCCATTTCTAGGCAAACAATTTTTAAAATTCAAAAAAATTAAAACTGTACAAAAACTCTAAATATAGTGATGTAATTGAAAAATCATTTGCAGAAACAAAGTCAAGATACGGAAGGTTAAAACTAAGGTTTATATATCTCAAAAATATAAAATAGATATAAATAAACGTTCTTTAGGGAGGTATATTAATCTTTTAGGGCTAAAATGCTTTGTTTACTTAATTAGTTTATTTTATTTACAATTAAATTCATTTTTATGCTTAAATAATTTTACTAGGTAATGAAGCCAGTTTTGGAATTTTTAGATTTGTTATTCTAGATTAGTTGTGGTCTTTAGTTCTTCAGTTAAAGTTTCAAGTTTTGTAAATTCTTCATAATTTAGTTTTTAAAGCTTTCATAAAGAACATAATATGATTTATATTCATTGAAAGAAAAAGAATTAATTTTTCAAAGCCTTTTTAATACACTTAAAAGCATATGTGGAAATCTTTCAAATTGCTCTAAGTTCATTTTATGTTTTAGATTGTGAGTAATATGGTTTATTTACTAGATTATTACGTAAACTTATGATAAGCAGATTAAGGTTAGCAGTTGTTAAATATATAGTATAAAATAAGTTTTCAATATTTATGTTTGATCATTGTTTAATATGATTTATTAAATAGTATTTATAATAAATAAATTATCGAATAAAAGATTCTAACTACCAGTTAAAATTTAAATAAAAAAATATTTGGATTATTTAACTATGGCAAATTTTGCTATGTTTTTATCCAAATATTTTTAATTTTAACGTTTAACTAAGTATCCATCTCTTAACGAATCAAGCAAGACATCAGTCATTGTTCTGGCTGAATAACGGTCAATATTATTTTCGCGGTAATAAATATAGGCTAAAAGTTGGTCTGATCAATAATTACTATATTTAGTAAATGCACTACGATTACCAATTATAAAATCAGTATTATAACCATTTCAATTTCCACCAATTGCATTTTTTTGTTTCATGGTTAATTTGTTATATCTTTCACGATAATGGCTAACTGCATCATTAAAGGCATATTCTAATGATCAAACTACAGCTTGTACTCCATCAAGTCCGATATTTCAGAATGAACCACCTAAATTAGCTTTATCTTTTAAGAATCAAAGTAATAAAGTTGTAAGTCTATAAGCTGCATGATATTCATCATTTGCTTTAGGATTATTAACATTATAAATATTATTTGATACTTTTAAAACCATTTGCCTAAAAATTGGTCGATAAATTATTTTTAAAATATCAGCAATACGGTGACGAACACTTAAAATACTAATATCTTGGTATAAACCATATCCTTCATCAGCGCTTACAGGCGGCTCAGGAGAAGGACTTGGACTAGGGCTTGGAGCTGGTGTAGCTCCACCTCCGCCTGAGCTACCACCAGAAGCAGGTTTTTTCAAGAAAGTATTATAAACCATTGAATAAATACCAGTCATTGCGCTTCTACTACTTGCACTAAATAATCTATTAATAAACATTACATAATCTGAATCACCTAAACTATCAATCATAGCTTTAAAGAAATTAACGTTATTAAAGATTTTACTTAATTGAATACTCTTATAATCATTTGTTAAAATAAAGTGGAATGCTCCATCTGTAATTGCACGGATAATAAGTGAGGGATCATCTCGTTTAACTTGAGAAAAATCAATCGTCTTAATTCGCTCATAAATTTTATCAATCATAGCTTTTAATTCATTTCGATCAGCTAAGAACTTAAAGAAGTTATTAACCATAGTATTAACCATAGTTACATCTGAACCAGTAAAATTAAGCATGATTTGTGAATCTCTAAATTTAGAAATTAATACTTGAGCTATTCCTTGAGTTAATCTTGCATCAGGATTTTTAAGAGTTGTTTTAATTCAATTATAAAAATTATCTTTTAACTTAGTTGATGTTGCCTCATTTGTGCGAAGTAAAGTATTAAGAGCTGTTAATCAACTATTATTTTTTTGGTATTCATTAATTCTAGTAATAAAATCACTAATTGAAGTATTTAATGCTTGACGTAAATCTGGATTATTAACAGCAAGCATTAACATATCTTTAACTAAATTAATATCTATTTCAGGGTAATTACTTACAATTAAATTAGCTAAGCCAAGTTCATCAATTACAGCTCTAATTTTATTTTTATCATTAATAAAATTATTAATTGCATCAGTGAAAAATTCAATAATCAACCTTGAATTAGTTTGAATTAACTGATCATTTAATAATTTTTTAACAGTACTAAAATCTGTTAATTTTAAATTAGAACTAAGTTCACTTGCAACAATGCTTGGAATTTGTTTTAAATTATTGGATCTTGAAATAGTGTTAAAGATACTTCTTAAAGCATTTTGGAAGAGTTCTTGGCGAGCTAAAAAGTCTCCAAAACCTTTGCTAAGATTTAATTTTAAAGTATTAGTATTATTTGTAGCCCTGATATTTAAAAATTTAATTGCTTTATCAAAGATCTCAATAATAGCTTTTTGTGCATTAGGCTTTTTAAATCCATTTTTAAGAATTTCAATAATTCGAGTTTGGAATGATTGTTTATTTTGCTCACTAGCAAAGTATACTTTAAAAATTTGCACTAAGCTAGTAACATTGGTAAACTGTGATTTATTATTTACAATGTAAATGAAAATTTCACTTACTAAATCTTTAATAGCTTTAGGATCTAAAATATCATCAATAATAGCACTAAATTGATTTTTTTCAATTAAATTACGGGTAATAAATGTTGTTGAAGATTCAGGAAGCATACTTCAAGTTAATTCCCCAATTTTAACTTCTTTAATTAATAATAAAGTGGCATTTTCAATAACTTTAATTAAATCTAGTTTACTTAATTCAAATGCTGAATTATTTAAAATATCTCTAAAGATTTTAGCAGCTTGACTATCAAAATCATTTCGCTGAACAAAGTTTGAAACAGTTTTTAATAGACTATTTAAGATATTTTCAAAACTAAGTGAAGTTTTTGAAACCTTGAGCTCATTAATTAAATCTGTAGCTAAATTATCAGAAATTTTTAAAGTATTATTAATAATTGTTGCAATTGGGAATGAATTTTTAACAAAGGTTTCAGGATTTGAAACTTGTTTAAAAATATCACGATATTTAGTTGCATTAATTTCTGTTGTGATTACTTTTGCAACGACATTTTGGAAATTATCACTTGATAAAAGTTTATTAATTACTAATTTAATTAAATCAATTGTATTAGATGAAACACTAGCTTGGTTTAATAATTTATTAAATAAATCTCAAAAATCACTAGCAGTTTTAAAACTATTTCAATTATTTAAAAGCAAACTAAATAAACTTTTGACTTTAATTGAGATTTGAGAATCTTGTAGAATTAATTTTAAAATGCTTTCTAAATCATTAGTTTGGAGGTTGTATTTGCTCAATAAACTTCCTTGAGTTAATGAATTAGATAAATCTTTAATTAATTCATTATTTTGACTTACTTGGCTATAAACATTATTAAAAATTAATTTTAAATCATTTAAGTTTTGTGTTAAAGACTCAAAATGAATAAAGAATTTTTTATAAATGTTGTAAGAACTTAAATTAAGCTCGCTAAATAATCAATCAGTTGTTTTTTGAGTTACAGCTTCAATATTATTTGAAGTAGTAATAAACTCAAAAACTTTAGTAAATAAGTTAGGCAAGATATTAATATCTTTTAAATAGTTACCAAGATTATTAAGTAAACTTGTAACTAAATTAGCTTTATTAATACCATTTAAACTAATTTTAAAGTTTCTTGCTAAATTATCAATTAATCTTAAAACTAGTTCCGTAGATTTAGGGTTATTTTGCAATGAATTAATAAAATTAGTTAAAAGGGTTGTTAAAGCATTTTTGATATTTGGTTTAGCAAGTAAGTTTTTAATTAAATCATAATAATTATTAGTATGAGATAACCAAGAAGTATCATTAATAAGTTCAGGAACAATAGCAGTTACTGCATTATTTAAAGTATTATTGTTTAAAACAATTTCAGCAATTAATTTTAAACTTGTTTTATCAACAATAGTTAAAATTGAGCTATTTTGATCTAGAGCATCAATTGTTTTAAAAGCAATTTCTTGAATAACATTTTTATTTTTTAAACCAATTAATAATTGTGAAAGGATCTTTGCTAAAGTCTCTTTATCATTTCTAAAAATATCTAGATTTAGAAGTTTATCAACAAATTCTTTTGGATTATTAGTTAATTTTTGTTGAATAATTAGTGTAACATCATTACTAATTGAGCTAAGTTGAGCAAGCATTTTATCAAGCGATGTTTGGTTGCTTGCTACTTTTAATTTTTCAAAGAATTTATCAATAATTGGTTTAATAATCTCAGTTGTATTTAAAATAGTATTTAAATTATTACTAATATTAGTAATTAAATTATTGATTCTAGTGTCATTAACTTGCACACCATATGTGCTTAAGGTACGAATTAAAAAGTCTTTAATAACTGTTTTAACTGCACTTGAATTAACTAATAAATCTTGGATTAAGCCATTAACATCAGTTTCAAGTTGACTAACATTAACTAAACTTAAAAGTTTTTTTAGAACATCAAAATATGAAGTTACATCTTTAAATTCATTAATTTTAGTAATAAAGTTATAAACTGTATTTTGCAAGATTGATTTAAAATGAGTGTTTGAAGCAATATAGTTAACTAGAAGTTTAAATGAATTAATTGGGATAAATTGTTCAAGTGTTATTTTAGTGCTTGCAGGTAAGGAATCAATTAAATTATTAAATGTTCCTTGTGCATTTAAAATGTCAATGATATTAGCTAAAAGTTTAGTTAAATCATCTTTATTTTCTGCAAATAATTTTGAATTTGCTAATTCTTTAATTAATGTTATAACTTTAGTTTCTTTGGTTTGTGAATCACCAAATTGACTTTGGAGTGCTCCTAAAATTATGTTACCAAGTGAACTAAAATCAAGTTGATAGCCATAATTTTTCAGAGCATCAAAAATAGTATTAAAAATTAAACTACTGAAATTTAAATGTTTATCAATTATTTCATAAACATCAATAACATTGGTAACGATACGTTCTTTATTTGTTATACCTTTAAAATATTGTTCAAAACTTTGATTATTAAGAGTAGAAGTTAAAAACTTTTTAAGTCAATTTTTAAATTTACCATTTAAAACTAGGTCTTTAATAAATTTAGTGAGTGGATCTTGCAATGTAGTTTTTAAACTTGGAATACTAAAAATAGCTTTAACTAAATCATTGTAACTTGTTGCTTTTTGCAATGATTCTAAATTATCTAAAGTAGTATTAACAAAAAGTTTTAAAATGTTTTTAAATTCATCTTTTGCTAAAAGTTCGCTGAAGGCATTTTTTAGATTATCATTAATACCTAAGCCGCCAAAAATACTAATATTAACATTAGCCAAAAGATTGCTTAAATTATCTTTAATAAGAAATTTAGCAATTAATTTTTCAATTATATGTTTAACAAGTTCTCTTTCTTTAGTTAAGAAATCAGAGCTAATAATTGCTTTAACAAAATCATATTCACTTAAATTAAGTGCTTTTGTTAAATTATCAATTAAAGTAGTTTTTAATGATTCAAGTGATGTTATATTTTTAAGTTGCTGGTAACTAAAATCTAGCAATTTTTGAATTAACGAAACATTTGAATTATAATAAATAATATCTAAAATAAATTTTTTTAAATTATTAAATTGATTAGCTGTTATTTTCTTAGTTGAATCCAGAATTTGATTTTCAACTAAGAAATTATTAATTGGTTCTAATAATAGTTGCGAATTATTAATTAATTCTAAGCTAAAAAATTCAATTACTTTAAAAAAGTAAGTTTTATTTTGTTTAATTACATTTGAATTAGTTGTAATGTATCTAATAATTTGATCAACTTTATTTGTTAAATCACCAAAAAGATTAGAAGCTAAATTACTAATACTTAGTTTATTTATAATATCAGCTAAATTTTGGTTATTAGCATCAGATAAAGAATTAACTATAAATTCAATTAATTTAGTATTTAAAGTAGCGAATTTATCAATTTCAAAATAATCTTTAATTAAGTTTTTAAGAAAAGCTTCTGTAGTAACTTGTTTATAAATTTGAGGATATTTATGTTTAATTACTTGACTTAAAACTTCAACTATCGAATTAGCTCATGGCTCTGTATTTATGTTGTTTAAGATAGTTTCTAATAAAGTTTTTAATTTAGTTTTATCTAAAGTTTTAATTACTTTAAAAACTAAATCATTTAAGGAAGCAATGTTGCTTAATTCATTGTTATTATTTAAAATACTTTCAGTTAGTTCAAACAAGTTTGATTTAAATTGTGAGTCATTTAAAACTATGTTTAATAGGTCCGTTAAATCACTTAAATTAAGATAACTGTCAAGTCCAACTTTTACATTTGCAGGCAAGAATGCTTCAAATAAATTTTGAAGCTTATTTTTATCTGCTACAAAATAGTTATATATATTTTTAAAAACTTGTAAAAGAGCGACTTTATTTTGGTTGATATAATTTTGATTTAAATTTTTAATGATTCTAAGAATATTAGTTTCAAGTTTATTACCACTAAATTCACTAAATAATTCATTTGTGAAATAACTTAATAAAGTATTTAAATCACTAAAATCACCTTGGACAAATTGATTTAATGCACTAAAGAAATGCTTAATTAAATTTAAATTTTGTAATTCACTTATAAAAGTATCATAAGTATTGCTTAAAAACTCCGCTTTATTTTGTACATTTTCTAAGATTCAACTATATTCTTCATTTGTTAAAATTGAATCAAGTAAACCAAGAACTATTTTTTTAATTCCTGGATCTTGATGCACAATTTTAACAAAATTATTAATATCTTCACCTAAAGCACTTAAATTACTTTGGTTGTTTAAAATAATTTTTAAAGCACCAACCACTGAATTAGCTTGCTTTAATTCATCTAGTTTATCAAATAATAAATCAATTGCTTTATTTAAAACATTGTGAAATGATTCATTATTATAAATTAATGAAATTGTTTGATTTAGCTCTGTTTTAATTAAATTGTAAGGTAGTTTTTCAGGTAATAAACTTTCAATTAATTTTGGAAATTCAGGAGATTTTATTTTAGTTAAGAAGTCTTTTAAAAATTCTTTCAATAAATCTTTGTTTTGGCTAAAAATTGGTGAACTTAAAATAATCTTATAAAGATTTAAATCTTTTAGATCAAAGAAAACTTTAAATTTATCTAATAAGTTAGTTGTAATTTGATCTAAATTATTAACTTCACTTAAACTATTAAAAATTAAATTAAAGAATTCTTGATATTTATTGGTTTGATTTAAAACATGCTTAACACTTGGGATAATTGCATGAATTAAAGACTCATATTTTGTATCAATAGCATAAAAAGTATCTTTGGAAATTTCGATTAAAGTTTTAGCTAAGGTTTTATTTAATGATAATTCTTGAAATATCTCGCTAGTAAGGTTTTTTAAACTAGTTTTAATTAATGCTTTAACATCGCTTTTAACTAATAAAGCATTAATTAAAGAATTAGTATCATTAACTTTATCAATTAAGCTTTGATCTTTAATTACTATTTTAATTGCATTATAAATAATATTTTTAGTTTCATTATTATTTAAAATCGCCACAAATAACTTAGTGATTTCTTCTTGGTCTAAATATTTTGCAACATTTAAATTAGTCAATAAACTTGGTAAGTTATCATTAACTAAGTTAACCAATAATCCTTTAGAATTTAAATCAACATAAACTAATTTAGCGATTGTTCCAATAAATTCAGCATTATTTTTAACATAGTCTTTATTAAGAAGTTTTTTAACTAAAACAATTGGGTTAGCAATTCTTTCTTTCACTACACTAAGAAGTTTATTCGGTAAGCCTTTTAAGGCATTTAAAATATCAGGATTATTTTTAATTTCTTTTAAGTAACTAAAGAAAGCGTTAATTAAGGGTTCAAGTAAGTTAATCTCATTTATAATAGGATTTAGATCATTAATAAAAGTATTAATAAAAGTATGATCACTTGCTGTTAAGGCAATGTTAGAAGAAGCAACATAATTAGTTAATGAACTAGTTAAAAACTTTTTAAATTGACTTGAATTACGAATTGAATTAATTAAAGTAATTATATTTTGATTTGCTTTATCTAAATCAAAATTACTAATTATTTTTAAAACAACTTCATTTAAACTTTGAACATTTTTAAAACTTTCATAATTTTTAATTGTAGAATCAACTGCTGCTAATAATAATTCTTTTGTTTCATTACTATTTAAGACAAAAGAAAGTAAGTTATTTAAGTCTTCTTTGTTTAAATACCTGCTAATATTGTCATCAGAACGAATTACATTAGTTAACATTTCACTTAATGAACTAATATTTTGTGAATCTAATATATTATGTAAAAGTTGTGACAATAATTCTTGGTGGTTAGTAATTAATTTTGAACTTGCTAAATGCTTAATAAATTTAACTAAACTTGCTTCAGGATCTTTATCAAAAAAGATTGTTTTAACTGAATCACTTAATGCTTGAGACACAACTTGAGTAATATTCCCAAGTCCTTTAGTGGCTAAATTATTTAAAATATGGTATAAAACATTATCAACAATTTTAAATTCAGTATTTAAAATTTGACTAAGTTCAAACCCATCAATAGTCGCTTTTTTAATATGGTCTTTAGTTATATTTTTAGTTAAATTAGCATTCTCGAGCAAGTTATAAATTAAGTTAGTAACTAAGTCTTGAACAGCTGGGTTTTGAACAATATATTTAAAATTATTATTAATTAAAGTTGATAATTCTTGGTTATTGGCTTCATTTGCTAAAAAACTATTTATAAATTGCGATAAATTAGTAAGATTGCTAAAATCTTGTGATCTATAAATAAAGATATCAATTAATTTTTCAATTAAATTACTAAATTCAGTTGAATTAAGGATATTAGCAAAAATATCACTTAAATCATTTTTTTGAATTTTATAATCTTTTACTAAGTTATATACAGGCTCAGTTAATAAATTATTAATTGAAGTTTTATATATACTCAAAATATTTTTAACAATTGTTTTTAAAGCTTTTGAAAGTTCATTTTTATTATTAGTAACTAATTCACTTTTAGCAATTGAACTAATAATATAAGATAAATTATTTAAGGAGAAAATGTTATTTGAAACAATTGTTTTTAAGGTTTCAAAATCTAAATTTTTCTCTTTAGTTGCTAAATCAATTTGTAATTGAATATTAGCTAAAATTTCAGCTATTTTATCTGATCCTAAAATATCAGAAGCTAAACTAGCAAAAAGGGTATTTCCTTTATTTGATTTTTTATAAAGTATTTTTTTAAGAAGACCATCAGGATCAATTTGATTGTAAATAGAATTATTAGTCAAAAAGTCTAAAACATCATTAATATAATAATCAAAAATATAAGCTAATTCTTTAAGACGTTGCACAAAGTTTAACGGAGTTCTTAAAACATCAATGGCATATTCGTAATCACTAGTTTTATTTAAATATTCATATGAACTATTGCCAAGAATCATTTGATCTTCAACGTTAACAGCAATTTGATAACTAGCAGTGTTTGCATCAAGATTTAAATATTCTTGGTTAAAATCATAATTCTCATAATATTTTTTATTTAAATATGGCTTAGTAATTTTTAGATATAAATCTAAGGCAATTTTCTTATACCCTTTAGTACCTGGGTGAATGTCAAAAAAGATAGCAGAAAGATCTTTGGCATTTTTTGTTCAAAATTCATTATTATAAGTATGAACATAATTAATTTTTGCTGCATCAGCAACTTCTTTGAGTAAATCATTCATGATTTCTTGCAATAAATCAAAAACTTTAATATTGACTAAATTACCAAGTAAATTCTGATTAATGTACTGATTTAAAACATTAAAAAGCATTTGTAATGGCATTGGGTAAGATATTATGTTAATATTAGCATTTGGTGCTAATTTTTTTAATTGTCTTGAAAAAGCAACTAAACGTTTTTTCATTTCTGGCAACGCTTTTTGGAATAATTTATTAACAAATTTGATCGCATCACCTAAAACAGGTTTATTTTCAAAAAACTTTTGAACTAAATTTAAAGTATCACTATTACTAAAACTTTCAAATAATAATCCAAAGAAATCATTTGCTCCTAAAGTAAAAGTAATTAAGTTAGCATTTTTTAGCTCTGCAATAATTGCTTCTTTTTTATCAATAAGTGATTTAAAAATGACACTATTATTAGTGTTTAATTTTTGATTATCTAATTCAAAATTGAAAAACCTCATTCAATCTAAAGTAGTTGAACCACTAATAGCATAGTTGTTAAATGATTCAACACGATTGTTTTGATTTAACATTCTTGCTAAAAATGAGGCAAACGATAAACCTGAAATTGAATTATTAACTTCTAAAGCTCCTTTGTAATCTTTAGGTAAGGTACCATCAAATCCAGCACTAATTGAATCTCCTAATGAAATATATCTAATTTTCTGATTTGATTGAATTAAGTTATCAGATACTTTACGTGGTACATTTACTTCAACTGTATTATCAGTTGTTTGTTTTGCATTTCCATTCTTAGGTTCAGTAGTAACAAAGTCAAATTTCTCTTTTTCTTTTTGTTCTTCTTGAGATGGGGTTTTTGGATCAGTAGGATCTGAACCTCTAATACGCTCTGAGCTACCAGGTGCTTGACACGCTGTAACAACACTAGTACTAATTCCCAGTGCTAATAATGTTATAAATAAACTTCTTTTTTTTCTAAATTTCTTTTTCATAATATCTTCCGTTTCTGTACCTTTTTTAAGTTTTGAGGCCATATAATATATTATATATATTATCATACACTAAAAATAAAAAAACAAAAATAAAGGTTAAGTTAAAAAACAAGTGGTTAATACACTTGTTTTAGTTTGATCTTTAAGAAAAATTTTAATTACTTAGAAGTTAAATTAATTTAGGTGGAAACAATAATATTTATTTTTAGGAAGTTTCTAATACTATAAAACCAAATAAATTTAATAACTTTCATTAATTTATTTTTATTATGTTTATTAATTTAGCTAATATTATTAAACAAGTTTAAAAAGTAAATATCATAAAACTATTAAATTTTATAAAAGGTTAAAATTAGTTTGTTTTTAGTAATTATTTTAATAATTTAGAAATTATTAATGCGCGCTAATAATTAGTAAAAATATTAAATCAAATAACTTTTATAAAGTTTTAAAACTAAAACAAACTGTGATCAAATAGTCGGTTTTAGTTTAAAACTATTATTTAATTATTTAGCTTTAATTATAATGGGAAAAAGGTTTAACTTCTAAAAGAGTTTTTTAATCACTCGTAATTTTGCACTTTTAGATCTTTTATTTTCTTCTAGTTCTGTATTAGAAGGCAATATTTGTTTTGTGAGATATTTTTTATCCTCTTGCACAGGCATTTTATAAGGAATGTTAGAATTTGTAATTTGTTTAATAAATTTCTTAACAATGCGATCTTCAATTGAATGAAAAGTAATTATTGCTAATATACCTTGTTCTTTTAATAAATCTAATGCATCTTTAAGCATAATTTGTAATGAACTGAGTTCATTGTTTACTTCAATTCTTAAGGATTGGAAAATTTGTTTGGCAGGGTTTTTTTGTCTTAAAATTGCTGCAGGATATGCGTCTTTGATAATTTCCACTAGTTGCAAAGTAGTTGTAATTGGCCGGTTGCAAATGATGGCTTTGGCAACTTTATTAAAAAGCATTACATCAGCGTAATCACGAAAAATTTGGCATAAACTATCTTGTGAATAAGTGTTAATTAATTCCAAGGCAGAAAATTCTTGCTCTTGGTCCATGCGCATATCTAAAATGGCATCTTTATTGTAACTAAATCCCCGTTCAGCTTGGTCTACTTGTGGAGAAGAAAAGCCTAAATCAGCTATAATTCCATCAACATGATTCACGTTTAATTCGTTTAATTTTGATTTTATATTTTTGAAATCACTTTTAATTAAACTAAAATTCGGACTAATTTTTGATAAGCGTTCTTTTGCTATGTTTAATGCAAATTGATCTTTATCAAAACAATATAAATGTCCCGTTGTGAGTTTTTTAAGAATTGCTGCTGAATGACCACCCATACCTAATGTTAAATCTACGTAGATTCCATCAGGTTTAATCTTTAATGAATCAATAGTTTCTTTGAGCATTACTGAATAATGTAACTTATCTATTATTTTTTTGCGAAAGTTCTTGTGCTATAGCAGCAATGTCTTCTAAAGAATGCTCATTAACAAAACTATTATATGATTCAGCAGACCAAAGTTCAACTAAGGTTCCTACACCTATAAAAATTATTTCTTTTTGGATGTTGAGTCTATCAACCACTTGTTTTGGTAAACTAATGCGATTCATATTATCAAGAGTAACTTCAAAACTATTTCCTAAAATGGATCTAGTTATTATTCGAGCCTTCTTATCAAAGACACTTTGATTTTCAAGCATTAAAATATACTTGGCAAACTCTTCTTTAGTACGAAGATCAGCATTACCATCAAAGCCAATTGATATCATAAAATTTGCTCCTAAGTACTCTTTAATATGTGGTGGTAAAACAACTCGATTTTTCCCATCCATATTCCGCGAATGTGTACCATAAATAATATTTGACATTTTTTCCCACCATCCAATATAATTTTACCACTTATTAACACAACTTCCAAGTAAAAAGCAATAAAAAAATGAGCTTTTTAAACAAACTCATTTTATAAAGGTTTTTCAAAATTATTCTTCTTGCAATCATTCAAAAGCACTATTAACATCAGAAATATCACCAATGATAGTTACAATATCATTTTGGTGTAATGGAGTTGATCCAGTAGGACGGATGCTTATCCCTTTAGTTTTGATTAAAACTAAACTTACTCCACGCTTATTAAAATCAACTTCTTTAACTAATTTATTATTTAATTTTGAATTTTTTATAGCAGTTGTCCCAATAACAAAGTCATCACCAATTTCTTGTAAGTTATCTGAATATCTTAAAAAAGAACTATTTGCAGCTATTAAAGCAGTACGTTTTCCTGTTTCATATTCAGGGCTTACAATTAATTCAACCCCAATTTGGCGCAAAACTCTTGCGTGTCGTGGGGTAGTTGACCTTGCGATAATGTTTTTAGTTCCTAATTCCAAAAGAGCAGCCACTATTTCAATATTATCTGGAACAGCCACAACTACTGTTCCAGTAGTATTGATTTTGTTAGCTTTTAAAAGTCTAGTATCAGCAGCATCACCAACAATTAAATTTTCAATATCATCTTTGTAGCGGCGCAAGTATTCTTCGTTATTATCAATTAAAGTGATTTTTTTATTTAACTTTAATAATTCATCTACAATAGCTTGTCCAAAGCGGCCAAGCCCAATTACTACAATATCATCTGAATATCCAAATTTCATATTTTCCTAACCTATAACTATATCAGTAGTTATATATTCATAATGTCTTTGATTACTTTTTTTACGTTTTCAAACTAAAAGTGAAGAAGAAATTCCAAATTGGCCAATGAACATCACAAAAATTAAAGTAATTTTTGAGATGATATTCAAATCTTTCGTTATTCCAGTAGAAAGCCCAGCAGTTCCAAAAGCACTAGCCACTTCAAACCATATATGTTCAGCCTCATATGAAGTTGCATCTAATTGAAAGTTGCGGTTTAATAAAATTTGGTCAGTATTTATTTGACCTCCTAAAATATCAAACGAAGTAAATAAAATAAACGAAGAAGTAACTAATACAATTAACCCAATAATAAAGACTTGTCCAGCCATAAACACTGTTTCTGGGTTAATACTTCGTTTAAAAATTCTTACTTTTGAACGATTTAAAATAACTGAAACAATCGTTAAATAAACAATGGCAAAAGTTGTAGTTCTAATTCCTCCCCCTGTTGAAGAAGGGGCAGCTCCTATAACCATCATAATTAATAATACAAAAAAACTACTTCTAGTAAAATCACGCATATTAACAGTTGCAAAACCAGCACTACGAGTTGATAAGGAAGTAAAAATTATTGCAAAGACTTTGTCAAAAGTTGAACCATACATTTGACCGTGAGTTAAAAAGTCTTTTAAAGTACCTTCTTGTGCCGATATTAAATTTCCACTAGAATCAAAAACTTTTATTAAATTTAGATGTTTTTTATTTAAAAGATTAAAAAATTCTCTAGCTACATCACTTGTTAAAGTTGATTGATCTTCTAAATTTGGTAATGATAGTAATTCTTGATAAATTAGTTGACCTTGCTCGCTAGTGTTTTGACTATATTGATTTAAGACTAAAACTCATTTGCTATAATCATTTTTTAATGAATCTGGAACATAAACTTTGTTCCAAATTGTATTAGCATTAATTGATAACGTTTCGAAGCTAATTAAAATGCCAAAACCAACTAAAAAGATTAAAAAATAACTAATAGTTGAAACTTTAGTAAATAATAAAAATCTGTATTTATGTTTTTTTCCTCTAAGTTTATGCTTTATATAACGATTTAAATCATATAAAACCGGAAAACCGAGGCCACCAATAATTAATAAAACTATAAATCATAGTTGTAAGGCATAGTTTTGGTAATATGGCATTAACGAGCGACCTGAAATTAAATCAAAACCAGCATTATTTATTGCTGAGATGCTATGAAAAAAACCAAACCTAAAAGCCAAAGATCAATTTCCTTGAGGGTTAATATAACCATCTAAATTTTGTTTAATACCAAAAGTATGAATTGGCTCAGCATAATAAAAATAAAAACTTAAAGCAAAACCTGAAACGAACGAAACAGCTAAAATAAATGTCACAGAAGTAGTTAATAAACTTCCAATTTTATTAACATCATTATGGTTTCTTTCATACTGTAACATTCTATAAGCATTCATAGTTTTAATATTACGTTTAAAAATAAAATTAAAAATATAAAATTTTAAAACAAAGATTCCAAGACCGCCCATTAAAATCAAAATAGCCAGAAAAATTTGTCCTAGAATATTTCAATGCAAGTATGAATCATAAACAACAAGGCCAGTATTACTAAAAGCACTTGAAACCGTAAAAAGTGCATTTAAATAATTTTTTGGCCTATATCAATCTTCATCTGGGTTAACCTGGGTAATTGGACTTCATAAAAATAAACTAGAAACAATAATGATAAATAAATAAGTAAATAATAAATATTTTAACTTAGATAATTTTGTTCATCTATAATATAAATTATTAATTATTTTAAAAAGTGGATTATACTTTAATTTAGCTTTTAATTGTGGATTTAGCATTTTAAATTAACCTTTATAGGAATAAAAAAACATTATTTTGACATAATGAATTTATGTAATGTAAATTAATTATCTTTGGCATTTTGCATTGAACGCATGATTTGACGAATTTGAGTTTCGCTTGCTTTTCTACCCATTTGATTAAACATCACACGAAGCATCTTTTCGTTAACTGGTGGGTTTTCACGTAATTGTTTTTCAAAAAAACGTTTTGTTAGAAAAAATGTGATTAATCCAGCAGCTACAATTGCTCCGATAACGACAAGGATAATCATTAAAATAAATAGTCCAGTTGACATTTCAACCATATTGTCCTCCAAATATATAATATTAATAAATTATACTATATTTTTATTTATATCTAAGATATTATAAGATTCTTCTTCAAAATCTTCTAAGAATTTAATAATTAATTTACTAGTAGCTAATAAATCGCTAATTGCGCATACTCCAATAGGACTATGTAAGTATCTTTGAGCAAGTGATAAAGTTAAAGTAGCTGCTCCACCATTGGGCGAATATTGTAATTCTTTAGCATCAGTGCCGCCACCTGCGGCCACAAATTTATAAGCTTTAATTTGATATTTTTGTGCAATATTCATAAAAATATCAATGAGTTTTGGGTCCATTAATGTTCCACCATCTTTAACTCTTATAGCGGCTCCTTTAAATAAAGCAGTGGTACCAGGGATTGTTCCAATTGTATCATGAGTTGAAGTAGTGTCTAAAGAAATAGCAATATCTGGTTTTACTAATGATACTGAACTTCTTGCTCCTCTAGTGCCTACTTCTTCTTGAACTGTTCCAACTAAATATAAATCTACTTTAAGATCAACATTAGACAACTCATTAGCAATTAGTTCTAAAATTGCAACACCAGCTCTATTATCCATTGCCTTTCCACCAATTAGATCTTCGTTAGCAAAATAAATTGTTTCACCAGATAAAAAAACTGGATCACCTATTTCTACTCCTTGGTCAATTGCTTCTTTATCATCTTTAAATCCAAAATCAGCATATAATTCATCATTAGTTAAAGCTTTAACGATTTTTTCACTTTGCATAATGTGAATACTTGTATGTCCAAAAACTCCATTAAAAGTTTTGCCACTTGAAGCTTTTAAAATTGCTTTAGTTCCAATTACTGTTGAAGCTCAAATTCCTCCTATTGGTGAAAGTAATAATTGTCCTGTCTTAGAAATAGATCTTACAATATAACCAACTTCATCCATGTGTGCAGCAATCATAACTTTAGGTGCATTATGATATTTAGAAGGCTTATAAAAAATTACTGAGCCCAGTTTATCACGTAAAACTTGATAAACTGGAGAAATATTTTGTTTTAGTTCATAAACGATTGGCTCTTCATAACGAGACATCGCATTAATTGATAAATATTTTGTTAATTTTTCTTTAAAGTTATTTTGAGCCATTTTCTTCCTTTAAATTATATTTAGCTATTAAGAAATTAATATTTTTATTTTGATTTGCTCACTTAATTTCATAATCTGTTTGATAATTATTTTCATTATATTTAGAATGATGCAAATCAGTTGTTTTCGCACAAATTATTCAATTATTAGCTTTTAAAGATTCAATTGAATAATTGAATAATTTATCATTATCAGTTTTAAACCAGATTTCGCCATCTTTTGATAATAAATTTTTATATAAATCTAAATAAGTTTTATAAGTAAGGCGACGCTTTTCATGTGCATTTTTAGGTCATGGATCAGAAAAAGTTAGTCAGATTTGTTTTACTTGTCCTTGAAATATTTCAGGTATTTCTTTAGCATCTTTAGTAATTATATATAAATTCATTAAATTATATTGTTTTATTTTACTTAGAATTTTATTAGCTACAGTTTGATATTTCTCTAAGGCAAAATATCGAACTTTAGGATTATTTAAAGCAAGCTGAGCTATCATTTCTCCTTTTCCTGCTCCTATTTCTATTACATCAGTTTGAAAAACTTGAATTGGAAAGTTTCGTAAATAAAAATTTGATTCTTCAAGTTTAGTTTGTGCTGTTTTATCAAAACGTAATCTCATAATTAATATATTATAAATAATTTTTAGTATTTTATTAAATTAATTGTTAAAGTGATATTTGATAACCTTGTATAGGTTTAATTAAATATAACTTATTTTTAATAAATATATCTTTATAAAAAAATTAATTTAAATATAATTCTTAATACTACAAGTTTCATAACTTTTTACTTCTAATATATATATATATATATAATTAGTATGAAAACATAAATTTATTTATTTTAAATTTAATTACATAAATATATACAACAATTCATTATGGAGGTAAAAATAATGAAATTACGTAAATTTACACTTATAACAACAAATATTTTAACAATTACAACCTTAGGGGCTGTAAGTTGTACTTCACAGCAAAAACCAAAAGATCCTGAGCCTACGCCTCAACCTGATCCTAATGTTACAGCTGCAAATAGTTTTAAAACAACTCACTCCGAAGTTTTAAATAAAACTATAAGTAATATAACTTTACCTGATGAAGCTAAGGTTACAGCTGCTTTAAATGCCTATAACTCATTACAGCAAGCTGTTAAAAATAATTTAACAAGCCAAAAAACCTTATTAGATAATTTAAATGCTAAGATTTTGGAGCTTAAACAAGCACAAAACAAACCAGCTCCAGCACCTGCTCCTGATCAAACTGAAACAGCAGCTAATAATTTTAAAAATACTCATGCTACTGTTTTAGCTAAAACAGTAGATACTCTTGCATTAGAGGATGAAACTAATGTTAATAATGCTTTAAATGCATTTAATAATCTTGAACAAAATGTTAAAGATAAATTAACTAGTGAAAAAACATTATTAAATCAACTAGTTGCAAAAATTGCTGATCTAAAAGAGCAAGCTCAAAATAATCAAGGAACTGGTAAAGCTGAGCAACCACAAAGAAACACAGGACCTAACTTTGGTGGTACTGATCAATTTGGTGGTGATCCAGCAAATCCTGTGACATTAAATTTATTTGAATTTAGTGAAGCTGATGACTTAGGAGCTAGATTTGATAAATTATTAAAAGAATATTTAGCAAAAGATGCACAAAAGAATGACCAAAGATTAAAACAAATGCAAATTTATGGTCCTACTAATGAAACAAACCAACAAGTATACCTTTCAATCCAAGGATCAGGTGGTAAACCTGAGACAGCTCTTTTAAAACTAAAAGAAACTTTTGAAGTAGCAAAACTTGAAGGAACAGCAGTAAATAACAATAAAAAAAGATTTATAGCAGAATTTAATACTGAAACTAGAGTGTTAAAAATCACCTATAAATATGATAATAAAGAATACTATGATTCATTAACTATTCCTACTGCTAAGACTGCAATGCCTTCTCAAGATACGCAAAATAATCAAGAAACTCAGGTTCCTAAAGAACCTACTCCTTCAAATGACAGCACAAACCAACAAGGTAGCTCAAGTCAGCCAGGAACTACAACTACTCCTTCAACAGAGCAACCAAAAGAAGAAGAGAACAAAAGTACTGAAACTCAAAATCCTGATGCAAACAATACCCAAAATAATGGAGGAACATCAGGAGGAAATACTGATGGAAATACACAAGTAACTCAAAACAAGGAAAATACTCAAAGTGATGCTAATACTGAATCTGGTTCATCAAGCAAGACAAGTGATTCCTCTCAAACTCAAACAACTACTAGTCCAGATAATTCAACAAGTAATAACAAAGAGCAAACTTCATCAAATCCATCTAGTGATATACAACAAACAAATCAACAACAAGAATTAAAAATAGAATCACTAAAAGTTGTTAAAGATACTCAAAACAATAGATACATAAAATTAGAATTAATCTCCACAAAAGAAGTGTATGAACAAATTAAAAGTAAAGATTTTAAATATGAAATAATGAATAATGCAAATAATGGTTATTTAGAAGATACGACCAATGGATATGGTAGTCATTGAAAAACTCGTAAACTAAGTGATGAATCAGATGGAAAAGTAAAATTTGAGATATATCCTTTCTTACCATGAGAAAATGGTAGATTTACTATAGTTAAACTTTGAGATATCAATAAGCCAAATCATAATTTACTAACTAAAAATTATAAATTTACTATTAAAGATAATACTGTTGAAATGAATGAATAATAAAGTTATTTATTTTATAAATCTATATTAAAAACTCCTCATATTACTTGAGGAGTTTTATCTTTCTATTTTTTAAGATATAAATATTTAAAATTATAAATAATGTTTAGCAAAACTCTTTTATACCAATTTTCTAGTTTTCAAAATAATTTGATATAGATTTATATTAATCTCGTTGTATTAAATGATATTGTTTTAAGTAATTATTCTTAATTAAAAATACTTCCAAATAAATGATAAGATGGGAAATAATATTTAAGATAATAACATTATTTTTAAATACTGATTTTTACGTTTTACAATGAATTTAAAACAAGAAAATAAGTTAGAATTTTCAAGCTCATGTTGATTGCTTGAACTAAAAATTAGATGAACTCAATTTGAACAAATATTATACATAATTTGGCACAAATACTGACACAAAAGCGATGTTGCCAAGTTCATTCAATGATGTAATTCCAATTTTATTCGATTGCAATCAAAATACTTTCAGAATCGAATTTCCTTAATATAAAATGATACTTTGAAAAAAAGGGTTAAAAATTAGAAAAAAAGTACCATTTTACAATTATATTTCTAGCCTCTTTTTATAAAGGATGTTATATTTGAATTAAACAAATAACTATTTATTTTATAATTAAGTTTAAATAAGTATTTAAAACGATATATGAGTATGCTATTTTATATATTTACTATTATAATAAATATATAAAATATTGCTATAATATATAAAAATATATATTATAGGTTATAGGAGGATTAATGAATAAAATAGAAAAGCTTATTAATGAGTTATGTCCTGGTGGTGTTGAGTACAAAAAACTAAGTGAGGTTGCAAAGTGCAAAAGTGGTAGAAGACTTACTAAGAGTCAGTTGCTAAAGCATGGGTATCCAGTAATGAGTGGGGGTTTTAAACCAATAGGATATTGGAATGACTATAATTACAATGAAAATACTACATCAATTGCTCGTTATGGTACTGCAGGACTTGTAAGATGAGAAACTCAAAAGTTTTGAGCAATTGATGCTTGTTGAGTAATAACTGATTTAAAAGATAATATTGATTCAAAATATTTATATTATGTTGTAAAGAATAAAGAATCAGAATTAATTGAATCAGTTTTTGGAACTATACCAGCCTTATCAGTTGATACTGTACATAACCTTGATGTCCCACTCCCACCCCGCGCGATCCAAGACGAAATTGTCAAAATTCTTGACAATTTCACAGAGCTTACAACAGAGCTTACAACAGAGCTTACAACAGAGCTTACAACAGAGCTTACAACAGAGCTTACAACAGAGCTTACAACAGAGCTTACAACAGAGCTTAAGGACAGAATTAAGCAATATGAATATTATAGGGATAAACTTTTATCTTTTGATGATTCAAAAGTTAAGGTTGAGTATAAACCACTAAAAGAATTATGTTCAATAACAACTGGTAAATTGAATGCTAAAGATGCAGTTGATGGAGGAATATATCCATTTTTTACTTGTCATGCAAAACCATATTCTATTAATGAATATGCTTTTGATACTGAGGCAATCTTGCTTTCTGGTAATGGTAATATAGGACATACAAATTATTATAATGGTAAATTTAATGCATATCAAAGGACTTATGTTTTACATAATTTTATTGAAGTAAATCCTAAATTTTTATTGCATTACATAAATAATTCCTTTAAGGATTATATTAGCCAAAAATCACTAAATGGAGTAATATCATATATTACACTTCCAATTTTACAAGAATTCAGTTTACCCATCCCACCCCTTCCAGTACAAGACAGAATTGCGGAAGTTTTAGACAATTTTGAAAAGATATGTAAAGATCTCAAAATTGGCCTGCCTTCTGAAATACAATTAAGACAAAAACAATATGAATATTATCGCAATCTCTTATTATCATTTAATATAGATGATATTATGAGAGAGAGAGAGAGAGACGATAATTCTGGATTAAATAAATTACTTGAATATGTCTTTGGTTTGGATTTAGTTAGTTATGGGTATAAAATCCAAACCAAACATTTATGAGAAATAACAACATGAAACAAAAAGTTTCAAGAAGTTGATCCAAGTAAACAAGAAAAAATCATTAAATATAAAAAATACTTTAGTGCTAAAGAACTTAAAGATTTAACTTCTCAAGATGGAACAATCAAAATTTTAACTACGAATAAAACTAACATATTTGCTAACGAAGCAAAAGTTGACAAATATGTTGATCAAGGAGAAGTTATTTACCTTCCTACTGGTGGTAATGCATTAGTGCAATATTATAAAGGTAAATTTATTACTGGAGGAAATGTTATTGCTATTGCTAAAGATAATAATGAACTAAACATAAAATATTTATTTTATGTTTTAAATAATAAATTAGATCTAATAGCATCATATTACAGAGGTGCAGGCATTCAACATCCTTATATGCCTGATATCTTAGAAATACTTATCCCTATCCCACCTCTATCACTCCAAAACCAAATAGTTGCGATCTTAGACAATTTCTCAAACTACACAAACAACCTAACTCAAGGTTTACCAGCTGAAATAAACCTTCGGCAAAAACAATATGAATATTATCGAAATAAACTTTTAAATTTTAATAAATAGAAAAAACATTCAATTAAATTACATGTTTTAATTTTAAGATTCATATAATAAACCTAGAGCAAATCTCTAGGTTTATGTTTAAAATATTAAATTACTTGGTAAAGATCATCTTCAGTTTCAAAACGTGCATTGAATCCTGCACTTTTTAAAGTTTCTAGGATCTTAGTTTCACCTGTTTGAACGATAATTTCAGTATTAGAATTAAAAGTATTGTCACTTCAAGAAATTAAAGTACGCAAGTTGCTAATTCCTTTAGCATTAAGACTTTCTCCGGTTCCTGGAGAAAGAGCAAAGAATTTAATTTTCTTTGTAGTTTTACCGTTACTAAAGAAAATCTTAGAACGATCATCTGGGGTTTGTGGACCTTCAGTAATTAAAATGTCACTAAATTGAGCAATATTCATCTCAGCCGCTGATACTTCTCAAGTATCTGAATTGTTGTATAGTTTAATACGTTTTAGTCTTCTTACAGAGCTATTTTTACCTAAAATATCACGAAAGACCATTCCGGCTAAAGTTTTAATACTTGGAGCGTTAGAAAAATCAACTCCTAATGGATATGAATTACCATCACGTCCAGAATCAGGTTTATTACCACCTCCTCAACCACCTTGGAAAATTCTTTCGTTATTTCTAGTTCAATAAGCCATTCTAAGACCATCATTAACTTTAGTTAAATCAAATTTACTATTAGATCCTTTGACATCTTCTTCATCAAATGATAAGTTGTCAAAAGTAATTCTGGTATAAATTCGTTCATCAGAATTTAAGTAAGCTCAGTTAACGTTATAATCGTTCATATTAACTCAAGCAACTTTATTTAAAGCTCAAGGGTTAATAGCTCAATCATTTGCATTACCATTAAGTTTTTGATCTGTATACATTGCTAATTCATCTATTTCTTTGTCTTTAATAAATCTAATTGCACTAGTATTTTTAGAAGCAAAGAATAATTCTAATAATGGCAATTTGTTTGGAAGTGCTGCAAAAATTTTATCCATATTTTGGTCGGCACCAACTCTACCAATATTTTTAATCCGATAACCAGTAATTTCGATCTTATCTCTTTGTAAACGTTCAATTAATTCTTGAGCATTTTTATATGCATTTGGTTGCTCAACATCGATTTCAACAACCGTTGCTTCAGTACGGCTAACATTTTCAATTGCTTCATTACGGGTATATTTAGTAATAGTAATTCCATAACCTTTAATTAAATCACCATAACCGCGATTAATAAATTCTTGATTTAAGTTAGTATCTGTTCAGTTAGCATATTTACCACGTCTTATATCATCTGAATTTCTTGTTGGTCATTGTGAATTATTTCCTAAAACCTTTTTATATTTGTTATCTTCAGTATAACGTCTTTGAACGTTGTTAACTGGAGGACTAAAAGTATAAGATTCTCATTCTCCTTTTTCGTTAACTCAAGTTTGAGTATATTCGTCTGGGATAACATATCCTTTTGAAAGTTGTCTTTGCACTTCAGCGCTAACTTTTTTAATTTTATTATGATCAATATGCATTAAGATAAGTAATTTTCCATATGGAACTCTAACTTTTTGGTTTGATCTATATGGTGTTCACTCAACAATCTTAGTATCATTTCACCATCTATCTCAATTTTTTAAAGCAGTTTCATCAACGTATGTTTTTAATAATTCTGGATTATTTAATAATCTTTCATATCTAGCATATAAATTACCTAATTGCTCAGGAGCTCCACCATCTTTATCAAGATAGTTATTTAAATTTTCAATATCTTGAGTTTCGTTATGAAATAAATCATAATATCCCACACCTTTTGTTTGGAAAATATAATCATTCTTTTTAGCACCTTTTGCAGCTATAACTCCACTTAAACGTATGTTTTCTTCTGTCAAAGCTCCTGTAATACCAGTAACTTCTTCAAATTCATTTTGATATGGAACACGGTTGGCTAAACCTTTTTGAATATCATATGATTCATCTCTAGGAGGATTTAAAACATCAATATCAGCAAGATATTTAATTCCTCCTTGATTAATTTCCCTACGTTCACGACGTTGAACTCTTTGATATGGTTCTGGATCTGGTTTAATTGGTACCGGTTCAGGTTCAGGAACAACATCTGGTGGAACAGGAGCTGGATCAACAACTGGTGGTACAGGTGCAGGAACAGGAACTGGTTCAGGTTCTGGCTTAATTGGATCTGGTTGAACTGGTTCAGGTGCAGGCTCAATAATCTTAGGCGGTTCTGTTACAATTGGAACTGGTTTTTCAATTTCTTTTTGCGGTGGTGTTGGTTCAGGGTCTTGTGGTTTACGTTCTAAATTTGCGTCATAAGTATTAACAATTGAATTTTTAGGATCGGATTCATCATTATCCAAAAATGTTTTTAAGGTTGAATTAACGTTATATTTGTGTCTATTTTCAGCACTAAGTTGCAGACTTTGTATCGTTGTAAATAGACCTGTGGCAGTTAGTCCTGTGCCGATAGCTAAAATAGCAATTTTATGTTTTCTTCTAAGTTTCATTGTATCCTTTACTAAAATTTTATTTTATTAATCAAAATTATATTTATATTATACCATAAAAATACAGTTATATATATATAAATATATTGAATGAATTTTAATACTTAAATTTAACAATTCTAGGTCTTTGACTGATATCTTTAAGTATTTCTATTTTGTAGTTTTTTGTTAAATTAAGTCATCAATCATAATGTAATGGATTAATTTCAAAATAAATTAAACCATTAGGATTTAAATAATCTTTTGCTTTTTTAATAATTTCTTTATAAAACATCAATCCTTGATCCTGTGCAAAAAGTGCTTCATGTGGTTCAAAATCTAAAACGGATTTATCAAGTTTTTCATTAGTTGATAAATAAGGCGGGTTTGAAATAATCAAATCAAATTTTTGATTCGATAGGTTTTCAAATAAATTACTTTGAGTAATATTTACATCTAAATTATTTTGCCTTGCATTAATTTTAGCTTGCTTAATTGCTTCAAAAGAAATATCAGCTAAGGTTAAAGTTCATAAAGGCATAGCTTTTTTTAAAGCTAGGCCTATAAAACCTGAACCAGAACATAAATCTAAAACATTTAAACTCTTATTTATTTGATTATCTTTTAAAACTTTTAAAATTAATTCCTCTGTTTCATATCGTGGAATTAATACCTTTTGTGAAAGATCAATTTTAACATTAGCCATTTCAATGTAACCAATAATTTTTTGAACTGGCATTCCTTGCTTTAATAATTCCCTTTCAAAAGAAGATATAGTTTGCTCTAAACCATATCTTCTTTTTTCCAATAATAAATCTTTAATACTAGGCATTAAAGATTTGAATCCTGTAATTTTAAGTTTTGTTCTTCTGTTAATAATGCTTCAATAATTGCATTAAGTTTACCAGCCATAATTGAAGTTAAAGAAGTTGAATAGCCAATACGATGGTCAGTAACTCGATCTTGTGGATAATTATAGGTGCGAATTTTTTCACTCCTTGCACCTGAGCCCGCTAACTTACGATAACCTGATTCTTGGGCTTGCTTTTTTTGTAATTCTAAATCATATAATTTAGATTTTAAAATCCGCAAGGCAATATCTTTATTTTGAATTTGACTCTTTCCTTCTTGGCAACTTACAACGATGCCAGAAGGAAAGTGGGTAATTCTTACCGCTGAATCAGTAGTATTAACAGATTGACCTCCATTACCACTCGAACGAAAAACATCAATTCTAATTTCATCTGCTTTAACTTCAATATCTATCTCTTCATCAATTTCAGGCATAACTGTCACTGTTGCTGTAGAAGTATGAATTCTTCCTTTTGTTTCGGTAACTGGTACTCTTTGCACACGGTGCACACCAGATTCAAATTTTAATTTTGAATATGGTTTTTCTCCTTTAATTGAAAAAGTAATTAAGGTAAAACCACCTGATTCTGTGCTAGTTGATTCTAAAATTGCAATTTTCATATTGTTTTGCGCTGCTCATTTTGAATACATTTTATATAAATCACCAGCAAAAATATTTGCTTCATCTCCACCAGCTGCTCCTCTAATTTCAACAATAACGTCTTTTTCATCATTTTCATCTTTTGGTAAAATTAGGATTTTTAGTTCAGCAGCTAATTTTTTCAAAATAGATTCATTTTCTTGAATTTCCAGTTTTGCTAATTCAATTAGTTCTTGGTCTTTTTCTAAGGACAAAAGTTCTTTAGCAGCATTTAAATTATTTTCAGCATTTAAATAGTTGCTAAAAGTTTGGACAATATCATTAATTGAATTAACTTCTTTACTAAGCTTATTATATTTTTTAATATCATTAAAAATATCAGGATTTAATAACTCAGCCTTGAGTTTTTCATATTTATCTTTAATTTGGTGTAATGAATTATACATTGTCAATTCCATAGTATTGTAATTTTACCATAATTATTAATATTTATCTGATTAATTAATAAATGTGAATTAAAAATTCCAAAAAGTAAAAAAACATTTATAATTAATATTATTAAAAAGATAAATAATATTTAGGAGGAAAAATGATTGACTCAATTAAAGCATTTTTGTTAAAACCTGTTTTTTACGATAATTGAAGTGATGTTGAAGTTAAAGGATGAATTGCTTCAAACCGTGGAAATAAAAAAATTAGGTTTTTAGAAATTAATGATGGTTCAACAATCCAAAATCTCCAAGTTGTTTTTAAAGGTTCAAATTTTGATTTTGAATTATTAGATTCGCTACGTCCAGGAGCAGCAGTAATTATCAAAGGAATCTTGCGAGCAACTCCTAATTCGCCCCAACCAATTGAATTAGTAGCTAGTGAGCTTGTAGCTTATAAAAATGTTGCAGAAGATTATCCAATTCAAAACCAAGAAATTAAACTTGAAACTTTAAGGGACTTGCCTCATTTACGCCATAGAACAACTATTTTAAGAGCAATAATGCTCATTAGATCAACTTTAGCTCATGAAGTACATAAATACTTCATGAACCAAGAATTTCATTACTTAAATAGTCCAATTATTACAAGTAATGATGGTGAGGGAGCTGGAGAAACATTCAATGTTTCTGATAGTTCTAATTCAGAGCCATTTTTTGGAAAAAATAAAAAAGCTACTTTAGGGGTTACTGGCCAATTGCATGGCGAAAGTTATGCATTAGGGATGCAAAAAATTTATACTTTTGGTCCAACTTTTCGTGCTGAGAGATCAAATACCAAAAAACATTTAGCTGAATTTTGAATGATTGAACCTGAAATGGCTTTTTATGATCTAACTAAAACTATTAGTTTAGCAGATGATATGCTTAAAGTTATAATTAGAAACACTTTAGCTAAACATAAAAGTGAATTTGAATATTTAAATTTAGTTAATCAGGGATTAATAGAAAGGTTAAAAAGTTTTATTAATTCACCTATTAAGATCGTTGATTACACCCAAGCAATTGATGATTTAGCAAAAGTAAAAGATATCTTTGAAAACCAAGATATTCACTATGGTTTAGATTTAGCTACTGAACATGAAAAATATTTAACTGAAAAAGTTTATAGCAGCCCAATAGCTGTTATAAACTTCCCTAAAGATTTTAAAGCTTTTTACATGAAGCAAAATGATGATGGTAAATCAGTTGCTGCTTTTGACCTCTTAGTTCCTGGGATTGGAGAATTAATTGGTGGAAGTCAAAGAGAATGTGACTACCAAAAAATTCTAACTAGAGTTAAAGAATTAAATATCGATCAAGCTGATTTACAATGGTATTTAGATCTCAGACGTTTTGGTCATATAATGTCATCAGGTTTTGGAGTTGGATTTGAAAGATTAGTTATGTATGTTACAGGAACTGAAAATATTCGTGATGCTATTCCATACCCAAGAACAACTGGAAATATTCGTATGTAAAATGACAAATTATTTTGTCATTTTTTTCTTTCATTTATGCAAATTTAAAATAATTTGAAAAGATACATTACTACATAGTATATGTTAAGTCAAGGATATTAACATCTTTTAAGCTATAAAAAATCCAAAGTAAATAAGTTATGTCTTAAAGAAATTAAAGTTTTAACTATAAATAATAAAAAATAAACAAATTAGTATTAATTAACATATATTATGTTAAAAATTAAGCTATTAGTTAAACAATTTATTTAGCTTTATAAGTTATAAAATATTTAAAATTGAAAATTTAAAGTATTTTACCTATATCATCACTATCATTGCTTACATATTGCCAAAGTTAAAAGCAAGATGCATTACATAATAATATAAATTTAACAAAAAATATTTTAAGATTTATTTCCATATTTTAAGAATAGTGTTATAATATATACATATAAATGGAACAGTACTCAAGAGGCTGAAGAGGCGGTCCTGCTAAGACTGTAGGGGAGGCAACTCCCGCGGAGGTTCAAATCCTCTCTGTTCCGCCATTTTTTAATAAGTTGCATTATCTTGCTATATTTAGATAAGGTAATGCTTTAGTTTAATTTTTTCAATAAGTTTATTGCCTTTATAATATAAATAATAATAATAATTTAAATTTAGTTGGAAATTTTGAAAAGTGTAATTTATTTAATTATTAAATTTTATTTTCTTATTCCTATATATATAGGAATAGAGGAATATATTCTCTTCATAACTTTATATAAAATAATTCAAAATTCATTTTTATTTTTCCTTTATTTATTAATCAATATCCTTTTTTATGATTTTTCTCATTGTAAAAACTTTCAAAACCAACTAAATTTCTCCACAATCATTTGTATAGTTTAAAATTTTCATTTTTTTATATATTATAAATAAAACCTATCTCAATGAGATAGGTTTTTCATATTATTTTGATTGATTTAGTTTGTTAAATTTAATTGCTTTTTGGACAAATTTATTCTTTGATTCATTAACCATTGATAAAGCTTCTAAAATTGGAATACCAACAATATCATTTTTAATAATTCCAACTGAAATACCAGATTTACCTTCCAAAAGAAAATCAACAGCTTTTTGGCCAAGTAATGAAGCTAATATTCTTTCTTGGGCACTTGGTGTTCCACCTCTTTGGATGTGATTTAATGGGTTCGAGCGAGTGTCTCAACCAGTAGTTTCTTGCACTTGTTTTTCTAGTTTTTTAATATCATAACATTTTTCAGAAACTACGATAATAATACTTCTTCTGCCTGGTTGTTTAGTTAGTTCTAAGGCTGTAGCAGCAATTTGATCTTCAGGTAATTTATATTGATTCGTAGCAATAATTTCTGCACCAGTAGCTAAACCTGAATAAAGTGCTAAATCACCACACCCATTCCCCATTACCTCTACAATCATAATACGTTGGTGGCTTTTAGCTGTATCTCGAATTTTATCAATTGCATCAACAATAGTATTTAACGCTGTATCATAACCAATAGTATAGTCAGTAGCAGCAATATCATTATCAATTGTACCAGGAAGTCCAATTGTTTTAACTCCTGCTTCGTGTAATAATTGCGCTCCTTTATAACTACCATCACCACCAATTACAACTAATGCTTCAATACCTAATTTTTTTAAATTATTAATCGCTACTTCGCGCACACTAGCTTCTTTAAATTCTGGGAACCTTGCCGAATAAATAAAAGTTCCTCCATGGTTGATGTAAGCATCTAAATCAACACTATCAGCTGGTATAATTTGATTATTATATAAACCTTTATATCCTTCATAAACTAAATATGCCTCTAAGTTATTGGCTTTAGCATGTTTAGCAATTGCTCTAACGGCATTATTCATTCCTGGTGCATCACCACCAGAAGTTAAAATTGCAATTTTTTTCATTTATTTTCCTCCATTATTTAATTGCATCAATTAAGTTTTTAAGTAAACAAACAACTGTCATTGGGCCAACTCCGCCAGGAACTGGAGTAATGGCTGAAACTTTGTCTTTAACTGATTCAAAATCAACATCACCGTGTAATTTTTCTGTTAATTTATCATCTAAGTTAATTCCTATATCAATAACAATTGCGCCTTCTTTAATGTTTTCAGCTTTAATATAGTTAGCTACACCTATAGCTACAATAACAATATCACCAGATTCAACACCTTTAACACCGGTATTTTCGTTAAAGGTCGCTACATCTGCACCGTATTTTTTTATTAAATGAGCTAAAGGTTTACCAACTACGTGTGAACGTCCCACTACACAAACTTTAACATCTTTAGTATAGTTAATTTGGTAATAGTCCATTAATTCTAATACGGCCCTAGCCGTTGCTGGAATAAATGCTTTTTGGAATTTTTTATTATAAAGTCTAAATTCATTACGAGTTGAAAGTCCATCAACATCTTTTTCAAAGGGAATTGAATCTAAGATAACTTGGGTTGGAATATGTTTAGGTAGGGGTAATTGTACTATTACACCATCAGATTCTATGTTAATTGAATCTAATTTTTTAAGTAATGAGTTTTGAGTTATTTTTTCATCAAATTTATATAATCTTCCTTCGACTCCAACTTCTTCACATTTTTTCAGTTTAGCCTTAATATATTTATTAGAAGCTTCGTTATCCCCAACTTGTACAATTGATAAAATTGGCTTACGGATGTAATTTAAATTGGCAAGTTCTTGTTTGATTTTCTCAGTTTCAATTTTAGCTAATTCTTTACCGCTTAATATTTTCATTTTAGCTCCTCTTGATATTTTTTAAGATCGTTAGTATACTTTTCTAATTTTAAGCGTTCAGCTGCGACTTTATCAGATGGTGCTGATTGCACAAATCTATCATTTGCTAAAATCTTTTGTGCTCTTTCTATTTCAAATTCTATGTGTTTAATTTTATCTAAAAGTTCTTGTTTATTTTTTTCTTTTAGTTCTTGAGATTGTTTGATAAATAAATTATGGTTATTAATTGCAATTAATAAATCTTTGTTTTGAGTTACTTTAGCATTAGCCATGCGATTAATAATTTCAATTCATTTAGCTTTGATTTGCTTTGAATATTGATACTCAATAACTTCTTTTTTAGAAATTTTCATCTCTTCGCGGTATTTACGAATAGCTGTTACTGTTTCAATAACTTCATCAATTTCTGCAAAAGCTTGATAAGAACGAAGCATTGGCATTTTTTGCTCTAATAATTCACTTTGATAAAGATTAGTATAAATTCTGTCAGTAATAAATGGTAAAAACGGATGTAAAATAATTAAAGTTTTACGTAATATTTCTAAAGCAACAACTTTATTTTGAGTAGTTTTTAAAAACTCAATGTACCAGCTACTAAAATAATTAAAAATAAATTTATAAATCTCAGAACCTATAATTGCAAATTCATATTTTTTCATTAACTTAGTAATTTTTTTGTTTAAGTTGCTTAGTTTATCTAAAATTCAATAATCATAAGCGTTTTTTGTTTTTGATCCTTGATTTGGTAATAAATTTATATAATTTGCAATGTTTCAAAGCTTATTATTTAAGCGCCATGCGCTTTCAATTTTTTGAGTTGAAAATCTAATATCTAAACCGGGTGTTGTATTAGTTAGTAAAAATCATCTTAATGAATCTGAACCATATTTTTCAATTAAATCCATAGGGTCAACTCCATTATTTAAAGATTTAGACATTTTTTGACCTTTTTCATCACGAATTAAACCATGAAATAAAAGTTCTTTAAATGGTTTTTGTTTGATAAATTCAAGACCAAGGAAATACATCCTTGCAACTCAAAAGAAGATAATATCATAACCAGTTACTAATAAACTAGTAGGATAATATCTTTCAAGCATTTTAGTTTCATTTGGTCATCCCATAAAAGTAAAAGGAGCTATACCTGATGAAAATCACGTATCAAGCACATCGTCATCTTGGTTTCATCCTTCCCCAGGAGTATCAATTTGAACTTTAATTTGATTATCTTTATACCAAGCTGGAATTCGGTGACCCCATCAAATTTGGCGCGAAATATTTCAATCATGAATTTTTGACATTCATTGCTTCATAGTATCTTTTAGTCTCTTTGGATAAAATTTAACTTGGTCTTTAGATTTCATGTTATTAATAATGTGATCTTTTAATTGATCCATTTTAACAAATCATTGTGGTAAAACTAAAATTTCAACAACACTTTTGCTACGTTCTGAAATACAGACATTAGAAATAACTTCTTCTTGTTTTAAGATAAAATTATTTTCTTCTAAATATTTTGCAATTGCACTTCTAGCTTGGGAGCGATCTAGTCCATTAAATTGTGAGTTAGGATAATTGATAATTCCATTTTTATCAATTGATTCAATAATTTCTAAACCTAATTTTTGAATAATTTCAATATCAGCTTCAGCATGAGCAGAAAGTTTCATAAGACCAGTTCCAAAATCTGGATCAACATATTCATCCGCAATAACTGGTAAAACTTTTTTAGTTAATGGGTGAATAACATGCAAGTTTTGATACTTTTGGTATTTTTTATCTTTAGAATTATAAACAATAGCGACGTCACTAAGTAAAGTTTCTGGGCGAACTGTAGCTACAATTAAATCTTCATTAGTTTCTTTTACTTTGTATTTAATGTAGTACATAATTTGTTTAGTAGGCTCATTAATAACTTCGATATTGGAAATTGCAGTTTGCAATTTAATATCTCAACTTACAGCTTTAACACCACGGTAAATATAGCCTTTGTTATATAAATCAATAAAAACTTTTTGAACAGCTTCACTAGCTTCTTTATCTAAAGTAAAACGCTCATTTTGATAATCAAGAGCAAGACCAACTCTTGCTCATTGTTTTCGAAATAATGAAGCATATTCTTCTTTTCATGATCAAATTTGCTTTAAAAATTGCTCACGTCCTAAATCATGGCGAGTTTTCCCAGTTTGATTATATATAACATCTTCAACTTTTGACTGAGTGGCTATTCCAGCATGATCCATACCTGGAATTCACATTACATCATAACCTTTAAGTTTTTTATACCTAATAATTGTATCTGGAATATAAACATCTAATGCATGTCCTAAATGCAATTTGCCTGTTACATTAGGAGGTGGCAATAAGATAGTAAAAGGTTTCTTACTTTCTTCATGAGTCATAAAATACTTTTTATTTCGTCATTTTTGCTCCAAGTCTTTCTCTACTTCTAAGTGGTTGTAATTTTTCTCCATTTGATCTCCTTTCATGACAATTTATTTATATTAAATATAATAATTGTATTATACCAAATAAGCTAAATTTAAGAAGTATAAAACTAAGCATAAAAACTAAATTTTTCAGGTATAATGTAAATATGAATTCAAAATATAAATATGGTGATGTAGTAGTCGCAAAAGTAAGCAAGGTAACCCAAAAATACATTATTGCACAAACTAAGGAAAACCAACAATTTACCATTTTAAGAAATGAAATTTCAGATTATCCAAATAAGAATATATATAGTTTATTTGAAGTTGGAGAAATGATTAATTTCATTGCTTTAGAATGTAAATTAAACAAAATAAAACAACAAATTTGTTATGGTAGTTTTAAAAAAAATCACCCTAACGAATTAAAAAGTCGAATTTATTCAAAATTGCAAGAAACACCTAATGGATTTAAAAACTTATACAACCATACCCAAAAAGTTTTTAATAAACTTAAAAACCAAAAGAGACTAAAAGATAATGAGTAAAATAACTATTAAAGGTTTTGATTTACAAAATGAGGTTTATTTAGAAAAAAATAAAGAAATCATTGAAAGGGTAAAATCTTTAAATTTCCTAGGTTCTGAATATTTGAATTTTGATGATATTGCAATTAATTATTCAATTAATGGAATTGATGCAATTATCAAGTTTTGCAATAACATTTATTCAAACGGTATAAAACATTTAATTGTTTTTGCTTCAAGCATGACAACAAACTTAATTAAAAGTTGCATTAATTTTATTTTAGGTAAAAATAATTATTCAAATCACAAAAGAATTAAACTTCATTTTGTGGATGGTCAAAAGCAACTTTATGTTATAAAACAAAAATTAGATAAGTATTTTAGCGAAGATGAAAATAACAATATTGCAATTGCTTTTACTGATGGTTTTTATGAATTATCCCCACAAAAAAACAGTGATATTGTTAATATGATTATGGCAAAATTTAGTGAACGTTCAAGTTTTTTTTTAATTGATAAATTAATCTTTTTTATCGGAAAACGTCAATGATTAAACTATTTAGAAAATCATAAAATTCCCAATAAAAATATTCATATTATTTCATCCAGTTTAAATGAAACTTTTTTATTTTATACTGAAATAAGTTTAATTTTATTAGCAACTCAAGGAATAAATATTAAAAAACTTGTTGAAGGATATGCAAAAAACCAATATCATATTTTTGAATATGATTTATCCTTAAATTTAAGTTTAAAACTTGCTTGGTTTTTTTCAACATTGCAATTTGAAGAACAACATAAAAATTTAAATCAACTAAATTTATTTGTTTCTTATGATAAGAACTTAAATTTTTTAGCAACTTCTATACCTAGTTTATTAAATAATTTATTATCAGAAAATAATGTATTTTGCGATAGCGCTAATTTTCCAAGTGATATTTCAAAAATAGGACAAATGCTTTTAACTAGTAAAATTCCTAAAGCAATAATTTACTTAACTATTAACCAAAACAATTTTGATTTCCAGCCTACTACTGACGTGCAATACAATGACTTATTAACTGGTATTGACTATAGCACAATTCATAGTTTAAAAAATCTTAGTTACCAAGTTTTTAATGATTATTTAATTTCTTATAATAGTTTTGTAACAAACTTAGAAATTAATTTTGCCAAGCAAAATGAAGAAACTTTTGGAGAATTTATCTCAATAATTTATTGAGCTAAAATCTTTTATGGTATTATTAATAAACTAAATCCATTTTATACAAAATAAAATCATATTTTATATATAAATCTGTTATAATCAATACTATATGTTACTAAGTAATGGTGTAGACATAACACAAATTTCACGTTTTGAAAATAAATCAATAAAATTCGCTAGGAGGATTTTATCTGATGGTGAATATGAACTTTTTAAAAAACTTGTAAATTCAAAGGATAAGGCTTTATTTTTAGCTAGGGCTTGGGCAATCAAAGAAGCTATTTTTAAAGCAGATAATCAATATTTTGAATTTTCAAAAATTAACCTTGTTAAACTTAATAACCGCTGAACTTTTCAAAATTTTGCAATCTCAATTAGTCATGAAGCAAATTGGCTAATTGCTTTTGTAGTTAAAATAAATATATAAATAGATGGAGTATTCTTATGACTATTATTCCCAAAATAAAAATGATTCTTTTTTCAATTCCATGATTTTTTAGATTTATCTCTATTAAACGCTTAGCTAAAAAATATAAAAAAACACCAGATTTTGTTCCAGTTTATGAAAGATATCATAAACTAAGTTATTTATCAAAAAAAATCTTAAAAATTTATAATATTGATTTAACTGTTAAAGGCATAGATAACTTACCTAAATCAGGTGCTGTATTATTAACACCAAACCATAAATCTTATACCGATGTTTTAGCTTTAATGGTTGCCTTACAAAAACAAGACTACCAAGAAAATAGTGAACAAAGAATTCCAACTTTTGTAGCAAAAGAAGAATTAGGGAAATCTTTTACTATTAAACATGCTATAAAATTATTAGATACTTTTTTATTAAATCCTAATGATTTTCGTAACAGTCTTAAAACTTTAAATTCTTTTGGTGATTATATTAGGGATAAAAAAACTTTTGGAATTATTTTCCCCGAAGCTCACCGTATCAAAACTAAAGAATTAGGTGAATTTAAAGCTGGTGCTTTTAAAGTCGCATTGCAAAAATTTATTCCTATTGTCCCTGTGGCAATTAGTGGCACTTTAGATTCATTTAACAGTTCAAAAACTTCCAGAACTAAAGTAACAGTGAATTTTTTACCAATGATTAAGGCAAGAGATATTATTGGCCAAGAAGCAAAGGCTTTAGCTACTAGAGTTCAAAACTTAATTCAAGCAGAAATAAATAAAAATGAGTAAATACAAAAAAGTAGACTATTCATCAGAATATAGTTTTAAAATCAAAGAAGTTTTTGATGGTCCATTAGATCTTTTACTAGATTTAATTAAGGACAAAAAAATCGACATTATGAATGTTGATTTAATTGAATTGGCAACCCAATATATTGAAATTATTAACCAAATTAAAGAAAGTGAAATTGACGTTGCTGCTGATTATCTTTTAATGGCTTCAACGATGGTTAATTTAAAGGCAAAATTAATGTTAAATGATCCAGAAACCATTCAAGAAGTTGAAGAAGAAAAGAAAGTCTTTTTACAAGATCTAATTGAATATCAACAATTTAAAGATATTCAATTAGCTTTAAAAACTTTCCAAGAAAATCGTAATAACATCTTTATTAAAAAACCAAGTGATATTGTTGGTTTTATTCTAGAAAATGATAATTCTAAACTTGATGGACATTCAAGCCCAATGACTTTAATTTCAACTTTAAGAAGAATGTTTGAGCGAGTTTATGCTAAAGAATTACGTAAAACTAAAATCGAAAAAATAAATGTTACACCAGCTGAAATTATTCCTTTTATTAAAGATCTTTTAAAACAAAAAGAAAGAATTGAGTTTGAAGAAATCTTTAGCCAACCAACAATTCAACATTTTGTCATTACTTTAATTGCTTTACTTGATTTAGCCCGTAGACAATATTTAGTGATAAATCAAGTAAAGCAATTTGATACTATTTATATAAGCAGAGGAGAATATTACAATGAAAAATAAGATTTTAGAAGCTCTTTTATATATTCAAGGTGATGAAGGTTTAACTTTAGAACAAGTTAAGCAAGTATTTAATTTAAATAATGTGACTGAAGCAAAAAAAGTTATGCAAGACTTTCATAAATCTTATAATCAAGAAGACCGAGGACTTAAAGTTGTTAATTATGATGAAATTTATAAACTAGCAACAAGAGAATCAATAAAAGATTATGTATCAAAACTTGTAACAATTGTAAGACCAAATAAATTATCAAATGCAGCAATTGAAGTAGCTGGAATTGTTGCATATAAACAACCAATTACTAAATCACAAATCACTAAAATTCGTGGTGGAGCTGCTTCTGATTCAATTATTAATAATTTAGTTGAAAAAGGAGTTATTGAAGAAGTTGGTATTTCACCAACTCCGGGGAAACCTATTTTATATGGAGTAACTAGTAAGTTTTATGATCATTTTCGCATTACTTCATTAAAGGATTTACCTAAAATAAATGATTTTAATTATATTGATGCAACAGAAAGCGAAAATGCTAACTTTGATCTATTTTCAAGCCAAAGAGAAGATAACTAAAAGAAACTTTTTAGTTATTTTTTCTTTTTCAGTTCTTTTTTTAAAGTTTAACTATCTTGAAAATGGAGGAATTGTGTCTGATATCTTATTCTATTTTTCAAATTTATATGCTGGAGATAATAGCAAAGTTTATCAAGCAATTAAAAGCGGCCAAAAAATAAATGATCAAGTATTAAATGAACAAAAACAAAAATATAACATTCAAAATATATCTTATCTAACAATGGTTGATTATTATTACCCTACTAATTTAATTTTAAGCAAACAACCACCATTTGTACTTTATTATAAAGGTAATCCACAAATCTTAAAAAACAACCATATCAAAGTATACTTAGTTAACGAAGTATATACCACCTTTACCCAAAAATATATTTTAGATAATATTAAACAACTAGTTGAAAATACTACTTTAGTCACAAATGGTTATAAATATACCGAACAAGAACTTATTAAATTATACCGAAAAAATGGCGGGAAAATTATTCATATTGCTAAATCAGGCATTGATTATTTTAGGTTAGATATGATAAATTTTGAAAATGAAATAGTAATTAGTAAATATCCACTTGAATGTAATATTGAATATGAAAACTTTAAAAATGATAACTACTTTGCTTCTTTACTTGCGGACCAGCTAATATATTTTTCTTCAAAAGAAAAATCTAAAACTCACCACTTAGTTAATTATTTCTTAGAACATGGTAAAGACGTCTTTTGTTTTCCTGGATATGGTTTAAATGATGGAAATAATCAACTAATTAAAAATGGAGCAAAATTGATTACTTACATTGCAGAGACAATTCAAATATAAAAAAACAAGTTTAAAAACTTGTTTTTTTATAATTTAGTTTTGTTTTCTTTCGGTGTAAACTGAAACATATTTTCTATTTCTTCTGTTTTGGTATTTAATGTAACCATCAATTAAAGTGTAAAGTGTATCATCTGAACCACGCCCTACATTCTCACCAGCATGAATCTTAGTACCTCTTTGACGGTAAATAATTGATCCTGCTGTTGCGAATTGTCCATCACCTAACTTAGCACCTAAACGTTTAGAATGCGAATCACGACCGTTCTTAGTAGAACCACCGGCTTTTGTCTTTGCCATTTTCTAATTATCCTTTGATTGCAGTAATTTTAATACGTGTATATGGTTGACGGTGACCAAGTTTTCTTTTGTGAGTTGATTTTGCGTTGTGACGGTATACAATAATTTTTTTTGCTTTACCTTGTTTTTCGATTACACCTGTAACAGAAGCGTTTTTTACTAAAGGAGAACCAACTTTTGAGCTTTTATCAGTAACAACAAGAAGCACTTTATCAAATTTTACTTCTGATCCCTCTTGTCCTTCAATTTTCTCAATAAAAATTGTTTGTCCTTCTTTAACTAGAAGTTGTTTCCCACCGGTTTCGATAATTGCTAACATGCAATACCTCCATTAAGTGGCTCGTCCTTGAGGTGAGTTTATAACTACTTAAACCTTTTTGGAACGGTTACTTTTAAGAGTAACTTATTTATTATACAAAAAAAATTATTTTTTCATACCAAAAATTAAAATTCCCATTATAATTATTTATAATATTTTTATGTCAAAAAAATCATATCAAACAAAAGTAAAAGAGTTGTGTGTTGAAAATTCATGAGACTTTAGTTTATTTGAAAAATATGTTAAATTAATTGAAGAAAAAAACAAAGTCATGAATTTGACTGGTTTTAGTGGTGAAAGACTTTGAGAAGAGGGAATTTATGAATCTTTAGTTTTTATGCTCCAAATAACTAAAAATATTGAACAAATCAAGATTTTAGATATTGGTGCTGGAGTAGGCTTTCCTTCGATTCCATATGTTTTAACTAAACCAAAAAACCAAATTTATATTTATGAGCCATTACAAAAAAGAGTTAAATTTCTTAATTTAGTTATAAAAGAATTAAACTTACAATCTTACGTATCAGTTTATGCTACTAGAGCTGAGCAAGTAAAAGAAAAAAACATTTTTGATCTTGTTACTGCTAGGGCTGTTGCAAGCATAAAAACTTTGTTAATGTCATCATTTCATCTTGTAAAAGTTAAAGGACAAATGACTTTATTAAAAAGCAAAAAATATCAGGAAGAGCTTTTGGAAGCAAAAGATATTTTAACAAAGCTGGATTATGATTTAGAAATAAGTTCTTTAGCTCTAACAAACCATACACGCGATAATAAAATTATAAAGATAATTAAACATAGATCAACACCACAAACTTTTCCATATTCATGGAAAGATATCAAAAAAATCAATTAAATAAATCTTTAAAGTTAAATTATAACATTAATGATTTATAAGCGTAAAACGATTTTAAGCATGCTAAATTAGATAGGACAGAAATATTCAGACAAAATCGTAATATTTCTGCCTTGTCTAGATTTATATAATTTTAATGCTAAATTAAATTCATTACAAGAACTTACTCAAATCACTGATTACAAAAATCAAAATAATAATTGAGAAGATAATCTAGATATTGATAAATTTAAATCTAATTTTAGAACTGGAAAAGATTTATTTAAACAAATTAAATTCTTTAGTAAAGCAAGTGAAAATGAATCATTATTTAAAGAATATGAAATATTTTTAGAAATCTTTAAACAAATAAATGATTATTTTAACACTGTTGAAAATGCACAAAAAATCGTAAATGAATTACCTTAGAGTATATTCAAAATGAAGTAACATCTGGTAGATATAAGTGTACTTGGAAATTTAATTGTAGAACTAAAATTTATTTTAAAAAAATATTTTGACCTTGCCTGAAGCCTACAGGAGATGCTAAATTTAGCAAGAAATAATGACAAAATACCTTCTTGATATAGTAAATAAATTACATAAGCTTAGAGAAGCTAGAAATAGTGCTTTGAATTATCTTGAAGACAAAAGCGATGATTATGGAAAATATAATGCAGATGATTTAAGGGACGGAGCAGAAATAGTCTTCTAGCTAGATCCAGGGACTAAACAACCAGCAAGGAAAAACAGTACTAAACTAATAAAGAGAAATAAATTTCAAAATTATAAAACTGGATATTTAAATATCCAGTTTTTATTTAATTTCTAAATAAATTATTCTTTTTTAAATAATTATATTCTTGAATAGTTTCTTCAAGTTTATTAATGCAATATTCATCACTAAAAGGCATTATGTCTTGGGCATGAATTCATAAGATTGTTAAATAATAAACTAAAATCTTTTGCTGAATTAAGTACTCTTCTCAGTATGAATCATATTCATCTAAGAAGATTTTTTCTTGCTCCTTGGTTAAAAATGAGCCACAAATAAAATAAGCTAAATCAAAATGCTTATCACCCATTGAGGCATATTCTCAATCAATAAACATAATTTTATTAGTAGCTTTATTTAATAATAAATTACCTTTATATAAATCATTATGTAAAGGTCGGTTATGTTCACTGTGAGCTAAGATATTGTTAATACGGCGGTAATACTTATTTAAAATTTCTAAATTAATATTTTTAGCTTTTAAAATTGCTCTGTATTCTTTTACTCTTTGTGAGTGATTTGATTTAGGAAATTTAAGCTCAGAATTATGCAGGGTAAGGAAGTTTTGGGCAATTTCCTTTAATTGCTCTTTAGTGAATTTTATTTCATTTGTATCAATCCATTGTCACTTAATTTCTTTTTCATTATTTTCAATTAATTTAGGTACAAATGAAAAATTGCTAAGTAATGTATAATCTAGCTTATGGTTAAATTTATTAGGTTTTTTAATTTGGTAAAAATAGTTCCCATCTTTATAACTATCATTTGTAAAACCAGATTTTATTTTTTCCATCTTTACTCCTTTGTAAATATTTATATACATTTTAAACCATTTAATAGAAAATAATATATTATATTTAAAGAAAATTTAATAAAAAAAGACTGTGACAAATGTCAAAGTCAAAATTTAATTTGGCGCGCCCGGCAGGAGTCGAACCCGCAACCTTTTGGGCCGTAACCAAACACTCTGTCCAATTGAGCTACGGGCGCAAATATCATAAATGGAGGCACTAACGGGATTCGAACCCGTAATCAAGGTTTTGCAGACCCATGCCTTGGCCATTTGGCTATAGTGCCATCTTTAAAATGCTTATATATTATAATATATTTTTTTAAAATTTAAAATAATATTTAAGATATTTTTAATGTTATTAAATGGAAATGTCACATGCAAGATTTTTTGCATGTGACATTTCCATTTAATAGATAGTGATTCAATAAAACTAAATATATTAATTAACGAAATGATCAAACCAGAACCTGATGTAGTACCTGGATATAGAATTTGAAGTGTTTTTAGTTTACCAAAAAACAAAAATGTGATAATCCAAATTAATGGAAAAGATATTACAGAATAATAATATGATATAATTTATTCATGTAATAAACAAGAAATAAATTTATTTTATATAAGTGTACAAAAATAGAAAACTATTATAAATATTTATTTTTTTATTTTATAAATAATTTAATGGAGGATATTTTATGAGAAAAAAATTAAAAAATTAATAACTTTTTCTACGATAGGTGTAGTATTTAGTGGAACAGCATTTTTAGTTACTACATCGACCGTTCATAATAAACAACTAATAAATTGATATGATTTCTACACAAGTGATAAATTTGAGGTCAGAGCACAAAATTCTGCAAAAGTTATAAACATTAATAAACAAGAAGTTTCTGTTCCAATCAACAATAATTTTGAACTTAAATTATTGTTAAATCCAGGTATAAAAATTCAAAACGAGGAATTTATAATCAAGTTTAATAACGATTTTATAAATAAAATTAATAAGAAAAATTTAATTTATAAATCATTTGAAAAGCTATCGACGATGCCTATTGTTTGGTTTTATTTTGAAAACGAAAGAGATAGACAAAACTTTGTTGCAGAAATTAAAGATTGAAATGAAATTTTTAAATTAATAATTTTTGAAAATAAAAAAATCTTACAATTTCCACATCAAATAGGTAATTTATCCGATTCTGATTCCGGAGCAGGTGCATTACAAATAAGTAGCCATTACCCTGGTGCTAAAATAGACTTAAACCATTACCTTTTCAAGAGTAGTTTTTCACATAATTCTTCAATTGTTAATGCTGAAGATTATTTAGATAATCCATATGTCAATAAAATTGGTATTCTTGAAGTTTGGGCACATAAGTTTGATGAAAAATTTAAACATTATTTTAAAAATGGTATTGAAATAAATAATTTGGATATTCCCGGAACAGAAGCATGAAAAACTCACTCAACTAATGTTTCCTTAATTACAGGCGGAAAATATGGAATTGATAAATCATCAAAAATATATTTACATACTTTTACACATCTTGACAGTAAATGAATGAGGACAATTGAGAAAATGGTAAAAGATGAGGGAATAAGAGTAATTAATCATAGCTATGGATTAAGTCTATACCTTACTGATAAAAATGGCAAAAAATATATTTCACCTAAATATTTAAAAGGGTATTCTGAAAATTCGTACTTTTTAGATTATATATCACGAAAATATGGTGTAATAAACGTATTTGGTGCAAGTAATGACGGAAAAGATGAAAATCATTTAATAACAGGCACACAATTATCATTTAATTCGGTTGTTGTTGGTGCTTTATCTAATTCTGCGTCATACTCAGGTTTAAAATCAAATAAAGTTGCTGAATACTCTAACTATAGATTATCTAAAGAATTCGAAAATATTTCTAAACCGCTTGTTGTTGCACCTGGAAAAATTTATACCACTGTTTATGGAGAATATAGATATGCGGCTGGAACCAGTTATGCTGCACCAATAGTCACAGGTTTAATTTCTAATTTAATGAAGTATAAAGAAGATATAAGAAATAGTAACAATAGAGTTCCAATTGTAAAAGCAATATTATCTGCTTCAGCAGTGAGTCCGAAACTGCAAAATCTCACTTATAAAACAAGTGGTTATGAACAAAAATATGGATCTGGAACGGTAGATTTTAAGGAAATGCTACAAGCAGCAAACAATTATAAAGTTAAGACACTTAACTCAAATAGTTCTAATAATACAATACTTACCAGTGATGAAATAAAATTAACCAAAGGTCAAACCATTAAAATATCTAGTTCATGAACTTTTAATGCTGGCTTATTAAAAGAACGGGTAATTAATCCATTATTGATTGATGATCGTAATTGGTGAAACGATGTTTATAACACAACACCAAAATATAGGACAAAGGATTTAGTTGCAGAAGCAAGAAAATGAGGTAACCAGCATGAGAATGAGTTATGACTTAAAAAAGAAGAAATGTTAAATCGCCAATCTAATAAATGATTTACTGATTATGATTTATTTTTAGAACAGAAAAATTCTAATGGTGATTGAATAACTGTAAAACGTGTTTCGACTATTTTAACAAATGATGAATTAATCGAACATAAAGCAGATGTGGCTGGTACTTATCGATATAAAATTTTAAAATTCTCATCAAACTCTTTTGATAATTCAGTTGATGATATTGTCGCTGTAACACATGTAGTAAGGAATGAAAATGAATAAAAAAATATTATTGATTGGATCTTTATTAACTCCACTTATTACTTTTTCGTGTACACATACCAGCCCACCTGAGCCTTCAAAACCAAAGCCAGATCCTGTTCCACCACTAAAAAAACCTAACATATCTGATTTAGATAAAGGAATATGAGAAAGAGCAAGTGACAATAAGATATTATTAGATGTAGACCCAAGTAAAGAGGCAAATGCTTTTGAGCAAACTTATGATATGTATAATGCCGTTTATTCTAAATATAAACAATTCACAAAAATAGACATTTTTGCGCCTAAAGATTGGATCAAATCAAACGGCAGCGAAATAAAAGAAGAACGAAAACAAAAACAATCTATTTATCCATTTAACTTAACATTTTTCCATAATAGTTTTGATTATTTACGAGATAAAAATGTCTTAGAATATCTACCAATTGCAAGTGCAGTTAAAATAACAAATAAAGATCAATTTGATAAATATATAATTAACAGATTTAAAGAACTAAACCCACACGAAGATTTTAATCAAGATTCACAAATTAAAAAATTATTTGAGGAACTTTATTTAGACAATCAAGATGTTTATCAAGTATTGGAAGAAAATAATATTTATATACACAAGACCGGACGGCCAACACACTATCGTTATGACGAAATGATAATTCCTACTTATGATGAAAATCAAGTTACTATTAATATTGTCTATGATTTTTTATTAAATGGTTCTAGCTATATGGTGGTCCCCACCTCTGCAGAAGTTAATACAAACCCGCCAACATATTGAATAGTTTACTTAATAAAAAAGAGTAATAATATAAAGTATCATCAAATTTTTAGAGAATATGGTGAAAAATACGAATCTTACAAACAAAGATTTGAGAAATGGTTCAAAGAAGAATTTGAAAAGAAATTTTCATAAGTATAATAAAAACATTTGGATGAATTATCCAAATGTTTTTTAAAACAACTAAAGTATAAATATTTTTATTAACTAAACATTTGACAAGTTGTTGCTTTATATTTAATATTTCCATAAAATTTTACTTTTAGATTATTTTAAATATTACAAAAGGAAAAATTTTATCATATAAAATGATTCTAATTCAATTGATTTAATAATATTGGTAGACATAAAGTAAATTTTAAAAACTTATATTAAATGGAAATGTCAAATGCGAGATATTAACAAAATAGACAAGGAAGAAATATTCGGATTTTGTCCGAATATTTCTTCCTTGTCTAATTTATCAATTTAGTCTCCAAAGAAAAAATTTTTTGGTGTGTTTTTTGCTGTCTTTTTTACAACAAGTTGCACTTAAATATTAAAAAATAATTGAAACCAACATTCAAGTGTTAAAAGTTAAAAATGGTTTAAAAAATGTTATTCTACAGAAAATTTAAAATAATATTTAAGATATTTTTAAAAATATAAAAACTAGCAGATTTCTGCTAGTAGGCAACTAATTTATCTTTTGGTAAAATATTTTTTAAAATTACTTTGCTCTTGTTTTGTTAAAAGTGCATCAAGTTTCTCGATTACTACATTAGAAATTAAAGAATCTTCAAAATAAATAACTTCCTTAGCAAACTTTCTTCAGTTAGTTTTATTTTTATATGCATAGTATGATTCTGAATTTGGTAAAATAAAAATATAGTCTAATTTATTTTGCATCGCGAGCGAGATTTTATATCTTAATTTTAAATATTTTCAAGTTAGTTTTTCATAAAATGATTTTATCTTTATTTCATCTAAAGCTAAAATATCATCTAATAAATAATTATTAAAGACATTATATTTAGTAAATTGCGAAGCTTTAACTAATTTTAATGATTCTTTTAAGTGTTTTTTATATTCATTTTGGTTTGAATCCTCTAAATCATAAAAATCTGCTTCATAAATTTCAAAATTATGTTTATTAAAAAATTCTTTTAATTCTAATAAAGCAAATTGGTGGCTAAAGGCAATACTAATTTTTCGTTTATTTGTTGTTATTAAAAATAAATGAAGTGAAATTAGCATATAAATTACATTGATTAATAGTGTTGTTATATTAACAAAGCCAATTCCACCAAAAAATGCAAATGAAACAAAGTTTTTAATAATCCAAATAATTCATGAATCTCTAAAGCCCATAACCATCATAGTTAATGCTACAATCGATAAAGCACTAATTAATGAAATTAAAATATTACCAGCCGTAAAATATTTAAAATTATTTCCATATACTTCAATACCATCTTTACCCAATAAATTTAATACAAATTTATTAACTAAAGGATTAGCATAATAAAAACTAATTGTTAATAAAACTGTTAAAAATCCAAAAAAACTTGTTGAATAAATATTTGAGCGAAATGATTCAAATAAGTTATTTGAATTTTTAATCCTGGTTGTTTTATATCAAGTTAAAAACATGATTGGAATATAAATCACAAAATTAATAAATCCATCAATTGCTAAACCAAAAGAAAAAGCAAATAAGGCATATAATATTGCATTTGAAATACCTAAAATATAAGCTATATTCTTATGCATTGCAAAAAAGACAACTGATAAAACTCCTAAAATTGCGGATAAAGAAATACTAATTCCAATTATTTTTTGCCAAGTTGAAATTTCACCAGTTCAAATTCATGATTTGTAGTCAAATGAATATAAGGTATTAATAATTAAAATTAACATGAATAAGACTAAAAATAATTTTTGATAATATTTTTGGAATCATAGTAGAATTGTTTTATTCATAAATAAAATTATATACCATTTTACAATTTTATGGTAATATTATTAAGTATCAGCTGATAGCTGCTTTTTTAAAGTAGAGGAAAGTCCGTGCTAGCACCAGCTGCGATGCTGGTAGTGTTCATGTTAAGCCTAAGAAGCTTAAGTTTAAAACGACTAGTGCCACAGAGACGAGAATTGTGAAACGGGTAAACTCCATGAGCTAGAAACCCAAATTTGGTAGGGGAACTTCGAATAGAAAATGAACAATTTCGAAGAATATCAAGTTATTTTAAATCAAGATATTAGATAAATTATCAGCACATTTTTAATGTACAGAACACGGCTTATCGATACAGAAGAAAATATTTTTAAATATTTTCTTTTTTTATTTTTAAGATAAAGAAAATGTATTAAAATATTCCCAAAATATTTGAAAAAAATACTGCGGAGGGAAATGGAACATATTCAAAATTTTTTCAAATTTAAAAACCTTAAAAATATTTTTATGATAACTATTGCAGTTATATTTGCAGCAATAATTTCCTTAATTATAGGACTTAAACTTAGCTTTCCATATCGGCCATCATTTTTTAATTATAAATCTTATGTTTCAAAAGCAAATGAAGATCGAATTAACCAAACTTTTGATTATAAGGAATTTAATGAAATTGACGAATTTACTGTGGCACTAAATAACAATAAAGCAATTGCTGGAATCGGGAGTGATTTTCAAGTTGTTGATTTAATTAAACGGGGTTTTATTCAAAAAATTAATTTTGAAAAATTACTGGATTTAAAAGAACCAATTAAAACTAAAGATGAATTAAAAGCAATTTTGCAAAAAATTTATACACCAACAGTTTTTAAACATTTAGAAAGTTATGATGTTGAATTAACCACAGATGCAAATGGTAATGTATACAATGAGCCTTTGCACATTTGGGAATATTTTGTGCCTTACTTTCACCAAGATGGTGTTGTGGCAATTAACCCACTTAAGAATACTAAAACTCCAATTGACGATTTTCATCAAAAATTAAAAGATAATTACAAGGAGCTAAGTAAAACAACTACTATTACTAATTTTACTAAACAAACTAAATATAATTCACTTATTAATATTTTAAATACAACTCATAAAAATGGTTATGAAAACTTATTAATCACTGATGCTGTGCGGGTGAATATGCTTTATGGTTCTCCCTACAATGTACAAAATAATAAACTTAAATCAAATTATGGACAAATTACCACCAACGAAAATTACCAAGAAATTGTTAATAGTTTTTTAAACTTAATTAAACTTGCAACTAATCATTCAATTGAAAGTAAAATCTTTTCATTTAATGGAGATGGTTTAGAAGTTTTACGAACTTTGTTAGACGTTTCAATTAATGATGTTAATGCAGCTTTAATGTTTAATGGTGATGCTTTAGATGCATATTATTCAGAAGATAATGAATTACAAACAATTAATAAAGAAGGCAAAAGCATCCCAATACCAAATGGAACAATTGAAGTAATTAAATTCCATGAAAATATTTTATTAGTTGATGGTTTAGTTGTAGCTAATAAAATAACTAAACAAACTGAAGATATTTTATACAAAACATTGCGTGAAAGCATTTATGCTAATATTGAAGCTCCTTATAAATCTAATGGAGCAACTACCATTATACGTAATATATATGATGAATATTTGAATGTAGCTTTTAGAGATAAATTTATTAATGCCTTTAATTCATTAAATTTACCTAATTCACATAGTGAAACAGCTTTTAATGAATTTAAAACAAAACTAATTGAATTATATGCTTCAAATCTTAATAAAGAACTTGATGATACTAATTTAACTAAATTTAATGATTTTGTTGCCAAGAAACTTACAGATGATCCTAATTATAAAACAATCTTTCAAGCGTTAGTTAAATTAGAAGAAAATCATACACAAGAAGATTTAATTGCTAAAGTTGCTTTTGGATTTTCTCATATTGATTTTGATAGCGAAGCTTTTAGTCAGTTATTATTAGAAAAATATCAAAACCTTGAAAACTTTGCTTTTGTTAACTATACACCAAGCAACATAGCTGAATATGAACTTGTTAGACGTAATTACTTTGTTAAAGATGATAACACTTATGATGAAAAAGCAATTAATATTTATGAAGTAAAAGACCAAGAAGGTGTTATTTCTCATAAACGAATTTCGGGAGTAAGTGAAAAACTTAATTCACTATTAAATACTTATTATTACCTTAAAATTAAGCATTAAAAAAGTACTAGTTGTTTATTTGCAACTAGTACTTTTTGTTCTTTGGGTAAATTTATAATTATCAATATATTCTTTAACTTGATCAAAAACATCTAAATCACTCTTAAAATCTGTTTGGATGATTTTATAAGGGATTTTATAAAATTCACAAAGTTTGATAAATAATGGTTTATATAACTCATGCAGTCTTTGAAAATAAGCTTCATTTGCATCAAAATTTTCCACTTCTACTTTGCGCCCACGTTTCAAAATTCTTTCTTTTATTATCTCAAAGTTTGCATCTAAATAAATTGCTAAATCAGGATTTAAATTAACATCAACAATATATTTAAACATTGCATCAAACGCCTTTAAATACTTTGGGTCTTTTTTCTCCAATGTAATGACTGCAAAAATATAATGTTCAATATTAAAACGATCCAAAAACATAAAGCCATTTTCATGATCTTTAAATTTTTCTAAGAATTTTTGCTCTTCTTTAAGAAATGATTCAGTTAATGATTCTATAATATAAGATTGAAAGGCAATATCAATATTAGGTTCTTTTTCATACAATCATTTTAAAAAACAGTTAAAAACTGGATCATCATTATCAAATTCTTCAACTAAAATAGAATTTGCATAATAATGATTTAATTCTTTTGATAAAGTGCTTTTACCACATCCAATCATGCCACTAATTGCAACTACCATACTTTACCTTCTTATATTTCCTTGATCAAAAGCTTCGATAATTTCTAAGGCTTTTTGGAATACTTGCTCTTCATTTAAATTATCAGTATTAATTACAACATAATTTAAATTATATTTTTTAGCTTGTTTTTCAAAAAGATCCTTATAAACTTGATAAAGTGTCTGGAAATACCCTTTGTTAGCTTGGTAATTATCAATTTCAACAGCTCTTCCACGTTCAAATAAACGCTTTTCAAATGTCTCATAGCTCATATCTAAATAAATCGCTAAATCAGGTGTTTCTTGGTCTGTAATTAAATTTTCAAATAATGCATCATACCCTTTAAGATAAAGCTCGCCTTTTGGTCTTAAATTAACATTTGCAAAAATATAATGCTCAATGCTAAAACGATCCAAAAAGATATGATCTTTTTGGAAATCTTTGTTCATTTTCCGAAATTTTTGAATCAATTCATTTAATTTAGTTGTATGGTTTTCAACAACATAAGTTTGAAAACCCATAGTTAAATTTGGTTGTTTTTGGTACAACCATTCTAAAAATTGGTTAAAAACAACATTATTTTCATCATATTCTTCTAGCATTAATGATGAAGTATAATGTTTATATAATTTAGTAGTTAAGGTACTTTTACCGCTACTAATCATCCCGCTAATTCCTATTAACATAGTATTATTTACCTTTCTAAAATTTTATCTTGCTAAGTTTGAATTTTAACAAAAAAAATCAGAAATAAAATTTTTTCCACAAATTTCCATATTAGTTTTAATTATCTCTAATTTTTTAAAAATCTATTTGACTTTTTTTATTTTTTGGTTTAAAATTTTAATTTATCACAACACCAAGAAAGGAAAGCTATGAGATTAAAAAAACCCGAAGGAACCTTAGAACTAATTACTGGTCCAATGTTCTCTGGTAAAACAGAAGAATTACTCAAACGTATTAAAATTTTAGAAATAGCTGAAATTAAAACCTTAGTATTTAAGCCATCTTTTGACACTCGCTTTGATGCTCAAAAAGTTGTCAGTCGAACAGGGGCACAAGTTAATGCTATTGTAATTAAAGAAGCAAAAGAAATTTTAAACTATTGAAATAAAGATTGTAAAAGTGTTGCAATTGATGAAATTAATTTCCTAGATGAAGGAATTTTTGAGGTTATTGACCATCTTGTATTAAATGGAGTTAGAGTTATAGCCAGTGGACTAGATATGGATTTTTTACGTAGACCTTTTGGAGTAACTCCAGGACTTTTAGCAATTGCTGACGAAGTTAAAAAACTAAAAGCAGTATGTTTGGTATGTAAATCAGATGCTGCTTTTAGTTTTCGCAAAGAAGATAGTCAAGAATTAAATATGCTTGGAGATTTAGAATATGAAGCAAGATGTCGTAAATGTCATATTCTTGGTCAAAAAGCTAAAAAACGTCATAAAGTATAATATAATTTTTTATATAATATAAACTATATAAATAATTATAGGTTATCAAATGAAAATAAAAATAGATATCACAAGTGCTTTAAGAAGACCTTTAAGGGATTTAGAGTATTTAGAAACAAAAATACTCAAAATTCACAATGATCTAAAAAAACAAAGCTTAGCAAAAAAAGATTCTTTAGCTTGAATCACTTATCCAAGCAATTATGATAAAGAAACATTTTTAGCAATGCATAATAAAGCTAAAGAGTGAAAATATAATGGTGTTAAAAAAGTAGTTGTAATTGCTGCTGGTGGAACTTATTTAGGAATTAGGGCTGGTTATGAATTTATTTATAGCAAATACACTAATAATGAACCAGATTTAGAACTAATTTTTGCCTCTAATGATCTATCTGCTGATGAATTAGTTTACAAACTTAATTTAGTTAGTGATACTAAATTTGCTATTTTAGTAATTTCAAATTCAGGTAATACAATCGAAACTTTAATTACCTTTAAAGAGTTTCATAATTTACTAACAAAAAAAGAACTAGAAAATACTAACTCTTATATTATCGTAGTTTCACAAGACAACCAAGGTAGTTTGTTGCAATATGCTAAAAAACATAATTATAAATATTTTTTAGTACCCAAAAATTCACCAAGTCACTACTCAATTTTAACGCCCTTAGGTCTATTTGCTTTTATGTGTGCTGGAATTGACGTTGCAGCAATGCTTAAAGCTGCAACTAAAATGCAAGAAGAATTAGATAATTTACAAGCAACTAAAAACTTTGCTTATTTATATGCTGCAACAAGACATTATTTAAACCAAGAAAAAGCTTTTGCAATTGAGAAACTAATTTATCATGAACCAAGGCTTAAAGCCTTTAGTTTGTGGTGAAAGCAATTAGTAGCTAATTCAGAAGGAAAAGAAGGCAAGGGGATTTGACCAAGTATTGAAGCTTATAATGATCAAAAATTAGAAAATATCAATAATAATACTACTTTAGCTTTTAAAACAATGTTACTTTGCTTAAATCCTTTAAAAAATTTAAAACTAAACTCAAATCATAAAGAATATGATTTATTAAATTATTTAGATCAACAAGATCAAAAGATTGCTTTAAATCCTTCTTATGATCTTGTTGAATATAATTATAAATCTAAACATGAAGATCCTATTATCTTAATTAAATTTGATGCTTATGACGAAAGTTCGCTTGGTGCTTTATTTACTTTCTTTCATAATGCAATGTTAATGAGTACATATTTGTTGAATCTTGAACCATTTGAACAACCAGCTTTAGATGTTTATAAAAATAATATTCTTAATACTTTAACAAAAACTAATAAATAAGTAAAAAAGACAAATTTTAAAGTTTGTCTTTTTGTTTAAGTTATTTGGAACTAATGTCAATTAAAACGCCTTTGTTAGTAAATGGAGTTGTATCATCACCGGTAATTTTTAAAATTAAATCTGGATAATCAATAAAAGGATTACGGTTGTTTTGATATTTATATGTTTCATTGTTGCGAACTACGTCAAATTTTGAAACATAGTCATTGATATCTCATTGTAAGTAGTAATTAAAATAAGTTTGTTTAAGATATAACGTAGTATTTGAATATTGATTTAAAAAGATATGGTTTTGAGTACCAACTAGTTTATCTTTATGAGTAATCATAAAGTAAAAATAAGCCCTAGCAATATCTCCTTTAAAAGCATCTACTGGCTCAAAAACAATATTAGATTCTTGGTCTGTTCCTAATTTAGCTCCATTTTGTGTAGTAGTTCGAGTTGTAACAACATTGCCATGAGGATAATTAGCTCTTAAAGCATTAACCCTAATATCCGAAGGTCACACAAAATGCGCATCATGCACTGTTGGTGTTGCTTTATTAAATCATGATTGTGGAATTAAATGCTCACGGTTCATACCTTGACCTTCATTACTTGCACTTGAACCTGCACTTGAACTATAAGTAGTATATTCGTAAGGATCAGATCCATTAGGATTTTCTGAATATATGTCTAAAATAGAGTTATTATTTTCATAAAATGCATCTTTAAAAGCTGCATACTGATCATAAAATCCCTTTAGTCCATCATAGTTTTTAGAAGCTAAGGTGCTTAGATTTCGAGTTTGCAATTGTACTAAAGCAGTTAATAATTCTTCTCCACTTTTTCCTTCTAATGAAGCGTAATAATTATTAGATGGATCATAAACTAAGTTATATTTACTAAGGTTATCATTATGTTTAGCTAATAACTCTTCTTTTGATAAAGTTTGTGTTTGAGCAATATTATTAGAATTTTGATTTTCCTGTTTTGTTGGTGGGTTTTGATTTTGATCTTTGTAATTATTAGCAGTTTTAGCAACCGGGATAATAATAGTATCTCGATACTCTTTTCCGTCATAACTATAAGTAATTTTTAATTCTCTTGTAGTTTCGTTAAATTCTGCATAAAATCTACGGTCTTTTTTAGGAACTGTTCCTTTTAATTTTTTATAATCAAAACCGTCTTTAAGTTTTAAAATAGCTGTCTCGGGTTTTCCTCCTGAACCAGCAATTGAAAGGTAGTAATTTTGTTCTGTATTCGAATTAGGTCCATAATTTTGCATTTCTTTTAAAACTTTATCAGTTTTTTGTTTATTTTTGTACTCTTCAAGTAATTTATCAAAAGTTGCTCCAATATCATCTGTTTCTCAAAGTTGATACATATTTAAACTAGTTACATCTTTGTTTTGGTCTTGGTTTGAAGGCGTTTTAGGTTCTTCTTGTTTTGGCTCAGTGGTTGTATTTGCTTTTGCTTTTTTAAGCTCAGTTATTTTAGCAACTAATTTATCTAATAATGTTTTTTCATCTGTTAAATTAGCTTTAGCACCTTCACTCAAAGCATTATAGGCATTTAAAGCATTATTAACATTTGTTTCATCATTTTCTCTAATAGTTGTTTCAGTTTTATTTAAAACTTCATTATAAGTAGTTTTATAACTGTTAGCCTCAGTTATATTTGGATCAACTTTAATAGGTGTAGGCTCGGGTTTCTCAGTTTCTTTCTTTGTGCAACTTAAAGCAAATAAGGGTAATGCTGTAAGACTTAAAAGGCTAAAGGTTAATTTCTTGGTTAGTTTTGTAATTTTGGTCTTCATATTAATATTTTAACATTATTTACCATTATATTATGCAGATATTTATAAAAAAACTTAAACAAAGTTTTAAAACGTGTTTAAGTTACTTAATTAATAAAATTATTACTTAATTGCTAAATAATTTTTGACTTCTAAAACACAATCATCAATAACTTTTTCAACTAAGTCAAAAGATTCAATAATTGCACCAGAAGCTCGCTCGTGACCTCCGCCACCTCATTTAAGTGCAACGTTACGTACAATTGGTCCATTAGATCTAAATTCCACTCTTATTTTACCATCTTCTTCTTCTAAAAATTGCACTCATAATGGATATCCTTTAATATTTGCAATAGCATTAACTCGCATTGATGAATTTGGTGTTTTACCATGTTTTTTTGTTTCTGTTAGTGAATTTTGAATGTAAGCTACTCCATCACGGGTTTTTAAAGTAGATAAAAGTCATGAGTTAAATTTTAAATCATCTAGTGAACTTTGTGATAAATTAGTATGCACATAATCAGCTTCTAACCCCGCTTCATAAAGTTTTGAAGCAAGATAAAGAGTTCTTGCGCTAACTGTATTAAATAAGAATCTTCCTGAATCAGTGTTAATTCCTAAGTATAAATAATTTGCTGCCTTAGGAGTAATTTTTCAACTATTTACCACGGCTATTTCACTTATCATTTCATCAGCAGCGCAATATGAACTGTCAACTCATCTAATAGCATTTTGGCCCAAATCATCATCATTAGGATGATGATCAATTCTAATAACTTGAGGAAAGATATCTTTATCTAAAACTTCTCTTAGTTCAATACGCTCTTTAAAGTTTGCATCCACAATAACAGCTAAAGATTTTTTTAAAACTTCATCGCTTGGTACTTTGTCCATTTGGAAATCTAAAAAGCTAAAAGAGTTTTTAGCATCTCCTATAGCATAAACTTTTTTATCTGGAAAATTAGTTCTTAATAATTCTCTAAGACCAAATTGTGATCCTAGACAATCGCCATCAGGGCGAATATGGTGAAAAATTACTATGCTATCATATTTATATAATTCTTTAGTTACTAATTCTAAATTACCTATTTTCATGTTATTTTGCCTCCCATTTAATAATAGCTTTATTTAATAATTCTAAGACTTTAGGAACTTGATCAAATGAATCAAGTGTAATTCCAGCAGCATTATCATGTCCTCCACCATTAAATTCATATGCTACTTCATTAACTAATGGTCCATTAGATCTTAAACGACCTCTAATTTTACCATCTTCCATTTGGATAAATAAAGCTCAACATGAATTATCTTCAATGTTAGCTAATTCATTAACATATACTGCTGCTTTTAATGAGTCAATTTGATATTTATCTAAAAAGTCTTGATTGATTTCAAAGTACAAAACTCTTCCTTGTTTCTTAAAGCCAGAAAGAATTTCGCCAGAGATTTGAATATCTAATAAATTACGTTTGTTTAAATTTCGTAAAATTTCATTTGGATGAAATCCATTTTGCATTAAAAAAGCTACAAGCTTATAAGTTCTAGCACTTGTATCAGGGTATAAGAACCTCCCTGAATCAGTGTTAATACCTAAATAAATGTGCCCTGATGCTTTTTGACTTACTTTTCATTTCGCATCAAAAGCAATTTGAGCTATCATTTCAGCAGCTGCAACAAAATGCTCATCGACATAATTATATTCATAGTCAATATCTGCTTCATTAGGGTGATGGTCAATTCTTAAACGGGCTGTTGTTTTCTTTTGATATAAAAGTTCAGCATGTTCAATGCGATCACCACTTGAAGCATCAACCACTATTGCTAATGAATTATCAAAATTTAAATCTTCTAGTTTATCAAAATGATAATTCATAAAGTGAAAGTTATCTTTATTATCACCAATTGTGTAAACATTTTTGTTTGGATAATTAGTTTTAATTAACTCAGCTAAACCCGCTTGTGATCCTAGACAATCGCCATCAGGGCGAATATGGTGAAAAATAATAATATTTTCATATTTTTCAATTGCATTAATTGCAACTTGTGAATTTCCTATTTGCATTATTTATTTTCTCCTTCTCATTTTATAATTGATTGGTTTAATGTATTAATAACATTTGTTATTAGATCTGTACTTTGAATAATAAAACCACCCCTGTCATTATGACCTCCCCCACCATAACTTTTGGCAACAGGAATCATAGATGGCCCATTAGAACGAATTCTAGCTCTAATAGTTTGATCTTCTAAATCAATAAATAAAACTCAACAATAATTATCTCCAATATTAGCTAAAACATTAACATATTGCGAAGCTTGATATGGAGTTAACTTAAATTGCTCTAAAAATGCTTTATTGGCATAAAAATATAAAACTCTTCCTTGTTGTTTAAAGTTAGATAAAATATGACCTGAGATTTGAATATCTAATAAATTACGCTTGTTCAAATTTCGTAAAATTTCATTTGGATGAAATCCATTTTGCATTAAAAAAGCTACAAGCTTATAAGTTCTAGCACTTGTATCAGGGTATAAGAACCTCCCTGAATCAGTGTTAATACCTAAATAAATGTGCCCTGATGCTTTTTGACTTACTTTTCATTTAGCATCAAAAGCAATTTGAGCTATCATTTCAGCAGCTGCAACAAAATGCTCATCGACATAATTATATTCATAGTCAATATCTGCTTCATTAGGATGATGGTCAATTCTTAAACGGGCTGTTGTTTTCTTTTGATATAAAAGTTCAGCATGTTCAATGCGATCACCACTTGAAGCATCAACCACTATTGCTAATGAATTATCAAAATTTAAATCTTCTAGTTTATCAAAATGATAATTCATAAAGTGAAAGTTATCTTTATTATCACCAATTGTGTAAACATTTTTGTTTGGATAATTAGTTTTAATTAACTCAGCTAAACCCGCTTGTGATCCTAGACAATCGCCATCAGGATTAGTATGGTGAAAAATAATAATATTTTCATATTTTTCAATTGCATTAATTGCAACTTGTGAATTTCCTATTTGCATTATCCTCCTTTATTATTTTCAGTAAATTGTTTAATTTGTTCTTTATAAATATTTAAATCTTGAGTTATTTTAACTAAGTTTTGCATAATATTTTCAAGCTTGTTAAAATTTTCTCGTTGAGACTTTTGCTCATCAATTAAATTATTAAATTCTTCTTGAGTTAAGAAGTTTTGAAAAGAATTTTTAAAGCTAGTTTGATTATAAATGCTAAACTTAGTATGGTATTTTAAAGTTTCTTGAATTCAAATTATAACCACAGGAATTTGTTTTTCAAAACTTTTAAGCCACGATTCATAAACTTCACTTTTTAAAATACTATTAATTTGCAACGTATCAAAATAGCTTTTTTTAACTAAATTAATGATTTCTAAATATTTGGAATATTCACTATTAAAAAACTTTACTAATTCTTTTTGTTTTGAAAGTAAAAGCTCAAAATTTTCTAAGGAATTTTGGTAAGTTTGAGAATTTAAATTTTTTAAAGTTTTAAGTCTTTCTTTTGCTAATGATTCATAATCATTAGCAAATTTCTCAATTTTCCTAATTTCATTACTTGGATCTTCGAATTTATAGATCAAATAAGAATTATATATTTTATCAGTAGTTCGATAATAATTTGATAGGTCTTTAGCTAAGGATTCATCGATAGCTAAAGGAATTGTTTCTAAATATTCACTAATTATTTTAGCCTTTGAATAATTTAACCATCAATTTAAAATTCCATATTGTTTAACAAACTCTCTAAAAGATGAAAACTCAGGTTCATTTAAGCCATGCATAATAAAATATAAATCTAAAAACTTTTCAGATTTAATCCCTTTATTTGGATCATTTAGGTCAGTTTCAGTAAGCAAATCAAGCTGGGCTTTAATTTGATCATAAAATAGCTTATTAGCTTTAATTTGAGCATTTAAATTATTTCATTGTGCTTCACTAAAATAATAACCTTTCTCTTTTTGCGTTTCTAAAAATCCATTTAAAGAGCTAATTTTATATTTTAAAATTGGTAAATAATATTTATATCTTGGCTTATTTTGCGCTTCTAAAGTTTTTAAATAATTATTTAAATCATTAATTGAATCTTCAACTCTACTTTCCGAAGTACATGAAGCGCTCACAGCAACAGGCAAAACAAGCGAGGAAAGAAATAATAATCGAAAATTAAATTTCTTTTTCATATTTTAATTTTACTAAATTTCTTAATAAATTAGATGAAAAACATAACTACTTTTATAGTTATGTTTTTGACTTTTATGGTGTTACATGTGCATTATTTACATAATGATCATCAATAATATAACCAGCTAATTGTGAATAAATATATGATTCAATATTAAATACTTTATCACGTTCTTTTTGTGCATCACTTAATAGTGAGTAAATATCTAAAACATATCATTTACCTTGATCTTCAAATTCAACTAAGTATGTTGCCGTTGAATTATTCTTTTGGGCTGGGTTAGTTGTTTTATAAACTTTAATAGCGTGTGTTTTATAAATACCATTTAAAAATAAAAGGTTGGTAAACAATTCTGCAAGTCCAAAGCGTGAAGTAGCTGAGTTTTTAATACCATTATTTAATCTTTCAAAAACTAAATCAATATCTGATTGATATGGTTTTTTAAGTTCTTCAAGTTGAGCTTTTAAAGTTTCATTATCTGGATTAAGTTTTAATTGACTTAAAATTTCTTTAAGATTTTCTCTGAATTTTTGGGCTTGAGCAATTTGAGGTTTAAGACGATTAATATCTCTTTGTTCTCTTGCTTTTTCCCTGTTTCATTGTTGAATTTCAGCTTGATTGCCTGAAACTGCTATTTGAGCATCTAAAGCTTTAATATTTTCTTCTTTAAGACTAATTTGAATTTTAAGATTATGTTCTTTTTCTGCTAAGAAAATACGGTCTAAATTATTATTAACAAATTTAGTTGGATTTAATAAAAACTCGTTAGCTTCTAAATCATCTAATGCTTTATCAAAAATTTTAAAAGCATCATCTTCTTTACCAGTTGAAGGGTTTTGCCCTTTAGCTAAGTGAATTGGTCCAAAACCTGAACCCATTCCTTGGCTTGAAGATTCAATTAAATCACCTTTGACACTATATGAATTTGAAGTGTCTCAAAATGCTTCCCAAATTGTTTTAAGAACTTTAGTTGCTTCTGTTCTCTTAGCACTTGCACCGTGAACTTCTTGCACTTTATCCCAAACACTTTGAAACACAGGTGTAGCTAAACCATTATTAATAATAGTTGGTGAGAATTCAATAACATAAGTTAAAGAAACATTGTCAAAACGTAACATATTAGTAATTGGGCTAAAAGTTGATTTTGAAGCTGCACTTTGTTCATACTTAAATCAATTGTAATATGTTGCTCATGGAGTATCTTTAACGTAGTTTTCTAATACTTCTTGAACTGCCTGGTAAGTAATTACTTGATTAAAATCCGTTAAAGGAATATTGTAAATAGTTGCTGATAAAATAGCTGATAAATTACTTTTAATTGCTTGTTCATTTTTAATAGCAGCAGTTTCAACTCCACCACCAAAATCAAGTTTTAAAATCTCGCTTAATGATTTAGTGCCATTATTTTGCTTGTAATATTCATTAATTAAATTTGTTAATATTTCAAATTTAGTATCAAAATCATTTAAAACAAGTTTATTTTGGTTAAGTAAAATTTGAATGTCGTTAGTATTTTCTGCTGTTTTATCACTATTATTAGCTAAATAACTTTGGTAATTACTTTCAGTTTGAGTAATTAAGTTTTTAAATTGATTGTAATTAGTTTCATTTTTAGTAGCAGTTTTACCACTAATTGTAACTAAATTATTAATTTTAGTTTGCAAGTGTTTGTTATTAATCTCAAAACGGGTTTGTTTAAATCTTAAGTTAATACTTGAAAAAGTATATGTTAAGTAATTTGCTTTATAAAGCTCATCTTCAAATTTTACTAAGGTTCGGTTCTTTGGATCAGCAACTCTTTGTTTATCTAAAAATCCATTTTCTTTAGCAAAGGTTTTGGCAAAAATAACTGTTTTATCGTTATCATAAAGGCAAGATACAGCAGTCATAGGAATAAGTGCACCAAACACTGTGCTACCAAAAATAAATTTAAATTTCTTGTTTATTTTAAGCATAATTAACTAAACATTTCAACATATTTTCAAGACTTAATTCCTGAATATGAAATAATAAGCCCCATTAAGAAAATAATGCATGAAAATGCTAAACCTCCTATGGTATATGAACGAGCAAAATTATACGTATCAATAATTTTTTGATCTAAAGTTACTGTTTTATGTAGTTCTAAAACGTTGCTTAAGTTTGCTAAGAAAATTGAGAGTGCAATGATTGCAATTAAGGCTAAAAATGTCACAATTGCTCATGTAATAACTTTTCTTTTGTAACCTTGCATATTTATCCTTTAATTGTAGATCCTTGTCTACTAATTGCATTCATAATTCTTTTTCTAAATAATAAGTATACAATGAACATTGGAGCAATAACAATTAAGGCAGCTGCCATTCTAATGTTAAGTTGCACGTTTGCTCCAGATGAAGAATCTCTTTCATCAAGACCAGCTTTAAATAACCAAAGCGAAATTAATTGTCAATCCTTATTATCACTATTTACAATTGCAGGTCATAAGTATGAGTTTCAAGAAGCAAGAGCTGTTAAAATAACGATTGTTAAAGTAGTTGGAACTACCATTGGGAAAGCTACTTTAAATAAGTATTTCAATCCACCAGCTCCATCAACTAAAGAAACTTCTTTAATACGGCCTGGAATTGCTTCAAAGGCATTTTTATACATAACTGTATTAAAAATACTTGCTGAAAATGGTAAAACCATTGCTAGTAAAATAGTAAATAATGATGAACGAAGCTTTGTTTGCACAACCACAGTATATTGACCTGATAATAAGGCTACTTCAGGTAGTACTAATAAAGCAAGTGCTAAGAATCAAATTAATCCTTTAAAACGTCAGTTTCTTAACGAAAAAGCATAACCCATTAAGAAAGTAGTAAAGATTTTAAAGAAAACAGATAAAAGCACGTTAACAGAAGTTACCATTAAAGATTGTCAATATCCTGAGCTAATAGCTCGATTGTAAGTATTTTGCACAACTTCAGATCATGGCCGGATCTCAAACCCACCACTAGCTTCAGGGTCAGATTGAATAAAATATGTTCTTCCTAAGGTAAAATCAGAAGCAAATTTAAAAGTACTTTTTAATCCTTCGGCTTCATCATCAGCCATTAAGGAAATATTAATCATAAAGATAAATGGGAAGATAATTACTAAACCAAAAAATGATAGTAAAAGTAATTTTAATAAAACACTAATTACAACATTAACTAAATTCTTTTCGAGAACTTGAGAAGAAACAATTTCTTGGTTTTTTCTAAGCTTTTTGGATATTAATAGTTTTTGTAGCTTTAACTTTAACTCAAACATTTCTTTCTCCTAAATTATTTAATGTTAATTGAACCATGAAGAATCCACCCCTTATAACTGATGAATAGCTAACACCAATAATAAATAATGAAATAGCAGAAGCACCAGCAAGAGCAAAGTTACCATTTTTAGTTACTAAGTATACATATAACATTAAAGTTCCACCACCATAAGCAAAGGCATTTTCAGGTTTATTACTAAAAAGAGCTAATGGGAAAACTTTAAGTCCACCAATAATTCCTAAGGTAATTAAGAAGTTAATTGTTCCTTTAATTGACGGTAAGGTTATTTTGAAAAATTGTTTTATTTCACCACAACCATCAATTGAAGCTGATTTATAAAGGTTTTTATCAACTCCAAGCATAGTAGTAGTAAAGATTAAAATATTAAAGGCTAATCCACTTCAAATACCATTAATAAACATTGCAAGCAAGGCATTAAAGGTAAATTGATCAGCTGTTTCGAGTCATGGTGTTTTTGAACCTAGAAAAAGGTTTAAAAGACCGTTTGAGCTAAATAATTGGATAAAAGCTGTTGAAACAGCAACTGCGTTGGTAATATATGGTAAGAAAAAGACTGTTTGTCAAAATCCTTTGGCTCATTTGCGGTGCAATTTAGCAATAACTGATGAAATTGTTAATGAAATTGCCATAACAAATGGTAACACAGCTAAACCATAAATAAATGAGTTTCTAACCCCAACAGCAAAACGAGGATCAGTAAATGTATTTACGTAGTTTTGTAAGGTTAATTCACCCTGAGCATTAAAAAGTGAGGCTCTTAAGTTTAAAATAAGAGGAACTACTGTAAACATCATAATTAACACAAATCCAGGCAATAAGAAAAGTAATGGTAATCATAATGGTGTTCTACGGTCTAAAATAGAATGTGATAATGCTGCTTTTTTTCTTGATTGGCTTTTTAAAGATCAATTAAGTAAAAAAGGTAAATTTTTAGAAATGAATAAATATAATTTATTGTTGAGAGCATTCATATGAAACTCTTTCTTCAGAAGTGGCATCAAAGATGTGTAATTTATTCATTGGTAAGTCAAAGTAAATTAAATCACCAATAGCATAATTTTCTGAGTTATCTAATAAGAAATTGATTCGTCCCACATTTTCAATTTTAACAACAAGTTTACTTTCTTTCCCAAAGTTTTCTTGAACTACCACTTCACCTTTAAACATGTGTGGTTGATCTGCTGTTTTAATAATGTAGTCTTCACTACGAACACCAACATTTAGTGAAATATTGCTTTTATCTGGTAATGATACTCCACTAAATTCTTGACCGGCTACAAATAATTTACCATCCTTAAGTTCAGAAGGAAATAATCCCATTTCAGGCATTCCTAAAAAACGAGCCACAAACTGGTTTTTAGGTGTATTGTATAATTCAAGTGGTGAGCCAAGTTGTTGTACTTTTGCTGTTGACATACATACAATAATGTCACTAATTGACATCGCTTCTTCTTGGTCGTGTGTAACAAACACAGTAGTAATACCTAAAGATTGTTGAATTTCTCTAATTCATTGACGCGTTGAAATACGTAATTTTGCATCTAAGTTTGATAAAGGTTCATCCATTAATAAGATTTCAGGTTTTTTAACAATCGCACGAGCAATTGAAACACGTTGTTGTTGACCCCCTGATAATCTAGTTGGTTTCTTTTGTAAAATTTTAACAATTTCAACTCTGTTAGCTACTTCCATAACTTCATTATGGATTGCTTTTTTAAGAGGAATATCATCTTTAGCCAAAGCCTTAAGGGTTAATTTTTCTTCATCATTTAAAATTGAACTAATTTCGCCTTTACGATCTTTAGCTAAGTTGTTTTTAAGATCATATTTAGTTTCAAGATCAGTAACTAAATTGTAGAAGTGTTTTTTTGCAATAACTGGTAGATTTAAAGCATCTTTTTTAAGTTCTAAATAAGCTTGGTTAGTTTTTAAAGTTTCTTTAAATTCAACTTTTGCTTTTTGATATGCTTCTTGTTTTTGTTTCTTAAGCACAGCATATTCGTCAATAATTTCTTTTTGTTTTTGAATAAATTTATATCTAGTTAATAGTTTTAAAACTTTTTCTTCTAATTTAACAATTGACTTACGGTCATTTAAAGTTAACTCATCTAAATTAACACTCATAAGTTCAGCAGAAAAATTGTTTAATTTAGTAGTTCTGTCTGGAATTTGATCATATGGCAATGGTTGATATTTTGTGTATTCAGGTGCAATATTTTTTAAAATATCAGCTTCTTTTAAATTAGGTAATAATAAATTATTTTTAAAGTCAGAATTGTATTTTTCAGTAATACGTTCGAATTTTTCTTTTGAATCTCTTCTTAATTTATCATTAGTTTTTAAAACATTTTTTGTTAATAAAGAAATTTTTGAAGTTTCATGCACACTAGCTAATTTATATTCAGTATGTGCTTTTTCGTAGTTTTCAACTAAATGAGCATATTCTTTATTGAGTTTGTATGGTAAATCTTCAGAAACAACTTCTCATTTATCAAAAGCATTTCTAAGTTTTTGAATTTCTTCTTCCGAAGCACCTAATTTTTTCAAGTATAAAATTCGAATTTCGTTGCGCGCTTTTTCGCGTTTTAAAAATGTTTTAAATTGTCAGTTAAAATCATTTTTAAGCGGAAAGGCAATGTTTGCGTATACACTTAAGTGTGGGTAAAGTGCATAGTTTTGGAAAACAAAACCAATTTTTCTTTTTTGAGGGGTAAAATCAGTTACATCTTTTCCTTTGAAGAGAATTTTTCCAGAAGTAACAGTTAAAAGTCCAGCAATTGCATTTAAAGTAGTAGTTTTTCCAGAGCCTGAAGGTCCTAAAAGAGTTACTAGTTTACCTTCTGGGATTTGGAAGCTAACATTATCAACTGCTAATGTTTCCCCAAAGTCAATATTTAAGTTTTTTAGTTCAATTGCAGGTACTTCTTCAGTACTTAAATTGCTAAATTCCATAAAATATTGATCAATTTTATTCAAAGAAGTTTCATCAACTTTTACAGAAGTTTCTTTGAATTTATTTAAAAGTTTTTTAAAGATAATCATCTCTAATCCTTTCGCTAATTTTTAACATAATCTTTGACAATGGCATTTTTACTAGTTTTTTCATAGTAAAATGGATGTCATCTATTATTATTTTTAATTAAATAAATAAATAATGAAACATCAGCTGGATTATCAAAGTAGTTAAACATTCCCTTATTATTCTTAATAGCTTCTTCAAAGGCTTCAGCTATTTTAGGGTATAAATTGTATTCATACGTACTTTTATCTTTGTTGTGTAAGTAGTTTTCTCATACATCATTGCTATATGGTAAAGTGTGGCCAGAACGTACGATTTCACTAATGTATGAATATTGGTAGTTTTCTCCAAAGAAAATATCAGCTGTGATGCGATCATAAGAATCTTTGCCAGAGACAAAACCAACCATAATATCATTTTTAAATTTCTCACTATTAACAACTTGCTCAGCGAAATTAGTAGCATGTAAGGCAAATGAATATTCAAATGGTGCTGCTGCTACATAATTATTTCCACTACCAACTCCTTTTTCAGGGGTATCAATGCCGCTTAATCTAATACGGTATGATTCTCCTTGAGTAATAACTATTCCGCCTCTTAATGTTTTAGATTCTTGGGCAATAACTGAGAAAGTATCACCATCTGAAACACTTTCAATTTTTGCTTTAAATGATGAAGCTTTAAAAATTTCATCTTCAAATGAAATCCCTGTCGCTTTAAAACCACTTTCACTAGAATTAATTGGAAGCTGGTTTAAAAGTGGATTAAGTTGCGCTGCTTCAGTAATTTTAATATCTAAGATTCCTAAACCTAAAAGAGAGCTAGAATCAATTTTAGGTTCATATCTAACAGCATAAACTACATTAACATTAGCAATACTTTCAGCTGCAGTTTGCTCAGCTCTTGTTTTACCCTTAACTCCTAATTCACCTAGCTCTAAGTTTTTAGAAGTTTGTGATTTAACTAAGGTTATTTCACGGTTATTAAGAGTTATTTTAACTTCTTGCGGAGCTCCAGTAATATTTTTTGGATCAGCAAAAATTTTGTTACCAGTTTTTGCGGGCACAATAATTTTTGACTTATATGTATCACTTAAATAACTAGTAATAACTTTATTAATTCCTGCGACAACTTGATTAAATTCACTTTGCTTTGCAGCATCAGTTAAAATTCCAGAAGCTCAAAATTCATAAGTATTTTCATGACGGTTTCTACGTAATGATAATTTTTCAATATTTAATAAAAGTTTTGAAGTTTCATTTGTTGTTTGGATGCTTGAATTAATAGTAAAAGAACCTATTTGCTGGCTTTTAGTAGTCACTGTTGGCTCAGGTTCGCTTGGCATAGTAGGATTATTATTTGTTGGTGGAGTTGGGGGATTTTGCTCTGTAGGAGTATTTGAGCCACAAGATACAGTTAGAGCACTAAAGGCGCAAACTGTAATTAATGAACTAAGTAGTGATTTATATTTTAGTTTTTTCATAGCTATAAAGGTAATAATAAATATAATTTGTTACCAAATTATATTTATAGATTGTATTAACCGTTATTTCCTCTTGTAACAGTAGTAACGAAGTCTTGGAAAGTTTTCTTAGTAGCAACTTTGTTTGAAATAGTTGACTGAGTCGTTTCTCAAGCTGTTGCAATGTTTTTTCTAAATGCATCTGATCCAGTTCCAGCTGGTTCTTCAAAAATTACATAATTTTCATCTTTTGAAGTTTTCACAAATTCTTCGTATGCAATTTTTAAATACCCATTTGAACCATAAATTTTTGAAGCATTTGATGAACTAGCTTCTAAATCATTAACTGCTGAAATATACCCAGCTGATTTTTGTAACTCAACTAAAGCTGTATTACCAGTATTTCCAATAGTATTTGTAGAAGTCATTAATCATTTAACAAATGCTCTTGTAGCAGCTTCATCTTGGTCGTTTGATTTAATACCAATTAAGCTTGATCCTTGAACATATAATACTTTTTTAGTACTATCAGCATTTCATTTTGAAGGTGTAGGAAGTGAAACAAGTTCATTTTCATTTAAAAGATTTGTATCTGATAAAGCTTGGAAGGTGTGACCAGGAATTTGAACATTATCTTTAAATGTAAGAGCTTTTTCATTTAAAGTATCTAAAAAAGCATATACTACATAATCAACACCATTTTTAATTAAGTTATATCTTTTTAATTTATCTTGATCAGATGATACTAAAGTATTTAATTTATCAACATATTCTTTTAATTTACCAGTTTGTGCATCTGATACTTTAAAGAAGATGTTTAAAGTTGTTTTGGTTTTTGAGTATAAGTCGGTAATTGTTGTATCATCAGTAGGTGATTTTGAAATTCAGTCATAACGTTTATCTACTTTCTTATCATCATCTTGTGTTGTTGAAGGCCAAATCACATTTTTGTATCTTTGAGAAACATATGCAATACCACCATCTTTTTTAGCATTGGTGTTTTTGTCTGCAAACTCAAATGCATTGTTAGTTGAAATTTCGGTAGTATATTTAGTTTCAGTGTGAATTAAGTTATTAATTTTATCACCAGCTTTTTTGAAGTTATATGAATAACCTGCTGTTGAACCAATTGAGAAGGCAATTTGGTGTTTAGTTTGATCATTAGATGCATATTGTCCTGATGGGAAGGCATAAATTGCACCTTTTTCCATAGCTTCTGAGAACTTAGTGAAAATTTGTTGTGATTGAATGTAAGCTGCACCATTGTTATTTTGAATTGCATTAAATGAAACTTGAGTTCTTCCGTTGTTTTGTGAAACAGTTTGTAACATTGCTGATTTATCTCCGCCTAAAGCTGAGAATAAAGCTTGTTCATAAACTCCAGTCATATCATCAATACCAAATACTTTAACTGTTGCGTCAACTCCTTTAGCTGATTCGACAAATAAACTTTGTGCAATAGTTGCAAATTCTAATAAGCTTGTGTATGATTCGAAAATTGTTTTAGACAATTTAAAGCCACTTTTTTTATAAGGAGCTAAAACTGTATCAGCTGTTGAAACTTTTGCGCCTCATAAAGTTGCTACAGCATTTTTATCACCTGAACCCTTCGTAATAATTTCTTCAAAGAAGGTATTTGATCCGTCCGCTTCATCAAAAACAACACCTGAAGATTTCATCTCGCTTAAAATGTATCCAAGAACTGAAGCATTAAGTGATAATACTTTAGTTGATTTAAGTAATGGAAGTACATAAGTTGAACGTTGAGTCACATTTTCAATTTCTGAGTTAACAGTTGAAAATCCTGAATCAAATTGAGATAAGTCTGTATTTAACGCTTGATCTAATGAGTTGAAACTTAAAAGCATATCTCCTGAACTACCAGTTCTAGCAGCTAATTTAGCAGCTACAGTTGAGTAGTTTAAAATTAAGTTAAAGAAATTGTCTGCATCATTTGATGAAAGTGATAAGTCAACTTTTTCAGCTCCAGCACTATAACCAGAACCAACGTTCTTTTGTACAACTTTTTTAGCTAATGGTGAAATACCTAGTTTTTTGTATTCAGCATCTTTTTGTTCCTGGGTTAATGATGAATTATTTTTAACTTGGTTCATTTGATCAACTAAACCATTGTATGCCTCAATAATACTGTTAATGGTTTTAAATTGAGCCCCTGTTTCTGAGAAGGTTGTAGCTAAAACAATTTCGTTTTTGACATTTTGTTGGAATCTTCTATTTTTATTAGTAGAAGCCTTAAGACGATCATAGTATCCTGCATTAACAGAATCAATTGCTGCCTTAATGTTGTCTTCCACAGTGTCTAAAGCCTCATCATTAGCAGCTGATGTAATATTTTGATCTAATTGAGTTTTTTGAGCTTCAGGCACAAAGTTTAAATAAACTTTTAATTCTTCTTTTCTTGCTGCTAATTCAGCAGTATCTGCTGGTGTAGTACCAGTAGCGTGACCTGGATTAGCAGTAGCTTTTAGACTCTCTATTTTAGCTTTAAGTCTGTCTAAAAGTGATTTTTGATCTGCTAAAGAATTTTTAACACTTGCATCTAAACCATTATATGCATTTAAAGCTACCGTTACTTTAGCTTCATCTTCTGAACGAATGGTTGTTTCGGTTTTTGCTAAAACATCAGCATGAGTAGTTTTAAAATTATCAGCTGGTGTTGGGGTAGGTTTTGGTTGTTCAGTTGTTCCACATGAAACTACTAATGCCATTGGAGTAACTGATACTAATGATGTTCCTAAGGTAAGAACATACTTTTTAAATCTGCTTGACATAATATTTAAAAAATCTCCTATTTATAATATATAAAGTTAATAAAATTTTATAAAAATAGGATCTGAAAACTTGCGAAATTTTTCAAAAATCCTAATTAAATTATACAGATTTTTTTAAAATTCAAAAATTTATACATTAAAAAAGAATACAATTTTTTGCATTCTTTTTACTTAATTTTTGCTCAGTGAGTGAATTTAACGAGTTATAGTTAAATCAAATAACTCAATAACTTTGTGTGACATCTTTGATAAAGTTGCTAATTCTTTTTTAAATTCTTCGTTTGTTTCAAAACTTTCATAATCCTCAGTTGTTGACCATCTTTGAATTAAAACAATTTTATCACGTGATTCAAGACCGTATTCAAATGATAAATTTTTTTCAAGTTTACGAACTTTCTGAGTTAAGATATATAAATAATCGACAAAGATTTTAGTTTTTTCTGGATTAATTATATATCTTGTTGCTTTGGTATAAATCATAATTACCTCTTAATTCTCTCAAATAATATATAGTGTGTTTCTTGTTTTAACTTTGAGAATTTCTCAAAGTTAGCTACTTCACTTAAGATAAATTCACTTGCTCCTAAAGCTTTGGCAACTTGTACCATCTTTTTAGGCATTACAACTTGGAGCATTAATGCAACTGCATAAATACCATTAAGCAAGCGAACTAAAATTTGCTCTAATTTTTTTAAATCTTGTTTTAAAGTTCATGGTTTAGTTAAATCAATATATTTGTTTAAAGCATTACTTAAATTAATTGCAACTTTTAAAGCTTTATCGATTTTTAAATCATCAAAATTTGCAATATATTCATTAAGTGCATTTAAAATCTTAGTTTGGATATCTAAGTCTCATTCATTATCTGTTTTTTGGTAATTTAGATTTTTACTTTGAAATGATAGATCTTTCATTTTTAAAGTGCGAGAAATTAAGTTACCAAAATTATTAACTAAATCTGCATTTACAATATCAATTAAGCGCTCTTCATCAAAAAATCCATCTTCACCAAAATTAATTTGCGAAGCTAAAAAATATTTAATAATTTCAGGATGATATTTAAAAAGTAAATCATAAGGATCAACAATATTATTTAATGACTTAGACATTTTATAACCATTTTTATCTAAAATTCAACCATGTGATTGAATTCTTGTTGGCTGCTTAAGATCCAAGGCTTTTAAAAATATTGGTCAATAAATCATATGAAACCTAGTTATTTCTTTTCCAACTAAATGAATAATTTCAGAATTTTCTGAATTTCAAAATTCTTTAAATTCTCTCTGGCTTTGCTCGAAATTAAATCCAAGCGCACTTATATAATTGCATAAAGCATCTAATCAAACATATAAAGTGTGTTTTGGATCTTCTAAAACTGAAATTCCTCATTTAATGTTAGTTCTAGTAACAGATAAATCACTTAAACCTTTTTCAATAAAATTAGTAATAATTTCTTTTTTAGTTTTTAAAGGCATTAATCATGAATCATGGTTTGAAATATAATTTTTTAACCATGGTTCAAATTTTTTCATGTCAAAGAAATAACTTTCTTCTGAAATTCATTCTAATTCTTTTTGACTTACCGGGTGATATAATTTACCATCTTTTTTTACTGCCTGAGCTTCAGTTAAAAATTCTTCATCACTAATAGAATAAAGACCTTTATACACGCCTTTATAAACATAACCTTTGTCTAAAAAATAACTAAAGATTTTTTGGACAATTTGTTTATGTTTGAAATTGCTAGTACGCCAAAAATAATCATAGTCAATTTCGAAATCCTTTCACATTTGAATGTATTTTTGACTCAAAGTATCTACTAAAGTTTCTGGCTCTAACTTAAGCTCGGCAGCTTTTTGCTGAATCTTAAGACCATGTTCATCACTACCAGTTAACAGTTTTACATCATAGCCTTGCATTTTTTTATAATTAGCAATAACTCATGCTAAAGTAGTAGTATACAAATGTCCAATATGCAAGTTACCACTTGCATAATAAATCGGCGTTGTAATAAATGATTTTTTCATTATTGCTCCTTATTAACTTTGATTGGTTTATATAGTTTTTTAATCTCAGGTAAATAATCATGGTTTAATTTATCCTTTGGATCATGTAAATATAAATTAGGTAAAAAATGAGTTCCCGCTCCAGTTTGATACCTTGCTTCAACTAAGATAAATTTTGGTTTATTTTGCACCCGAGTAAAAACATATTGAATGCGTTTAGGTTCAAAATTATATTTGCGTAAAGTAACAAATAAATCAATTGAACGTTCTACTGGTAAAACGATATTTAAATAACCTTTTTGTTCAATAATTTTTGAAGCTCCTAATACTAAATCTTCTAAGCTAAGCATTAAATCATGAGTAGCAATTAAAATCTCCTGTGATAAATTTGATTTAATTTTTGTTTTAGTGCTTTGATAAAAAGGCGGATTACAAATAATGCTTTGGTATTTTTTTAAAGCATTTTTATTATGTTTAATTCAATATTCTTTAAAATCTTCATTAATAACAGTAATTTGATTTTCCATCTTATTTAATTTAACATTTTCTTGAGCTAAATTCGCAGCTTTAGTTTGAATCTCTAAAGCATCAATATGTAGCAAGTTATTTCTAGCAGCTAAAAAAATTGCTAAAGCCCCATTATTTGTTCCAACTTCTAAAGTATGATTAATTTTATTATTTAAAAAAACAAAATTACCAAGCAAGATAGTATCAACTGAATAATTAAACATACTTTTATCTTGGTAAATGTATAAATCACTATCAAAACCTAACGAGTTTTTTATAATCTTCAACATAATTATTTTAATTTAGCTTTGACATTATGCTTTTGATTTTTCGAATCAAAAGCTCTTTTTTGTTTTAATTTTAAATATTCTGAATATTGATCTTCTAAAATGCAATCAACTTTTCCAGCGACTAAATCTGTATTAATAATAACTACATTCACATAATCACCTAACGTAAAGGTTCTTTTTTGCCCAATTAATTTAGTTAAATTATCGTTTGGTTCGTATTCGCCGTCAAAAAGATTTGATTTATGCACTAGTCCGCTAGCTTTAAAATCAAATTCAACAAAGAATCCGAAATTCATAATACTTAAAATTTGCACTTTAAAAACCTTACCAGTTTGGTTTTTTAAATATTCAGCAAATTTTAAATCATTAACAAATCTTTCGGTTTGCACTGCTTTATGCTCGGCTTTAGTATTTAAATCACTATAGATAGCCAAGTTATCTTCAAATTGTTCTAGTAAATACTTTTTTTTATTAAAAACTAATTCTCTAATTACACGGTGGATTACTAAGTCTGGGTAGCGGCGAATTGGACTAGTAAAATGACAATAATTATCAGAAGCTAAACCAAAATGCCCAACGTTTTGGTTTGAATATACTGCCTTTTGCATCGTTCTTAAAAACATTAACTTAATAAAATCATCATCACGTAATGTTTTAATATAATTAACAAATTTAGCAAATTTAGCCGGGGAAATTGAATTAGCATTTAATGAAATATTATCTATTCCAACTGCAGCTAAAGAATTTTTTAAGCTGGTAATTTTAAGTTCATCAGGTGCATCGTGAACTCTATATAAAGCTGGTAATTTATTCTCAGATAAAAATGTGGCAATTGTTTCATTTGCTCGCACCATAAAATCTTCAATTAAAACTTCTGATTCGCCACGTTCATTAATAATAATTTCTTTAACTGAACCAAATTCATCTAATTTAATTTTTGGTTCACTAATTTGAAAATCAACGTATCCTTGATTTATTTTGAAATTATGAATAATTTTTGATAATTCCTGAGCCTGATTTAAAATTGCTTTAAGCTCTGATACCTTAGGATCTTTATCATCTAAACCTATATTATTTTCTTTAAAATATTTATCTACTTGTTTGTAAGTTAATCTAAATTTACTTTCGATAATTCCTTGGAAAATTTCAAAATTAACATTTTTACCATTTTGATCAATTTCCATCTCACATGCCATTACAAAACGTTTTTGGTTTGGATTTAAAGAACAAATTCCATTTGATAATTCAACTGGAAGCATTGGAATAACTTGATCTACAAGGTAAATGCTAGTTCCTCGTTTCAATGCTTCTTTATCTATTTCACTATTTTGTGTAACGTAATATGAAACATCTGCAATGTAAACTCCTAGTAAATAATTTCCATTTTGTAATTTTTTAACATAAATTGCATCATCAAAATCTTTAGTGTCATCTCCATCAATTGTAACAATCATTTTGTTAGTTAAATCTTTTCTATTACTTTGATCTTCTTTATCAATAGTTTGAGGTATTAAACTAATTTCTGTGTCTAATATTTTGGGAAATGAGCTAGGAATCTTTACTTCTTCTAAGTAGTATTTAACATAAACCATTGGATCTGCTTCATTTGTAATAACTTTTAAAATATCAATATTTATATTTCTTACTTCAATCTTATTAATTTTAGCTAAAACCAAATCATTTAATTTTGTTGCAACTGAATTATCAATTTTTCAAGTAAAACCACTATATCTAGCATCAACAGGGGTAAAATAAGTAATATCATTTTTTAATTTAATAAAACCATGAATTTCTTGAGTATTGCGAGCTATTATTTGCTCAATTACACCATCAACTGTAGCTTGGGTATCATAAATATTTTGATACACATTAACTTTAACAGTATCATTATGCATTGCACCATTAAAATTAAAACTTTTAATAAAAACGCTTTTTTTGGTGTTTGCTTCTAGATCAATATCATAATCAACAAAACCAAACATACCCTTTTGGTTAACTGATAAATTACCTTCAATAGTCTTGATTAAATTAACAGCATAATATTCATCTTTATGGTTTTTAAAGATTTTGTGGTTTTTTTGTAAAACTGATAAAAGTGAAGTTAGTTCTTTGTTATTAGAAGGAGAAATTCGAAAATATTTAGCTATTTCTAAAAAAGTTCTTGCTTTTGCTTGTGATATATACCTAATTATTTTTTCTTGATTCATAATATTAGATAAAAATTCTTAAGACTAATGATAAGATTAATAGCAAAAAGCCAAAAATCATCATTGAATATTTAATTATTTTTTTAACTCCTCTTTCTTTTGAAACTTTAAATAAATCTAAATCACCACTTCCAACTAATGCTCCAGAAAATCCATTTGAATCAGGTGACATAATAAATGAAATAATGATTATTAAAATACTTAAGATAACTAAAATTATTGTTAGTGTTGCCATAAAACTCCATATATAAATTTATTCTAAAATCTTCTTTAGAAAATCTATTATATATTACCATATTATTATATAATTTAGACATGAAAAAATTTAAAAAATTCTTAATCCCTTCAATTTTGACATTAGTTGCTATTCCTGCAGTTAGTTGTTCGAGTAACTCTGATGAAATAAAAACTAACCAAGAGAAAAACCTCATAAAGTCGAAAATTGATTCTAAAGAATTATATCTTAATTTACAAACTGTCTTTTTTAGTGAAACTAGAGAATTTATGAAACCTATTTTGCAAAAAGAAGTCGAAAAAGATGCACAATTTTTTGAAAATATTGCATCTAATCAAAATTTAGCTGCGATTGCTAGTTTTTTGTCAATTTATTATGATGATAATAAGTTTACTAAATACTTAGAAACTATCAAAAATGCAGCTTCAGTTTTATTAGAACAAACAGATGAAGGTAAATTCTTTTATGATTTAAATAGTGAAACTCGCAGTTTTATTAGCGGTGTTTTTAGTAATTTAATTAGAATTATTGGTACTAAACTTGATGCAACTAACCTTAAATCACTTAGAGATTTCTTTAGTTTATGAGAAAATACTATTTGATCATTAATTAATAATAATTCAATTATTAAATTTTATAATCTTATGATTAATCAAACTAATTCAAGTCAAAATGCAAAAGAGTTCTTGCCAAAATTAAAAGACTTTGTAACAAGATTTAGTAGTGATGTCGGTGAATTATTTCGCAATTTTAATTTAACTACTTATCAAGTTTTAAAAACATCAATTACTGAGAAAATAGTTAGTTACTTTCAAGAAAGTGATAAGTTACTAAATGAAATTAACCAAGATTACAAAGATGAATTTATAACATTAAATCAAAAAGAATCTAAGTTTTTTAGCTTAATGACAAATACTATTTTAGACCAACCACGCGGACTTGATTCAGTTGCAAAATTCAATGAAAATATTGAATTGCAAAATGTGCAAATAGAATTACAAAATAAACGCAATACCGAAAAAGCAAAAGAAGAAGGCACAAATCAACCTGAGACAAATCCTAAAATCGTTTATTCAGAAAAAGATAAAGAAAAAATTAACCAATCTTTTGAGGCAATTAAAGATTCAACTCCTAAACGATATGATGTAGATTTAGATGTCAAGGATTTATTGCAAGTTACTATTGCAGACACTGCTGGAGTATTAAATCAAAGCGTTAATACAACTACTTCTTTAACTTTATATTCAAGAAATAAAACTACTAATTTATTCCCAACAATTGAAGAAGATGAAGAATCGTCAAACAAATTAACAAAACTTTCAAGTTTAATTCCTTCAAATATTAACCACGTAGTTAGAATCTTATTACCAAGAACTACCTTAAATTTTGGTGGTAATAATACCAATCTTCTTGCAAGTAAAATAAATCTAGCACAAGTTACAAGCCCAATTAGAAACCTAGACAATAAACAAGCAGATTTTTATAATTATCGCTATAGTAATTTGACCGTTAAACAAATTAGGAAAAAAGATAATAAAATTGAAATTGAATTTGGTATTCAAGCAGATAGGAATAATATTAATAAATATCTCGATTTTAATTATGAAACTCATTTTCTACAACCAAAACAAAATTTTATAACAACTAATCAATTTGGTTTAAGTAGTGAAGATCCAAACTCTACTTTATATTTTGATTTATATATTGGTTTAAGTGATGAACTATATAATGATTTTTTTGCTCCAAGGTATCATAGACTAGAAGAATTAACTAAGCAAGCTAAAACTGATACAACTATAGATATAATTAGTGAAAAAAATAAGCTTTTTCGTGAAATTGTTTTTGAAATTAAATAAATAATTCAAACAGCATGTAAATCATGCTGTTTTTATAATAAAACCCACAAAGCAAAACACTTTGTGGGTTGAATTATTGAAAATATTTTAAGAATATAAAAATTAATATCCTTCTTTTGAGTTTAGCCCTTCTAAAATAGCAATTGATCTTGATGTTCCAAATCTTGTAGCACCAGCTTCGTGCATTTGAATTAAATCATTTAAATTGCTAACTCCTCCTGCAGCTTTAATTAGTAATTTATCACCACAAGTTTGTTTCATAATTTTAATATCATCTAAGTTAGCTCCTCTAAAACTAAATCCAGTTGAAGTTTTAATGAATTCCGCTCCTGATTTCATCACAATTTCAGTAGCTTTTTTAATGTCACTAGCAGATAAAAGTGCTGTTTCAATGATTACTTTTAAAACATGTGAGCCACATGCTTCTTTAACTTTTTTAATGTCATTTAAAACGTATTCATAATCACCAGATTTAAAGCGCCCAATATTCATAACCATATCGATTTCATCTGCTCCATGATCAATTGCAAGCTTTGCTTCTTGGGCTTTGACTTGGGTAATCATTGATCCAAGCGGAAAGCCTATAACACTTGTAATTCCAATGTCAGTTTTGGCTAATTTTTCATGTACATATCTAACTCAAGAAGAATTAACACATACAGTTTTAAAGTTATATTTTATAGCTTCAGAGATTAGTTTATTAATATCTTTCTCTGTTGCTTCTGGTTTTAAAAGTGTATGGTCGATCATTTTGTTATAATTCATATTACCTCTTATTGTAATTTATTAATAATTACCTTATTGTCAATTTGATTTAAATTAAATTTGTAAGCTTTAGCTAATTCTTGAGCTAAGGATTCATCAATTGGATTTGATGAAGCTAAGGTAAATAAAGTATCACCAACACGAACAAATTCATTGGTTTTTTTATTTAAAGTAATGCCAGCATCAAAATCTAAAGAATCTTCTTTAGTTTGACGACCTGCTCCAAGTTTCATTGAAACTAGCCCAAAAGTTAAGCTGTCAAAAATTTCTAAATATCCTTCTTGCTGTGATTTAACTTCTAAAGTATATTTAGGATTTCAAAAATCATCTTTTAATAATGCTTCTAAATCTCCACCTTGCAACTGTACAAATTCATAGAACTTTTCAAGTGCTTTACCGCTGAAAATAGCTTCTTTGACCATTTCTATAGCTTGTGTCTGGTTCGAAGCAACTTTAGCTTGTTGTAATATTGTAGCACAAGAAGAATAAATTAGTTCGTTAAAGTCGCTTGGACCTTTTCCTTTCAGAGTTTTAATTGCTTCTAAAACCTCATTTTTATTACCAATTTCCCTTCCTAAAGGACGATTCATATTGGTAATTTCGGCTCTTACATCAACATTTAATTCTTTACCAATGTTAATCATAGTTTTAGCTAGTTCATAAGCGCTTGCTTCATCCTTCATGAATGCTCCATTACCACATTTAATGTCTAATAAAATAGCATTTGAACCAGTAGCTAATTTTTTAGACATAATTGATGAAGCAATTAACGGAATTGAATCAACAGTTGCTGTAACATCGCGTAAAGCATATAATTTTTTGTCTGCTGGTACTAGCTTTGCACTTTGACCAATAACAGCAATTTTATGCTCTTTAACTTGTTTTATAAAGTCAGCTTGATTAACTTCAGTATTAAAGCCAGGAATTGATTCTAATTTATCGATTGTTCCTCCAGTTTGCGCTAGGCCTCGTCCAGACATTTTAGCAACATATCCACCGCAAGCAGCAACAATTGGAGCAATAGCTAAGGTAGTTTTATCCCCAATTCCTCCAGTTGAATGTTTGTCAACTTTAATTCCGGGTATTTCTGATAAATCAATGACATCACCTGAATGCATCATATATTTTGTCATTCAAGCAATTTCACGTGGTGACATTGAATTAAAAACTACCGCCATCAAGAATGCACTCATTTGATAATCTGGGGTTTTTCCAGCTACATATGAATCAATTAAGAATTTAATTTCTTCTTCAGTTAGTTCTTTGTTTTGTTTCTTTTTTTCAATAATATCAACTATACGCATAAGATTATTTTGCTAAGTTTAAAGCAATCTCCATCATTTTAACAAATGCTGTTTGACGCTCTTGTGAGCTTGTTTCTTCTTTGGTGATTAAATTATCACTAATTGTTAATAAACATGCTGCTTCTTTACCAGTTGCTTCAGCATTAGTAAATAAAGCATATGATTCCATTTCAACACAAACAGCTTGTGTTTCTTTGATTCTTTCTTCTAAAGGTACTACTGAATAAAAGACATCTGAAGAGTGAACTCTACCTTTAGTTAATTTATGTCCAAGTTCATTAGCTATATTTTGAATTTCTTCATTTAATCTTGCAGATGGCAGCGAAGTATTTCCACCTTTTCCTAAAGCTAGTTTTCTAAAAGCATCAGAATCAGCATAAGCTTCAGTTGCTAAAACAACTTCATAAAGTCCTAATTCTTTTACGTATGAACCAGCTGAACCAATTCTTACAATACGATCTACATCATAAAATTTAAATAATTCATATGAATAAATTCCAATTGATGGACATCCCATTCCACTACCAGCAATGGTAATTTCTTTACCTTTGTAGGTTCCTGTGTACATAAACATATTTCTAACTGAGTTTACTAATTTATACCCAGGATCTAAAAAAGTTTCAGCAATATATTTTGCTCTAAGCGGGTCTCCAGGCATAATTACTGTTTTAGCAATTTCACCTTTTTTTGCACTAATGTGTGGTGTCATAATTCCTCCAAAAATTATTATTGTTTAAAAAGTTAATAAAAGCGGTTATTTTAATTTTTCAAAATAACCTGTTTATATTTTAGCATATTTATCAAGAAACAGAAAAACCCATATTTCATTTAGTTATTTAATTACAGGAGTTTTAAAATGTAATATAATAAACATATGCCAGAATATCCAGAAGTTACAATTGTACAAAAAGCATTAAATAAACACGTAAAAGATCGAACAATTATTAAAGTAGAAGTAAGAGTTGAAAAACTTATTAAAAATATTGATCCAGAAGGATTTAGTGAATTTTTAAAAAATAAATTGATTTTAAATATTGAAAATTTTGGAAAGTATATTGTTTTTAATTTTAATGATCAGTCTCGTTTAATTTCTCATTTGCGTATGGCTGGAAAATATTATATTAGAGAAGCAAATGATCCATATTTATATAGTTATAAACATGATTGTATTTATTTCTTTTTAGATAATCATCAAGTTATGGTTTACAATGATACAAGGATGTTTGGTTCTTTTGAAATTGTTGAAAAAGATAACAAGGATTCACTTTACCAAATAAAAAAATTAGCAAAATTACCTGGAGAAGTTAATGCCAAAGAATTATATGAAAAAATTAAGACTAAAAATATCAGTATTAAAAAGATTTTATTGGACCAATCCCTAGTTTTAGGAATTGGTAATATTTATGCAGACGAAGCATTATTTGCAGCACAAATTTACCCAATGACTAAAGCAAAAGATATAAGTTTTAAAAAATTCCAAGAATTATTAAATTATGCCCAAGTTATTATGGACAAAAGCATTGAATTTGGCGGAAGCAGCGTTAAAGACTATAGTTCGGTAAATGGAATTAATGGTAAATTCCAAAACGAATTAAAAGTTTACGGTCGATCTGGTAAAGAATGTTTGAGATGCCAAAAGTATATTATTAAAAAAGTTAAACTTGATTTTAAAGAAAATGGGAGGGGAACAAGTTATTGTGAAAACTGCCAGAGAAAAGAATAAGACCTTAATTTTTGTAATTGATTTAATTAATGGTTTTGCAAAAGAAGGAGCATTAAAAGATCAAAGAATCAATGCAATAATACCAAATGTTAAAGATATTTTAAAAAATATACCTAATTCTGATATCTTGTTTATTTGTGATGCGCACGATAAACAAGATTTGGAAATGAAGGTTTATCCATTTCACTGTTTAAAAGACTCTAAAGAATCTCAAATTGTTGATGAATTGCAAGAATTTGTTCAAAATAATCAATCAAATATTATTTATAAAAACACTACCAATGGTTTTTGGGATATTGAACCTCGTAGACTTAGAGACTATATTGAATTTATAGTACTTGGTTCATGCACCGATATATGCATTATGCAATTTGCTTTAAGTTTGCGAACTTGGTTAAATAAAGTTAGACAAGATAACGATGTTATTGTCTATCAAGAAGGTGTGCAAACATTTGACACTGAAGATCATAATGGTGATATGTATCATAATTTCGCCTTGCAAATTATGAAGCAAGCGGGTATTGTAATTAAAAAATGAGAAGAGAAATAGATTTACATGGATTTCTTGCCGAAGAAGCTTTAATTCTAATTCAAAAAAATATTTTTGATTTAGAATCTAACAAACTCACAGAATTAATCTTTATTACTGGTAAAGGAAGTGGTGTTTTAAAAACTACTATAGAGAATTTTGTTAAAAATTATAACAAACATAACCATAAGCAATTAACTTACAAACAAATTAATGAAGGTAAATATACATTATGATTTGATTATGAAAATAATTCTATTAATCATTATGATTCATACTGGTCTGCAAAGCAAATTAGTGATCAAGAACTTAATGAACTTTTTGATCAATTTAAAAAATAATTGTTTTATCTTACAAAATAAATTAAATTTTAAACTAGGAGGTAAATACCTGGATTAATTCCGGGTATTTTAAGACTTATTTTTGAAGAAGTTAGAATAAACCACTTTTTAAGTTAAAAAAATACAAAAAAATAACAAGAAATTTTTTCTTTTTTTCAAAGTATCATTAAAGTTAAAAATCTTTCTTTTTAGTCTTGAAAAGAAAGATTTAATTTCTTTGTTGTTTAAACTATTTATAGCTCTTTACATAGAGTTTTCATTTAATTTATTAATTTGAATTGTAAACTTAAGCTATGTACTTTGCAAATCAATGGGGACTGTATCTTTATTTATTTATGATGAAACGGATCATGACAATATCGGTATATTTATTGAATTAAAATATGTTGGGTTTATCTTTTCACTTTTAGTATTTTATTCTTCTAATTAGTAAAATTTTTAAATTAACTTATATAATTTACATTTTGATCACTTCAGTTTTGTCGAATGCTTCTATTGTAATAGAATACTACTTTAACTATTTCATCTGTACTAAATTCTGAAATTAAATTCAATTAGAATTGGAACTTTTTTCCTAAGTCTTCAAAACAACTTGACCGTTTTTTAGGACTTTTACTTTTTTAAATTATATCTTCATAATTAAATTATTAGACCACAATTTATCATAGTGTTTCTAAAATATGTAATTAAAAATATTCGGATGTTTCCGAATATTTTGCTTATATATTAAATATAATCATTAATCCCGTTAAAGGTTTGTTCATCTAGTTTATTAACATTTCAATACCCATTGTCAATTCTTTTTTGTCTAGTTTTTTCACTAAAACTAAATAATTTAATTCAGATAAAGACTGCAAGATATGTAGATAAAATTAAGATAATTGGTAGTGAAATAAAGATTAAAATAGTTGGTAATAAATTACTTTGAGTTGCAACAAAACTTAAACTAATTCCTAAAACAATAATTGCAACAAAAGAAAGAACAAATCTTTTTAAATTTTGAGTAATAGTATAATTTCCAACATTTAAAATCTCGTTGTGATTTAAAATTTGTTTATGATATCTTAATTTAAGATTTTCTTTTAGATCACTAAAAATATGATTCTTTTCGTTGTTTGCTCATACAAAAATAATTAAGAATAAAACCAAACTAAAATTATTAACTGTAATTCTACTAAGAGCTAAAACAATAAAGATAATTAGAAAATCAATAATACTTGAAAAGCCTCAAACTAAACTAAAGACTATACCAAGCCTAAAGGCAGTGTAAATTAAAATAACAATTAATGAAACGATTAAACTAATTGCACTTCATTGTAATGAACTTAATGATGAAATATTAGTTACTTTAAAACTATCAACCACTAAAAGATTATTACTATAAGCATTAGCTAAAGTATTAAGTTCATTAATTATATCCTTATCTTCATGAGTTAATTTTAAAGAAATTCCACTTAGTTGATCTAATCCAGTAATTGAATAAATTGTTGGCTGGTTAATTAATAATTTATTAATGTTTGCTGAATTATTGATTTGTGAAATAAGGTTGCTAGCCAAATTTTGATCAAAAAAGTATTTGGTTTTATCACTACTATAAATATTAACAGTATGATATCCTTGCATTTCACTTGTTGAATTAAAACCGCTTAATAGGTTTTGATTCAATCCAGCTAAAGTTCCAAAAACAATAATTGCAATAAGTAATAAAGCACCAAAACTAAATAAAACTAATCTTGAATTTTTAAAATAATTAATTGTAGTTTTAGTTTGAAAATTATAAACTTTATAGCTAAAACTATTAATTCCAAATAATTTAGTTTTAGAGCTAAGATATTCACTAGTACTAATTGAAACAACAATGAGGCGTAAAAAAATTAGTGAAACAACTAAAGCTATCAAAGCTCCAAAGACACTAAAGGAACTAAAGTGTCTTATTTCATTAGTACCTAAGAAAAAGATTATTAATGATGCAACAAAAATAATTGTACTACTATCAATAATCCTTAGCGAATTAAATTTTGAAGTATTAATAATTGATTTTTTGATGGAATCACCACCTAGGTGCCTATTTTTAAATTTCTCAAATCATCCAACCGACGATTCAAATAAAATTACCATACCAATTAATAATGAACTTAGAGTTGCTGGTGAGTATTCTCCTCTAACAACAGTAAAAATTAATAAAGTTAGAATTGTATATAAAGCACTTGAAATAGCAGCAACTACACCTAATAATCCATAGTTAATAATTTGAACAAATGCTAAAATAGCAAAAGCAATAATTGAACCAATTAAAGCATATAAGTAACTATTTTGCTCGCTGCCATTTACAGTTGTTTGCTCAGTAGAAAATAGCTCTAAATTATAATCTCCTAAAGCAAAATTAATTTTCTCGACTAATGAGCGAGATTGAGAATTAGATAAACTAGCATTATTAGTTAAATATACATGATTACCATTATGAACATAGTAAACTTTTCCACGGTGAATCAAATATTTACGTGAAACATTTAATTCTGCTTCTTTTAAAATATTATCTGCTTCTTTCTTAGTATCAGTTCTAGTTGATTTAGCTGCGTTGTTAACATGAATGAAGCTTCAAAGGTTTTGATTAGCGGCTTGTCATTCAACTTTATATTCATTGATTGCTTTAGAATATAATTCACCAATATTTAACCAAATTAAAATTTCTTTATTTAATAATGATTCGGTAGCTTTTGAATATTCAGTTTCTCCCACATTACCATTTAGAGCAATTCTAATTTTATTAGTTCCATTTTGTTCAATGTATTCAGCACCATCTTTTTTAAATGGAATATTGTATGCGTAAGCATTGTCATATTTAAGTTTTTGAGTATTATTAAATTTACCTAAATAAAATAATGGTTGCATATCTGTTGAAGTAGCAATTATCGAAGGTTTTTGAGTAATTTCATTAATAAAATTACTTAATTCTGTTTGTGATAATTTCCCGCTTTTAGAAATAATAACTTTATCATCTGAATAAGGTTCAACCTTAATTCCGGTATAACCAAAACCATCAACCAGGCGGTCGTTAATTGATTTAGAAATCTTTAGATTATCAATTGGATCAGAATCTTCTTTTTTAACTTTAACAACTATTTTTGTTCCAGGGTTATATTCATAAGTTTTATTAATATTCCCATTAAAGTAAAAAAGTCCTCCAAAGATAATTGATAGGATTCCAGCTATTAATAATAAACTACTAATAGCAATCCGTTTTCAAGATGTTAATTTAAATATACTATTTAAAAATCTCATATATTAAATATACCACAAAACTTATTTTTTTTAAGGCGATTCTTGGGGTATTTTATTTTTGTCATTTTATCTAATAAAATACCGTAATTTTTAAGTAAAAACCCTCCATAAGAATTAATGTTTAAAGCTTATAGAGGGTTTAGTAAACAACATTTAATCTCTTCTACAACTAAATAAATAATCAATTCCTTGAGTAGTAATTCTGCGGCCTCGTGAATTTTTTTCTATTAAATTATAGAATAATAAAATCGGTTCAATATCACTTACAATATTTTCTTTATTAAATTTAATTAAACTTGATAAAGTTAGCAGTGAAACATATTTTTCATAAAAATTTTCTTTAAGTAATTCTAAATATTCAACATGATCTTTAGTTAAGCCATATTTATATAAATCAAGTGATTTAAAAGTTTTTTGAATGATTTTAAGATCAATCATGCCATTATTTAAAGAAATTGCAAAATCATTAACTCTTTGCAATAAATGATTAGCAATTCTTGGGGTTTTTCTGGAATATTGACTAATTTTTTTAATACAATCTTTTTCAATATTCACATTAAGTCTTTTAGCAGAATTTTCCAAAATCTTGCTAATTTCATCTTCTTCGTAATTAACTAATCTACCAATGTAGCCAAAGCGATCTTTAAGTGGCTGAGGCAAATCGTTGATACGAGTCGTTGCGCCTATTAATGTAAATTCCTTAATTTTCATCCTCATAGAACGAGAATTTCCTTCAACTCCAATAATTAAATCAAAAACAAAATCTTCCATTGCATTATATAAAAACTCAACTACAGTTTTATTTACGCTATGAATTTCGTCTATAAAAACAATATCGCCTTCATTAATTACAGATAAAACATTGATTAGATCACTTTTTTTCTCAATGTTTGCCCCTTGAATAAAATGTATCTTTGCACCTATTTGGTTTGCAATGATCGAAACTAATGTTGTCTTTCCCATTCCAGGGCTTCCGTAAAATAAAATATGTGGCAAATTTTTTTGTTGAATTTGTGAACTACTTATTACTGTTTGTAAGGTCTTAACTAAGTTTTTTTGACCAACGAAATCTTTAAATTGAGTTGGTCTAAGTTCTAAGGTGTGATTCACTATTTGTTGTAATTAGATTTATGCTTTCTTCTACCATTTTATCAAGATCTGTTTTTTCTGTAATGTTAGCTAGAGCATACTCAATTTGGTTTCGTTTAAACCCCAAAGAACTAAGAGTATTAGTTAAATCAGTTAAGTTATTAACCTCGGTTCTTTTTTCTTTGCTTAAATCAATTAGTTTTGATCATTTTGATTTCAACTCAACACAAATGTATCTAGCCGTTTTTTCTGAGACAAAATTAATTTTAGCTAATTCTGCTCAGTTGTCAGTAGCAATATGGTGAGCTACAACTTCTCAACCTTTTTCTAAAATAGTCATTGCTATTTTAGGTCCTACTTTTTCAACAGTAATTAAATCAGTAAATAAAAGCCTTTCTTTAAAATCTTTAAAACCGTAAATATTTTTGTAAAATTCTGTATTTTGCTCGTATAAATAAATTTTGCACTTTGTGCCTACTTCAAAACGGTTAATATTTGCAACATTTACAATATATCCGTCTCCTTTATTTTCAAAGATAATACTTGTTTTGTTCTTAAAAACAATTTCGCCAATTTTGTATAAAATCATAATTTTCCTCCGTTTTAAAAATAAGAAATAAAAACAAAGTGTACTAAAAAAGAAAAAAGGCAGCAAAAGTTACTGCCCTGTTATATTATGATATTAACTACTTTTAATACGATCGTTTAATGCAAGATATGAAGTATGTTTTTTACCTTTGTAAAATCCACAGTGTTGACATAATACGTGTTGTTCAATTAATTTTGTACAATTTGAACATTTAATTAAGTTTGGTGTTTCTAAAGCGCTATGAGTTTGTCTTTTGTGTTTACGTTGTTTTGATGTCTTGCGTTTTGGAACAATTGCCATATTTCCTCCTTGAAGTTAATTTATATAAACAAAATTTTAACTATATATGTTAAATAGCAATAACAATTATAATATAAAATTAAAATTTAAGAAATGTAAAATTTAATTAAATTATTTAAATCATTAATTTATAATAAATTATATATGAAAACAAAAAGAGACAAGGTAAAAATTGGAATAGTTGTTGAATATAACCCATTTCATAATGGACATATTTACCAACTAAACTGAATTAAAGAAAAATTTCCTAATTCTAAAATTATTGTTGCAATGAGTTATAAATATTCGCAACGTGCTGAATATATTTGTGTTTCGTGAAACCAAAGAAAGAAAATTGCTAAAAAATATGGTGTTTCGAAATTTATTAAATTAAATAATAAAATCTCAGCTCAAGCAGCTCATATCTTTGCTAATGAAGCAGTAAAAAAACTAAATAAAGAAAAAATTGATTATTTAGTTTTTGGTTCAGAAACCGGAGATATCACTCAGTTTTTGAAAATAGCTTATATTTTAAAATATAAAAAAGATCAGTACAATAAATTAATTAAAAAATATTTAAAAACTGGTGGCAATAGCTTTCCTAAATCTTCAGCCTTAGCTATTCATGATTTGTCTAATTATTCTTTAACTGCACCAAATGATATTTTAGGAATTGAATATGTTAAAAGTATAGTTGAAAATAATTTTAACATTAAGCCACTTTGTTTGCAACGAACTATTGGTTTTCATTCATTAGATGCACTTGGTGAATTCACTTCTGCTACAAACTTACGCAAAATGGTTTTAAATAATCAAGATACTAGCAAATATACTCCAATGAAAATAACTAAGTTTAAAAGAATAGAAGATACTTATACTAAGTTCCAAAAATTTGTTAAAAAAACTAGTGCCCAAAAACTTAAAAACTATAAAATGGTTGATGAAGGAATTGAAAATTTATTTAAAAAAAATATAGAATATAATAATTATAGTGATTTTATTGATTCTTGTGTCAGCCGCAGATATACCCGCAATAGAATTAAACGAACTTATTTATCTATATTATTAAAATCAAAAAGAGATTAAGTTTTTTTATAAACTTAATCTCTTTTTTTAATTAATTTGGTTTGGTAAGGCATTAGTAGAAAATTACTTTCCCTATAAACTTTGTTGCTAATATTAATTTTTTCTAAAAAAATTTGATTATCAATACTTAATTGTCAGCATAAAATTCCTTTATGAAGATTTTGCAATAAATATCTATTTTTAATTTGTGTATTATTAGCAATTATATATTTAGTATTTAAATAAATAATTTGGTCAATAATAAAGTCATATAAGTAATCTAAAAAATTAAAATGATATAAAACTCCTTTGGCTTTTCATTTACTTAAAAATATGTTTGGTAAATAAGTAAATGAAATTTTTGGGTTATTAAAAATAAGTTGCTTTGTTATTGTTTTTAATTTTTCAAACATAAAAACATATTCAGTGTGTTTGATATTTAAATAATTATTAAAATTTAAATTATAACTTGCTTTGTTTAATAAAATTGTGTCAAATAAATTAAGTGCAAAATTATTTTTAAATTCAAAATCATAAATTTTTTCATCAATGAAATTTAGCAAATTGAAATATTTCAATTTAATATTTTTTTTGCAATAACTGTAAATTTTTATTTTTAATTCTTGTTTAAAGTAATTAAAAACACGGTTTAAAAAATCAATTTCTTTAATAATAATATTTTTAGGAATAGATTTTAAATAAACATCAAGTTCTTCAAAGACAATACCAGAAACATTATAGTTATTTGAAAAAAAGCTATAAACCATAAATAAATTTCAATACATATTTGTTTGATCTTCTTTTAAGCCGTAATTAGCTATTGCTTCTTTATCTTTAGTATTATCATTAAAAGCTAAATCTAAAGAACGATCTAACAAATCTTCTGTATTTAAAATATCATTAGCTCTAGTATTTTGTTTTGAAATTGTATAAGCTAAAAAATTCAGAGTATTAAAATTAACAATTTGTTTAATTTGAACATTTCCAAGCGATATTAAATTTTTTAACCAAGTTCTTAGTAACTTATCATTTTCAGTAACCAAATTAGCAGATTCTTCAGTTTCAAATTCTCAAGAAAAATACCAATGGGGTAACACTAAAATAACCTTTAAATTATTTAAAGATAATTTCTCAATTTTTTGAGAAAGAAAATTTAAATACTCTAAAAACTCATTATTAGATAATATTTCTTGACTTTTTGGATACATGAAAATAAAATATTCATTATTTAAATCAACATTAAAAGTTTTTGATGAGAAAGATTTCAAATAATTCATTGATATTTACTCCAGTTGTTTTTGATAAAAGGTCAAGTTTTCCTAACTCTTGAATTTGGTGTTTTATCTTCTTAATACCTAAATATTTTAAAACACTAGCTATTTTACGGATTTTTCAAAGTGGTTGTTTAGTTTTTTCGCTTATTTGAATGTTATTTAAACCCGTTTGTAACATATAAAAATAATTCAAACAGTCACTCAAGATATTTCCAAATTGTGCAATTAAAGAAATTATTTCTTCACCTTCTGAAACTCTTTCTAAATATTTTTCATAAATTTTATGTAAATTAAAAGTTTCTATTGAATTAAAAAATGAAAAAACTTCATTTTTAGCATATTTTGAAACAGTTGCTTCAATTAACTCAAAATTGATTAGTTGATAATTTTGAGTTAAATTATTAAACTCATTCATAATAATTTCTAAATTATCAGGCATTTTATCTAAAAATATTGTGAGATCTGAATAAGAAAAAGTTATGTTGCGTTCTTTTGTTAATATTAATAATTCAGATATTAAATCTTTTTTAGCGATTTTTTTACATTCAATTACTTTTGCATTTTCTATTAAAAAATTGCTAAATGCATTATTATATACTTTTGCTGAATTTAAAATAAAGACAACTTCATTTTGTGTTTCAAAATTGCTCAAAACGTCAATTAAAGAATCAGATTTTTTTTGCAATGTTTTGTTATATTTATTAGTTGTTAATAGTTCAAAATCTTTAACAATTATAAGTTTTTTATCACTAAAAAGCGAATTTATAGCTATTAAATCAAGTAAATCTTGAAACTCAAAATTATCATCTAAAATAGTTGTTTGATCCAAAGTAAATGAAGATTTAATTTGGTTAAGATTTTTATTAATAAAAAATTGTTCATCTCCGAATATAAATTTCATATCACTTATTATAGTTTATTTTGTTTTTTATTTATAAAAACAGTTAAAAATGATATTAAAGTAATTGATGGCAAAATAACCTTAAGAATTAAATTTATATCAATTGTTAATTTTAGATACATTAATAGTAAAAGTAAATTATCTAAAAACAGTTGGATTAAACTAATTGCCGGCGGCAATCAAATAAAGATAATTAAGATAATATACAATATTTCAAAAATTGGTGAAATAAAAATACTTAAAAACCAAGAACTTAAATTAATTTGGTCTTTTCATATGATAATTAAACTAGTTGAAATTAATCAAATATGAAAATAAGTTACTAAATAGGTACCTATTGATTTTTTATAATTTTCTTTTTCCATATTGCTAATAAAAATCGATAATATAAAACTAAGTCAATACCCTTGAGAATTTGCTTGTAGATTTGAAGTAAATAATACTGTTAAAACTAAAATAAAAAGAAATTTATATTCTTTATCTAATTTTTTATTAACAAAATAATTTAACATAATAGTAAAAAATGCCCTATTTACTGAAATAGTTTTTAAACACATTAACCAGTAAATTATACATAATATATAGCTAATGTTTTTTAATTTGCCTTTAAAAAATACTTTTAAAAAAGCAAATAACAGTTGAAAATGCATTCCACTAATAATTAAAATATGAATTAATCCTAGTTCACTAGCATAAACAAATGGACTAGTTTGATAATTAACACTCGAACCAAATAATAATGGTATTAAAAATTGTGAGTAAATTTGGTTAATGCTATTTGCAAAGCTAAAAATATGATAACGTATATCATATGAATTTAATACTTTTAAATCTTTAATGTAGTTAAAATACTTATTACTTATTTCACCGTTTATTAAAACCTTATCTCACAAGTTTAGTTTAATATTAACATTATTTAAATTTAAATAAAAAGCTTCATTGTTAATATTTAAAAGCTTGTAATTATTTTTATCAATTAAATCAACTCAATAAATACTTTGATAAATTTTTAAAAATAATTGGTTTGATAATTGTTTTAAAGAATATACTAAGAAAATCATGGCTAAACTAAATACAATGAATTTTAAGTTATGTAAAAATAATAATATAAATAAAATTAAAACACAAAAAGCAACAAATAATCAAATTACATTATTTTGTTGCATAAATAAAATAAAAAAAGAAGCTATTAAAAACAAAAATAAGTCTTTTAAATTAACTCGAAAAAGTTCATGAGCTTTTCAAGCGTCTTTGTACCAATTCCACTGATCTGTTCAATTTTTTTTCATGTTGTTTTAGGGTTTTCCTTACGGTAATCTAACAAAGCTTGGGAAATTTTATTAGATAATTTTAATGGACTTATTTGTTTAATATTTTCAAAATCAATTCACCTTAATTTTGTATCTGAAAATGGGACATGGATTTTACTACTATTAGGCACAAAATTATTTAATTTAAAGTTAGATAAATCCGCTAAGTCTTGCACCTTTGCTTGGAATAGTAATTCCCGGTATGTTAATTTCTTAGTTGATTTAATTACTCCATCATTTACTACGGCTCCACTAACGTAATAAATGTGAATTTTTTCTTCATTATTATATTGTTTATCTTTTGGTTTATTAATGTAAACTTGTAAAACAACAATGGTGCCTGCTACTGAAAATAAAAATAAGAAAATTAATAAAATTTGTCCAAAGGTTTTGCGCTTCATAATTATTGAATAAAAATACCATAAGAAAAAACTAAAAATAAAAAAATAGGTTTTACCTATTAAATAAATGCATAAATACGTTTTGGAATAGTCTTTGAACTCACAAAACTTTTATAATAAGCATTATTAAAAATAATACCTAAAAACATAAAATAAATAAACCAGTTTATAAAGAAGCTAATTGAAAAGAAAAACCCAGCTGCTGAACCAAATTTAGTATATGAAACTAATTGATTTAAATAAGTATAAATTACGATTAAAACAAATGATGGTAAAGTAGCAACAATTGTTCCTTTAAAAAGTTCTTTAAATTTAATTTTAAATGACGGAATTAATTTAAATAAAACCAAAAATAAAACTATTAAAAATACTAATACATAAATTAAATAAATAAAGTCCGATAATCAGTTGTTAATTCCACCATACCTGGTTCATAAATGAACTTCAGTAAAGATAAAAATATTACTAAAAATTCACAGTAAAATCGAAATTACAATAACTAATCATAATCCTTTAACTTTATTGCCAAAAAATGATCCAGTTCTACTATTCCCAAAAATAAAATTATAAGCAGAAATCACCTTTACATATCCACCAGCTGCTATATATAAAGATGGTATCGCAATAAATGAACCAGGAATTAAAGAAAAAAAAGTGTTAAAGCCAGCATCTTGGTTTTGATTGTCTAAAACAAAATAAGATTCTCCACCAGGTATAAACTTTTGAAAAACAATTGAATTAAATAAATACTGGAAAACATTATTTGGCACACTTTCGGTGCGCGAGCGTACAAAGGGTTCAATATAATCTTTAAATGGTGTTATTGAGTTATTTATGGTTAGATTTAAAAACCCAACTATATAAATAACAGGAATAAATGAAATTAGCACATAAAAAATTGTTGAAATTCAAACAAACCCTGTTTCTTTTGAATTATAGTTACTATAAACTAGTTGAACTAATTTATTACGTTTAATTTTATCGTTGTCATTCTTAACTCAAATTAAGAATGTTGTAAAGAATAAAATAACATATTTTAAAATAGTCTCATAAATAACATTTAAAATTTCCAAACGATCTGGATAAATAATATTTGTATAAAACTTACGTAAATGCGATTTTTTCTTTTTTAATTTTATATATTTACGATAATGATTTTGTTTAGTTTTTAAAAAGATCATTTAAAGCCTTAAGTGTAATTTCATTAGATAAAACAGGGTTAATTTGCCCACCTGTTTCTTTCATTAAAGTACCTAAAATAAACTTAGTTACTTTTTCTGGTCTTGATGGATATTCCTTAACCAAATCTTCGTTATTTGTAATTATTTTTTTAACAATTGAATTAATTAAATTTGGATCTGAAATTTGTTCTAAATTATGTTCTTTTATTAAATTATTTAAATCTCCGTTAAAATCTATTAATAAAGGTACCAATTTTTTAAATGATTTACCTGAAATAATCCCATGGTCTAATAAATCAATTGCATCAGCAAAATCTGATGCTTTAATCTTTAATTCATAAGCTTTAAGACCTTTTAAATTAGCTAAAGAAACAAGTTCAGCAAAAAAGAGTTTAGATAATTTATCTTTATCTGGATAATCGATACTATCAAAATATTTAGCTAACTCAATATCATCTAATAAGCTTTGAATATAAATATTTTGAATTTTTGCTTCTAAATATCTTTGTTCTTTTTTGTTTGGAAGTTCTTGTAATTTAACTGAATCAATAAATTCTTTTGAAAGTTTTATAAATGGAATATTTGGTTCGGGAAAATATTTATAATCAACAGCACCAGTTTTTACCCTCATTATAATGTTTTCATTTTTATCAACATCAAAACGTTTTGTTGCTTGTAAAATTTCTTCATTGTTTAAGATTTGCTTAGTTTGCAATTTAATTTCATAATCAATTGCTTTTTCAATATTTGAAAGTGAATTTAAATTCTTTATTTCAACTTTTGTTCCAAAGACTTTTGAACTATAAGGACGAATCGAGATATTAATATCAGCTCTTAGACTACCTTGTTCCAATTTACCTTCTGAAATTTCTAAAGCTAAAATAGTCCTTTTAATCATATCTACGTAAGCAGAAGCTTCTTTAGCGCTTCTAATTACAGGGTAAGTAACAATTTCAATTAAAGGAATTCCTGCACGGTTATAATCTAATTTTGTAACATCATCAAAATGATGTTGCCTTGCAGTGTCTTCTTCCAAGTGAATTCTTTCAACTTGTATTTTCTTTGAATTATTATTAACCTTAATTTCTAATTCACCATCTTTTCCAATTGGACGGTAAAATTGGGTGATTTGATATCCTTTTGGTAAATCAGGATAAAAATAATGCTTACGATCAAAATGCAATTCATCATCAATTTCCATATTTAATGCTTTAGCTAAAGCTATGGCATATTTAACAGCTTCTTTATTAACTAAAGGTAAGGTTCCAGGGTAAGCTAAATCAACTTGGCTAGCCTTAGTATTAGCACTCGCAAAATAATCTATTGGTGCACTAGAAAACATTTTGGTCTTGGTTTTTAATTCGACATGAATTTCTATCCCGATAATAACTTCAAAATTTTCAACCATTATTTTGCTCCTTTAATTAATTCTTCAAAATACTCTGCAATTCCTAGAAGTTTTTGATCTTGGTATAACTTGCAATCTAAGGCAATATTATATCCTAAGTTATCTTTTTTGCCTAAAGGAATTGTAATTGATGGATTACCAGCTAAATTTGATCCAGTTAAAATATAGTCAATAACTTTATTTGTACTTTTATGATCAAATTTAGGTGCTATTCCGCTAGTAGCTGGATAAATTAAAACATCACCTTCAGCAAGCAACTCATTATAATAATTTGTAATTAATCTTCTTACCTTTTGCGCTTTAATAAAAATCTCTTGTTGATTTTCTTTATATAAAAAATAACTTCCTAATGAAAGGCGCTCTTGCACCATATGACCAAATTTAGTTGATCTAGTAGTTTTTAAGGTTTCTTCTCAACTTTTACCATCAACACGGTTACCAAAAGAAATACCTGTTAAATTAGCTAAATTTGAACTAGCTTCTGAAAATGAAATAATCCGATAAACTGGTTGGATTAATTCCAAAATTTGATAATTTGGCTTGATGATTTTTACCTTAATGCCTTGTTTTTCTAGTTTTGCAATTAATTGGTGGCAAGAAACCTTGTAATAATCTTCAACTTGGTCAGTGAGATCCAAAAATACAACAGTTTTTGGTTTAGTTTTAATAACATTCTTAATTAACACTTCTTTAGAAGTCATATCATTTGAATCTATCCCATATAAAACTTGAGATACTAAAATTGCATCATTAACATTATGAGCAAAATATGCTACTGTATCAAGTGATGAAGCATAGGCAAATAATCCATAGCGACTTATAGCACCATAAGAAGGTTTAAAACCTACTCTATTAACAAACGAAGCTGGTAAACGAACACTATCTCCAGTATCACTACCAATTGAAAAAGAAATATCTTTAGTTAAAGTTGCAGCCGATCCAGATGAAGAACCACCAACATATCTAGTTTGATCATTGGGGTTTTTAACTATTCCATAAGCACTATGAGCCCCAGTTCCTCCAAGTGACAATTCATCAAGATGGGTTTTTGCTACTAAGTTTACTCCTGCTTCTTTTAGTTTTTGAACAATTGTTGCATCATAACCAGGGTCAAAACTTTCCAAAATTAAACTTGAAGCTTTAGTTTCATAACCCTTAATTGCATAATTATCTTTGATTGTAGCAATAGCCCCATTAATTTGACTATTGCTATGATTATTTATATCTAAAGCAATGATTTTAGCTACTGCATTATTTTGGTCATTTTGTAAGTATTTTAAAGCTTTAGTTAAATCACCTTTAACTTGTAGTTTACGCATTATTGTACCACCTTAGCTAAAATAACATAATCATCATCTTTATTTTTAGTATTAGTTAAAATAGTTTCTTTAGTTATAGAATTAATTTGACTAGGAATATCTTCACGTAAAAAATCTATTTGATAACTTTGATCAATATGTGTCATTGGCTCGAGATTTTCTAAATTAAAATTATTAAATAATTCAATGCTCTTACTAAGGTCATTTCAGTTTTTAATAATATTATTAATTACTTGATCATTTGGTTCAAACATTAATGATTCAACTATTCTTTTAATCTTTTCATTATTTATTTGTTTCATATTACTCCTACCATTTAGGTTTTTCTGTTCAAAATTCTTTTTTGTTTAAATATTTTAAATTACCTGTTAACTCTTTAAATTGCAAATAAAATGAATGAAGCATTAGTCTTTGAGATGGTTTACCACCATATTTTTTATCACCTCAAATTGGTTTGTGCAAGTATTGTAAACTAACTCGAATTTGGTGTTTGCGACCAGTTACAAGTTGAGCAATTTTGTCATTTTTTTCTAAATAAAACAAGGTTTGAGCTTTTTGAGAGTTAGGCATTTCTTTTGCATATGCTTTAACTTTTTGATCAGCTTCGTCTTTAACAAGATAAATAGTTAAATCTATTTTTTGATTTGGTTTTAATTCTAAATTAGATTTAAATAAATATTTCTTAGTGAAATATTTATGCTTTGCATTAAGCATAGTTAATGTTTCATAGTTTTTTGCATAAAGTATTAATCCACTAGTAGCTTTATCAAGTCTACCGACATGTGAAGGTTTAAAACTATCTTTTTGCACAAAGCCTAAATAAGCTAAAACTTGATCATCTAATGAGTTCTCTTCCCCGTGCACAATGAGGCCAGGTACTTTATCAATTAATAAAATATTATCATCTTCATAAAGAATATTTAAATTTGGCTTAACTAGTTTTATTTCCTGTTGTTTATTTGCATCGAAAACTCCATAAATAATGATATGGTCATTTTCACTAACTTTAAAACTTTTGTCATTAGTTCTAATCCCATTGACTTTAATATCTTTTTTACGGAATATTTTTTCTAATCTAGATTTTGTTAAATTATTTAAATACTTACATAGAAGTTTGTACAAGGTTCTTCCTTGATCATTTTTTGTTGCTAAGATTTCAAACATAAATACCTCTTTAAAAAAATATAATAATGTAATTATACATTATTATTAGTTAGATTGGTAAAAGGTTTCTTAAATAGCTAATAATTATTTGATTTATAGTTTCTTTTTCAATTGAAATATATCCTTGGATTGTATAAATATTATTTGATTCTAAATATCCTTTTAATTCTGAGCTTTTAATTAAAATTCCTTCGTCTGTTATTTTATTGTTAATTTCTAAATCAAATTTCTGAATTATATTATTTAAATTAATGTTAAACAAAAAATTATCTTTAATTAACTTTTCATAAGGAATATTTTGTAAATAAAGCTCATCTTTTAATTTATGAATTTGCACATTATAATATTCATAAGTTTTTAAATAACCAATTAAATAAAGTAAAAAACAAAAACATAAAATAATTAAAAATAGTATAAAAATGCTAACTCAATATTTTTTATAAAATTTCATCTAAATTTACCTCGCTATAATTTTCATCAAATACAAAGCGATTACTATGGCTAATTTCAACCACTAATTTTTTGTCTAAAAATTCCCCTAAAAGATTTTTTAAGTTACTGTAAACATAAAAACTTAAATTTTCAAAAACCTCATCAAAGATAATAACATCATAATCTCTTAAAAATAATTTTAAAATTTTCACAATAGCTAATTGACCTTTTGAAAGCCCATTGATATTATTATCTAAAAAATAATTTAGGTCTAAATTTACTGCATTTAAGGTATTAATAAAGCTACTTTTATTAAGTAAATTTAATAAACCATCTTGATCATTAATCATTAAAAAATCTTTAACTTTTAAATCTAAATCTGTTCGATCAGAATTTAAATATAAAATTTGTTCTTTTAATTGGTCATTATAAAATAAATAGGAAATTTTTTCGTTTACAAAAATTTCTCCTTTATTTAAGGGCAAAATCCCAGCTATTAATTTTGCAATTGTACTTTTTCCTTTTCCGTTTTTGCCTACTATATGAACTTTGTCTTTAAAAATTAAACGACCAATGTTTATAATTGCTTGTTTGCTCTGGTTGTATCTAAATTCAGCATAAGAAAGTTGCAATGATTTAATTGTTTCTTGAATTTTAGGAACAGGCAAGTAAATTTTTGGATTTTTATAAAAAATTTCAATTGTTTTAATTTTTTGCATATACTCTATATATGAGTCAAAATTATTAAAAAATCCTTTTAAAGGTCTAATAAATAAATTAATAGATGTTAAAAAATAAACAAAATTAACAAATTCCATTCGTTGGTTTCACACTTCTAAAACCCCTATCATACTAATAAATAAATGAAGCGAAATTTCAACAATATTATGAAATGAATTAATTTGGTTATTAGTAATTTCAAATTCTAAGATTTCATCTTTGAAATTTTTACAATCTTTATATCAATTAGTTAAAATTCTGCGGGTTAAAAAGTCTTCTTGATTTTCTTTTAATGCTTTAATAAAATTATCAGACTTAGTTTCTAAGTAATAAGAATTACTTTGAATTTTTAAAAACTTCTTTTCATATATTAACTTTTTCAGATAACTTATAATTAAAATTAAAATACCAAAGGCAAATAAGACTAACAATAAAACTAAGTTTATATTTCGTAATATAAGCAAGGAAACAACAAAACCAATACAATTAACAACAAAATTTGCTAAAAATACTTCTTGGATATTTAAAACATAAAATAAATTACCTAAACGGTTTTTTATCTCAATATTAGGCATATTATTTAACAAACAATAGTTTTCTTTTTGAAATTTACTTAAAATTTCAAAAAGTTGTTTATAAGAATATTTATAATAATAAGACCGTGTAATTTGATAACTTAAAGTTTGTATCAAATAAATAAATAAAAAACTAATTAAGATTAAAATAGCAATAAAAATTAGTTCGTCTTTTAGTTTGTAGGGAATAATAATATTTAAGATTCGTTTATTAACTCAAGGAATTAAGATATAAAGACCTAATTCAAATAATAAAACAATTAATAAAATAATCTTATTTTTTGTTATTTGAAATAATCCAAAAATTGTTTGATTTTTACTTATATCTTCTTTTAATGTTTGTTCTTGTTTTTGTCCAACAACTTTATCTTGTTTTATAAATTCAATATAAATGTTTTTGCTAAATTTACTAAATTCTTTAAAACTAACTTGCACTTTTTGACCAGTACCTGGGTCATAGTAAGTTATCTTATGTTTACCTTTTTTTAAAATTAAAACCATGTGGCTATAATTTCCGGTACTAATAATAGCACCAAAAGGCAACTCACTACTGTCAAGGCTGCTAATTTGATCTACAGGTGCATTATAAGCATTAATATAATATCCAAATTCTTTGAGCAATGAATTGTAATCTTCTAAACTAATACCTTCTTGGTTATAATTAGCTTTAAATTTTAATTCTTCAAGAGGAATATCTTGATATTTTTTTATACTTAAATATTCCCTAAAAACATATAAAGAGCAATCTCATGGTGAGATTTGTTTTTTGTTTTGCAACATATATTTTTAAATAAAAAAACCTTTAAAAAAGACAAATAAAAAACCTAGCACTAAAAAGTGCTAGGGATAAATATTATAGTCCTTTCATAGAAACATCTTCTCTTTGTCTTGAAGATGCAGCGAATAATGCAAATGTAGAAAGTTTTAAAGCAGCAGCTATTACACTACCTGGTCATGTAAAAATTGATGAGTTAAATTGTGTTACACTTGAGTTATATAATCTACGTGCAGCAGCAATTTCTCTTTCAAGGTAAATAATTTGTTCAGTTAATTCTTTATATGATTGAGAAGCTTTTAGTTCTGGATAATTTTCAGAAACAGCCATCAATCTTCCAAATAATGAACTATTAAGACCTTCAAGTTCACTTCGTTGTGAACTTGTTAAATTAGTTGAAGATCTAAAAGTTCTTAAACGAGCAATTTCACTAAAAGTATCTTTTTCAAATTGTTTGTGAGATTGAACTACATCAAATAATTTAACTAAGGTATCAGATCTTTTAGCTAATTGAACATCAATTGTTGAAGCTGCTTCATTAATATGGTTTTGTTGTCTAAGGTATGAATTTCTTTTTACTAAAAAATAAATTCCAGAAAAAATAATTAGACCTACGATTCAAAAGATTATTGTTGCAGCAGTACTTGATTTTGCACTTAGTTCGGTATTATCTACATATGGGTTAAAACCTTCGCTATTTTTGTTTTCTCTATTGTTATATAAATTTGCCATACTGTTATTCATTATACAATATTTTAGCCATTAGTGAAATTTTTAATTTTAAATAAAGTGCGTTTTAGTTTAGTTTCTAATTTAGCAATGTCAAAAGTATCTGGATTACCTTCAGCAATTGCTCTTTCTAAAGCTTCTTTTTCTGCTAATTGCTTTTTAAGATCAATTTCTGATAATTTAATAATATCATCAGTAATGATATCAATTTTGGAACCATTAGCATAAACTAAGCCACCTCCAATATAATATTTTTCAGAACTTTCATCATGTTCTCAACCAATTGTTAAAGTTCCTAGTTCAATATTAGAAAATAATGGAGATTTATTAGCTTGTAAACCAATATAACCAACTGAAGTTTTTAAAGTAACAATTTCAGTATAACCTTCATAAAAAATCCCGCTTGGAATAGTTATTTTTAGATAAGTTTTAGCCACTAATTTCCTTCTTGAAGTTTTTGATATCTTGAAATAACATCATCAATACTTCCGGCATATCTAAATAAATCTTCTGGATATTCATCTAACTCACCAGATAAAATCATTTTAAAGCTACGAATTGTTTCAGATAAAGGAACATATGTTCCTTTGATTCCAGAGAACTTTTCAGCAACTGTAAAAGGTTGAGAAAGGAAGTTTCTTATTCTTCTTGCTCTTGCCACAATTGCTTTGTCTTCTTCACTTAATTCACCCATTCCTAAAATTGCAATAATATCTTGTAATTCTTTAAATCTTTGCAAAATTGACACAACACCTTGGGAAACTTCATAATGTTCTAAACCAACAATTAAAGGATCTAATAACCTTGAAGATGAATTCAATGGATCAATTGCAGGGTAAATTCCAAGTGAAGCAATGGTACGATCTAAAACAGTCTTGGCATCTAAGTGTGTGAAAGTAGTTGCAGGTGCTGGATCTGTCAAATCATCTGCTGGTACATAAACAGCTTGAACAGAGGTAATTGATCCACGGTGTGTTGAAGTAATTCTTTCTTGCAATGCACCCATTTCGGTTGCTAAAGTTGGTTGGTATCCAACTGCTGAAGGCATTCTACCTAGTAAAGCTGATACTTCTGAACCTGCTTGGGTAAAACGAAAAATATTATCAATAAATAATAAAACATCTTGGTTACGTTTATCTCTAAAATATTCAGCCATAGTTAAACCACTAAGAGCTACCCGCATTCTTGCTCCAGGTGATTCATTCATTTGACCAAAAACTAAAGCTGTTTTATCTAAAACTTCAGCATGTTTCATTTCATGATATAAATCATTTCCTTCGCGGGTTCTCTCACCTACTCCAGCAAAAACTGACAGTCCATTATGTTGAGTAGAAATATTATTAATTAATTCTTGTACTAAAACAGTTTTACCAACTCCCGCACCTCCAAATAGACCAATTTTTCCACCCTTTACGTAGGGAATTAATAAGTCTATGACTTTAATTCCGGTTTCTAAAATTTCGGAAGAAGTTTTTTGTTCTTCATAACTTGGTGGTAAAGCATGAATTGAAGCTTTAGGAACATCTGAATCAAGTGGTAATTCATCAATTGGATTACCTAAAACATCAAACATACGACCAAGCACTTTTTCACCAACAGGAACTTGGATTGGAGCACCAGTGTCTAAGACACTTAAACCTCTTTGCAGACCATTAACATCGCACATTGCAATGGTTCTTGCAGTTTCATCACCAATATGCTGAGCCACTTCAAAAGTATATCTTTTGCCCTCAAAATCAACAATAAGAGCATTTAATAATTTCGGTAATTTTCCTTCTTGAAATCTTACATCAACAACTGGTCCTAAAATTTGGACAATTGTACCTTCATTTTTAATCATAAAAACTCCTTCTCTATGTTGCGTCAGCTCCAGAAACAATTTCAGTTATTTCTTGGGTAATTAGACTTTGACGTTGTCTATTGTATTCTAATTGTAAGTTTTGGATTAGATCTCCAGCATTATTTGTGGCATTTTCCATGGCATTACGCCTTGAAGCAATTTCTGAAATCTTTGAACTAAATGCGTGTTTATATAATGCACTAGTTAAAAATAAGGGCACTGATTTAACTAAAACTGTTTCAGCATTTGGTTCAAATTCAATTAATTGTGAGATTTTAGTGCCAACTTTTTCTTTATCAAGAACAAATGGAAAAAGTTGGAAAAGTTTTGCTTCTTGAGTCAAATTATTAATAAACTCAGTATATAAAAGATTTATTGCACAAATCTTATTTTCTGAATATAAATCTAGGGCGATTTTAATAATTGACGAACTAAATTCATAACTCAGTGAATCTCCAACATTTGCAATTGTTTTAATTACTTGATCTTTTAGTTTTGAATTTTTAAATAAAGAAATTCCTTTATTACCTATAATAATAATTTGATCATGGGGCTGAATTTTTTCTTTAAGTAAATTAAAAATATTATAGTTATATGAACCACAAAGCCCTAAATCACTTGTTAAAACTATATACAATTTTCCTTTAGTAGTATTTTTAGGAAAAATTGAATATAGTTTACGAGGTTCAATATTGTTAATTAAATCATTTAAAATATTTTGCAATGTTGCTTGGTAAGAACTAATACTTAAAAATTCATTTCTAAGTCTTCTTAATTTGGAAGTAGAGACTAGTTCCATAGCATTAGTAATTTTTTCGGTATTTTTAATTACGTTAATACGGCTTTTTAAACCATTTAAATTAGGCATGCTCAGTTCCTAAGTATTTTTTAGGTAGTGCTTCATATAATTTAGCATCGTAATTTGGAATAATTGAAATAATATCTTTTACAATACGAACTAAATTGCTTTCAATTAGTTCATAAACCTCTGGAGTTATTTTACCATTTTTTAAAATATGATTAGCTACATCAATTCCAACTTGGTCGTGAATTGCTCAATCAATTACATTATCACGGTAAGTTGTAATTTTATCTAACGGCAAAGGATTAATAATTCTTTCTTTAACTCCAATTAATAAAATTGTTTGAATATATCCTGGAATTGTGAAATATTGATCTTGTTTTAAAAGACGGTAAACTTTTGTGCCATGGTCTAAAATTGATTTAGTCGAATCATCTAAATCAGAGCCAAATTGGGCAAAAGCTTGCATTTCATTATATTGAGCTAACTCTAATTTTAAAGAACCAACTACTTGTTTCATTGCTTTAGTTTGAGCAGCTGATCCTACACGTGAAACTGAAAAACCTATATCAACAGCTGGCCTTTGTCCAGCATTAAATAAGGATTCTTTAGTAAAAATTTGACCATCAGTAATTGAAATAACATTAGTTGGAATGTAAGCACTAATATCACCTTGTTGAGTTTCAATAATTGGCAAAGCAGTAATTGATCCACCACCATATTGAGTGTTTAATCTTGCAGCCCTTTCTAAAAGTTGTGAATGTAAATAAAACACATCCCCAGGGTAAGCCTCACGTCCAGGAGGACGACGTAATAAAAGCGATAAAGTACGGTAAGCAATTGCGTGTTTGGAAAGATCATCATAAACAATTAAAACATCTTGCCCATTTTTCATTCATTCTTCAGCTATTGTAACTCCAGTATATGGAGCAATATATTGTTTAGGAGCTAATTCACTAGCTCCAGCTACAATAACGGTTGTATATTCTAAAGCTAAAGTATCAGAAAGTTTTTGAACAATTTGTGCAACTGTTGAATTTTTTTGTCCTATTGCAACATAAACACATTTAACATTTTTACCTTTTTGATTAATAATTGTATCAATTGCAATAGCAGTTTTTCCGGTTTGTCGGTCACCAATAATTAATTCACGTTGCCCTTTACCAATTGGAATCATAGCATCAATTGCTAAAATACCTGTTTCTAAAGGTTGGTTAACTTCTTTGCGAGTCATAACACCAGAAGCAGTTTTGAAAATTTCAGAGGTTTTATAGTTATTAATATTACCCTTACCATCTAAAGGCACTCCTAAAGCATCAATAACTCTCCCAAGCATTTGATCACCTACTGGAACAGAGATAACTTCCCCAGTACGTGAGACAATATCTCCTTCAGCCACAGAATATGCATCTCCTAAAAGTGCTATCCCAACCGTTTCATCTTCTAAATTTAAAGCAAGTCCATAAATTCCATTGCCAAAGCGAACTAATTCACTGTAACGAACTTTTTCTAAACCAGAAACAATTGCAATCCCGTCCCCAACAGATACAACTCTACCTACTTCAGAGCGATCAACTTTAGAACCTAAGTTTTTAATTCGCTCCTTAATAATTTGTGAAATATCGTCTAATTTAATTGACATTATACCTCCTCTCTATTTCAAATAATTTGGTTTTTTAATTTTTGTAATTCTTTTTTGTAATTAAGTTCTAGAACTTCAGTTCTCGAAACAATTTTAAACCCACTAATTAAACTTTTATCGATATGATTGTTGATTTTAATTGTTCTTCTAGTTGTCTTTTGTAATTTTTCTTTAATTTGATTTAATTGGCTTTGATTTAAAGGAAAAGCCGAAATAACATCAATATACCTGATTTTTAAATGATGGTTTGAAAGTTTTAAATATTCAATAATAATATTTTTTAAAATTCTTACAGCCTTTCGCTGTACAATAACTTTTAAAGAGTTTAAGATAATTCAATCAAAATCCTTAAAAGCTAAATCAATAGTTTCTAAGCGCTCAGATTCAGGAATTCCATCATTTTTTAAATATTCAATAAATTCAGGATGCTCATTAATAAATTCTTTTAAAAACTCAAAAGAAGGTTCAAGTTCTTTAAACTTATCTTCTTCTAAAACTAAATCAAAAATTGCTATAGCATAAGCTGATGTATGTGTTTTACGAAACATTATAGTTCCTCAACATCTTTATCTGAATTTAAATATTGCTCAATAATTTGATCTTGTGTGTTTTGTGAAATTTCTCGCTTTAAGATCTTTTGAGCTAATTCTGTAGCTACTTCAACAACATATCTACGTGAATTAAAATCAAATTGTTTCTTTTGATTTTCAATATCAATATTTGTTTCTTCTAAAAGACGTTTTGACTCTGTTTTAGCATTATGTAAATAAACTTCTACTGTTTTTTCGGCTTTAATTTTTGCTTTAGTAATGATTTCATCAGCTTGAATATGTGCATTTTTTAAACTTTGGTTTGCATCATTTAGTTTTAAAATGCTTTCTTCTTTTTGTTTGATTGAAGCATCAATATTGTTTTGAATAAATGCTGCTCGTTCTTTCATTAATTTTTTTATTGGTTTATAAACTAAATAAAAAATTAAACCACAAACAATCATGAAAGCTATAATAGTAGCAATCATCAAAGGAATACTTGGAAATAAACCTTCAAATAAATTTTTAAATCTATCTCCAAATTGTTGGTTGACACTTGATGATTCTTGTGCAGTACTATAATAAGTCATTAGCTAACCTACTATTTTGTAAATAAAATAATTAGTGCAATTAATAAAGCATAAATAGAAGTGGTTTCTGCAATACCAGCACCAATAATAAGCATTAAACGAATTTTAGGTTCAGCTTCTGGGTTTCTCCCTACGGCTTCACATGCTTTTCCAGCTGCATATCCTTGACCAATACCAGCTCCTAAACATCCAATTGCTGCAATTCCAGCACCTACACCTAATAATCCGGCACTAACACTTGAGCTAGCAGCATCACTATTAGCAACTTGTGTTGCACTTGTACTTGCTTGTTGTAATAAACTTGTAATTTCAGACATAATAATCTCCTAATAAATTGCTTGAGTTTTTCTTCTAGTTCAATCCCTAAAAGATAATTTGCGGCTTGTAGTTTGTTTTTTTGGTTTTACATCTCCTGCTTCTGAGACCCAATATACTGAGGTTAGTAAAGCAAAAATAAAGGCTTGAAGTGTTGAACCAAAAATATCAAAATAAAAATGAAAGAATGGAGTAATAATAAGTGAAAAGAAGTATAAGTCATTTCCATATTCAACTGAAAAGATCTTTTGCCATAAAATTCCACCTGAAACATAAGCCATTGCTAAAATAGCTGCTCCACCAATAATATTCCCATAAATACGGAAGCTAAGTGAAACTAAAATTGAAACTTTTCCAATTAGTTCGGTTGGAATTAATAACTTAGCATAAAAACGTCATTTACTATACATTGTCCCAATAACTAAAACTCCAAGCCAAGTTAAAATAGCTAAAGTAAACGGAACTGAAAACGATGTAACAATTGGTTCAAATCCAAAGATAACTACACCGTTACCAATTAGTAAAAAAGTTCCTAAACTTAAAATATAAAATTTAGCTAAATTTAAATTGTCTTGAGGTCCAGAAACTGCTTCATAAGTTTTTTCTATTGATCCAACATAAGCTTCGGCTATCAATACAATTCCTTTTGAAGCTTTTTGTGGATTAGTTTTTTTAACTTTAAAATAAATTAAAAGTGATAAAACAAGCACAATTAAAACAGTTAAAAATAATGAAGCTAATTGTGGTTGTTTTCAATTAAATAAGACTTCTTTAAACTTTTCCATTTGTTTCCTTTCTTTTACTTATGATTACTTGCAAAATAATAGCAAAAGCACTTAATGATAAAAATAAGCAAAAACTAAAAAAATTAATTCTCCCGGTAGTTCAAGTTTTAAGATCTTGTGGTAAATGTGTTAAATTAATAAATTTAATTAAATAAATTATTAAAGCTAATACTCCAGCAAAAAACAACATTTTTAAAGGTAAAAGAAAATAATAAATAAATCTTTTATTAATAAATAAAGTTGTATAAATAACTGCAGTTAGCTTAAAAAAAAGATAAGACATTAACGAACCTAGGACAAAACCTAAAGTTAGTCTAATCTTAAACAATTCCATTATTCCAAAAACTAGTCCAAAACTCAGAAATAACATTCAAAATAAAAATTCAAATTTATTTCAAAACTGAACCATAAAATTTCTCCTAAGTTGCTTTGCTAATATTGATTATATTACTTTTAAAAAAATCCCCAATAATAAAAATTTGATTTTTTCTAAGTTATTAAAGTGTATAATATTTACTATGAATCTGATTAATTTAAGAAAAAAAGAAAACCAAATTCAACAACTTATTGCTAGTATTTTAGCTTATGATTTAGATAATGTTAATATTATTAACCCAGTTGTAATGGAGGCCAAATTATCTTCTGATCTAAGTTTAGTCAAAGTTTATGTTAATTTTGAAAAAAACGAAAAAAAAGGAATCATTGCTTTAAATAATGCATCTGGTTTTGTTCGCAAGCTTTTAGCTAAATCCCTTGATTGACGAAAAGTTCCAGAAGTAAGATTTTATTTAGATACAGTTTCAAAAACTGGTAGCCAAATTGATAAAATATTGCAACAATTAAAAGATGAAAATAATGAATAAAAACGCCTAATTAGGCGTTTTTCTATTAATTTGTTGCATTTGGAATTATTACAAATTGTGTATAAGTACTTCCTTTTATATCATATGTAATAGTTAAAGTTCTAGAAGATTCATCATAAGTTGATTTAATAGTTTTATTATCTTTTCAACTTGGGTCTTGTGAATCTTTTATATAAAAAACGGCATTTTTGCCTTTTGATGAAGCAAGTGATAAAAATGGTGTTGGACGACTTTTAGTCTTTTTATACCATTGTAAGGTTAATTCTTTTTTGCTCTCTCATTTATTTTTATAAGTTTTGTTTGTTTTGTATTTTTCTAACATATCATCAAAAATTTTTCCAAAATTTTCCTCTGTACTTAAAACTAATAATCCTCCTTCTTGCCTGTTTTTTTGCTCATTTTCTTCTTCGTTTATTTGGTTTTCATTACTATTTTTTGAATTTTCTGAGACTGTATCGTTCGTTAAATTTTGAGTCTGGTTATTATCTTGATTGCTTTGAGAATTTGTATCATCTGTATTAGTTGTCTCTGAAGGATTTTGGTTTTTATCACCTTGTTGATTTGAATTAATTTCGCTAGAATTTGAGTTATCTGGTTGCCTAGCATCAATGTTTGAAGTTTGATCAGAATTACTTTTTTCCATTGTATTTTGTGAGTTAGTTTTAGTATTTGAATCTTCTTGGCTTAAAGATTCATTGTTTTGTTTTGAAGCACCTAATTCATAAGTATCGGTAGAATTTTTATTAGTGTTTTGATTTTGATTTGGATCTAAAGAATCTTTTTCTTCTTTATTGCTAGTTGGTTCTGATTCATTATTTGATGGATTTTTATTAATTTTAGCATTATCTTCAATCGTATTTTTTTCTTGGTTTTCCTGCCTTTGTTCTATAGGAATTGGTTCAGGTACAATAAACTTTTGTCTATATGTGTTACCTGATATTGTATAAGTAATATTTAGAGTTCTTGAACCTTCATCATAGCTAGAATCGAATTTTTGATCTTTTTTTCAGTTTGGATCAAATCCGTCATTAATATAGAAAATAGCGTTTTTACCACCTGAACCAGAAATTGATAAAAATGGTTTAGGTCTTTTAGTTGTTAGTACATATCATTGCATTGTTACAATTTTTCCTGTTTCGTATTTAGTTTTATTGGAATTTTTACTCTTATAGACATTAAGCATATCATCAAATATTTTTCCAAAATTTTGATCCGTATTATTTAAGATCAAAATCGCTTGATTTTGGGCATCTGATTCTTGATTTTTGCTTTCTTCAGTGGTTTGTTTTGCTTCCGAGTTTTCTAGCTGATTAGTATCAGTATTTTTATCTAAATCATCTTCATTTTTTGAAGAATCTATGTTTTGGTTGTTTGATTTAAATTCTTCAGTTTTATTATCTTCAGTAGTAGTGTTTTTATTTACTGGTTCATTTTTAGACTTTTCTTTATCTTGATCATTTAACTTATCTTGCTTAGAATTAAAAGTTTTTTGGTCATCTTCACTATTATTATCTTTTTTTTGATCTGAAGATTTATTTTTCTTATCTTCGCTAGAATTAATAGTTTTTTCTAATAATTCATTATGAGATTGATCTTCATTTTTATCTTCTTTGGGTTTTGTTATTACCAAAGTTTGACTAAAGAAATTAGAAGAATAATAATACTTATCATCTTTCTTAGTTGCTAGCTTATAATTTAAAATCAAGTTATTATTATTTATTTGGTAATTAAGTAAATAATTAGGTTCACCATCTAAGCTAGGATTTAGATGATTTACAATCATATAATCATCATCTAAATCTTCTGCTTTGATAATAGTATTATGATCATAATCTATGTCAGCATATTCAATTTCTTCATCTTTATCTCAAAAGATAATAACTTTTGAATAAGGGCTATAAGCTAATTTATATCCCTTATTGATTGAATCAAACAACCTTTTATTTTCGCTTGTTTTTAATATCTTATTATTTCTTTTACCATAATTATTTAATTTATTTTCTTGCTCAGTTTTAAGTTGTAATTGAACATTTAATACTGGCAGTGTTGGAGATGTTATAACACTACTTGATTTTTCTTTTGTGTTTTCTTGTTCATTATCTTCTTTTTGTAGTTTTGCACAACTAGATACAAACAAAGTTAAGGGAATTGTAACTAGGTTTAGTTTTAAAAATATTGCTTTAAGTTTTTTCACTGTATTTGGTCCTTTCATAAAATTCATCAAACCAATAATAACAGGTTGGATAATCAAAACAAAGAAAATAACTCCAAAAAATTTTGAAAGCTCTGGAATATTTCAGACTTATGAAAATTATCATAACATTATCATAAAATTAATTTTGTTTTCTTTTATTAATTACCTGCTTATTATATAATTAAAAAATTTTAAAAAGCCAAAGCTACTTGCTTTGGCTTATTTGTATTGTAAGCGATCTTGGTATTTTTCAGGTGATAAATCTTTAATAAATTCAGTTAATAAATCAATAGTAGCTTGAATATCTATTAGTGAAGCTACTCCAATTGGACTGTGTAGATATCTTTGTGGAATTGAAATAGTCATTACTGCTGCTCCGCCAGGAGCAAATTGTAATTCAGCTGCATCTGTACCACCGCCACCAGCTACGTATTTATATGCAGGAATATTATGTTTTTTTGATATTTCAAATAAGTATTTAATTAATTTAGGATCTGGTAAAGTACCACCATCTTTAACTAAAACACTTACACCATTTCCTAAAACTGGTGTACCTTCTTTAGCACCAGTTGTATCATGAGCAGCCCCAGTATCTAATGCAAAGGCTATATCTGGATTAATTATTTGCACAGCAGTTCTTGCTCCTCTTGTACCAACTTCTTCTTGAACGGTTCCTACTAAATATAAATCACAATCTAAATCAAGATCTGCAACATTATTAGCAATAAATTCAAGTGAAGTAACACCAGCTCTATTGTCCATAGCTTTTCCACCAACTAAATTATTAGCTAATTGCACAGTTTCACCAGTCATTAAAATCTGGTCTCCAATATTAATTTTATGCTCTTCCACTTCTTTTTTTGTTTTAAATCCTAAATCGACATATAGTTCATCATTAGTCATAGCAGCTTTATATTTCTCATTTGTAATAATATGAATACTTGTATGACCAAAAACTCCAACAAATTGTTGTTTAGTTTCAGAAGAAATAACAATGGCTTTCGTTCCGATAACAGTTGAAGGTCATATTCCTCCTATTGGTGTTACCATTAAATTACCATTATCTTTAATGCTTCTAACCATATAACCTACTTCGTCCATATGAGCTGCAATCATAACTTTTGGAGCATTAACTTTTTTTGATTTTTTATAAAAAATAACTGAACCAAGTTTATCGCGAGAAATTTCAAAACTTCCAACTTTAATACCGAGTTTTAAATTATCAACAATTGTTTCTTCAAAACGTGAAATTGCTGATAATTCCATATAATGTTTTAAACGTTCAAATAAATTTTGATATTTTTGATCCATATTCACCTCCTTTGGTTAAAATATCTAGTATATTTTAATATATTATTCAAAATAAATATTAAAAAAGAGCTGATTTAATCAGCTATTAATCATTTGGTGCCTTAGACAGGACTTGAACCTGCACGGATTGCTCCAGCGGATTTTGAGTCCGCAGCGTCTACCATTCCACCACTAAGGCATAAACTATATAGCAATTAATAATTGCTATATAAGCGCTTATAATTTTTTTGATTCTTAAAAAAGTAAGCTTCAAACAACTCATTATAATTATACCCTAACATTTCAAAACAACCTAATGCAATTTCAAAAGAAATTTGAATATTTTCTTTATTAGGTTGTTTTAAAATCTCGCTAATATTAATAAATAATTCCTTAAATTGCAAGTTTATGTCATTATATTCATTAATTTTAGGATTAAGAGTGTGTGGAACATCATTTTGGTAAGATAAACTGATGAAAAAATGCAATAAATCGACAAATTCTTCTAATACTTTTGTCTTCGAAATATTTTTATTTTGTTTCCAATATTTAAATGATTGGACTTCGTTAATAAACTCACTAGCTTCAACCATTAATGCTAATGTACGTTGCAAAGTAATTTCTTTCTTACTAAAATTTGGGCTTATTGATTCATGCTTTTTTTCAATCTTTTCGTCTAATTTTTTTTGCATTTCAAAGAGTTGAATTAAATTCATAATATTTAAATATTATATAATAAAATAATTTAAATTGTTAATAAATAATTAAGCTAGTTTGTTTAATTATTTATTAAATTTCTTTATCAGTTTTACCTATGCTTTGTTAACTACTTTTATATGACTTACATCTGTATCGCTTCCTTTTTGCCAAGAATTCTGTTATGAAAGCAAGTTGCTTTAATAAGTTAATCTTCACTTAATTCTAAATCCAGCTAGCATCATAAGTTTTTATAGTTTTTTAATTCTTTTTGCTTCTATGATTATATTTTAATTATAGAATTTTTGTTATTTTATTTGTTGAAAATTTCTTCCATGAATCTTACTAAAATCCCTTGATTTTTAATCATATTTAAAGTTTAAGTATTATCTTAATAAATAAAAACATCTAGCTATAGCTAGATATTTTATTGTTTTCTAATATATTATTCTTCAACAACTGTTGCAGTATCTTCTTCATTTGCTTCATTTTCACTTTGATTTGTAGCATTTTGTTGCGCTGCGTAGTTTGCAAAATTACGCATCATATTCTCTACTTCATCAAGTTTAGTTTTAAGAGCTGCAATATCTTTTTTATCTAATAAATCTTGAAGTTCTTTAAGAAGTTTTTCTGATTCTTCTTTAGATTTAGCATCAAGTTTATCTCCTTGTTCTTCATTTGCTTTTTTAATTTGAGCAATTAATGATTCAGCTCTTACGATTGTTTCCGCTTCTTCTTTACGTTTTTCATCAGCTTCTTTGTTAGCTTCTGCTTCTTTAATCATTCTTTGAATTTCTTCTTCTGATAATTTAGATGAATTTGAAATAGTTATTGTGGCATCCTTGTTAGTTTTTAAATCTTTAGCTGTTACAGTGGTAATACCATTTACATCAATTGAAAAGCTAACTTCAATTTGAGGCACTCCTCTGGGAGCAGGTTCAATTCCTCCAAGATTAAATTGTCCTAATAACTTATTATCTGAAGCCATTGGACGTTCACCTTGGACAACTCTAATAGTAACTTCTGATTGGTTATCTGCTGCTGTTGAGAAAACTTGTGATTTAGTTGCAGGTATTGTTGTATTTCTTGCAATTAAAGGTGTTGAAACTCCTCCCATTGTTTCAATCCCTAATGTTAAAGGTGTAACATCTAACAATAAGATATCATCAATATCTCCGGCTAAAACAGCTCCTTGAATTGCAGCTCCAATTGAAACAACTTCATCAGGATTAATTGAACGGTTAGGTTCTTTTCCTAAAGTTCTTTTTACCATGTCTTGTACTGCTGGCATTCTAGTTGATCCACCAACTAATAAAACTTCATGTAAGTCTCTTGCTGTAATTCCAGCTTCTTTTAAAGCATCTTCAATTGGTTTACGGGTACGGTCTAATAAATGAGCTGTCATTGTTTCAAATTCGCTACGTTTTAATTCTAATTCAACATTAACTGGTCCATTTTCAGTTACAGCTAAAAATGGTAAGTTAACTGTTGCAACAGCTTGGCTTGAAAGATCAATTTTAGCTTTTTCAGCAGCTTCTTTTAATCTTGCTTTTGCCATTTTATCATTAGAAGCATCAAAACTATATTGAGATTTAATTTTTGCTACTAATCATTTAACAATTTCATTATCTCAATCATCTCCACCAAGGTGGTTATCACCACTAGTTGAAAGAACTTCAAAAGTTCCATCTTCAAGTTCTAAAACTGAAACATCGAAAGTTCCCCCTCCAAGGTCATAAACTAAAACCTTCATTGATTTATCATTTTTTTCCAAACCAAAAGCTAAAGCTGCTGCTGTTGGTTCATTAATAATTCTTAAAACATCTAAACCTGCAATTTTACCTGCAATTTTAGTTGCTTCACGTTCTGCATTGTCAAAGTATGCTGGGACAGTAATAACTGCTTTAGTTACTTTTTGTCCTAATTTTGATTCAGCATATTCTTTCATATATGAAAGAATCATTGCTGAAATTTCTTCTGGTTTATAATCTTTGTTATTTGCACGTACTGTTTTGTCAGTACCCATTAATCTTTTAATTGAAGTAATGGTGTTTGGGTTTGTTTCAACTTGACGCTTTGCTACATCTCCAACAATTACTTCTGAGTTTTTAAAACTTACTACAGAAGGAGTTGTTCTTTTACCATTTGGGTTTTCCAATACAACTGGGTTTTTTCCTTCTGTAATTGATACAACTGAGTTTGTTGTACCTAAATCTATTCCTAATACGATTTCTTTTGCCATTTTATCTCCTAATTATAATTATATATTATGTATCTTTGATAAGTTGTTTCTTGCAACAACTGAAAATATTATAACACAAAATTTAGCAATCAAAGCATTTAATTGCTAAATTTTTTTGAAAGTAATACTGAGGCTGGTGTTATGACTCTTCCATTTAGTAAAAGTCCATATCTAACAACTCTTAAAATTTTATTTTCTGGATCGTTTGACTCTTTAAAATCAACTGCTTCTTGAGTGTTTGGATCAAAATCATCGTTTAAATTTGGGATAATTAATTCAATACCGTTGTTATTTAAAAGTTCTTCAAACTGCCTAGAAATAATATTAAAACCATAAATATAATTTTTTACTTCACTAGATTGTGAATTTTCACCAGCTTTGATAGCTGCGATAAAATTACTAAATGGAATTGCAAAATCTTGAGCAAAGCTTTGAATTGCATATTTTTTAGCTTCTTGCTTTTCAAAGTCAAATTTATTTTTATATTCTAAAGTGATTTCATTGATTTTATCTTGGGTTTTTTGACTAAATTCTTTAGCTTTTGTTTTGTATGTTTCATTTAAGTTAAATAATTCAACTTCTTTAAACATTAACTTTTTTTCTAATTCATCAAGTTTCTTTTTAAGTTCTTGAATATTTTCAAGTTTAGCTTCGCTTAAGCTAATATCTTCTAAAATAACAATAGCTTTCTTACCAGCTAAAGTATCAATTTCATAATTTTTAGGGAAAGATAATTTAATTTCTAAATTATCCTTAACTTTTCTTCCTTTTAAATAATCATCAAAATTTGGTAAATATTCATTATTACCAATAATGATTTCTTGTTCTTTAGTAAATTGAGTAATTTCTTGTCCATCAACTAATAATTTAAATTTTGCTTTTAAAGTGTCATTATGTTTTATTTTTAAATTAATCATTATTTTCCTCTTCATTATTTAGTTTTTTATAAAATGAATCAAGCACGTTAATTGCTGCTTTCATTGCATCAAAATCAGAATTAGTAGCGCCAACCGCTGAAATTTCAGTTATTTTTGAATTGTTCTCAATTCGTTTTGACATGAAAGTTCCAGAAGAATCAACAGTAATTTTAATATTTTGATCAGCATCAGCTGCATCTTGGATTTTTTCCCAAATAGAATTTTCTTCAATTAAATTTATCATTTTTGTTAAATCTTCTCGTTGAATTTGTTTGCTTAAAATAATATTATTCTTACCATAAATGCGTTTATTAACTTCTTGTTGTTTTAGATAAGTATTAAAAACTTGGTTGACTATTGAATCAATAATTGATTGATAATCATTCACTGATTCAGCTAATAAATCTTTGAGCAGTGAAACTTTTTCGGCTAGTTCTTTTAACTTACAATCTATTAATCTTTCTTTAAAGATTCTAAGTGCAATTTTTAAATCACTAATTAAAATCTTAGTCTCAAAAGTAATAATTTTTGAGAATACTTCTCCAGTTGAAATAACTAAAACAACTGTAGCTTTATTTAAATCTATTGGTACAATATCAATACTTTTAAGTAACGCATCTTTAGTTATTTCATTAGTCACTAAGGTAATACCAGCCATTTCAGTAATAATGTTGGCTGCTTCAGCAACTGTATGGTCTATGTCAATATGTTTTTGCATTAAAATCTTATCAACTTTTTCTTTCATCTTTTGATCTCAGCTGCGCGATAAATATTTAGCATAATAATCAAGCCCTAAAACTGTTGGAGTCCTACCACTTGAATTATGAGATTTTTTTAAATAACCAGATGCTTCTAATTCATTCATGATGTAGCGCACTTTAGCACTTGAACAGTTTAATTTTGAACCATATTTAGTAATTAAATATGAACTGCTAATTGGATTAGCTTCTTCGATATATAATGCAACAGTATACTTTAAAATTGGTTCAATTTTCTTACTTAGTTTTTGATGCATGCGACTATTATACCACAAGAAATAAAAAAATTAGCAATATTATTATAATCTTGCTAATTTTTAATTTTAGTATTTACCAGCTTTTCAGTCAGCTAATTCTTGATGAGTTGCTAAAACATAATGATCATCATTTACTTTAATTCACTCTGGTTGGTTTACTTCGTTATATTTATGCATATTTATATCATACACATAACCAATTAAACTTCCTTTTTTACCCTTAATTGATGGCACAGCATCTAGTAAACTTTTAGTATAAGGATGAAGTGAATTATTCATAATTTCTTCGGTTTTACCAACTTCCAATAATCTTCCTTTATTCATAACAGCAATACGGTCAGAAATATATTCAACCATGCGTAAGTCATGGGCTATAAATAAAATCGTTAAGTTGTACTTTTCTTTAAGCTCGTTAAAAATATTAACAACTTGAGCTTGAATTGAAACGTCTAATGCAGAAATAGGCTCATCCGCTACAAGAAGTTGTGGCCTTAAGACGACAGCACGTGAAATTCCGATCCGTTGTTGCTGCCCTCCTGAAAATTCAAGAGGATAACGTCTTAAAACTGATTCATCTAATCCAACTGAAATTAAGATATCACGAACTAATAATTTGCGAGATTCTTTTTCAGTTAAATTAGCCATTTGATCACGTTCTAATTTAAATCTTTCTAATACTTCAGTTGCTTGAGTTAATTTTTTATCTTTTAATTTAGTTAAAAATTTATTATATAAAGCCTCATAAGCATGAAATTCATCTAAATAAACATTTTTATTAAGTTCATCTAAATATTTACCAAATAATTCTTTATTTTGTTCTGTTGCTTCAATAACAGCATAAACTTCTTTTAAAGTATTTTGGTCAAAATTATAAAATAAAATTTCACGAGCATTTTTAGTATTAACTAAACCTTCAGAAACAATTGCTTCAACATTAGCATGAGGGTTTAATGAGTTAGCTGGATCTTGGAAGATCATTTGCACTTTATTAACTAAAAAGTTTTCAATTGCTTTTCATTCTTTTAAAGCCTTACCAAATTTTAACCCTCTAGTTAATTTTTTAGGCAAAACTTTGTCAAATAATTTAATTTCACCAAAACGGTATGGAACAAGACCAACTAATGTTTTACCAATTGTACTTTTTCCAGATCCAGATTCTCCTACAAGACCTAAAACTTCACCTTCATAAATATTTAAATTTAAGTCAGAAACAGCTTTAAAAGATTTTATTCCTTCACCATAAACAATATCAACGTTACGCAATGAAGCTAAAATTTTTTCGTTATGCTTAGGACTAAGCATATCTTCTACACCAGGAGTTTGGTATCTAATAGTTTTTATTTTACGAAACGGGAATTTAGTTTGGGTATATTCGACTTTAGTTCTTTCTAGTTTCATTTTTATCCAAATACTCCTTTCATATGTCTTGAATTAAATATGGTGCATAATATTTTTGAGCTTGCTCATCTAGTAAGGCAGATTTAACACGGTGAGTGTCAGAAATTCAGTAAAAATCAGGTTCGTCAATTAAATCTTTACCCATTGCATAGTCATTTCTAACTGCAAATGCATCACCAACGATTTTATTTAAATTAGAAGGCACACTTCCTCTAATTGTTGCAAGGCGGCTACCTTTATTAACATCAGGCATACTTGAGATTAATCCTCAAGTATATGGATGTTGTGGGTAACTTAAAATTTCATTTGCTGCTCCTTCTTCGATGATTTGACCAGCATACATAATTGAAATATAATCTGCAATAGAAGCTACAACTCCTAGATCATGGGTAATGAAAACAATAGCTAATTTTAGTTTTTCTTGCAATTCTTTAATAACGTCTAACACTAAAGCTTGAACTGTTGGGTCAAGCGCTGTTGTTGGCTCATCCATAACTAAGATCTTTGGTTCTAAAGCAACAATAGCTGCAATAACAACTCTTTGAATCATTCCACCCGACATTTCATGAGGGTATAATTTCATAACAGCTTCAGGGTCATTGATCTTAGTTAATTTTAAGAATTCAATAGCTCGTGTATAAGCTTCTTTTCTATTTTTAACAACTTTGTTTAAAAGCATCCCTTCCATGATTTGAGCCCCAACTTTCATAGTTGGATTTAAAGTTGACATTGGATTTTGGAAAACAGCTGAAACAACTCTACCACGGTAGTTGGATTTTTCTCAATCGTTAAAACTAAAATTTTCAACGTTATTATTATAAAGTTTAATTTCACCAGAATCAATTACTGCATTATCACCTGTTAAACCATAAAGTAACGAGGTAATAACTGACTTACCTGATCCTGATTCACCGATAATTGCATGTACTTTACCTTCATATACTTCTAATGATGGACCACGTAACACTTTATTTTTTTGTCCCGGAACAGCAGGGTTAGTAAATGATAAATGTATGTTTTTAATTTCAGCTGCAATTTTTAATTTTGAACCATCTGAAAATGTTTTATATTCGACATTTTTTGAAAAATTTTCAAAATTAAATTGATTTGTATTATTTTTGCTAAGCGATCTTTGTAAAATACTTAAATATGTTTCTTTGTGAGTATGTTGTCTAGCACACTGACAAGCATAAAATCTTCCAAAATATTTTTCCATTTTACAAATCTTTTTAAGTTTTTTTGTTTGTAAGAATGTTTCTTGCCTTTGCACTCTTAAAACTTCAGGTTTGTGGTAAAAGCCTTTTGGTCCATAATGTTCATCATTATCTTCATCAACTTGAATATTTTGTTGATCATTTTTAACTTCTTTAGAAGTTAGTTGTTCTATCACTAATTCACTCTGAATTTGCGCTTTTATTTCCTCTACCTTTGGTTTTGGGTTTGCTACAACTCTTTCTTGCTTAAAAATTCTAACTGGTTCTTCTTTTTGGTGTTTATATACTACATATTCTCTAATAGTTACGGGAGCTTTGGCTGTAGTTACCTCTGCTCCCTGCTTAAAAAGTTCGAACTCTTGTTCTAAATTCTTGTGTAATGAAACGAATTCAACTGTTGGATCACAATCTAATGAACAATCATGAACTGCTTGATTTTCTTCAATGGCAGGTTCTTGCTCAACTGCTGGTTCTATTTTAACCTCATAAGCAGGTTCTTCGGTTTCTTCATTAATTGGGCCTGTGTATAAATAATCTAAATCTTCTTCAGGTTGTTTTACAACTAATGGAAGAATTTTAATTGGTTCTTCGGTTTCTTCGTTAATTGGACCAGTGTAAATTTCTTGCTCTTCCACGATAGGTTCATCAATAACTTCTTCAACAGTAGGCTGTTCCTCAAACAGTGGTTCTGGTTCTGGTTCTGGTTCTGGTTCTGGTTCTGGTTCTGGTTCTGGTTCTGGTTCTGGTTCTGGTTCTGGTTCAATAAAAGGAGCAGGTTCCTCTTTGACCAAAATTGGTTCTGGTTGAATTTCCTCAATAATTTCTTCCTCAATTAAAGGTTCAGCTTCAACTACTGGCTCACTAGCTATAATTTCTAAAATTGCATCATCAAATTCATGAGATCTAGTTTTTTTCTTAGGTTTTTGAAAACGATATTTCTTAGAATATTTTTTCATTTCTTCTCCCTCTATCTTTGCCTTCTTAAGGCATCTTGGACACTAGCTCCTATAAGTTGGACACTAGTTGTAATTAATATTAATATAGTTGAAGGCACAAATACGTATCTTAAATATGCTGGGAATTGTTTTTGACCTTCTGAAATTAAGTTCCCCAGTGTTGAAGCATCATCAATTGCCAATCCTATGAAAGCAAGTGATGTTTCTGAAAGTACTACTCCAGGTATTGTAAATACTAATTGTGTAATTAAGATTGGTAAAATAACTGGAATGTAGTTAAATAAGATTTTAGTCATAGGGGTACCTAAAACCCTAGAAGCTGAAACTCATTCAAAGTGTTTTGCACGTTTTACTTGAGCTCTAATTTGGTTAGCCATTCCAGTTCATGAAGTTAACGATAAAGAAAGTGCGATAACTCAAAAACTAGGGCTAACAACAATAGTCATTAAAATTAAAATTAAAATTGTTGGTACAACTGAAATAATTTTAATAATAAAGGTAAAAACTTTATCAACCTTTTCAAATTGTCCCATCATAATACCAATAGCTAGTCCAATGATAACTTCAATAATTGTTACAACAATGGCTAAGGATAAAGAATATCTTAGTCCATGTCAAAGCCTGGCCCATAAATCTCTTCCTAAATGGTCAGTTCCTAATATATGATTAATACCATTAGTATCAGTAGTATTAAAAGTTAAATAACGATTATTAACATCAGTTGCTAAAGGCGCATGGGTAGTAAATGGAATTATTAGTGAAAGTAAAATTAAGCTTACTAATAATACAAATCCAAAGACTCCGGCAAAGTTTTTTGAATATCTGTAAACAAATTCCTTAAAAGGTTTTGCTTCAGCATTCATATGTTGATTGGTTGAAAAATCAATTGTCTTACCAATGATTTTTCAAGCTTGGTATTGGAATGGTGAAATTAAGGGGTTAGGTGCACTTGCTAAATTAGCAAGGTTTGTTTCACCTAAATCGTTACGATTTTTTAATTTAGATACATAAGTGCTAAATTTTTCACTTAAAGATTTTTTCTTATTAGGCACCAGACCCCCTTCTTCTTACCCTTGGATCAATTACTTCATATAAAATATCCCTTGTTGCATAAGATAAAATTGTAAGCAATGTAAACATCATAATTAAAAATAAAATAATATTGTAATCTTTAGTTTGAATTGCTTGTAATAATGTTGCTCCTGATCCAGGAATAAAGAAGATTTGTTCAATAAAAATACTTCCAATAAATGAACCAAAGATTACTGCTGGGAAAAATGTTGCAATTGGGAATAAAGCTGGTTTTAAAGCATGTTTTCACACAAACCTATTTTTTGATAAACCTTTTAAATATGCAAATTTTGCATGCACTGAATTAAGCTCACGGTTTAACTCGGTTCTAATATATTTAATATATACTATTATGCTACCAAGCGATAAAGCTAAAGCTGGTAAGATATATGTAATTATATTATTCTCATTAAAAATATATGGTAAACCTACTAATCTACCAATAAAAACTAAGACTAAGGCAAAGATAATTGAAGGGACACTTGAGAAAATACTTACTAAAACTGTAGAAATATTATCAACTCATCCACCTGGATTTTTTCCAACTCATATTCCAACTGAAATACCAATTATAACAGTAAGAACTACAGAAAAAATTCCAACTAAGAATGATTTATAAAATCTAATTCAAATAAAATCTTGAATCTCACGACCAGGGAATAAAGAAATCGAAATTCCGAATTCACCTTTAAAAAGTCCAGCAATGTAATTTAAATACCTTTGGAAAATAGGTAAATTTAAACCATATTTAGTTTCAATTGCTTTTCTAGCTGCCTCATCTAATCCAGCAGTTAATGAGTTAGATCCAGGAACAGCATTAATTAAGAAAAAGGTAATTGTAATAACAATTAAACCAATGATAAAAAATTCAATGATGATTTTGCTAAATCTAATTAATGATTTAGCAAAAGCAGAATTAAATGAAAATAATTTTTCAAATAAAGAATAATCATTGTTTCTTTTGCCTGCAAAATAAATTGGGTTTAAATCATTAACAACTTTATTAAACATAATTAATTATCCCTCCCTCTTGGTAATCCTGGTCTTGGTGGACGTGTATAGTCATAAGCATATTGTAATGAGAAGCGATATAATGATGAAGTACCGGCAACTCTAGTAATTTCTCAGTTAGTATCAACTTCCATTAATGGAATAATGAAAGCTGCATCACGTACTATTTTTTCGAGTTCTCCAATAAACACAAAAACATATTCTTGTGTTCATCCTTGAGCAACTTCTTCACTAGTAAAGTTAGCTGAGAAAAAGGCACTTAAACGATCTCCATAATCAACTAATGATTCACCATTTTTAGCAAATGAAAGCTCAATAAATTTCTTTCAAAAATCAAAGCTAATAGCTGTTTGACTAACTGATTGTTGGATATTTAATCTTTCTTTAGTAGCATTTGTTGCTTTAGCAATATCATCAATTGACATAGTATTGATTATAAAATGTTTGTAAGCTTTTTTAAGTCTTGCTAATTTCATATTCTTGTTATTTAATAATAAATATTCAATAATACTTGCCACAAAATCAGCTTTAAAGTTAGTTCCTAAATCAATTGCTAATTTTGTTGAGTATTGTTTTACAAAATTATTAATTAGGTTATTTTTTCTCGTTCCATCATCTTGGTTTTTAATCTGGTTAAATTCAGATGCTAAAGTTGAGTTAATAATATTTTCAACTTTAGTTATCTCAGCTTGCAATAAACTTTGGAATGTTTCAAAATTACTTTTTAAATTATTCTTTTCAAGTAATAAGTCAACAATATAATCAGTGTAACCAAATGATCCAATTGGGTTATTTTTAAATCCAATTGTTTTTTGTGATAAAGTATTGATTCCATCATCTTTAAAGAAAGAAGCAACATAGTCTTCAGCACCATTTCCACCTAATTTATCATAGTTTTGGTAAATAATATCATATTTGCCTTCTTCGATATAGGAAGCAAAAGTATTTTCTGGTAAGTTTTTAAGCTCTAAATCAATAAAATCCCCAAAAGCAATTTGCAAGGATTCTTTTAAGAATAGACCAGCATTTTTTTGCTCATCTGAAGAATTATTTAAATATCTTAATGAAAGTTTTGATAAATTAGGATATTTTTTCTTAAAGCGGCCCATGTAAAAGCGCGCAGTATTTAAATTATAAGCAAAATCTTCACGGTTCGTTTTTTCAAATAAAAAATTTTTAGCAAGGTGTACAACAAAATCATAGTTTTGTAATGGATACTCAACTCCATCCTTTGTTTTAGAGTTTAAGTCACTAAAGTATGTTTCGATATTTTTACCATTTTCAGTTTTATATTGACCATATGAAGTAAAAGTATTAACTGGGAATGAGAAATCTCAACCAACAAACTTAATAATATTTTCACGATTAATTGAATAATAAATTGCATTTCTTAAGTCTTGATCTTGCAAGTAACTATTTCCGTTTGTTTCGGCATCTAAGTTAAACCCGTAAGCAATAGTTCCATATCCACTATTTTTATTTAAAAAGTTTTTATAAATTGGACTTGATCAATAGCTACTAATTTTAGTTGCTGGAATATAAGTTTGTGAAATATACCCATCTTCAAAGAAAGTAGTGTTAATATTACGATCTGATGAAAAATAAATTTTAATTTTATTTGATATTGTATTTTTAGCATCAAAATATTCATTGTTCTTAGTTAAAATGATTTGACCTTGTGGGCCTAAAACAACGTCACTAGGGTCCATTAAAAATGGTCCAGTTGTAATAAATGTCTTAGGATCAGCACCATATTTATCAATTCCACCAGCCACAGTTTCAACGTAGCGGCGGTTTATTGGATAAATATTTGTAACAATATTATTAATTAAGAACAAAATGCCTGGGGTTTTGTTTTGGTCAAAAATCATCGTAAAGGCATTTTCTGAATTAGCTAATTGGTTGTAACTTGGTTTTATTTTACCTTCATTATCAATAGTATATTCTTGATATGGGTTAACAAATGGGTTTTTAACTAATGTTATAGTTTGTAAAGTTCCATTTTTTGAAATATTGAAAGTTTGGGTTTCTTTTGTGAGATCAAAATTAGGATTAAGAGCTAAATTTTCACTAATTGTTTCATTAGAATAATCTAAATATAATTGCCCTGTATAAAACCCAAATTCTAAAGCTGCTTGTTTAATTTTCTCAACATCTTCTGTGTCAACATAATTGCCATTTTGATCTTGAATTTGTGGTTGTCAAACTTTTTCTTCATGGTCTTGTACATATTCATTATAGCTATTTAAAACATATTTTCTACGACCAAATGGGTTAATGTAATTTTTATTATATTTAGCTAAATATTCTTTTTGTGCATTAATGAATTTTTCAGCACCACGCATCCCAAATTTTAAAATTTCATCAAGTTTTTGAGACCCTGTGTTTAAATCAAGAATATATTCAAAATAGTCACGTAAATCTTGAGCGCTAACATAATCACCATTACTTCATCGGTTCAATTTATTATTTAAAAATCCAGTAAATGCCATATAGTTGCTAGTATTTTTTGGATTTCTAAAACCATAAATAGTTGCAGTTCTACCAACATCAGAAGTAGATGAAGCTTTTGCAAGCCCACCAATTAAGTTAAAGTTAGTAAATTCATAAAAAGAACGTGTAATTAAACCATAACCATTATTATTGGTACCTTTTAAAGAATTTTTTAATTTGTAAAAATCATCAAAATCAGCAGATAATTCACCGTTTTGATTTACAGATTGAGATGTTTCAACCATAGCCATGGCAAAATTATTTGTTTTAATTATTCTTTTTAAGTTGGTATCTGGTCCTAATTTAATAAAGGAGTCTACTAAAGAAGGTAAGATCTTATCAACTGATTTATAACGAACGTAATTTAAGTTATTAATTGGTTCAGTTGCCAACCCTAAATCATAATCAATGGATGAGTTAAGTTTTTGTTCATAAGGATTATTAGCACTAGGGCTACAAGATGCTAAAAATGCCGCAGGCGCCATTAAAAGATTAAAAAGCAAAAAATTCTTTAATTTTATTTTTTTCATACTACCTCCTATCCTGTTATATTGAATTGGTAATCAATTGAAATAACTGCTTTACCAGTTTTTTGGTTGTTGTTATCTAATTGGTTAGTAATTTTAATTGGAGCTTGTGAGCTTGTTTTACCATTTTCAGAAATTGTTTCTAAGTCTCCTAAACTAAAGTTTGCGACAAAATTATACTTTTCATCAACAAATTCAAGAATATATGAATGTTTAGGCAGCAATAATGCATCACGGTATTTGCCCATAATTCCATAATCTGAAACTCACGAAGTATAACCTAAATCTTCAAGATGAACTTTTGAATTTGCATCACCTTGTTTTTGTAAGTAGAAAATATTATTAGTTTTGCTAATGTTAATTGGTAAGTATTTAACTTCTTGTGTTTCTAAGTCAGTAAATTTAACAAACTTAACTTTAGAAGCTAAATCATTTTTAATATAACCATACATTGCGACTGCATCCATACCTCTATGACGGAAAATTCCAGAGATATTTCTTGAACCTACACCGTAATTAAGTAACTGTGAGATAAAGAAGGCTTTTGGACGTGAAGTTATTGCATTACCCTCGAAATCTTTTAAACGGATTGTATTATCAATTACTTCGTTTCCTAAATCATCATAAAGTTCCATTCCAATAGTTAATTTTTGGAAACGATCTTTAAAGTATCCATTGTTTTTTGATAATAAATTACCAAAGTATGAAGAATTTCTAGTTTCACCATATGACATAAATGATTCTGCATCAGGTAAAGCTCTTCCTAAGGTTCTTAATTGCTCCAATGTTGCTTTAAGACTACTTTGAGCATCGATTGAAGTTAATTTTGCCAATTGAGCATTTCTTAAATTTTCATATTCTTTTTTCTCGTCTTCATTAGCAAAGGAAACTCTTTGTCCATTTACTAGTTTTCCATTATTAGATACTGCATCATCATATTCTTTGTATTTTTCGTAGTCAGCTTTACGATCTAGTAAATTTTGGTAAAAAGTTTTTTGAGTTACATATTTTTTATTTTCTAGGTATTGTGCATTTAATAAAGCATAAACTGAATCACTAATGCTTTTTTGGTTATTTTGACGATCTTTTCAAAAAGCAAGTCTGGTTGCATCAATAACATAATCAAGTCCAGTTTGTGCTTCGTTAACACCTTTAACGTAACTAGGTAATCCACCAAAATCATCTCAACTTGGAATATATGTAGTTTGTACATAATCACGTGTTAAAGTTTCAGAAAGGCTGTAAACATAGTCGGTAAACTTATCATTAACTAAAGGTTCAACTCTAGTTAAGTTATAGTTTATAACATCACTTGAAGGATTTCCATCACTAAATAATGAGTAGTAAATTTCTTGGTTTTCTCCAGTTATACCAAGATAGTCAAACCACATTGAGTTACCAAGTAACCTCCATAAATCTTGACTATTTAAATTATTAACAATTTCTTCAACTTTATCTGGGTGACTTATTCCAAAGTTTTCTTGCACGTATTTAACAAACATATCTTGAATATCTTTTACATCAAAAACTTTTACACTAGACGCTTTAGTTGGAGTAACTGTTTTATCAAGTACAAAACTTCGGGTAAATTGTGGATCATCAAAAGTTACCCCATATCTTTTACTAAAAATTGCACTATTATTAAGCAATTCTTTTGCAGGGTTGAAATTTTTCACAAAGCCAAAATGGTGAGATTTAATGAAACGTTCCATAATTTCATTAGCTAATAATTGTTCATAATTTAAAATCTCACTAATTCCTTGTTCATTAGCAGCTGCAGCTTTAAATAAATCAAAGTCAATTTTAGTTTTCACATAATCAATATCTCAATTATATGTTTCAGTTGCAGCATCAACTAATTTAGCTTTTGAATAATCAATTGAAATATATTCAAATAAATCAGCTAATGAAGTAAATGCTGGTGATTTATTAGTTTTACCTGCATCAGTAATTAAGGCAAATTTACCTTCTGGATAAGCTTCATAAAGACTTTTGCCATTAGTTAATGTTAAACGTCCTTTAAGGTTGTTTAAAACAATCTTTTTAAAGTTTTTATCAACATATTCTTTATTCTTTGAGTATTGAAAGAATAATTCTGGATCTTGTAATTGATTATTATCATTTAAGAATAAGAAGTTATATTTAATTTGTGAATTAACATTTCTCATTCCTGTGAATATCCCACTAAAATTAACATGGAATGCAACCTGCATTTGTGAATTAATATAAGTACCTTGTCTTGCTAAATAATTAATTAAATTATTGTGTCTTATATATGATTCAATGTGTAAATCACTTCAAGTAGTTCTTGGCATTGTATAGGACGCTTTAATTGCGTAATTATTATCTGATTGCTTATCTACAAAGGCATATACATTATTAGATTGTGATAAATAATAGTATGAAAAATTATGTTGACTTTGGTTTAAATGCGGAACACTTGAATTAAGTAAATCAAAAACTTGACTCACTAAATTATTACTATTATCAATAGCTGTATATTCAAATGCATTTCTTGTGTTGTTTTGAGCAAAGATATTATTATAATCTGGATTTATTTCAGCTTGGTTAGTACGTGATAAGTATTTATCAAGTAATGTTTTGCTGTGCACACGATTGAAAAATCCTACTAAGTTTAACTTTGGATCCGCAGTAATAATTGTATTTCCAGTATTTCAACCACTTTCAGATACAGTACGAGTAATTAAATCTTGAAAGCTCTTTCGAATAGTTGCAATTCTAGTTTGTACATAAGTTAATTCAGCTTGAGTTAATGGAGTATTTAAAGGAACATTTATCACAGGATTTCCATTTAAATCAAACATATTAATTGCTCTAACAACTGTGTTACCAGCTTCATTTTGTCCAAAAGTAACCGGATTCAATGAATATTCGTTTGGATTATTAGGATTAATTTGAACAGCTTTCTCTGTTAAATTAGTTCCTAATCCATCTTTTAATGATGCAAGCAACTTACCAATTACAACGTCTTCAAATTGGAAATTATCTTTAGTTCCTGAGAATGATTTTAAAATTCCACCAATGTATGGATTTAAGGTTCCTGATTCTTCATCAAATGAATTAGCAATAAATAAATCGCCTAACTTCACATCACGAAGTTTAGCTGCTTTTTGTATTCCTTCAAAATCTTGTAAGAATCTACGTTTAGGATTATTAATAATATTTGCAATATTTTGACGGTCATTATCTGCTGAACCTCAAATATCTTCTTTAGTTTCAACATATTTAGTTCCATCATTCTTAATGTAAGTGAATTTTAAGAAGCTTCCTTTTTCACTCTCATTACCAAGCGAGTTAACTCTCGTAACTTCAAGGTTAGTACGAGCATTTAAGTAATTTCTTAAAGCATCTATTGAATAATATGAAGATTCGTTTATTCCCCTGTTAGTTGAAAGACCTCCCACAAGAACAGCTTTAGAATTATCATTTAAAGCCTGGCTTGAATCTAAAGTAAAGTGGTGACCATATTCATGTGCTCCAACATATTTTAAGAAATCTGTTGGTAGACCATCAAAATCATCTAAGCTAGCAGCTAAGAGTAAAGGAATTCCGATGCGGTCTGAATCACTAAGACCATAAAAATCACCTTCTTCAATCGAATACTCGTAAACATAATCCTTATTTAATTTTTTCACAATGTGTGGACCATTAAGTTTGACTTTTAAATGAGGATATTTACGTAATACTCGGTTTATTAATCCATTGTATGTTTCAACGTACACTTGGTATTGACGAGTTTCTAATCCTTTAAGTTGTTTACCCTCTGCATCAACCATCGTAACGTCTTCTGGTCCATATTGTAAAGCAGCAGGACTAATAGATCCACGGTAACCAATTGCAGCTTTGAACTCATCAAAAGCATTAAGCACATCATCAGTTAAATTTTTAGCATCAAATTCAATGTTTATATTCTTGTTAAATTGAGCTTTGAAAACACCATCAACAACTGAAAAAGATTCAAGCTCAATTTCAAAGACATGTTCATCAATTTTATTATTTAGGTTGCTATCTTTAATAGCCTTTTTATTTTTATCTAAAGCTTCAGTTCTTGTTTGATATAAAGCTTGTTTATTACCGTTTTTAAAAATTCAAAATTTTTTCTTACTTTTATCTGAATTTTGCACATATGATTCGTAATCATAAAAATCAAGGAAGCTTTTTAAGTTTGCATCTAAAATTGTTTTAAATGTTTCATATGCAGAGAATCAAAATGGATCTTTATCTTCTGATTTCATTACATATGTATGTTGAGTTCCATCCCCAAATTCAAAAACAATACTCATAGTTGTTTGCACTTGATTAAGTTGGACATTAACAACTTTAGCTTTTTGGAATTTTCTTTGTGCATTTGCATTAGATGAATTTTTAAAAATCTCTAAATATTTGTTACCTTCATTTTCGTCTAAGAAGTTATTTTTAATAAATGTTTTCAAACTGTCTACTGTACTATTAGTTGGAATAACAAAAGTTCCATGTCCCTCAGCCTTTTCTTGTTGGGTTAAGGCAAAATCAGTTTCTTTCTTAGCTTCATTTGGTAAAACTAAAAACTCCTGTCCAATTAAATTAGTTGGATTATTTAGTTTTACAAAATATTTACCACTATTATTTTTTAAGGCAGTGGCAGCTGGAATATTTTCTAAGAAACTATCTAAATTGGCTTTAGATACCTTGTCATCAAACAATGAATATGTTAGTGCATCAACAGCATTACCTTGTCCTTGGCTAGTTGAATAAATTGGCATTGAACCAAAGAAAGCATCAGGGAAGAATTTAATTTCACTACTTTCTTTATGTAATGAAGCATGTGAACCTAAAGTAATTGAATTACCATTTTGCTCAACTCCTTGGACAATTCTAAAACTATCAAGTGTTAAAAGGTCTGGGCCTCATGAAACATTGTTAAAAAATCATAAAGTAAATTCAATGAATTGTTTTGGTTTAACGGCTAGAACATATTCATTGTAAAAACTAAATGAACCATACTTAACTTGTAAAATAAAACTTTCATTAAAAAGTTCATAATAAATTTTGAAAAACTGGTCAAAATCATATCATGTCTTAGGGTCAGTAACAAAGGCAAATTTGTCATATGTTTCATTAACTGTTGCAACGATTCTTGACTTTGACGGGTTAAGAATAGCAATTTCAGGTTTTAGCTTATTTTGTTCATCGCGAATTTGAGAAAAATCATTTCTTAATTCTCGTTGAGTGAATCCTGAATAAGTTCCATTAAGTTCATCAGAATTTTTAGCATAAGCAAACATACCTCCAACTGTTGAACCAGATACTAAGGTAATTAAACCTGCAGATAATAGAACTTTGGTTTTTAAACTTAATTTTTTCATTTGTACCTCATTTCTTTCAATTTAGTAAACTGTAATCTACATTTTATGATATTTATATTATATATAAATATATTTTATATTTTACCATAAAATTTAAGAAAATCATAGTAATTTATTTTTTAGTTTTGGTGCTTTATTTTACTTTATTTATCACTTTATTAGGAGGTAAAATGACAATAAAGCTAAAAAATACATTAAAACTTTTATTAGTAGTTGGAACTTTAGGCGCAGCTGCTGGTAGCATCCCCTTAGTTATCAACTTTGTAAAAAAAACTCCAGTTGAAGAACAAAAACCAAGAACAATTAATTGATCTATAAGTATATCGACTTTATCTAATGAACTAAAAGGGCTAATTCAAGAAGTAAAAACATCCCAAGAATCCTATCAAAATCAAATCGATAAATATAATCAATCAATTGAAGAAAATAATGCAAAAATAGTCCAAGCTAAAACTAAACTTAATGAAACAACACAAAAAAATCAGCTACTATCAAATCATGATCTAAATATAGAAGTTATTAATAATCATTTTAATTCATTAATTGAATTAGTTAATAATGACATATTTAAGCAAAACTTAGTAAAGTATATTCATGATATTGATCCTAGTTTAAAAGAAAGTAGTGAATTTTACAAAAAAATTAAACCAACGAAAGAAAATTCGTTATATATCATTAAAGACATTATTACTAAAAACAATGAATTAAAAAAATTAATCGATAATAACCAAAATTTCTTTAGCAATTCAAAACATAACCTGGAAACTTCTGAAAAGCTTGATACATTAGCTGACCAGTTTTTAAAAAGAATTAATTCTATTAATGAAGGTCAATTAACTATTTCTGCCACTAGAGATTTCTTATTAATGTATGAAAGATTTTTAAAAACAATTAAGAATAATCAATATATTAAAGAATTTAGTCCTGAAATATTAACTTTAGAAACAAATATTGCTGAAAAAGAAATTGACAATTCACAAAATAAAACTAAGCTAGCCTCAGGTGCTATTAGTTTATTAAATGTCCTTGCTTTGTATAATAATGAAATTACTAATTATATTAATGAAAATATTGCTAAATTAAATACTTTAATTATTGATAATGTTCAAGAATCACAAATTACAAGTATCTATTTAGAAACAATTCAAAGTTTAAGCATTTACCAAAAGCAATTTAATTCTGATTATAAAAATATTTTAAATACACTTAAAACAACTTTTGCATCTAACCAAGAATTAATTGCTAAATTAGATGAATATCACGAAGATTTCAACAACTTAACAAAAGAATTAGATAAAAATCTTCGCTCAGGAACTACTGAAGAGCAACTGCGTATATCAGCAAACAATATTAATATTACTTCACAAAAAATAACTAGTTCATTTGCTAGTTTATTAGAATTATTTTCAAATAAACTAGCAAATGAATATCAAAAACTTACAGAAAATTATCAATTACTAAAAGAAGATAATTTACAATACCAAAATAAAGTTGCTCAAATTGAAGCATTAAAACAAAAAATGAAACTTACTCAAGATGAAATTGAAGTATTAGAAAATGAAATTATTAAAATTAGAAATTCAAAAGAAATTGTTCCAGAAATTGCCGAATTAAATATACAAATTGCAAACCAAGATATAAATAAAAAAACTAAAGAAATTAAGGAATTCAAAGAACAAATTATTAACACACAAGAAGAAGCAAATAATTTAGAAAACAATATCAAGCAAAAAACTTTAGAAATTAATACCATTATTAATCAAAATAACATACTTTTTATTAATAGTAGTTATTTCCAAAATATTCTAAAACGAAATTTATCACAAATTCAAAGTTTAACAAACGAAATAAAAATTTTAACATTAAGAAATAATTACAATGAAAATAAAAATAAAGAGCTCGAAATATTACTTGATAAACGACAAAAACATAGTGATCTTTTGACAACTCAAGTTTCTGAATTAAATGATGAAATTTTAACTAAACAAGAAGATATTAAAATACTAAAAGAAGAAATAGTTGTTTTAAATAAACAAAATGAAGAACAAAATAACGAAAATTTAGATCTTCAAAGAGAAATTAACCGGAAAAATACTAAAATATTAGAACTAGAAAATGAAGTTTTATTATTAAAAAATCAAATTAATGAATTAAATATTGTTATTGCACAAAAAGAAGATTTAATTGATCAATTAACTATTGAAAATCAAAACCTTAATAATGAATTAATCAAAGAAAAAAATCAAAAAGAAGAAACTCAAAGACAAAATAATCTATTGCAAAACCAAAAAGATAATTTAGCAAATCAAAACAATGCATTGCAAGGCGAATTAAACAACCAAAATGCCTTAATAAATCAATTAAGACAAGAAAATGCGGATTTAAATCGTCAAATATCTCAGCAAAACCAAATTATTAATAATTTAAACAAACAAAACCAAAATAATAACAACCGTATTAATGAACTAGTTAAAGAACTTGACCAAGAAATAATTAAAAACAATCAGCTTGTTGCTGAAAATTTAAACCATACTAATGCATTAAAACAAGCAAATAATCTAATTAAAACACTTGAAAGTCAAGTGACAAACTTAAAACAAACTATTACTAGCTTAGAAGCAACAAATGCATCACTTCGAAACAAGGTAACTAATGCATTAGGTAAATTAGAAAATATCCTAAAACAATTGAATAATTATAAGGCTACATTCACATTACAACCAACTTCACAAACAATTACCAATTATACAAGGTATGAAAATCGGATTGCTTACGAAATTTCATATAATTCCTTAAATACCTTAAGAACAACTATAATTAATTTACTTAATGAAGTATTAAATATTTTAAGGTAAAAAAGTAATTTAAAACTTAACGTAGGTAATGACCTATGTTAAGTTTTTTAGTATTAAAAATACTCAGATTGATATCTGAATATTAGTGTTTTAACTTATTATGATTTAGTTTTATTAAAATAATAAGTGGTTATTTTTGATTGTAATTCATCAGAAACAGGTTGAATGTTTTCGTGGATTATTCCAGTTTTATTATTGATTTCGTATAAATTAATTGCAGTTTCATCATGACCACTAATTGGATCTAAAAAATAGTTTTGCAACACTTGCTCATAATCAGAAATATTTGTAGGTACATAATTTACATAATCAAAATTCGTAAAATTATATTTATCTTTAATTGTACTAAAATCCAAGATAGCAATCTTACGTGCTAAAAATAGACCAATAAAATCTTTTTTCTCTTTTAATGTCGAATGTTTACTTAAAGCTTCTTTAAGTTCTTCTAAATTGGAACTAATAAATTCATATATTAATGCTTTTTCAAAACTATCGTATGAATTTTGGTATTCAATAGCTTTTTTTGATTCCTCAATATTGTTTATGGCAAGTTGATAAAAATCACTTAAATTCGCATCAAGGTAATTTTTAATAATCTTAACAAATAAATTAATACGATCACTAAAATCTACTTTCTGGTTATTTTGATAATTTTCTTGAATTGCTAAATATTCATCATATGATGCCTTGTTTTCTTCTGAGGATAAATCTATAAGATTAGTAAATTTACTAATGAACTGATTTAAATATTCTTGATTTAAGCTTGCTGTTTCTAATTCAGAAAGTTCATTAATTTTTAATTCTTTTCAATTAGTTGCTAATCTTTTAAACATTGTTTTAGTTTGCATATGAGTAAAATCAACTTGATTAGTTCCTAAGCGTAATTCTTTAATAGCATTATTTTCCAATAATGCTTTATATGAATTAATAATATCAATAGTTCCTTGGAAAAAACTTTCTGAAACTTTTTGTGCATATTTTTTTGCATTTTCTTTTGAAACACCAGAAGAAATAACTAGTCCATCAAGTAATAAAATATTATTTTTTGGTTTTATTGCTCTAATGTGTCCATCTTCAACTAAATTGGGAAAATTATCTTTACCATAATATGCATCAATAGCATCACCATTATACATAATAGCAACATTAACATCATTACGCGAAGGGTTAATTAAATCATTAACTATCTCTAAGCCATCACCTTTAAATGCAATATGATTTGCATCTTTAATGTTATAACCAGTACCATCATTAATTAAATCAGCAAAAGCATCAATTAAAATTTTATACGTTTCATTACCATCTGTTTCATTATCTAAAACATATCCTGTAAAGTTATTTTCAGTTCTCCCTGTAGGTAAAGGTCAATATGATGAACCATACATCATATTATCTCTAATTGAATCTGTAATATATCATTTATTAAAGTTATTTAAAGACATAATCTTTAAAACATTAACTAATGATAAAGGATCTTTAATATCATTATTTTGAAAAGTATTTTTGTATTTTTCGAAATCAATTGATCCATTGCCAGTAGCGTTGTCTACTGCTATAGGATTTTTCTTAATATTATAGCTAACAACCATATCTTGTGAAAAATATGGATAGAAGTATTCTCAAAGCTCATTATCGTCTTCAAGTTTATATTTTAGTAAATGATCCCAAATTTCAGGTCTTAAGGTTAATTTCACAAATTGTTTAATTAACTGTTTTTTGTTAAATGCTTCACTAAGCTCTTTTTTATAGGTTTCTTGTTCTGTTATTGAATAATTAGTAAAATCTTGTGAATTAACAAGAGTTTTTAATTTATCATATTCTAAAAAACCTTCAAGTTCTTCAAGTCCTAATAAGCTAGCATAGTCAATTTTTCCTATTAGTTTTTTACGAACTAATTCAGCAGCTAAAAAGTCTGATCCAATTCCAGCTACTGCTTTATTATTTATTAAAGCAGTACTAAATTGGTTTATTTCGTCAAATTCTTTATAGTCAAATGTTTCATTTAATTTATCAATGTTATCACTTGACATATAAGATTTATAGTTATAAAAACTTGGTTTAAATTTTTTGGTTAATTTAGTTGATAAAACAGCTGTAAAAATTCCTGCAACACTTAAAATTCCACTTGAAACTAATACTTTATTTTTATGAGTTTTTCAAAAATTCTTTTTCATTATTTTTTAGATTTATATACTGCGTAAGCGATATTTGAAATTAAAACAATAAATAGTACTATTGAACCAAGCACTAACCCTCAAGGTTCAAAAGCCCCTTCATATAATTTAGTTCCTAACGTAGAAGTATTTGACACAGTTCGAGTAATAATAAAATCATCAAAACTAAAAACTGAGCTTACTACTAGTACAGTAATAATTGAAGGGATCATGTACACTAAATATGTTTTAACTCATGATTTAAATTTTGAATAACCTAGATCTTGTGAAGCTTCATATAAGTTGTTGTTAAATTTTTCACTTCTTGGCAACATTAATAAAATACCATAAGGCAGTGTCATAACAGTATGACCAACAATTACCCGGCCAAAACCTTCGCTATCAACAGCAACGATACCAAAAAATGAACTAAAAACTAAAACTAGTCCAATGGCAGTAATATTATCAGGGTTTATTAGTGGAATATTTGAAGTAACTGAAAGAGTTGTTCTAAGTAATTTATTTTTACGTCGGTAAATTGCATAAACAGTTGCTAAACTTAAACTAATTACTAGTACACTAACAATAAATCCAAGTAAAATGGTATTAATTAAACTTAAATCACGACCAGCATCAAAAAGACCTTTTCAATTTTCAAAGGTACTTCCAACTCAAGTAGGGTTAAATTCACCTTTTGGTGTGGGTTTGTTAAAACTAAATACAACACCAAAAACAAGCGGAACATAAATAAAAGCTAAAATAAGATAAATATAACTACTTCTTAAAAAGCTAGTAACTTTATTCATAGTGTGCTCCTTTTTTAAGTTTAAAAATAAGCTTAGGAACTATTTGTAATAATGAATAAAGTCCAATAAATATAGCTGAAACAACAATAACAAGCATTGAACCACTACTTAAATCATATTTATTACCAGGGTTAATCTTGGAATTGATTACAATTCCAATTAATTGTTTTTGTGAACCATCTGGCAATAATTTAGCACTAACAATAAAAGTTGTTGCACTAGATAAAAAGATTATTCCTAATCCACTTAAAATAGCTTTAGTTCCATAAGGAATGACAACTTTAAAAATTGTTGCAATTAAGCCATAACCTAAATCATGACTTGCTTCAATAATGTTTTTTGGCATATCTTTAAAAACAGTATATAAGGGCATAACCATCAAAGGAATATTAAGATAAGTTAATCCAAAAATAATGAAAAATTCGTTATTTAATGATTTAGGATTTGTAGCTAAAACTGCTAAAGCTAAACCTTTAATTGAGTAAATTCTAGCTACAGTAAAAATAGCAAGAGGACTAATCATTAAACTTAGTGCAAAGATTTTGAATAGTTTAGATTTTGAAGTTGAGACAAAATATGCATAAGGAAAACCAATTAATAAACATAAAATTGACGATATAACTCCAATTCATAATGATCTAAAGATAATATTTCAAGTATTTGAATCTTTAATTAAAACATATGCATCAAAATCAGTTGTTGAAAACGCACTAATAACAATCATTAAAATTGGTAATAAAATTAAAAAAATTGCTAAAAATAAGTATGGTAAAAATAAATATGCTTTTTTGTCAAAAGTAAAAAGTGCTTTAATTTTTGAACTCATTATGATTGTAATCTCACTTAGGATCTTTTTTCATTAAATGAATTGAATCAATAGTTCAACTTAAATATACTGTTTCATTTAATTCAAATTTTTTAGCAGTTTCAACATTAAAGATATTTCCATCATTAGCTTCAATTTTTAAATAGTAATAGCTTCCTCTGTATGAAACATCAATAACTTCACCAACTATCTTACCATCTTTTTTAACTTGAGTTCCACTAGTAATATCAATATCTTCAGGACGAATTAAAACATCTACTTCAGTATTTTTTGGAAATTCATCATCTTCGTGAATAGTCTTATATTTTCGACCAAATAATTTAACATTTCCATCTTCAGCCATTTTAGCGCTAAAAACATTTGAATCACCAATAAATTTAGCCACTCAAATATTAACTGGGTAGTCGTAAATATTTTTAGGAGTATCATATTGTTCAATTATTCCATCACGCATAATTGCAATTCGATCAGATAATTCTAAAGCTTCATCTTGGTCATGAGTTACGAAAATAAAAGTTAAGCCAAGTTCTTGTTGTACGCTTCTAAGCAATACTTGCATTCTTTGACGAATTTTAGCATCTAAGGCACTAAGAGGTTCATCTAAAAGTAAAATTTCAGGCTCAATTACGAGGCTACGGGCTAAAGCAACACGTTGCTTCATTCCTCCAGAAAGTTCTGAAATAGATTTAGTTTCATTTCCTGATAATCCAACTATTTCAATAATACGCTTCGTTTTTTCATTTAACTCATCTTTAGTCATGCGGCGCTTGAAATATTTGTTTTCATAATCTTGAACCTTTAAGTCTACGAAGTTTTCTCAATATGAATATTTAAAATCTGAATCATCAAGCCAGCTTTGACGTTTGTTAAATTTAAAAGTACCAGGTTTTAAAGTTTGTAATTCTTCTAAATATTTATCTTGAATTTTATCAAGTTCAACCATTTTAGCTTTTGCTTTTGCTTCTCAAGCTACCTTTTTTTTCTCAAGTTCATTTAATCGGTAGCTACTTACAGTATCTTTTGGAACTCTCTTAAGCTTAAGTCCATATAAAATATTTCCATAAACATTTAAATGGGTAAATAAAGCGTAATCTTGAAAAATTGTTGAAACATTTCTTTTGTGAGGTGAGAGATCTTTAATGTCACGGCCATTAAATTTAATCTCTCCCCGTGTTGCCCATTCAAAACCACCAATTAATCTTAAAATAGTAGTTTTTCCTGAACCAGAAGGGCCAAGTAAGGTGACAAATTCACCACGATTAATTTTTAAATCAATGTTATTTAAAACTGTTTTATTGTTGTCAAATGTTTTGACAATATTTTTTAATTCTATAATGTGTTTGATATTCTTTTTATTATTTGTTTTCAATTTGCTCCTTTCTAACTATAATCTAAAAATTATTAGTTAAAGGGGAGACGGTATCAAAAAGATTCTCGCAATATTCTTCCCTATTGCAAGGTGCGCAAGGATATAAAATTTCAGTAAAGAGGTTTAAGATATTTTTAATCTGTAAAATCTTTTGTAAAATCATTGTCCTTTTCATAATTGTTTTATATTATATATAAAAAAAGAAAAACTCGATTTAAAAATCTTATTTTTCTTTTTCATTGTTTTTTAATCAAAAATTATTTTGATGAAAAACGTGTACGAACAATTGTAAATGGTAATAAAGCGATAAACCTAGCTCTTTTTATCGCAGTTGCTAATTTTCTTTGGTGTTTAGCACATGTACCAGTTAAAGATTTAGATTTGATTTGTCCAGTTCCTGAAATAAATTTTGTTAAGGTTTCAGTATCTTTGTAATCAATGTAAGTTTGTTTATTTTCACAAAATTGACAAACTTTTCTTTTGTTTAAAAAAGCTTTTTTATTCTTATTGTATGCCATATAAAACTCCTAATTATCATCATCAAATTGAAAAGTTAATCCTGATGTATCATCACTAAACACCATTTCATCTAATTCGTGTAATGAATTATTTTGTGGTGCTTCAGGTTGTTTTGATCCATCAGTTAAATCTGAAGGATCAAAAATATCATTAATATCAGAACTTAAAAGTGGGTTAAATGTTTCTTGTGAATTAGCAGCTTGGTATTTGCTACTTAAATTAGCTTGGAATGAATTAACACTTTGATTTCTTTGTAAATTATCAAATGAACTAGTTGCATTTGCCCGAGATTGTAGAATCTTAATATCATTAACTACAACATCAAAAGATCTTTGTAATAAATTAGTTGTTTGATTTGTATATTGACTAATATGAATCTCTCCTTCAATACAAAGTAATGTTCCTTTTTTAATGTAGTTTTTAGCAAATTCAGCTTGGTTTCTTCATAAAACAAACGGAATAAAATCAGTTTGTCTTTCGTTATTAAATCGTCTACGGTCAACAGCTAAAGTTAACCTTGTATATGCTACCCCTTGCTTAGTATAAACAAGTTCGGCATCTTGAGTAGTACGACCAATTAATATAACTCTATTTAACACTTTAGTTCCTCCTAAGTTTATTAATGATTATTTTTCTTGTGATTTTTTATTTGGTTCTTTTACTTCTTTAGATTCTTGTGGTTGAGTTTTCTCTTGTTTTTGCTCTTTAGAATCTTTTAAATAAACTCTTTTTCTTGGGTGTTTTACAACTCTTGGTTGTTTTTTACCTTCTTTTTTTGTATCTAAACCTTTTTCGGTATCTAAATTAATTACAAGGATTCTTCAAATTTCCTTGATAATGTTAGTACGACGTGTGAATTCTGCAATTTTTGAACCTTCAGCCTCTACATTAGCTAAAATATATTGTCCAAAAGCTGATTTATTAATTTTGTAAGCTAAACGATTGTTTTCCAATTTTTCTGATTTTTTAACACCAGCTCCAAAAACATTTTTTAATAAATCAAATGCTAAAGCTGCGTCAGATTTTGGATCAACAATCATCATAATTTCATATTTGTTCATTGTTCCTCCTTATGGTCTTACTGGGCTATTGGGTTTTTTAATAGCCAAGGAGTATAACACTATTTCATATAAAATATAGTTTTTATATACTCTTGTATATTATATTATGAAAGCAAAATTTTCCAAATTTATTTATTAGTGATTTAATTAATATTTATATGTAAATAAATAGAGGCAAAAACTAATATCATTTTAGTTTTTTTATTGGAAATAATCAAAATAAATGTATATTTATATTATGAAAAATTTAGTTATAGTAGAGTCACCCAATAAAGTTTCTACAATCCAAAAATATCTTGGAGATAATTATAAAGTTGTTGCATCAGTGGGTCATTTCTTGCAAATGAAAACTGATGGCGAACACGGCTTAGGTATTGATTTAGAAAATTGAGAACCAAAATATGCCCTTGATCGTAGCAAAACTAAGATTGTAAATGAAATTAAAAAAGAATTAAAAGATGCTGATTTTGTCTTTATTGCAACCGACCCTGACCGCGAGGGTGAAGGAATTGGTAGTCACCTTGTAGAATATTTCAAAATTCAAAATTTTAAAAGAATTAAGTATAACGAAATTACAAAGGATGCAATTTTAAAAGCAGTTGCAAATCCTGTTGATTTAAATCAAGGTTTAATTGATGCTCAAAAATCACGCCGTATGTTAGATCGTATTATTGGCTTTAGATTAACTAATTTAATGAAAGCAAAATTTAAAAATTCTCCTGGTATTCCTACTGCCGGTAGAGTACAATCAATTGCCCTTAAATTAGTAGTAGACCGAGAAAGAGAAATTTTAAATTTTATCCCTGAAGAATACTTTATACTTAATGCTAAAATAACAAATAATAGTGTTTTAGCATATTATTATAATGCCAATAACCAAGGTGATAAGAAAAATTGAATTTATGCTAATGAAATACAAGAAATTAAAAAACATTTTGAAACTGCACCCAAAACATTATTAGTTGAAAATGTCACAGTTTCTAAACGTAAAATGGGGGCAATTACTCCTTTTAAACAATCAGCTTTATACAAAAAAAGTCCTTATTCAGCAGCTTCAACCCAAGGAATCTTGCAAAAACTTTACGAAGGTTTTGGTAATGGAGGGTTAATTACTTACCCAAGAACTGATAGTACTCGCTTATCAAATGATTTTACTAAAGTTGCCCAAAACTATATTTTAAACACATGGGGATCAGATTACGTTGCTTCTGAAGTTAAAGGTTTTAGTGGTGAACAAGATGCCCATGAAGCAATTAGACCTACCGATATTTATTTGACCCCAGCTAAAGCTGCAAAGATCTATCCAGAGCTCACAGATTATGATTTAAAGATTTATAAATTAATTTATGATACAACTCTTATGGCATTAATTTCTCAACCTATTAGAGAATCAAAATTATATGAATATTCTAATGATAAATATCATTTTAGACAATCATTTTCTAAAATTTTATTTGACGGATATTATGTCATTGCACCTCAAGAAACCGAAGCTTTAGACCCAAATTACCAAAAAGGTCAAACAATTGGTGTTGAAAAATTCAATTTTGAAGCACATGCTACAAAACCTGCACCTAGGTATAATGAAGGTTCATTAATTGAAACACTTGACAATATTAAGGTGGGTCGACCTTCTACTTTCGCAACAACTGTTAATTTAATTAAAGATCGTAAATTTGTTAATAACGAAAGTTCACAACTTGTGCCTACTGAATTTGGTTTTGCAATCTGTGATTCATTAATTCAAGGATTTTCAAATATTATTAATGAAAAATATACCGCACAAGTCGAAGAAGAATTAGATAAAATAGCTGAGCAAGAGCTTTCTAAAAATAATGTCTTGCAAAATTTTTGAACTAAGTTTCAAACAGAACTTTCAGTTGCAGCAAAAAAAATGAATGTTTATACTTTTGCTACTCCTACCATTAACCAAAATTGTCCACAGTGCCATAGTAGCTTACTAGTTAGAAATAATAAAAAAGGTCAAAAATTTATTGGCTGCTCTGCATTTCCGAAATGTAAATATACTGAGAGCTATAATGAATAATACAAAAAATGTTTATCCATAAATGGGGATAAACATTTTTCTTATTCTTCGTTTAAAGTTAAAACATCTTCTTCAATTGGGTTTATTTCTTTAACATTTTCTAGACGACGTTTATTAAAAGAATCTAGTTTTTCTAAAAAGTCTTGTTTGCTAAATTTAGTTTCAAAAGCAGTTGTAATTTTTTTAATTGATGTTTTTTCAATTTCTTCCATTCTATCTTCAATTTTCTTAGCTGCTTTGATAATATCTTGTGTACAAATAACAATTGATGAAAATTTTTCTTTAATAATTTCAAAATTACGAGCAATTTCTTTTTCAAAGAAATTTTTAAATTCTTGTTTAATGATTTCTTTATCTTTAAAATCTTTTAAATCAACACTTAATCTTGCTTTATTATCAAACATCATTCTTAACATTCTAACTAACGTTAAGAATGAACGATCTCTTACCACGAAGATATTTTTATAACCTTGAACTTGCTCAATAAAAATATCTTCATCTGGGTTCAATTCAGTAATTAAGATTCCGTAATCAGCCTTGTTATTTTTTGTATCTTTAAATAATTTTTCATAAAATTCTTCATTCTTTTTTGAACCTTTTTCACTAACTTTAGCTTTAATTTCAACTACTAATTTACCAATTAAAATTGGGTCATCAGATTTTTTGTCAAAAAATTCAATTATAATATCAGGTTTCATCCCGTTAATAACTTGGGTTGCTTTGTAAAACCTTATATCATTGTCCATATTAAAGTTTTGTTGTAATAATGAATGAATATAAGTTTCATAATCTTCGCCTGCAGCTTGAATATGACTTAATGAACTACGTTTAATCATTAGACCATTAAGTTGGTTTTTTAAAGCTTCAATTTCTTTTGTTTTATCTTGAATAGTTTTATCTAAAGATGTTTTGGTATTTTTTAATACTTCAATTTGAGTTTCTTGATTTTTAAATTTTTCAGTGTAAGTTTGTCGAACTTCTAACTCTTTTGTTTTTAGTTTTTGGCTTGTTTGAAGTTCGAAATCTTTTTTAGCTTCTTTTAAGTTTTGGTTTAATTCTTTGATTTTTTCTTCTTTTTCTTTAATAGTAGTTTCTAATGTTTGTTTATCTTTTTGAAGTAGTTGAAAACTACTTTGAACTTTAGCTATTTTTTCACTTAAATCATTTTTAACTTCTAGTTCTTTTGCTTTAAGTTGATTTTGTATTTCTACTTCTCATTCCTTGCGACTTTTTGCTATTTCATTAGGAATTAAGGTTTTATAAAATTCATCTTTTAAAGCTTGGATTGTTTTTTGATTTTCTAATTTTAAATCATTATATTCTTTTGATTCTAAAATTGATTTACTATTATCAGCAATTGCTTCTTGATAAATTTTATTTTTTACATCATCGCTAATTTGACTTACAGCTTTTGAAATATGCTCAGAAATAATTTGACTATTTTTTTCAGTTAAACCATTTAAACTAATGTAATCTCCTGCTTGTGCATTTTCTAAAAGCTCAAATTCCATTTTATCAATATCTTTAATTCGAATATTAATTTTTTTCATTGTGTGCTCCTAACTGTGATTTTACTACTTATATTAATATATAAGTACGATAGAATTATAGTTAATTTTTATAAAAATACAACTAAAGAACTAATAAAGGAAAAAATTAAATAGTGTATTTTTAAAATGCAGTATGTTTTTCAACTTTTATAAAGATCGTATTTTATTTCTAACATATATTTATAAAACATTGCTATAATATGATAATATATTAAGGAAAGATTATGAATAAAATAGAAACACTAATAGATAAATTATGTCCTGGTGGGGTAAAAGAAGTAAAACTTAATGAAATTTTTAGTTACTTTAATGGAATGGCTGGAGTGTCACAGAAATGAAAAGAACACGGCAATTGTAAATTTATAGATTTTAAAAATGCTTTTAAAAATATAAAAATTGATGTTAGTAAATTAGAAAAAGCAACAGTTAAAAACTTTAAACAAAATACTTTAAAAAAAGGTGATATATTATTAACTTCTGCTTCAGAAACTCGTGATGAATGTGCTATGTCTTCAGTTATCGAAGACCAAATAAGTGAAAATGTCTTTTTAGATGATCACTTATTTGGTCTTAGGTTAAAAGATGAATTTAAAGACCAAATTAATACTACTTTTATTAACTATTACTTAAGAAGTGATTATTCCAGAAAGCAAGTAAATAATGTTGTAAGAGGTGCAACAAGATTTTATATCTCAAAAGTAGATTTTATGGATTTAAAAATTATAATCCCACCCCGCGCGATCCAAGACGAAATTGTCAAAATTCTTGACAATTTCACAGAGCTTACAACAGAGCTTAAGGACAGAATTAAACAATATGAATATTATAGGGATAAACTTTTATCTTTTGATGATTCAAAAGTTAAGGTTGAGTATAAACCACTAAAAGAATTATGTTCAATAACAACTGGTAAATTGAATGCTAAAGATGCAGTTGATGGAGGAATATATCCATTTTTTACTTGTCATGCAAAACCATATTCTATTAATGAATATGCTTTTGATACTGAGGCCATCTTGCTTTCTGGTAATGGTAATATAGGACATACAAATTATTATAATGGTAAATTTAATGCATATCAAAGGACTTATGTTTTACATAATTTTATTGAAGTAAATCCTAAATTTTTATTGCATTACATAAATAATTCCTTTAAGGATTATATTAGCCAAAAATCACTAAATGGAGTAATATCATATATTACACTTCCAATTTTACAAGAATTCAGTGTACCCATCCCGCCCCTTCCAGTACAAGACAGAATTGCGGAAGTTTTAGACAATTTTGAAAAGATATGTAAAGATCTCAAAATTGGCCTGCCTTCTGAAATACAATTAAGACAAAAACAATATGAATATTATCGCAATCTCTTATTATCATTTAATATAGATGATATTATGAGAGAGAGAGAGAGAGAGAGACGATAATTCTGGATTAAATAAATTACTTGAATATGTCTTTGGTTTGGATTTAGTTAGTTATGGGTATAAAATCCAAACCAAACATTTATGAGAAATAACAACATGAAACAAAAAGTTTCAAGAAGTTGATCTAAGTAAACAAGAAAAAATCATTAAATATAAAAAATACTTTAGTGCTAAAGAACTTAAAGATTTAACTTCTCAAGATGGAACAATCAAAATTTTAACTACAAATAAAACTAACATATTTGCTAACGAAGCAAAAGTTGACAAATATGTTGATAAAGGAGAAGTTATTTACCTTCCTACTGGTGGTAATGCATTAGTGCAATATTATAAAGGTAAATTTATTACTGGAGGAAATGTTATTGCTATTGCTAAAGATAATAATGAACTAAACATAAAATATTTATTTTATGTTTTAAATAATAAATTAGATCTAATAGCATCATATTACAGAGGTGCAGGCATTCAACATCCCTATATGCCTGATATCTTAGAAATACTTATCCCTATCCCTTCCCTTGACATCCAAAACAAAATTGTTGCAATCTTAGACAATTTCTCTGACTTAACAAATGATTTAACTAAGGGATTACCGGCTGAAATAAACCTTCAGCAAAAACAATATGAATATTATCGAAATAAACTTTTAAGTTTTAATAAGGTAAGTTAAAATAAACATCCAGATATTAAAACCACGCATTGCGTGGTTTTAATTATTAAATCAATTTATCAAAAATGTCGTCTCCGGTTTCCGAAACAATCTCAACACCAAAGTTTCGAGCAACAATATTTCCAAGTGTTCCTAAACCTTCAAAGTTAGGTAAAACTTTTGGTTTAGTAAATGATTTTGAAAAAATAGTCGCTGGTAAAAATTCCCTAGTATGATTAAATCCAGGATATAATGGGTCGTTTCCGTGGTCTGAAGTCATAATTAATAAATCATCTTCGTTCATAGCATTAATTAATTTACCTAATTTATCATCTAAAGTTGCTATATTTGAAGCAAATCCACGAACATTTCTACGGTGTCCATAGTGTGAGTCAAATTGAACTAAATTAGTGAAAATAAATTTATTTTCACCACCTTTAGTAGCTAAATCAATTGTAATATCCATTCCGTTAGCATCACCTTCACTTGGATAGTGAGTAGTAATTCCTTGTCCTACAAAAATGTCATTAATTTTACCAATCGAAATAACTTCAACACCTTTTTCTTGCAGACGATTTAAAATCATTTCTCTTGGTTTATTAGCATAATCATGGCGGTTAAAAGTACGAGTGAAATTACCAAAATCACCCACATAAGGACGGGCAATAATCCGTCCAACATTTCACTCAGGACGTGATGAACAAATTTCTCTAGCTGCTTTAGCATATTTATATAAATTATCTAAACCTGTTCATTCTTCATGAGCACAAACTTGTAAGACTGAGTCATTTGAAGTATAAACAATAATTGCTCCCCGTTCTTTTTCTTCATGAGCTAATTCATTAATAATATCTGTTCCTGAAGCAGATTTATTTCCAACAATTGGACGCCCATCTCAAGCTTTTGATAATTCAGCTATTAAATCTTCTGGGAACCCTGTTTCAGTAAAAGTCGGAAATGGAACTAAGGTTTTTATTCCCATCATTTCTCAATGGCCAGCTAATGTATCTTTTGCATTAGATACTTCTTGGACTTTTGCCATGTATGCTAAAGGTTTAGCTACATGATAATTTCCATTTAAATCAGTAATATTACCAATTCCTAATTTTTTCCAAGTATCAATTTTAAATTCTTCAACCATTGATGCTGATCTAATAGTATTAGCACCATGATCACCAAATGTTTTTTGATCACGGTCTGGACCAATTCCTAAACCATCTGTAACGATCATAAAAATTCTTTTAAATTTTGACATATAAATCTCCTAAATTTTGATTATTAAAAAATACCAGTAGCGATATTTAATAATATTTTACTCCTTTTGCAAAAAAACAAAAGATAAAGGCTAAAATAAGAAAAGGAAAAAGGCTTAATCTTTATTAAGCCTTTTGTGTTCTTGTGTTAGTTAAAAAATGAAATGCTATTAAGTTTATTTTTAATAGCTTGAATCATTTCTTTTTGCTTTCACGTTGAAAGCCTTGTGTGTTTAAAATTAATCTTATTTTGTAAAAATTCGTATTCTTCTGGGCTAATATATTTTTTCATATCATCAATTGTTTGATATGTGCCATTTCAAATATTATATTCACGTTTAAGTTTTAAATTTAATTCATGTAAATTCATTTGGTTATAGCTTAAGTTTGATTCAAATTTATATTGAGAATTATAAAGCTTGTTGAAGTAATTTTGTGTTTTAAGTTTTAAAGTATTTCAAAACCAAGCTTCGTAATTATCAATATCTTCAATTAAATCCTGGTATAACATTTCTAAAAAAACCATAAAAAGTTGGTTTCTAATTTCATCAATTTCTATGTTATATTTTCCATATAATCAATAAATTTTTCAAACTAAATTACGAATTCTTTCATAATATAAGTTATCAAACCAATTAATTAAATTATTTGCACTAATTATTTTTTTGCCTTGTAATTGTAAAAATAAAGTTAGCTTTGGATTTAACTTATTTATAAATATCTTGTTCATTTTTAGCTAGATAATCAAAAAGTAAAATACCAGTTGCTACTGATACATTTAATGATTGAACAGTACCTTTTTGATCAATATAAATTTTAGAGTCACAAACTGATAAAACACTTTTTGAAACTCCTTCCCCTTCGTTGCCAACTACAATGATAGTTGGGCTATTGTAGATTGTTTTTGTGTGCGGAGTAGCTGATTTATCTAATGCACTTGCATAGCTTCAATAACCAGCTTTTTTTAATTTTGTAATAGTTGCAGATAATGAATTAACTCTGTAAAAATTAATTCCAACAAAGCCACCAGAAGCAACCTTCAGAGCTGTTGAATTAATTGAAGCAGCATTCTCTTTAGGAAGAATAACATCTTTTACACCCGCTGCGTTGGCGCTCCTAATAATTGCTCCTAAATTGTGTGGATCTTGAATTTTATCTAAAACTAAAACAATCTTTGGTTTATGTTTAATTAAAAATTCAAGATCACGGTAGTTTAAAGAATCAAGAATGGCAATAAAACCTTGGTGGTTATCTTGAGTTAACTTATTTAAAAAACTTTGATCTTTAACTTCAATATTTAAATTTATGTCACTAAATAATTTCAAATTTTCTTTATTTGAAATAAAAATTTTTGAAATTTTCATCTTGTTTTGAATTGCGTCTAAAACAGAATTTTTTCCACACACTATTAATTCTCTCATATTTCTTGATTGAATTTTTCCCATTTTTAGTTCACCTTTATACTAATTTTTTTGCTCGTAAAACTGCTCTTAGCTCATCAGCTTTTTGATATTCTTTAGCTTTAAGTAAAGTTTGCCACTTTCAATAGATTTTAGCATATTTATCAAAATCTAATTTCTTAAAATCAAATCCAAGAGTATCAAAAGCTTTAATTAAAGTATTAATTAAAATTATATCTTGATTTAAATTAATTTCTTTAATTAAATCATTAATTGTCTTGATAAAAGTAGCAAATTTAAGTTGATAAATATTTTGCATTAAATTTAAGTAAATTTCTTGGTTATAATTATTTGACTTTAAATTTGCAAGCTTTTCATTAAAATATATTTTAGTAATTCTTTTTAAAAGAATTTCGACATTATTAATTAAATTATCATCTAAATTAATAATTGAAGTAAATGAATTAAGGAGTAAAATTAATTTAAAATGATCTGGCGAATATTTGTTGATAAAATCATTTGCAAAAATAATATTGTTTAATGATTTAGACATTTTCACATTATTTAAATTAATTTGCCCACTTCTAAGTCATTTAGCAGCTAAGTTTTTATGATAAAGTGCATAAAATTGAATATTTTCATTTTCGTGGTGTGGGAAAGTTAAATCCATGCCACCACCATGCAAATCAACACCTTGCTTGCGAAAATGTTTTTCAATTAAAGCAACACATTCAGTATGTCATCCTGGCCTTCCTTGTCCAAAACTTGAAGTATACTTAATTCCTGAATCAGTTTTTTTTCATAAAGCAAAATCTGCTTGATTGTTTTTAATAAAATTACTAGCTTCAAAAGCCATATGCTCAAGCTTTTGACCTGAAATATTTCCATAAATATTTTGATATTTTCAAGTATTAAACCAAATATTATTATCTAACTCATATGCACAATTATTATCAACTAACTTAGCGATAAAATTATTAATATAATCTAAATTTTGAGTAACAAACTCTAAATTAGTTATGGTATCAACATTAAATTTAACTAATAAATTTATATAATCTTTGCTAAATTTTTGAGCAACTTCTGCTTCAGATAAATTTTCACTTTGGGCTTTAGCAATAATTTTATCATCAATATCAGTAATATTATGAATGAATTTAAATTTAATATCTAAAGCCCTAGCTGCTTTAAGCATTAGATCATAAGAAATAATTGGCCGTAAGTTTCCAATATGGACATAATTGTATACAGTTGGGCCACATAAATAAACTTTTAACATATTTATATTATAAATATTTTTAAATTTAATACAATTTATATAATAAAAAGAAATTTAAGGAGCAAAATGAACCTCACTAATCAAATTAAAGATTCTTTAAAACAAGTTGTTTTAGAATTACAAAATAATAATTATTTTGATACAGCTTTTAAAGTAGATGATTTAGTTTTCTTACTTTCTGAGCCTAATATTCCAAAAGAAAAATTAGGCTCAGAAATTAAATTTGATTTTTCAACTAATTTAGCTTTTATTTTAAAAAAATATAAGCAAACTTCACCTTTAAATATTGCTAATGATTTAAAACTTAAACTAGAGAAATTAGATTTATTTGAAGTAGTTTTTGTAACAACTCCAGGATTTGTAAACTTTGTTTTAAAAAATTCTGTTTTAAACCATATTTTAAAAAACATTATTATAACAAACAAGAAATATGGGGCTAACTTTGTAAAAAAAGAAAAAATTAATGTGGAATATGTTTCAGCAAATCCAACAGGATTTTTACATGTTGGACATGTAAGAGGGGCAATATTTGGAGATTCATTAATTAGAATCTTAAGACATGCAGGGCATGAAGTTGAAGCAGAATATTATGTTAATGATGCAGGAAATCAAATCAATATTTTAGCTAATTCGGTTTTAATTCGTTACAAAGAACTTTTTGGCTTTAATGAAATAATGCCGCAAGATTCATATCATGGTGAAGATATCATATGAGTTGCTAAAGAAATTAAAGCTAAATATCATGATTATTTTTTAAATGATTTTAATTCAAAGCAAGAAGAATTAAAATCGCTTGCTACTAATATTTTATTAGAAAGAATTAAATCTGATTTAGCAAGAATTAATGTTACCTTTGATACTTTTTCAAGTGAAAAAGCATTAACTGAAAATAATTTAATAAACCCCGTTTTAGAAAAATTAAAACTACATACATATATTAAAGATCAAGCTTTATTTTTAAATACAACTAAGTTTGGTGATGATAAAGATCGGGTGTTAATTAAAAATGATGGTAAATATACTTATTTAACTCCTGATATTGCTTACCATGAAACAAAGTTGAAAAAATCTGATCGCTTAATCAATGTTTGGGGAGCTGATCATTCTGGCTATGTTGCAAGAATGAAAATTTCCTTACAAGCTCTAGGTTATAACCAAGCTAAAATTGATATTTTAATTATGCAACTAGTTAGATTATTAAAAAATGGTCAAGAATTTAAAATGTCTAAGCGCGCTGGAACAAGTGTTACTTTAACTGATTTATTAGAAGTAGCTAAAAGTGATGCAATTAGATTTGGAATGTTAACAAGAGAAATTAGCAGTCAATATGATTTTAATATTGACCAAGCTAATTTAATGGATACAAGTAATCCAGTTTATAATGTGCAATATGCACATGCTCGGACTGTTTCATTAAGAAATAATTTAAAACCTTTCTTACTTGATCTAAATAATTCTGTAACTCCAAAAGCACGCAAAGTTATTTTAGCCTTAGATGAATTTCCAGATTTATTAGCAACAATTGTAAAAACTTCAAAGGTGAATTTATTAACTCAATACTTAATAAATTTAACAAATTTATTTAATAGTTTTTATGCTCAAACTCGTTTAATTAACCACCCACAAGAAACATATTACAGCGCTTTAGTTTTATCAGTTCAAATTGTTTTAAGACTTGGATTAAACCTGCTTGGAGTATCTGCTCCAAATTTAATGTAAAATACTTAAATTTGTAAATTTTTCATATATAATAGTACTACTAAAGAGATTTAATTAATATACAATATAATTCAATTCGAAAGGCTCAAGATGAAAAATACAACTATGCTCGAAGTAGCAAGTAAATTTGTTTTAGATAACCCTAACCAAGCTTTTGAGTTCTATCAAATCTTTGACAAAGTTGAAGAAGAACTCAATGATCTTTGAATTAAAAGACTTTTATTTAAAAGTGACGATAACTCATATGAGCAAATCAGAGAACGTAAAATGGGTGAATTATACCGTCTATTAAGTGTAGACAAAACATTTTTAAGAAATGAAGATGGCACATGAAGTGCTAGACATAAAAATTTTTAGGAGATATTTATGGCATTAGTAAACGCAAGAGAAATGCTTAAAAAAGCAAAAAATGGACATTATGCAATTCCGCACATTAATATTAACAACTTAGAATGAGCAAAAGCTGCATTAATTACTGCTGAAAAAGAGAAATCACCTCTTATTCTTGCAACAAGCGAAGGTGCAATTAAATACATGGGAGGATTTAATGCAGTTAGTGGTATGGTTTTAGGTTTAATTAATGATTTAAACATTACTATACCAGTAGCGCTTCACTTAGACCATGGGTCATATGAAGGTGCAAAACAAGCTATTAAAACCGATGGATATACATCACTAATGTTTGATGGTTCTCATTTCCCATTTGAAGATAACTATGCAAAAACCAAAGAATTATTAGCTTTAGCAAATGAAAGAAATATGTCTTTTGAAGCTGAAGTTGGTACTATTGGTGGTGAAGAAGATGGAATTGTTGGTGATGGTGAGTTCGCAGATCCAAATGAAGCAAGTAAAATAGCTCAACTTGGAATTGATGTTCTAGCAGCAGGAATTGGTAATATTCATGGTCCATACCCTGAATCATGAAAATCATTAAATTTTGATAAACTAAGAGAAATTTCTGCAGCAGCAGGAATTGGAATTGTGCTTCACGGGGGAAGCGGGATTCCAATTGATCAAATTAAAAAAGCTATTAGTCTTGGAGTAACTAAAATTAATGTTAATACAGAATTACAACAAGCAAATCACAAAGCGCTTAGAGAATTTATTTTAAGCAATAAAGACCTTGAAGGTAAAAACTTTGATCCTCGTAAGTTATATAAACCAGGATTTGAGGCAATGTGCGAAACTGTAAAACAAAAAATCCACGAGTTTGGTTCAAATAATAAAGCTTAATAAGTATTTAAATTAAAAAATATTTGGTGTTACCAAATATTTTTTTTGTTTAATTAAGCAAAAAGCTCTATAAAAAAAATTTCATACTTACCTATAAGAACTATAAACATAATAAGAAATTATTTTAACATAGACATAGCAGAAATATTTGGACAAAATCCTAATATTTCTGCCCATTGTATACTTAATGATTTTAATGACGAATTAAAAAAAACAAAGAATTGTTTACTAAGCTATATTTAAATAACCAAGATGTTTATAAAATTATTTGATTATATCCTCTAAACTTAAACAAATAAACACTTACTACCCCATTATATTGTAATAATAAAATTACTTTAGTGCATTTAACAAGCTTGTATGATCTTCAAGCTCAATTGATATAAAAATTACAGGTGAAAAATATTCACAACGCTAAACAATATGAAATTAATGTAAAATAACTTAAGTATAAAAGTGATACTAATTGTTTAAATTACAAGAATACCTTAGAAAACTAATGCAATAATTTATATTTAAAACATAAATAAATTTAAACTACAAATCTCTCTAAGATTGTCCGCGAGCTTTTTTATCTTTTTTGTATTATTTTAGTTATTTGTAAACTAAATCTTAACAAATAAATATGAAAAAACTATTAAGTTTTGTTTTTATTTTTTTTAATTTTAGCTTATTCTCGTGTTCTTTTAATCTTGCAAGCCAAAACTATGAACAAATAAAAGTTTTAAAAATAACTGATGGAGATACGATAGAAATTTTAAATAAAGATAATCAAAAAGAAATTATTAGGTTATATGGTGTTGATACTCCTGAAACTTTAAAACCTCGTTACAATGATGAACAATTAGCTAAATATGAAGATCAATATGCTAAACTTGCTAAGCGCAAGCTTATTACTAAAATTCAAAATAATTCAAAGATTTATATTCAAAGAATTACTAAAGATACATATAAAAGAACAGTTGCTTTAGTTTATTATAATGAGCCTTTTAATTATTCATCTAATTCATTAATTAATTCTTGATTAATTTATGAAGGTTTGGCAAGAGTTGCATTTATCCAAGCAGAAAGTCCTAAAAAAGCTTTCTATACTCAAACTAAAGATCAATTTGAATATTATAAAACTATCTTAGAAATAGAAAAAGTGGCAAGTAGTAAGCAAAAAGGGTTTTGAAAACACCCTATAAGCCAAGTATTTTACAAAAAATTAACATAATTATTATTATTTGTTATAATATATATTATATATTATAAAATGATAATAATTAATATTTAGGAGGCTTAAATGAATGATAAAAGACAAAATTATGACGCATCTGCTATTGCTCATTTAGAAGGTTTGGAACACGTTAGAAAACGTCCTGGAATGTATATTGGCTCAACATCAAAAGCCGGATTGCACCATTTAGTATGAGAAATAGTTGATAACTCAGTTGATGAAGCCATGGCTGGCTTTGCTAACAAAATTCAAATTACAATAACTAAAGATAATCAAATTAGAGTTCAAGATAACGGACGTGGTATTCCAGTTGGCATTCACCCACAATTTGGCATTAGTGCTTTAGAAGTGGTTTTAACTAAGTTAAATGCTGGTGGTAAATTTGAATCAGGAGCTTATAAAGTTAGTGGTGGGCTTCATGGTGTTGGCGCTAGTGTTGTTAATGCTTTAAGCTCCAAGCTTGAGGCATGAGTTAAACGTGATGGAAATGTATATTATGCACAATTTGCTAATGGAGGGGCAACTATTCAAAGCATCCATATTATTGATAGTTACCAAGGAAATGAATCAGGAACAACCATACAATTTGCTCCTGATTACACCATTATGGAAGAAATTCCATTTGATAAAAGTTTAATTGTAGATCACGCACGTCAAATTGCTTATTTAAATAAAGGATTATTTATTAGTGTCCAAGACCAAAGAGATGAAAGTTATGTTGAGTATCAATATGATAATGGAATTGTGGATTATGTTAATGAGCTAACTAAAAGATCTTCAAAAATTACAGATATAATTTATGCAACTAATAATTATATTTATCGTCATGAAATAACTAAAAAGGAAGTAAATATTGGCATTGAAGTTGCCATGCAATATTTAGATGATTTTTATCGTTCAAATTTAATTTCTTATACTAATAATATTTCAACTCATGAAGGCGGAACACACCTAAGTGGCTTTTATGATGCAATTATGCGCTTAGTTAATAACTATGCCCTGGAAAAAAATTATATTAAAGCAGAAGCTGATAAATTTTCAAGAGATGATTTAGTGGAAGGTGTTGTAGCAGTTATTTCTATTAAACACCCTGAACCACAGTTTGAAGGACAAACTAAAGGGAAACTTGGTTCTAAAGATGCAAGAAAAGCAGTTAACGAAGTCTTTTCAGAAGTCTTTGAGCGTTTCTTAAATGAAAATCCAAATGTTGCTAAAAAAATTCTTGAAAAAGCTTCTATGGCTCGTAAAGCACGAATTGCCTCAACAGCTGCTAGAGATAAAGAACGTAAAAAACTTCCTTTTGAAACAGGATCTATGCCTGGTAAACTTGCTCCTTGCTCTTCAAAAAATGCAGAAATATGCGAATTATTCATTGTCGAAGGTCAGTCAGCTGGTGGATCAGCTAAAATGGGAAGAGATAAAGTCTTTCAAGCCATTTTACCTCTTAAAGGTAAAATTCTTAACACTGAAAGAGCAAAACTTGAAAGCATCATTAAAAATGAAGAAATTATGTCTTTAATTACTGCAATGGGAGCTGGTCTTGAAAGTAATTTCAATATTAACAAATTAAGATACCATAAAATCATCATCATGACCGATGCTGATGTGGATGGAGCTCATATTAGAACCTTATTATTAACCTTCTTTTATAGATATTTTAAACCTTTAATTGAATATGGATTTATTTATATTGCTCAACCTCCTTTATTCAAAATACAACAAAATAAAACCAGTTTTTATGCTTTCAATGATAAAGAAAAAAATGAAATCATCGCAACTTTAAATCCGAATATTAAAATCACAATACAACGTTACAAAGGTCTTGGTGAAATGGATGCGCAGCAACTACGCGAAACAACCATGTTGCCAGAGAAACGTAAAATGTTACAAGTTCAAATTGAAGATGCTTATCGTGCTGATAGAATCTTTGAAACTTTAATGAGTGAGAATGTCGAACCACGCCGTGATTTTATCTCACAAAATGCAAAATATGTCCAAAACATCGATCTATAGATATTCATTAATTTGGATATCTTTTTTTATTAAATTTAAATAAAAAAACAATACAAGTTATAACTTGTATTGTTAGTAAAAATTAAAATCCATTGTAATATCAAATTGCTAAAACAATTACAACAGCTAGTAAGATTACATAACCTAAAGCATATAAGATAAGAGCTCAAAATCCTGCAGGTCAATTATCTTTAGTAGGAGCTGCTTCAACTGGTTTTTCAACAATAACTTCTTTAGTTACCTCTTTGAATACTTCGATAGGTTTTTCCACAATAACTTCTTTAACGATCTCTACTTCTTTAACAACTTCAACTGGTTTTTCAATCACTACTTCTTTAATTACTTCTTGCACTTGAACACTTGGAACAAGTTTTTCAATAGTTTCAAATGATTCAAAAACTACGAAGTGTGATTTTTTGCATGAAGATTGCGCAAGAGCATATTTATAATCTGCTTCAGGAACAAATGCAACGTGTTTGTTTCCATATAAAACAAATGACACAACACGAGCTAATCTTGCATTTTCTGCTTTTTCTTTGTAATATACAAAGCTTTCAGCACCATACTCTACATCTTTAGAACCTTTAACTTTTTTAGCTAATTTTTGGGTAGATCATGCTAATGATTTAGCAACTAATTTTAATAGTTTTTTGTCTTCAGGTTCATAAAGTTCATTTGTTAATGATTTTTGTGCATTTAAAACATTTCTTAATTCAGTTTCAATTTCTCTAAAGTCTCTTTCAGAAGTTACTACTTCATGATCAAATGAAACTGCAACTCTTTCAAGTTTTTTAGCATATAAAGCTAAAGAACGTAGTTTTGTTGTTTTACATCCTTCATAGAAATAAACAAATTTAACTTTGTCACAGTCATTTTTAGAACAAGTAATTTGTGTTGCACCAGGTTTTTCAACAATAACTTCTTTAATGATTTCTACTGGTTTTTCGACAATAACTTCCTTAATAACTTCAACAGGACGTTCTACTTCAATTTCTCTAAATACTTCAACTGGAATTTCTCTTAAAACTTCTTTTTCTATATAAACAGGAACTTCTCGAAATACTTCACCACTTGCAACTGGTTTTTCAACAATAACTTCTTTGATTACTTCTACTTCTTTAATAATTTCAACTGGTTTTTCAACTTGAACTTCCTTAATAACTTCAACAGGGCGATCAATTAAAACCTCTTTAATAATTTCTACTGGAATTTCTCTTAAAACTTCTTTTTCAATATAAACAGGAACTTCACGAACTACTTCGTGAACTTTTTGTTCAACGACAGTCTTAGTTTCTAAAGATCTATTTTTAAGTTCTTGAATCTCTCTTAGTAATGCTTCTTTGTCATGATTGCTGTCTTGAAGTTTATTTTTAAGCTCTTCAATTTCTTTTGAAGATTTTCCATCTAAGTTTTTAAGTAATTCATCTAGAGAGTTAAGTTCTTTAGTTAATTCTTCTATCTTAACATCTTTAGAATTTTTTCTCACTGGTGGTACAAAATCATCAGTTTCAGGGAAGTATGTAGTTTGGTCTTCTAAAACTTTAAAATCAATATCTGGTGTTAAAGTTGCTAAATGATTTTCAACTTCAAAGAAGTTAATTGTATTTGACTTAGTTAAATGAATTTCTTTAGCAATATCATCATAAGCTAATTTACCATCGTATTTTTCAACTTCAAGCTCATATTCTAATACTTGGTCTTTATTGAAAACTCCATAAACATGTCCTCCCCAAATTTTTTTAGGTGTATGGAATTGTGCTCATGATTCATATCTTAAAGATAAGAATCAATTTAAAGCATCTTTACGAGTTTTAAAAATAGCAAGTGCATTTTTAAGCTTTGGATGTCTTAATACTCATGGAAATTGCTTGTTTAAGTTTGGTTTATACTCACATAGTATACGTTTCATATATTTACTACTCCTTGTATTTTAAGTAAAATAAATTATAAATAAGATTAATTTTAATCAAAAATATTATAAACATTTTTAGATTATTTTAAAACATTTTTTCTATTTAATATAATAATATTTGTTTGAAAATAATCTAAATAAGTTTTATGTATTTAATCCTAAAGTATTTATTTTTATTTCCAAAAATATTTTAAAAAATATAGTAAAATTATTTATAACTTATGAAAATAATCACAACTAATAAAAATTCATATCGAGATTATGAAATCTTAGAGAAATTTGAAGCAGGCTTAGCACTTGAGGGTTGAGAAGTTAAAAGTGCTAGGGCTGCAGAAGTTTCTTTAACTAATTCATTTTGTTCAATTTATAAAAATGAATTATGATTAAAAGATGCTTTTTTTAAACAATATATGCAAGTAAAATGTAACGAAACAAAGGATCGTAAATTATTAATGCATAAACATGAAATTCGTAAGCTTAAATTTAAGTTAGAATCTCAACCTCTAACTTTAATTCCTTTAAAACTCTATTTTAATAAAGAATCTACTATTAAAATAGAACTAGCCTTAGTTAGAGGCTTAAAAAAATATGACAAGCGAGCGAAACTTGCTAAAGAAGAAGCTGATAAAAGAATTTTAAAAACCCTTAAAAACTATTAAATATGGGGATATAATGGTTTCGACATGTGTGGGTTCTTAGTTATGGCAGTAGTGCGGGAGACTATAATTCCTACTAGGCTTTCTTAAACGGAAAATCTGAAGAAAAAGTTGCTACATTAAGTATGTACCAACAACAAGCAAACCTTGCTTTTGCGTAATTATTAGCTAGCAAGTTGTTTAATTAATGCTCCTTACGTTAATTAAACAGGTCTAATAAGGATAGTTATTAAGTTTGCGCCTTAATAATGAAAGTAGCAAAATAATATAAGTTGTTTTGGTTATTTTTTGCTTGTATTATTATTAAAATAACCTAAACTGTAGAAGTAGCTAAGCATTTACATGTGGACACGGGTTCGACTCCCGTTATCTCCACCAAATTAAACTTAATTCAAGCAAAGAAAAATCTTCTTTATTTCTTCGTTTTAAACTAATATTTTATAGAAAGGAGGTATTATGACAATAAATCATGAATCTGCAATAAAGTTTTGAATTGAAACATATGGCAAAAAACAAGAAGCTTGAGATTTTACAGGCTGTAAAATCGTAAAAGCAGCTTACAATGACCGTAATTCAAATTATGGTTGAAATATTGACCATATTTATCCAAAAAGTCTTGGCGGAACTGATAATTGAGACAATCTTTGTATCTGTCATATTTTAACAAATGACGAAAAGTCTAATAAATTCCCTGTTTTTAATTCAAACAATAAAACCTATCAAATTAAAACAATAACGGAAGATGACAATTTAGAAAACTAAATTAAAAAATAACACTTAATTCCCAAACATTATATATATATATATATATAAGTGCTTAATGTACTGTATGTCTATATATATGTGTAATCACTTATTTTGTAAATAAAACTATCAAATTACCTTTTGTTTACAGAAAAATTCAGCTAGCCATTAAAAATTAAATTATTAATCTTAAAATGACAAAAAAATCTGTAAGAATAATTCATTCTAACAGAACAAAATATATAACCCTATCTTTTCAAAAGATGGGGTTTTCATTTATTTTTTAATAAATAACTTCTTAATATATATATGTTATAATAATATAAGTTATATTAAAAATATAGTAAGCAATTTTACAAGAATTTAATATCTTTTTAAATAAAAGCATAATAAAAGAAATAAACCTATGAATTTTTTGATAATAATAAAAAAGAAAGGAATTAAACAATGCCTAAAAATAATATTGTTATAGAAACAAATGATTGAACATTAGTTACTGAATACAAACGAGATGATATCAAAAAAGTTAAACAATTGTCAAACAATGAATTAATCCAAGAATTTATTAACTTACTTCAACAACAAGCCTACCAATATCTAGAAATCAAAGATAATAATACTTTAGTAAATAATTTAAGAAATAAAATTGAACAACTAAATAACTATAAATTCAGTGATTTTGATTGAGATAAATTTTATAAGCAACAAATCTTAATGAAAGATAATATTAATATTATTAATGAAACTAGAACTATTCAAGAAGACTATATTAAAAACTTTCAAGAACAAGAAACAAAGAAAGATATTAATATTAAATTAATTGATAAAAAAGATATTTATAATAATAAATTACAAATAATAAACCAATATGGAGACCAAGAAGTTTCTAAAGACAAATATTGTCATAATGTAACTATTTTAGTTAATGGTTTGCCACTTGTACACATTGAACTTAAAAAAAGAGGTATTCCTCTTCAAAAATCTTTTAATGAAATTAAAAATTATCATAATGTTCGTTTTTGGGAAGACAAAGATACTTTATTTAGATATATTCAAATTTTTGTTATTTCTAATGGTGAGGATACAAAATATTATTCAAATACTATTAGATATCAAAAACTTGAAAATGAGAAAAATCACGGAAGTAAAGGAAGTAAGTATGGATCTTTTCAATTTACTTCATATTGATCAGATTTAAAAAATAATAAAATCGCAGACTTAATAGGCTTTGCAAGAACATTCTTTGCCAAGCATACTATTTTAAATATACTAACTAAATATTGTGTTTTTAACGTTGAAAATGATTTATTAGTTATGCGCCCATACCAAATTGCAGCAACTGAGAAAATTATTAATAAAATTAAAATAAGTCAATTAAATAACTTAGAATCTTCTAAATCTGGAGGTTTTGTTTGGCATACAACTGGTAGTGGTAAAACTCTAACTTCTTTTAAAACTGCAAAATTAGCTACAAAACTTGATAATATTGATCGAATTTTATTTGTAGTTGATCGTAAAGATTTAGATCATCAAACCGAAAAAGAATTTAATAATTTTCAAAAAGGTTCAGCTAATGCTACTAAGAGCACTAATGCTTTGAAACAAAATTTAGAAATAACTGATAAAGATAAACGCTTGACAATAACAACAATTCAAAAATTGTCAAATTTTATTGAAAGAGAATATAATCATCCTGTTTTTAAAGAAAATGTGGTATTTATCTTTGATGAATGCCACCGCTCTCAATTTGGTAAAATGCATAAAAATATTGTTAAACATTTTAAAAACTACTTTATGTTTGGACTTACTGGTACTCCTATTTTAGTTGAAAATGCTAAGTCTAAAGATGAAAAAACTTCATTTAAACAAACAACTGAAGAATTATTTGGCGAAAAATTACATACATATACTATTGTTGATGCTATCAATGATAAAAACGTTTTACCATTTAAAGTTGATTATTTTTCAACTATGAAAGCTAAAGATTTTATTGAAGATAAAGAAGTTGATAAAATTGACCATAAAGTATTATTAAATCCACAAAGAATTAGCAATATAGTAAAATATATTTTAGATAATTTTAATGTCAAAACTAAGAGAGATCAAAAGAGTTCTTCTAAAACTAAAACAAAAGGCTTTAACTCTATTTTTGCTGCTGAATCAATTGAAGCAGCCCAAAAATATTATTTAGAATTCAAAAAACAACAAGAAATATTGCCTAAAAATAATAGAATAAAAATTGGGATAATTTATTCATACAATGCTGGGTCTGAAAATGAAGAAAATAATGAAGATGCAAATAACTTAAATGATAATGATAAAGAATTTTTACAGTCAGCAATTCAAGATTACAATGAAATGTTTGGCTCTTCATATGATGTTTCTAACAATTTCTATGATTACTATAAAAATATTTCAAAAGTCACAAAAGATAACAAACTAGATATTTTAATTGTGGTTAATATGTTTTTAACTGGTTTTGATGCTAAAACTCTAAATACTTTATGATTAGATAAAAATTTAAAAATGCATGGTTTAATCCAAGCATTTTCACGTACCAACAGAATCTACAACAGTGTAAAACAATTTGGACATATTGTAAGTTTTCGAGATTTATCTAAAGAAGTTGAAGAAGCTGTATCTTTATTTTCTAATAAAGATGCTCAAGGTATTATTTTATTAAGGCCAATAAGTGATTATTGATTTGGTTATAACGATGAAAATGGTAATTATAATATAGGATTTAGTGAAATATGTGCTAAATTAAATAAAAGATACCCTTTAAATGATGGGATTCTCAATATTCCTAATGAACTAAAAAGAGACTTTATTAACGATTATAATATTTACTTACGTTTACTTAACATTGTTTCTACATTTGAACATTATAAAATAATTGTTGATCCTACTTCCTCTGAACAACAAATCTCAAATTCTTATAAAATAACTTTAAATCCTGAGAGTCAAAATAACGAAATCAGCCAAAATAATAATTTAAACATAGAGCAAGATGAAGAAAGTATAACCACTGTTGATCCAAACTATATAAGATTTGAACCTGATAAAGATAGAGAAAATATCTTAAACCTTCATACTAATGATTATAAATATAAAGATCAATATTTAGAATATATTGAAGCAAGACAAAAACAAAGAAATGATAATGAAAATATTAATAAAATCATTGAAGAGATTGATGATGATATTATCTTTGAAATGGATTTAATCAGGCAGCAGGATGTTAATATTGATTATATTCTTTCATTATTAGCACAAAAAACGGATCAAAGCAATTTAACAAAAGAAGAAGTAATCAACATTATTGACATTGTTAAAGGTTCAGAATCACTTAGAAGTAAACGTGAATTAATTTATAAATTCCTAGAAAGTATTAACGGAACAAAAGATATTTCTACACAATGGAACCAATTTTCTGAAGTTGAAAAAAAAGAAAAATTAGATCTACTTGTGTATGAAGAAAAATTAGATATTGATAAAGTTAGAATTGTTATTGAGGATGCTATAAGAGAAGGAAAATTATCAATGGAAGGTGATAACTTCGATAAAATGTTTAAAGAAAAAGGCTCACTATTTATTAGTAGTTCAGTAAAAAATCTTAATGAAAGAAAGTATAGAGTTTACGAAAAAATTGAAAAATATATGGATGATTTTTACAAATGGTAAAAAATATTTGGATTTTTAGTCCAAATATTTTTTTATAAATATAAATCTTAATACTACAAGTTTCTATTAATTAGAAATGTCACATGCAAGTTTTTTGCATGTGACATTGTTTTTGTCTGCCTTGTAATAAAATAGTTGTATTAATAAATTTTAAAAAATGAAAGGAAACTTTAAAATTATATGAAAAATTTAGAAAAATATATTTGTGTTTTTGACAAATATCGAAAAGAAAATGAATATCAACATTTTAAAATTGAAGAGAATCACAACACTATTTTGAAAATGCAAGGAGCACTTGAGACGCAACGAAAATTACGAATAAGCCAAATCGATCTAGAACAACTTTATAATATTTTACAAGAACCTTCTGAAGGCTTCTCAATCCAAGAAGTAGCTAAGATTTTTGATAGAGACATTCGAAGCATAAAAAGTAAAATCGAAATTATTACAAATTGCAGACCATTGAGTTTAGATAAACACAATCGCTATGTTTGTCCTAAGTGCTTAAAAAGAGTAATGAGCGTTAAAACTCTTAATTTTGCGAAGCTATACGAACATTTATTAGGCTATTCATTTTCGCGACTCTTTTTTGTAAGTGATGCAATTAAAGAGAAATGAAAGGCCTACAGAAAGTATTGGTATAGTGAACTTAATACATACAATAAAAATAGAAATAAAAAGAATTTAGTTCAAAAAGAAGTTAAGAAATCAGTTACATACCTTGTCAATTCTTTTAAAAAAATATCACCTGATGAATTTGCTCCCTCACCTAGTACAATTTATAAAATAATTAAAAAATACCCTTATTTCCTTGAATTTGACCACATTGTCAAAAAATCTGAAAGAAAATATGGAACACGGAAGCAAAAACAAACCAAACCTAAAACATTAAAATATGCAACAGAAATTTCAAAACGTCCAGATTATATTAATGATGGCTTAGAACATGGTCATTTTGAATTAGACACCGTTATTGGAAAAATCAATGATACATATTGTATTGTAACCATAATTGAACGGCAAACCAGAATGTCTTATGCTATGCTCTCAAAACGTAACTCCAAAGCTATAAAACAAACTCTTCTCAAACTAATCAGGAAACATAGCTTAGACATTAAAACTTTAACAGTTGATAATGGTAGTGAAAATGTCTTATTACACCATGTCATTCCAACTGAAAGATTATTTAAATGCCAACCATATAGTTCATGACAAAAAGGTTCAATAGAAAATATGCACCGCTTAATTAGGTATTACATTCCCAAAGGAAAAAGCTTTGATAAATACTCTCAGCATGGAATTGATTATATGATGGATAAAATAAATAACTACCGACAAGTTGTACGGCAATATAAGATAACCTAAAAATTTTTTAAATCCCCCGCCCTTGATTGCAATCAAGGGGGCCTTACTTTTGAAAAAGTAAGCAAAACCGACGAGAAAACACTAGTGTGTTTTCTGTTTTAGCATACATTTTTTATGTAAAATTTATGTTAAAATTAGAAGGAAATTATTTTGTTAATATCTCGCATGTGACTTTTCCAAAAAACATACTACAAGTTTCATAACTTTTTACTTCCAATATATATATATATAATTAGTATGAAAACATAAATTTATTTATTTTAAATTTAATTACATAAATATATACAACAATTCATTATGGAGGTAAAAATAATGAAATTACGTAAATTTACACTTATAACAACAAATATTTTAACAATTACAACCTTAGGGGCTGTAAGTTGTACTTCACAGCAAAAACCAAAAGATCCTGAGCCTACGCCTCAACCTGATCCTAATGTTACAGCTGCAAATAGTTTTAAAACAACTCACTCCGAAGTTTTAAATAAAACTATAAGTAATATAACTTTACCTGATGAAGCTAAGGTTACAGCTGCTTTAAGTGCCTATAACTCATTACAGCAAGCTGTTAAAAATAATTTAACAAGCCAAAAAACCTTATTAGATAATTTAAATGCTAAGATTTTGGAGCTTAAACAAGCACAAAACAAACCAGCTCCAGCACCTGCTCCTGATCAAACTGAAGCAGCAGCTAATAATTTTAAAAATACTCATGCTACTGTTTTAGCTAAAACAGTAGATACTCTTGCATTAGAGGATGAAACTAATGTTAATAATGCTTTAAATGCATTTAATAATCTTGAACAAAATGTTAAAGATAAATTAACTAGTGAAAAAACATTATTAGATCAACTAGTTGCAAAAATTGCTGATCTAAAAGAGCAAGCTCAAAATAATCAAGGAACTGGTAAAGCTGAGCAACCACAAAGAAACACAGGACCTAACTTTGGTGGTACTGATCAATTTGGTGGTGATCCAGCAAATCCTGTGACATTAAATTTATTTGAATTTAGTGAAGCTGATGACTTAGGAGCTAGATTTGATAAATTATTAAAAGAATATTTAGCAAAAGATGCACAAAAGAATGACCAAAGATTAAAACAAATGCAAATTTATGGTCCTACTAATGAAACAAACCAACAAGTATACCTTTCAATCCAAGGATCAGGTGGTAAACCTGAGACAGCTCTTTTAAAACTAAAAGAAACTTTTGAAGTAGCTAAACTTGAAGGAACAGTTAATAATCAAAAGAAAAGATTTATAGCAGAATTTAATACTGAAACTAGAGTGTTAAAAATCACCTATAAATATGATAATAAAGAATACTATGATTCATTAACTATTCCTGCTGCTAAGCCTGCAGCGCCTTCTCAAGATACGCAAAATAATCAAGTTCCTAAAGAAACTACTCCTTTAACAGAGCAACCAAAACAAGAAGAGAACAAAAGTACTGAAACTCAAAATCCTGATTCAAGCAACCCTAATGAAAACAATACACAAAATAATAAAGATACATCAGGAGGAAATACTGATGGAAATTCACACTCAACACAAAACAAAGAAAATACTCAAAGTGATGCTAACAAAGGAACAAGTTCATCAACCCAAGCAGATGCTCCAGATCAATCTGGAACAGCTAGCAACTCAGATAATTCAAAAAGTAATAGCACTGAACAAGTAGCCCAAGAAACAAAAGAAGATACTAGTGATAATAATCAAGGAGAAAATAAATCTAATCAAAAAACTCAGGAACCTACTAAACCTCAACCAAAATTAGCTGAATCAAATACTAAAGTTGAATCTGTTATAGTTTCAAAAGATGATAGATATAGAAGTTATATTATTTTAACTATAACTTCAACAAAAGAAGTATATGAAAAATTAAAAAATAAAGATTTTAAATTTGAATTAAGAAACGAAAATAATCAATACTCAGATGACACAACAAATGGTGTTCCTAATGAAAAATCAAGATTTGTAAATGATAATAATGGAATTGTTACATTTAAACTGTTTCCATACTATCCATGACCTAATGGAACATATACATTAACAAAACTATGAGATATTCAAGAAGAAAAACATAATTTATTAGATGGTAAAGAATATAAATTTACCATTTCAAGTGATAAAGTTGAAATGGTAAATACTAATAGTTAACTTAAATAAACAATTAAAAATTTTGCTATGTTTAATTCTTCAAATATTTTTTATATTTCAACAAAAAATGTAAATTATCATAATTAAAATTTAAACCAGGTAACATATTCTTGTTACCTGGTTTAATTTAGTTTAAATTTAATATTTATGACTAATATTTTTTAATTTTAGTTATATTATTTAGTTAAACTCATTAAGTAATTAAAATTAGTAGTATCATAATTTCATTCTAATTTATTAATTTCTATTTTCTATTTTTAGAAATGGTAAATAATTCTTGATAAAAAATCATGAGCCACAATATCTGGTGCTATGTTTAATACCTTTAAATTTACGATAATATATTTGTAAAATTAGTTTTATTTGATATTTTAGTGCTCTGTTTAATTTTTTATTATCGAGTCATCCATTAAAATGCCCAAAATTAAAATAATCAAGATCATTATTAATAACCTAACATTCCACCTTCTTTTATGCTACTGTAATTACTGTCTTGATCATTCCAACCATTAGGAGCAAAAATTTTTAATTTTTTAAATTGCTTATATTTAGGGAAATAGTGTTTAAAATTCCTTTATCATAGTTTTTATTTGATATTTATTTCAGAGTCTTGAGAATTAAAAGCAGTTTATTCTTAAATTACATTAGTTATACAATTATCAAATTTTCTTATCTTAATACTATATTATTCAGCTTGTTTTAAAGATTATTAGTTATTAATATTTTTAAGTACTTCAACAGCTACTATTTGGTCATTATTTTTTAAATTAATTACTTTTACACCTTTTGTGTTTCTTGAACTTTGTGGAATTTGGTTAATTTGAATTCTTATAGTATTACCACTTGCAGTAATAATTAATAATTCATCTTCAATATTAACAAAGGAAGCAAAAACTAAATGACCAGATTTTTCAGTATTAATTCCTAAAACGCCTTTAGCACCCCTTTTAGTAATACGGTATTGTGATTCATGAGTTATTTTTCCAAAACCCTTTGAACCTAAAGAAAAAATTAAGTTTCCATCTTTATTAGATGAAGCATTAATAACATATTGATCTTCTAATAATTTAATTGCTTTAACACCTAAAGAATTACGGCCTAAAGCTCTTACTGAATCTATATTAAATAAAGCAATGTTTTTATGGTTATTCGCAACTAAAATATTGTCTCCAGCTGTTGCAATAAATGCTCTTACTAATTGATCATTATCTTGCAATTTAAAAGCTAAAATTCCAGAACGGCGCACATTAGCAAATAATGATAGAGGTGTTTTCTTGAAAATACCTTTTTTAGTAATGGTAGTTAAAAATAAATCATCACTAAAACTATCAACATTTATAATTGAAATAATTTTCTCACCTTGTAAAACATTTAAATTTTCTAAAACATTAATAAATGGCTGTCCCTTGCTTTGTTTTGAAGCTTGAGGAATTTGATATCCTCTTAATGCGTAAGCTTTACCAAAGTTAGAAAATAATAATAAATCTGAATGTGTTGATGCTTTTAAGATTAACGAGATATCATCATCATCATAAGTTTTCATACTTGAAGAACCTACTCCGCCACGTCTTTGTGTTGAATATTCTTCAAGGTTAATACGTTTTACATACCCATTAATTGAAGCAGTAATGACAATTTCTTTTTTAGGGATTAAATCTTCATCATTAATTTTTCCAACGCCATAATAATCAATTGCAGTTCGGCGCTCATCGCCATATTTATCACGAATAATACTTAATTCCTCAATAATTAAATTAATTAGTTTTGTTTCGGATGATAAAATCTCTTGATAACCATTAATTTCAAGATATAACTCATTAATTTCATTAACCATTTTTTCATAGTTTAAGGCTGTTAAACGACGAAGATTCATATCTAAAATAGCTTTAGTTTGTCGCTCCGTAAATTCAAAGCGAGCCATTAATTTTTCTTGAGCTATTTGATCTGTTTTTGAAGCTTTAATAATTGCAATAACTTCATCAATATTCAAAATTGCAACTTTTAATCCCTCTAAGATATGAACTTTTTCTTGTGCTTTTGCCAAATCATAATTAAGTCTACGGGTGAAAACTTCCTTTTGGTGATCCAAATAAACATTTAAAGCTTGTTTTAAACTTAAAGTTTTTGGTTCACCATTTACCAAAGCTACTAAGTTGGAGTTAAAAGATGTTTGCAAGTCAGATTTTTGGAAAAGCTGATTTAAAATAATATTTGCGCTAAATCCTTTTTTAATATCTAAAACAATTCTAATTCCATTAAGATTAGTTTCATCCCGAATATCTGCAATTCCATCAATAATTTTTTCTTTAACTAACTCAACAATTTTTTTAATGATTGTGCTAGTTTTAATTGCATAAGGAATTTCAGTTACGATGATCTTAGCTTTACCATTAGCATTTTCAACAATTTGTGTTTTAGATCTAACAATAATGCTTCCACGACCCGTTTCATATGTATCTAAAATTCCTTTAGTACCTAAGATAATTCCACCGGTAGGAAAATCTGGACCAATAACACTTTTCATTAGTTCTTGTGTTGAAATCTCAGGGTTTTTAGCTAATGCAATTGTTGCATTAATTATTTCTTTTAAATTATGAGGTGGAATAGAAGTAGCCATTCCCACTGCAATTCCTGAGGCTCCTGAAACTAATAAGTTAGGGAATTTGGCAGGTAAAACTACTGGCTCTTGCTCAGTAGCATCATAGTTATCAACAAAGTCAACAGTATCTTTTTTGATTCCTTCTAAGAGTTCATTAGAAAGCTTAGTCATCCTTGCTTCAGTATAACGCATAGCCGCAGCTTGATCACCATCAATTGAACCAAAGTTACCATGTCCATCAACTAAAGGATAACGCATTGAAAAATCTTGCGCCATACGCACCATTGCTTCATAAACTGATGAATCACCATGTGGGTGGTATTTACCTAAAACATCTCCAACTATTCTTGCGCTTTTACGGTGTTGTGAGTTAGGAGTAATTCCAAGTTCAAACATGTCATAAAGAATTCTACGGTGTACTGGTTTTAGTCCATCTCTTGCATCTGGAAGAGCCCGAGATACAATAACACTCATTGCATACTCTAAAAAAGATGTCTTCATCTCTTCATCAACAACAACAGGTTTGAGTCCATCTACAGGCTCAGATATTAGCTGAGGTTTAGCAAAATAATCATCTTTATTTTGTGGAGCTTCTTCATCATCCTCGTTATTATCTTGATCAATTATTTCATCTTTAAAAACTACTCTTTTGTCCTCGTCGTGATCATATTCAAATTCAAGTTGTTTTTTCTTAGTTTCTTCATTATCAAATTTTGACTGCATTTTTTACTCCTTAACTATTGAAAATTACAAAATTATTATATATAATAATTTTATTATACCACAAAAATCATATTTTACTATATAGAAGTTAAAGGCATGTTTAAGATGTTTTTTGGAAAAGTCACATGCGAGATATTAACAAAATAATTGCCTTCTAATTTTAACATAAATTTTACATAAAAAATGTATGCTAAAACAGAAAACACACTAGTGTTTTCTCGTCGGTTTTGCTTACTTTTTCAAAAGTAAGGCCCCCTTGATTGCAATCAAGGGCGGGGGATTTAAAAAATTTTTAGGTTATCTTATATTGCCGTACAACTTGTCGGTAGTTATTTATTTTATCCATCATATAATCAATTCCATGCTGAGAGTATTTATCAAAGCTTTTTCCTTTGGGAATGTAATACCTAATTAAGCGGTGCATATTTTCTATTGAACCTTTTTGTCATGAACTATATGGTTGGCATTTAAATAATCTTTCAGTTGGAATGACATGGTGTAATAAGACATTTTCACTACCATTATCAACTGTTAAAGTTTTAATGTCTAAGCTATGTTTCTTGATTAGTTTGAGAAGAGTTTGTTTTATAGCTTTGGAGTTACGTTTTGAGAGCATAGCATAAGACATTCTGGTTTGCCGTTCAATTATGGTTACAATACAATATGTATCATTGATTTTTCCAATAACGGTGTCTAATTCAAAATGACCATGTTCTAAGCCATCATTAATATAATCTGGACGTTTTGAAATTTCTGTTGCATATTTTAATGTTTTAGGTTTGGTTTGTTTTTGCTTCCGTGTTCCATATTTTCCTTCAGATTTTTTGACGATGTGGTCAAATTCAAGGAAATAAGGGTATTTTTTAATTATTTTATAAATTGTACTAGGTGAGGGAGCAAATTCATCAGGTGATATTTTTTTAAAAGAATTGACAAGGTATGTAACTGATTTCTTAACTTCTTTTTGAACTAAATTCTTTTTATTTCTATTTTTATTGTATGTATTAAGTTCACTATACCAATACTTTCTGTAGGCCTTTCATTTCTCTTTAATTGCATCACTTACAAAAAAGAGTCGCGAAAATGAATAGCCTAATAAATGTTCGTATAGCTTCGCAAAATTAAGAGTTTTAACGCTCATTACTCTTTTTAAGCACTTAGGACAAACATAGCGATTGTGTTTATCTAAACTCAATGGTCTGCGATTTGTAATAATTTTGATTTTACTTTTTATGCTTCGAATGTCTCTATCAAAAATCTTAGCTACTTCTTGGATTGAGAAGCCTTCAGAAGGTTCTTGTAAAATATTATAAAGCTGTTCTAGATCGATTTGGCTTATTCGTAATTTTCGTTGCGTCTCAAGTGCTCCTTGCATTTTCAAAATAGTGTTGTGATTCTCTTCAATTTTAAAATGTTGATATTCATTTTCTTTTCGATATTTGTCAAAAACACAAATATATTTTTCTAAATTTTTCATATAATTTTAAAGTTTCCTTTCATTTTTTAAAATTTATTAATACAACTATTTTATTACAAGGCAGACAAAAACAATGTCACATGCAAAAAACTTGCATGTGACATTTCTAATTAATAGGCATGTTTAAGATAGCTAAAGTATTAAAAAATCAAGCTAGAAAGCTTGATTTGTAAGATTATTTTTCGATTTTAATTTTAACACTTGGTCCCATTGATGCTGAAACTGTTAAGTTTAACATATATGTACCTTTAACTGCTGCAGGTTTTAATTTTTTAATTAAAGCAATAAGCACTTTAGCATTTTCAACTAATGCTTGTGTTGACATTGATTGTTTTCCAATTAATGAATGTACAATACCAGCTTTATCGGTACGATAATTTGCTTTACCTTTTTTAAGTTCTTCGACTGCTTTTTCAGGAGTTGGAGTAACTGTACCAGTTTTTGGGTTAGGCATTAGTCCTTTAGGACCTAGTTTTTTACCGTATTTTCCTAATAAAGGCATCATTGCTGGGTCAGCAACCATAACATCAAAGTCAAATTGATCTTCTTTAATTCTTTGTTCAAGTGCTGGTCCATCAACTACGATGTCAGCTCCTGCATCTTTAGCAGCCTTTGATTTTTCTGGGCTATTTGTAACTACTAAAACTCTAATTGATTTACCAGTACCATTTGGTAGTAAAACTGAACCACGAAGTTGTTGGTCAGCTTTTCTAACATCTAAGTTTAAATTAAAAGTTAAGTCAATAGAAGCATCAAATTTTGCATATGAAGTTTTTTTAGCTAACTCAATTGCTTCCTCTAATTCGTAAGCAATTGTTCTATCAAATTGTTCACGAGCATTTTTAAGGTTTTTTGATAAACGTTTAGCCATTAATTATCTCCTTCATTAGCTTTTTCTTCGTCACTAATAGTTGTAACTTCAATTCCTTGACCTTTTGTTTCAGCTAAGTTAGCTAAATCAGCTTCTAAAGCGGCAGCTTTCATTTGTGCCAAAGCGGCTGATTTAGCAGCAGCTTTAGCTTGGGCTTTAGCTTTAAAAATGTCATCATATCCTTCAACTAAAACTCCCATTTGTTTTGCTGTTCCAGCAATTGTAGCCATAGCGGCGTCAATGTCATTAGTGTTTAAATCTGGTAATTTGTATTCTGCAATTTCTCTTAATTGGTCTTTAGAAATTGTAGCTACAATAGTAGTTTTTGCATTTTTTGAACCTTGTTGAATTTTAGCAGCTTGCTTAATTTTGTATGAAGCAGGAGCTGTGAATAACTTAAATTCAAAAGTTTTATCTTTATAAACTGTAATTAAGACTGGAACTGGTTCGTCCCCTCTGTCTCTAGTTGCATCATTAAATGCTTTGGTAAATTCAGGCATGTTAACTCCAACACCAGCTAAAGCTGGTCCTGGTTTTGCTTTTCCGGCTAGGAATTGCAATTTAGCAACACGTTGTATTTCTTTTTTTGCCATATATATGTATCCTTTCGATATTGTGGTCTAGCGATATAAATTTAATATCTCCCACTAGTAGAGGCAATAATGTTTAATATTGCCTATTTATTATATTAAAAAATATAAATTTTGATAATCATTTTTTGAGGTTTTTTCAAATCTAAAAATAAACAAAAAAACAACAATCAAAAGGAAAATTTTGATTGTTGTTTGTAATTATTATTTAGTTTTAATTTCCTGTAAGAATCAAGGTAAATCTACTTGAGCAGGTTTTTTAAGATGTCATCTTAAAATTTGGGCAGCTACTGAATTGGTATTTTTGATGCTTAAAGCATCTTCACCAGACTTATTAACTCCTAAGTAGTTATACGCTGATGTTTCATAGTTTCAAGCTACTAACTCAGTTAATGGAACTCCTGAGTTAATTGTTGAAATATACGAATTATTTGGACCTAAAATACCAGTACCTGAATTACCTGAATTAAAGTATGATTGTACATAACCATTTTGTCTAAATAAACTAATTACGCTTGAGCTAGATTGCGCCCGGTTTACAAAGTAACCAGCTTGTTTTCCGTATGGAAATCCATTTATAGCAAATTGTTTGAGATTTGGTCCAAATTGTACTCCATCTTCAGAACCCAAGTAATTCATATTCATATTAGGTAATTTATACCAATTTTCTAATCATACTACCAAATCAAATTTTCCTTCTTTTTTAGCAGTTGCAACTAAAGGTTTAATATCAACTGCAAAGACTGTTAGATCTACTTGCATCCCTGTAGCTTTTGCACCTTTTTCGTTAATTTGATCAACACCTGATCAAATTACTTCAACTGGAACTTTATTAGCAACATTTAAACCACCTCAATATGAAAATCCATCATCAACATCATTAACAAAATTATTTGAGTATTTTGTTAAATATGAACTTTCTTTTGTTTTAGGTAAATTATTGCCTTCAACTTCGCTAAAGTTGCTAACATGTTCAACGTGATTATTAGTAATAACATAAAATTTACCATCACTAGGATCTTTAGATACTTTTCCAATCATTGTTGCTGAACCACGATTATAAGCAAAGCTTCTTGCTCTTACATTATCAACAAGCTCAATTCCTTCTCAAGAACTATGCATATATTCTTGATCCAATTTATAACCATCATGAAGTTTTCAACTAACATTTTGGTTAGGATTATATTCATTTGATTTAATAATTTCTTCAGGTGTAAAAAATAAAATTGGTTGATTTTCTTGAGTGTAATCTAATTTTTGGTAGTTAAATTGATTTGTTTCAGTAGTTGTAAAACTCTCTTTTTGAACTGAATTAGTATATTGAATTGTTACTGCAGCACCTGCTGTATTAATTAAAAATGCTTTATCTTTATCAAATTTACCAAATTTTCTTTCATCAGTAGTTTCACTAAACGTAATAGCTTCTTTATATGGATTACCAACGATTATTTTATATTGATTATCTTCTAAAGTTACTTTGAAGATAATTCCTTTACCTGCTTCATATTTAGCACTAAAGTTATAATAAAATTGTGGATAATTACCACCATTTAAATTTGAATATAGTCTTGTTTGCACTCTATGGCTAATGGTTTGACCACTAGCTAATTGTTCAAAATCAAATTCAAATGGAGCTTGTCTTTCTTTTTCATCACTAATTCTAAGTAGACGTTTATCATCTTGAATTAGTTGGTTAGCAAATAATGATACTTTTAGTTTTCTTTGAGTTGCATTATTTGCTAAAAGAGTTTTAGAAATATATTTTTCAGCTAAAGTTCATGAAGCTGAATTTGTTTGTGAATCAAGAGTTCAGAGCAAGTCTTCATAGTATGCTTCAATTTCCCTTGTACGTGTAACACTTGTATTTGAATCAAATACAGTTTGTAATTGTGTGTCTTTAAAAGTTAATTGTTCTTGAGCAGTATTTCCAGCTCTAAAGCCAGTTATTTTATATCAAGTATTAGCTATATATGATAAATTTGTAGTTGGATTAGTCACTTTAAATTTAACGTAAACTGAATTATTATCTCCCTGTTTAGTTTCAGTAATTTCAAATTTGTCTTTGCTAATTGTAAAGTTTTTGTAAGTTTGGTCATTTTTAACACTTACATAAGATTTTAAAGTATCTTTATCTTTATTAATAAATTCTTGGGCAGTTAATGAACTAAGATTTTGAATTAATAAATCATCATATGTTAAAGCATTGACCATAATTTCAGGATATAAGTTTTCTTTATAATCATTTCTAAGGTTTTTAAGGGTAATAACCTTAGAAGAATTAGTATATCTTTTTGTAGTGTCACTTTTACTAATAAATCCAAGTTTAAAACTTAGTTCATTTGGATCATTACTTACAACATCATAGTAATAAACAAAATAGTTCTTTTGAATTTGTGATAAATCAATTGAATTAGTTTGATCAGTTGTATTTGCAATTGTTGCACTAGATGCTCAATAACTCGCTTGCTTATTAGCATTTTCTATTTTTTTGTCATCTGCAGCTTGTTTTTTTTCTGGATTTTTAAATTCATTATTTTTTGAATTATCTTCACTAACTAAGTTAGTTTTTAATTTAAGCATGTAATTTAGTTTATTTGCGGCATTTTGAGCTATTATATCTTTTGGATCAATAATTGCATATTGTGTTTCCTTAGTAGCATTAGCTTTACGTAATTCAAAGTTAGTCGAATTAATTTGATCAATGATATTTTTATGATTTTGATCAATATTATCAGACATAAAATCTGAAGCACTAAATCAACTATTAGTATTGTTTGGTTTAATATCTAAATATGTTAAAGGTTTAAAATATTTAATAGTTTTTGAATATTGTCCTAAACTTTGGTAGTTAACTAAAAATCTATTACGAGTAACATCAACAGGTTGACCATTTTCTTTAATTCAGAATTTAACTTTAGCTGTTCCTCCCACATTAGAATCAACATAATTTTTTGAATCAGTTAATTCATAAGCATAAAGTTGGAATTTACCAGCTTTAGGTAATTCATAATATTCATTTAAACCATTAACTGCATCTTTAGAATTAACTTGGTTATGAGTTTTCTTTGGATCTTTAACAGTAGTTAATTCAAAGATTTTTGAAACATCATCTTTAGTATCAGTTTTAATTAAATTTAATAAGTAATTAAAGTCTTTGTAGTCTTGGTTTGTAGATTTATCATTTTTCTCATCTGCTAATTCAACTTCAATAATTTGTTCTTTATCACCTTGTTTTACTTTGAATTTAAAAATAGCAACATCTTTATTTGAATCACTAACATAGAAAATATCACTATCACTATAATTAATTAGTTCATAAGTAACATTAGTAGGAAGTGTTATAGTAAAGATTTGTGAAATAAATGTTTCTTTAATTTTTTGATGAACTTGCTTAATTTCTTCAGGAGTTAATACATTTTGATTATTATTACCTGATGCTGCAGTAGGGTTTACTAAATTTACTTTTTCTTTTAATTCTTTATTTTTTAAAGCTTCAATTTTATCTTTTTCTACATTGAAGACATTTAAGCCAAATCAAGTTAGAATATTTGATGATTTTTGTGATATAAAGAACTGATACTTTTGAGCAAGATCTTGTGATTCTGTTACTAGTTTTCATCACCCTGGTTCTTTATAAAATGCTTGTTGCTTAAATCATTCGCTAGGTGTAATACTTACACCTTTTAACCATTCTTCTTTAAAAGTTACATTATTTTGTGTTGTTAGTTTAATAGTTTTTACTACTCTTTCATTGACTAAGAATTCTAACTCTGCTGCTAGTTTAGAATTTTCATAACTAAAGCTTCCTGTTTTAAATCTAAACTTAAAGTAATTATGTAAAATATTATTTTTGCTACTAAAACTTTCTTTAATTTTTGCTTCATTAGCTTTTAAATCACTTTGGTAATAATTTTTTAAATTTTCATAATTTACTGTGAAAATTTCATCTAAATTACTATATGTTAGTAAATTTAATTTAGTATTAAAGTCATTAGTAAAAGTGTAAGTTTTTTCAACATCAGTTACTAATGTTGATTCAGTATTACTTTTAGCAGTATAAACAAAAATAAGTTGGTTGATATTATTTTCAACAGTTTTAATACCTTTTAAAGTTAAAGTTGCTCCTTCAACTTTTGGATTAGCTAAAAATAATTTTTTATTATTCTCAGTAATATTAACACTGTATACTCCACTTGCTAAATTATATCTTGTTAAATTTTCTGATAATGTTGCAGAGAGTTTACTTTCAACACTTTCTTTAAATCTTCGGGTTTCTTCACGTGATACATTTCCGTTTAAATTATCTTGAGCTTCAGCTAAATTATTTAATAAATTATTAATAGAACTAATATTTGAAGCTGAATTAACATATTCAGCTTTATTAACCAATAAATTATTTTGTAATAAATTAGTTGTTTCTGATAAATATCTCTCAAAATCAGTTTTGTTAGATGCATTATTATATTTACTTGTTGTTTTAACTTGGTTAGCTTGATTAATTGCAGCTAAAATATCGCTAACTTTTTGGTGCTATAAATTAGCAGTATTTTTAGTTTCATTAATTAATTGTCCAATATTTAAAGTATCAATATGAGCTATAAAAGCATTTTTAAGCTCGTCACTTAAATTATTTAAATTATTAATATATGTTTTAGCTTGAGTTCTTAAATTGTTTAAATTCTCTTGGTTTTGCGAATTTTTGCTTATTTCATTAGCTTGAACAATAAAATTATCTAAAGTAGTTAGTAAATTTATTTCAGATAATTTAGCACTATTTAAAAATTCGCCATTATAATATTGACTTACATTATTAATAAAGTCTCATGTTTGTTGATCTTTATTTGATTTATCTACTAAAGTTTTGTAAATTGTTTTTAAACTTAAAGCTTTAGTATTAATTGATGAATATTTATTAATGGTATTTAGTAAATTATTATTAATTTTATAATCATTAATTGCTTCATTATATAAAACAGATGTTTTAACATCTTCGTTGAAAATAGTATTTTCTTGAGTGAATATATTAACTAATGAATTAAAATCATATAAGATTTTTTCTCCATTTTGACTAAAGCTAACAAAACTTGTTTCCAATTCTTTTAGTCTTGTTGTTTCGTTAGTTAAATTAGTTAAAAGTTCTTGCTCATTTGAACTAATTAAACTAATGCTATTTTGGTATGAACTAAGTAATAAATTATAGTCTTTGTTCAAAACTTTTTCTAAAAAGGTTTTGTACTCATTATTATAATTTTTAGCTTGATAAACTGAAACACTATTATTAATAGTTAATAAAGAATTAACAAATTCAGTAAAATTCTCAAGATTTATTTCTTGAGTATATCTTTCATTGTTTAGAATTGTATCAAAAATTGAACTAACGTTAGTTGGTAAACTTGCAGCACTTTGTTTAATAGCTTTGATTTGATCTTGTTTTAAACTTAACTGGCTTTTTTTATCTGAATCTTGATCAATAGGATTATTATTTTTTGGCTCTTGTGGTTTATTAGGATCAACTGGATCTTTTGATCCAGTGCTAGGGCTAGGATTAGCTTTATTTTGAGTTTCTTTAAGTTCTTTGATTTTTGCATTCAATTGATCTAATAAAGTTTTTTGGCTGGTTAAATTATTTTTAATATTTTGTTCTAATGAATTATACTGATTTAAAGCAGCAACTACTTTAGCTTCATCATCTAAAAGAATATTGTTTGAATTTTTTGCTAAAATTTCAGCATGAGTTTGTTGATAATTAGATACTGCACTTGCAACTGGATCGCTTGGTTCAGTAGGTGGTTTAGGCTGTTCTTTTGTACAGCTAATTAAATTAAATGATCCTAGCGATAAAGCTAAGACATTACTTAGAATAAGAAATGAGTTTTTCTTCTTTGACATTTTAACTCCTATAATATATTTTAGTTTAAAAATAATAAATACTCAAAATGAATATTTACTACATAAATATTATATAATTTATTTTGTGAAATCGCAACAAATTACAATTAATTTCAATAATAAAATTAAAGCACCAACAATCTTTGAAGCTGAATCTTATCAAATTTTAAAAAATTTTATTAACTATTTTAAGTTAACAAAGAAACAATCAATCATTTTAGATGTTTCAATTGTATCACGTAATGAAATTAAAAGTTTAAATAAAACATATCGTAATAAAAATTATATTACTGATATTTTATCTTTTGATTTTGGTGATGCAGAGCTTTATGACAAATTACCCTTGCTTCATTTAGGTGAATTAGTAATCTGCTGAGACCGGGTAAAACGTCAAGCTAAAAGATACAATCATTCTATAAAAAGGGAATTTTGTTACTTATTTACTCATGGTCTTGTTCATCTTCAAGGCTATGATCATGAAGAAGAACAAGAAAGACTTATCATGAACTCAATTGTTGATGCTATTTTTAACCCATTGAAAATTACTAGAAAGGATCAAGATTATGAAACTAGAAACACTTAGAGATTTATTAACTAAATCATATGCACCATATTCAAATTTTCAAGTTGCGGCAATTGCAATTGATCAAGAGGGCAATGAATACCCAGGAGTAAATGTAGAAAATGCTGCTTACCCATCAGGGCTATGTGCTGAGCGCAGTGCTTTGTTTGGTTCTGTTGCTTATGGGGCTAAAGTTGGAACTTTTAAAGAAATTCATATTATTTCTAAAAAGCAAGATGAAATTAGCCCTTGTGCTGGATGTCGTCAAGTTATGACTGAATTCATGAGCCCTGATGCATTAATTTACCAATATTCAAATGATGGTAGCAAAGTTAGAGTAAATAAATTATCTGAATTAGTTCCTTATCCAATTAAACCAGAAGATATTAAATAATGAAAATTTGTTTTGCTAGTATTGTAGGGCGTCCTAATGTGGGTAAAAGCAGTTTAGTTAACGCAATTGTAGGCTATAACGTTGCAATTGTTACAAATACCGCCCAAACCACCAGGGACCAAATTACCGGTATTTATACAGAAGATGATTTTCAACTTATTTTTACAGATACCCCTGGGATTCATAAAGCTGAAAATAAGCTTGGTGAAAGTTTAAACAAAGCAGCTTTTGAATCTGTTAAAAATGTTGATGTTATTTTATTTTTAAGTCCTGCAGATGAAAAAATTGCAAAAGGTGATCAATTAATTTTAGATAAAATTGCTAATCATCCTCACAAAATTGCAGTTATTTCAAAAGTAAGTAAGATTAAGGGGAATCCTCAGTTGCTAACTGATAAAATTAATCAATTAAATAAATATAATTTTGATTATATTATTTCTACAGATATAAATAATCAAGCTTCTATTTATTCTTTAATTGATTTAATTAAAGATAATTTTGCTTATCAAGATTCTTTTCAATATGATCCAGATTATGTTACCGATAAATCAGTTCGTTTTATTGCAAAAGAAATAATCAGAGAAAGTGCAATTAACTTACTTTATGAAGAATTGCCTCATTCAATAGCTGTTGAAGTAATTGAATTTAATGAATCAGATCCAGAGCACCTTTACATTGATGCAAATATCTATGTCAAAAAAGATTCGCAAAAAGGTATGGTTATTGGTAAAAACGCTTCTAAAATTAAACAAATTAGTCAAACAGCAAGATTTAAAATCTCACAACAATTTCAAACTAAAGTTACTTTAACAATAAAAGTAAAAGTAGCTAAAAAATGAAATGATGATTTAAAACAATTATCAAAATTTGGGTATTAAAGAAACAAGCACATGAGTTAAAATATGTGCTTGTTTTAATATTATTTGTATTGAAATTTTATCTCTAAATCATTAGCGTTTTGAGCGTTTGATTTAGGAATTATTAAAAAAAGTAAGGTTTATATCAATTTTCTGCTCCAAGTTCAATACAATATATTGTTTTAGCATCATCAAAAAAGGTGAATTTTCTAAGTTTATCATTATATTTAAGTTAATTTGTGAGTTACTTTAGATTCTTATAAATTTAAACCTTCCTTGAAATTAAGCTAAAGGAAGGTTTTATAATTTATTTTAAAGTATGTTTATTTTTGTTAAATCTTTGCTTAAGTTTAATAATATTTTGATAAGTTGCCAAATATTTCACTAATCCAAAGATAAAAAGATATAACATAAAAACAGCAATAATATCATATTTATATCATGTTCAAAGAAAAAGATACGTATCTTTGTCTTCTGAATTGCTGCTGGTTATTTTTTGATACAAAGGAATTCAAAACAAAGTCATTGTAATACCAATAATAAAGGCAATAATTTGTAAATAAATTACTTTTAATTTACCAAAATATGCTAAGAGAAAACTAACAACTAAAAAAACTGTTGTATAAAGAAAACTAATTAAGATACGGTATGGAACATCTAATTGGTAAGTAGTATTTAAAACTGTATTTCATTTAATTATTTTGTCACTAATGAGCAAAGTTGCAATAGTGATAAAAAAGAAAACTATAAAGAAAACTTTATCACACCAAAAAGGTTGCTTATTTTTTTTTGCCATTATTTTTTAGTTTGTTTTAAATTGGTAATATAAGTAATGAATTCATCTAACGGCATAGTAATTGATTCATCTTTTCCATACTCACGGTAAGTAATAGTATTAGAAGAATGTTCTTTTTCACCTAAAATTAATTGAATTTTTGATTTAGAGATTTGTGCTTCCCTAATTTTTTTATTTAATCTTTCTTCACGCAAATCAATTTTAGATCTAAAACCTAAAGCAAAAAGTTTTTGATTTATTTTTGAAGCATATTCTAAATCATCATCATGGTTAGTAGCTGGAATAACTGTAAGTTGTTTAGGTGCTAACCAAAAAGGAAGCACACCTTTTGTTTGTTCTAATAATATTGCGACAAATCTTTCATATGTTCCAATTAACCCACGATGAATTAAAACAGGTGTTTCTTCTTCATTGTTTTTATTAATAAAACTTACATTAAATTTTTGTGGTAGTAAAAAGTCAAGTTGTAAGGTTGAAACAGTAATTTCATGACCTAAAGCAGTAAAAATTTGAATATCCATTTTAGGTCCATAAAAAGCTGCTTCACCAAGTTTTTCTTCATATTTTACACCTAAATTATTTAAGACTATTCGAAGCTGATTTTCAGCTTCATTTCACATTTTGTCATCATTAAAATATTTATCTTTATTTTCTGGATCTCTTAATGATAATGATACATAGCTAATTTGGATGTTAAAAGCTTCTAAAGTTTCTTTAATTAACTGATACATTGCTTTAAATTCATCTGAAATTTGATCTTTGCGAACAAATAAATGTCCTTCAGTTAACAACATTCCCCTTACTCGTTCAAGGCCTGTCAAAGCACCAGATTTTTCATACCTGTATAATTGCGATTGTTCTGAATAACGAATTGGTAAATCACGGTATGAATGCTTTTCACTTTTATAACATAAAATATGGTGTGGGCAAGTCATTGGACGAGGGATTAAACGTTCATTTTCTACCACGATAGGCTTAAACATATCACTTTTATAATGAGCTAAGTGTCCTGAAATTTGATAAAGTTCCTCTTCACCAAAGTGTGGTGTTAATAATTCTGTAAAACCATATTCACGATCTTTTTGTAGCACTAAATTTTTAATTTCGTTATGAATATACATTCCATCTTCAAGTCAAAAAGGTAAACCTTGACCACCTAATTTATTAAATGTAAAAAGTTTCATTTCTTTACCTATTTTACGGTGGTCTCTTTCCTTGCGCTCTTTTAAAATAGCTAAAAATTCTTCTAACTCTTGTTTAGTATCTCATGCTGTACCATAAATTCTAGTTAATTGAATGTTATCTGAATTTCCCCTTCAATAAGCACCTGCTAAGTGAAGTAATTTAAGATGTTTGATGTTTTTAGTATCATTAACATGATCTCCGGCACATAGGTCAGTAAAAATTACTTCATTGTTTTGTGGATCAATTAATGAATAAAAAGTAATTTCTTTTCTTTGGGCTAATAATTCGTCGTATAATTCTTTTTTGTATGGTTTATTTTCAAAAGAATATTCTTCAATACTAACTTGCTTCATAACCAAGTTGCGTGAAGCAAGTTTTTTCATTAATCTTTCGATCTTGCTAAGCTCAGTATCACTAAGAGGTTCTAAAAATTCAAAATCATAGTAAAACCCTTCTTCAGTAGCTGGACCAAAACCAAGTTTCACACCTGGATATAATCTTTCAGTTGCTGCAGCTAGCAAGTGAGAAGTAGTATGGTTTAATTGTTTATTTGCTTTCATCATTTTCTCCGTATAGTCCAATTTTTAATTGTAAATTATTAATTGTTTGTTTCGCGAGTAGTTGGGCTTTTTGAGCTCCAACACTAATAATAGCATCAACATTTTTTAAATAATATTGATACTTAGTTTGAATTTGTATTAATAAATCTTTAACAGCTTTAGCCACTTCTTCTTTAAAATCTTTATAATTTGAATCTCTGAAAATTTCGGCAGCTTGTTCTAAACTAAGATCATTAATCCCAGCATAAATATTTAATAAATTTAAAATGCCAGGTTTTGATTCTGAAAGATAAATTTTATTTTCAGAATCAGTTACAGCTTTTAAAACTTTTTTATAAGCGCTTTTTGGATCTTCTAACAAATAAATTGTTGACTTAGGGTTTTTTTGACTTTTTGACATTTTTACATTTGGATCATTTAATGATTTAATTTTGGAACCAACTTTTGGAACGATTGCTTGAGGAATTTTCAAATTAGTTTGATAGTTTTTATTAAATCTTTGAGCAATATTTCTCGTTAATTCTAAATGTTGAATTTGATCTTCACCAACTGGTACAACATCAGGGTTATACAGCAAAATATCTCCAGCCATTAAAGTAGGATAAGTTAAAATACCAGTTGGAATCTTCTCAGTGCCATTACCTTGTTTTAATTTTGAAGCTTGATCTTTAAATTGAGTCATACGTTTTAATTCACCTAAGGTCGTTTGACATAAAGCTAACCATTGCATTTGTGAATGTTCTAAAATTTGTGATTGGTAAAAGATTGCGTTTTTGTGAAAATCAAGTCCACAAGCTGCATAGAGTGCAACAATTGATTCTCTTTGCTCTTTAAATTCCTTTGAGTTAACTTTACCAGTTGTTAAAGCGTGTAAATCAGCCACAAAAATATATGACTCATATTCATTTTGTAATTTCACAAAGTTTTTTATAGCACCAATATAATTACCTAAAGTTAAATCACCAGTTGGTTTAATACCACTCACTAATCTTTTCATAGCCCTCCATATATTATTATATAATAATTTAAAATTATTCTTATGCAAGCTTTAAGTCTTGCTATTTAAATTTAAGCTTGCATTTTTGATAAATTAAATCTAAAGCATTTATAACACAATACTCAATAATATTTTCTAAATTAAGATTTTGAAAATATTTTAAATTTCCGCCAGTATAAAATACTGGTAAATTATTTTCGTTAAGATCATTAATTAAACCTTGAATTGAGTAATAAAAACCTTTAATAATCCCTATAGAAATAGCTTCTTGGGTATTTGTGCCTAGAGATTTATTAATTTCATAATCTAGCTTCAAAGGATTGATTAAAGAAGCATTGTGAAATAACGAATTTAAGCTAGTTTCAACACCAGGCATAATAATTACTCCTAAAAGATTTTGATCTGAAATTTTAGTTATAACACTAGCTGTTCCTAAAGAAACTAAAATTGCTGAATTATATTTTTGAGATATAAAATAACTATTTAACAAAATATCAATCCCTACTTCATTAAAGTTTATTTCTTGGTTAATCAATATCTTAAGATTATTTTTTAAAAATTTATGGTTAATAAGATATGTTTTAATTTTAAAAATTTTTAAGAAGTTTAATAATTGTTCTTGTATTTCAAAATTAACACTTGCTAAAAGTGCTTTTGAAAAATTTTTAAATTCGTTAGTTATTTGCTTAAGACAAGTTTTAAGAGAACTAATATTTAATTCTTTTAAAGATATTATTTTAACTTTTAAATTATTAAAAGTATCTTTATAACCAATTTTTAAACATGAATTACCTAAATCTAAATAAAGCATCTTTAATTAAATATTAAAGATAATAATTTTACCCTTAATAAATTCTTTATGTTTGATTTCTTTACCGGCAATAAATTTTTGTACATTTGGATGATTTTGTGCTAATTCTCATAGTCTGTCTTGATCCATATTTATATCTTTTTCAATTATAGCACGTACTTTCCCATTAACTTGCACAACTACTTTAACAGCTTCTATTTTTAATAAACTTTGATCAAAACTAGGTCATACTTGATCCTTAATTTGTTTTTGGTTTAATTTTTCTAATAATTCTTCTGATAAATGCGGAGCCAAAGTAGAAAGCATGGTAAGAAAATCAACTAATGGTTTAAGATTATTAAGTTTTCTAACTTTATAAAGCACATTGATAAAGACCATAAGCTTGCTAATAGCAATATTAAATTTAAGTTGTTCAATTGCTTCAGTTACTTCTTTAATTGTTATTTGTCATATTGAATTAAAGTCTTTATCTTGATAGCTAGGATCAATTAAAGTTTTATCTAAAGCAAATTTTGAAATAATAACTTCAACACGATCAAGTCATTTACGGATTCCTTTAATTGAACTTTCGCTTCATTCTTTAGTATCAGTCAATGGTCCCATAAACATTTCATAAACTCTTAATGTATCAGCTCCATAATTATTAACAATTTCATCAGGGTTAATCACATTACCACGGCTTTTAGACATTTTTTGACCGTCAGGTCCAAGAATCATTCCTTGGTTAACAACTTTAAGAAATGGTTCAGATACCGGAACAATTTTTAAATCATATAAAAATTTATGTCAAAATCTTGAGTAAATTAAATGACCTACCGCATGTTCTTGACCTCCAATATATAAATCTACTGGGAGTCATTTTTGAAATCTTTGGTATGCTTCTTGACTTTGAATATCTAAATAAGTTCCATCAGCATTTTTTAAGATGTAAGCTAAAAAGTACCATGAGCTGCCAGCTCATTGAGGCATTGTATTAGTTTCACGGCGATATTTTTTACCATCTTTTTCAAAGTATAGTCAATTTTTATTATTAGCTAAAGGTGATTCACCAGTTAAAGATGGTTTAATATTTTCCATATATGGTAATTCAACAATCTTTTGATCTAAATAAATATTATTATTTTGATCAAAATAAACTGGAAATGGTTCTCCTCAATATCTTTGACGTGAAAAAATTCAATCTCTTAATTTATAGGAAATATGGGTTTGTACTTTATTTTGTTTTGCCAAAAATTCGTAAATAATTTTAGTAATTTGTGCTTTATCTAAATTACTAAAATTAGAATTTTCTAATCCATAATCTTTATTAGGAATAATTGAAAAAATTGCTAAATTATATTTAAGTGCAAACTCATGGTCTCTTTCATCTTCTTGAGGGACAGCCATAATAGCACCTGTTCCATAAGTATTTAAAACATAATTTGAAGTTCATACTGGTAAAACTTCTTTGGTAATTGGGTGAATTACATTTAAATTAGTGTAAACTCCAACTTTTTCTTTTTGGTTAGCAATTCTATCACGATCACTAATTGTTTTAGCGTATTCTAAGAACTCTGAAACTTCCTTGTTATTTTTAACTTGATTTATTAATGAGTGTTCAGGAGCTAGAACTAAAAAACTTGCTCCAAAAATTGTATCAAGTCTAGTAGTAAAAACTTCAATAAATTGGTCTGAATTTTCAATTTGAAATTTAACAACATGACCAAGTGATTTTCCAATTCAATTTTCTTGTAATGATTTTAATGATTCAGAAAAATCAACCTCATTTAATCCTTCTAAAAGTTTTTCAGCATAGGCAGTTATTTTTAAAACTCATTGGCGCATTGGCTTGCGCACTACTGGGAAATTACCTCGTTCACTAACCCTTATTCCATTTTCATCAGTAATTACTTCTTCGTTAGCTAAAACTGTTCCAAGTTCTTGGCATCAATTTACATCAATTTCTTTAATTTCTGCAAGGTCATGTTCATATAATTTTTTAAAAATTCATTGTGTTCATTGATAATATTTTGGATCAGTAGTATCAATTTCTTTATCTCAATCAAATGAAATTCCTAAACTTTTAAGTTGTTTTTTAAAAGTTTTAATATTTTCTTGGGTAAAGCTTGCTGGATGATTTCCTGTTTTTAAAGCATATTGTTCGGCAGGAAGTCCAAAAGCATCTCAACCAATTGGATGTAAGACATCAAAACCATTTAAACGTTTATAACGAGCGACAATGTCAGTAGCTGTATATCCTTCAGGATGTCCCACATGCAACCCTGCAGCCGAAGGATAAGGAAACATATCTAAGGCATAAAATTTTTTCTCATGGTTGTCAGTTGTTGCGAAAGCTTTAGTTTGCTCTCAAATCTCTTGCCATTTTTTTTCAATCTCTTTGTGCTTATACATAGTTAATAAATTATAACCAAAATTATCTATAAATAAAGTTATATAGTAAATAAATTAAAATATGTTATTATTTATAGTAATAATGTTAATTCAAGGAGAAATATGGCAAGATTTATAGATGAAATAACGATTTCTTTACAAGGTGGAAAAGGTGGAAATGGGATGATTTCATTTCGCCGTGAAGCCCACGTTGATAAAGGTGGGCCTGATGGAGGCGATGGAGGCCGTGGTGGTCATATTTATTTTGTTGGTGATGAAGGAAAAAATACTTTACTTAGTTTTTACAAAAATAAACACATTAAAGCCGAAGATGGTGTTAATGGTGGCCCTAAAAACTTATATGGAGCTAATGCTAAAGATACTTATATTAAAGTTCCAATTGGTACTTTAGTATATAATGGTAAAAAGTTAATTGCTGATGTTATTGAACCAAAAATACCATATTTAGTTGCAAAAGGTGGTAAAGGTGGAAGAGGTAATAATAAATTCAAAACCTCAAAAAACACTGCACCTAAGATTGCTGAAAATGGTATGCCTGGAGAAAAGTATGAAGCAAAAATAGTTCTAAAAATATTATCAGATGTTGGGGTAGTTGGAAAACCTTCAGCGGGTAAATCAACTTTTTTAAATGCAATTTCTAATGCAAAAGCTAAAGTAGCAGATTATGAATTTACCACCCTAGTTCCACAACTAGGTATGGTAAAGTATGATGATAAATCGTTTACTATTGCTGATTTACCTGGTTTAATACAAGGAGCTTCGCTTGGTAAAGGTTTAGGTATACAATTTTTAAAACATATTGAAAGGTGCCGAATTATTGCTCATATCATTGATTTTGGTTCAACTAATAAAGATCCAATTAATGATTATGAGGTAATTAATTATGAACTTAAAAGTTACAACCTTAAATTAGAACAAAAACCGCAATTAATAATTGCAAATAAATCAGATATGGAAGTTTTTGCTACAAATCTGAAAAAATTCAAAGCAAAATATCCAAATCTTGAAGTAATTCAAATTTCAGCAATTTTTAGGGAGAATTTAGAAATAGTTAGAGCTAAATTAGCAGAACTAGTGCAAAAATATGCAAATTCAACCGTTGAAAAAACTAATGAAGATGAGATAAAAGTTATTGAATATGAACCTGATTTTATTGTGACTTCTCCATATAAAGGTCATTTTAATGTTAGTGGCAAAAAGGTTCAAGAGCTATATTATAAAATTCCTCTTAATTCATATGATAACTTAGTTCGTTTTAATAATATTTTGAAAAAAATAGGTGTTTGAGACGAACTTATTAAAAGAGAAATAAATCCTGGTGATACAGTAACTATTTTTGATTTTGAATTTGAATGAGAAAATGAAAATTAAAACTTTAAAAACAAGGCAACGCCTTGTTTTTTTATATAATTTAATTATGAATAATTTTTCTTTAGACATAATCAAAAAAGTCAATAATTCAGCAAATAAACCAGGAATTTATTTATGAAAAAATTCTTTGAAACAAATCATATATATTGGTAAAGCTAAAAATATTAAAAAACGTTTAAAACAATATTTACAAGGCTCATTAAATTCTTATAAAACCACTAAAATGATTGATGAATTAAATGATTTTGAAGTTATTTACACCCTTAATGAGCGCGATGCTTTGCACCTTGAAGAAAAAATGATTAAAGAACATAAACCAAAATTTAATATTAAATTAGTTAATTCACAAAAAAACCCATATATTAAAGTTTCTTTAAACCAAAAAAACTTAATTACTTTTAGCTTTAGCTCGAAAGTAATTAAAAAAGATCCAAAAGATACTTCATTTTACTTTGGCCCATTATTTTATAATGACGAGCACAAAAACTTTATTAATGTTTTAAAAAGCATTTATACTTATAAAGATGGTCTTTTAATTACAAAACAAAGTCATCGAAAAGGTATTGAAATCTTTCATGAAATAAAAGAAATTTTTGAATTTAAAAATAATAATTTTAATAAAAAGCTTGTAGATTTAGAAAAAACCTTTGCTGAAAAATTAGATTTTCAAAGTGCTTTAATGTACAAAAAAGCACAAGAATTTCTAACTAAAACTAGGCAACCGCAAGTTACTGAAATTCAAAAAATTATTTTAATTGATTATATTTATTTTAAACAAATTAACCATTTTATCTTTGTAGCTCTTAAAACTTATAATTATGGAATTGTTACTAATATTTTTATTAAATATTATGAATATAGTGGCTTATTTAATGAGTTTATTGAGGGTTTTTTAAATACTTATTATAATGATAAATTACTGCCAAAAATAATTTATCTGAACAAAGAAATTGATGCGTTTGATTTAATTTTAAATGATCAAATCCAAAAAGTTGTTAGGTTTGCTAAAGGCGGTATTAATAACACTATTTTAGAAAATTTAAAAATTAATATTAAAGAAAAATATAACTCTTTTGGCTTAAGTTTAAATTCGGTAATTTTGCAAGAGCTAAGTTTAAAACTTGGTTTTAAGGATTTAATAAATAATTTATATATATTTGATAATTCATTTCAAAACCAAAAAGATGGAGTTGGAGTTGTACTAGTTTTTAATCTAAAAACTAGTACAAAACCCAAAGTATACAAATGATCTTTAGCAGAAAAAATTAAAAAATTTAATACTGAAGATGATTTAAAATATATGTATTTAAATGCATTACAATTTTTAAAAGTAAACCAAGATAAAATCAGCCAACATGATTTATTTATAGCTGATGGCGCTATAAACCAAATTAATGAAATTAAAGAAGCTTTACAAAACTATAATTTTAGTAATAAAGTTATTGGGTTAGTTAAGAATCATAAACATAAAACTAGCAAAGTTATTAATGATCAAAACAAAGTTTTAGACTTAAACATTGAAACATTTAACTTTTTAACTAATATTCAAATTTTAGTTGACAAAAGAGCTAAAGAATATTTAAATAAAACACGTAATAAATTATTAACTAATTCTATTTTAGTTAATATCCCTGGGGTTGGAAAGAAAGTTGAAGAAAAATTATTTAGAACTTTTGGCAATATAAAAAATCTCAATAATGCTTCCTTAGATCAAATATCTAAAGTAGTAAATCAAACTTTAGCATGTAAAATTAAAACATACTTAGATGAAAATTTTGATGACTAGTAAAACCTCCTTTTGGAGGTTTTTTATTACCTTATTTATATTAATAAAGAACCTTTAGCTCTTCAGGATCTTTAGATCAGTTTTTTTATAATCAAAAAATATGTTTTCAATTAATCTTAAGAAGCAGTTGTTTTATCACTAGCGATTCTCTTGTCAAAATGTAACAAAATCAAGTGCCTCAACACTTTTATTACCAAAATTTGAAAACTCTAATTCTGTAAATAGTTTTTGTTTTAACATTAAAATCAATATCGTTTGTATCACCTAATAAACTATATAAAAATGCTAACCAAGATCTTTTTTTATCTTCTTGATTAAAATATACTTGATGTATATTCTTATTTTTATTGACATTTTTTATAAGCATTAAAAATGCATTATTTGTTCAATTTTATTATATTGTACTATATTGAAAATTCAGTTTCTTTTTTATAAATTTGCAGCACATTCATTATTTTTCCCAAGATATTAATAATAACTATCCAATAACAATTGTTTTAGTCCAAATATAAATCACTTTGAAAATCAACCAATTTTACTAAAAAGTGGTATAAATTATTTATGAAAATAAATATTAAAAAACTTCCTTGCAAAAGGAAGTTTTTGTATAAATTATAATTCGATTACTTTTCCACCTGCTTTTTCTACTGCTTCAAGAGCACTAGCACTAGCTTTGTTAACAGTTATAGTTACTTTTTTAGTTAGTTGACCATTTCCTAATAATTTAATAGGTAAACGTCTTTTTACAAGACCGGCTTCAAATAATGCTTCAACTGTAATTTGGGCATTATTTTCAAATCTTTCTTCAATATCTTTCAAATTAACCACTTGATATTCAACGTGATTTACATTAGTAAATCCACGTTTTCCAATACGGCGGAATCATGGAGTTTGTCCACCTTCAAACCCTAATCTATGACCTTTACGTTTATTTTGTCCTGATTGACCTTTACCAGCTTGTTTACCTTTACCAGCGGCATGTCCCCGACCTTTACGGTGTTTTTCAACTCTTGAACCTTCAGTGAATTTTAAGTTATGTAATTTAACTGCCATAATTATTTTTTAAGTTCCTTTACATCTTTATCTCTAATGTCTGCAATTTGTTCAGGTGTTCTTAATGATAAAAGAGCTTTAACTGTTGCTTTAACAACATTAGCTTTTGAACGTGAACCATATGTTTTAGTAACAATATCGCTATAACCTGCAAGTTCAACAACTGCACGTACTGTTCCAGAAGCAATAAGTCCTTTCCCTTTAGATGCAGGTTTTAAGATTACTCTTGAAGATAAGAATTTAGCGTTTACTTCGTGAGGAATAGTTCCGGTTTTTTCGTTTAACGGAACTGTTACTAAATGGTTTTTAGCATCTTTCACAGCTTTTTTAATTGCATCTGGAACTTCATTAGCTTTACCGTGTCCAAATCCAACACTACCTTTTTTATTTCCAATAACTACGAAAGCTGAGAAGCTAAATCTTCTTCCACCTTTAACAACTTTTGTTACACGTGCAACATCAATTAATTTTTCACTATATTCTGATTCAACTCTTGGACGACGGTCTTTTGAGAATTGTTTTCTTTTTGGATTAAATTCTCTTTTTTGGTTTTCACCTTCTTTTTTAACACCAGGTTTTTGATCACGATTAAATGGAGTTTTAGGTCCTTTTTTAACAAAAACTTCTTTAGTTCCTGTTTTAGGTTGTGGATTATTTACTTTGGTTTCTTTTGTTGCGTTCATAACTAGAAGTTAACTCCCTTTTCTCTAACTGCATCTGCAAATGCTTTAACACGTCCATGGAAAATATATCCACCACGGTCAAATACAACTTCAGAAATTTTTAATTGGTTAATTTTTTCACCCATTAGAGCACCTAATTTAGCAGCTGCAGCCACGTTTCCCCCATATTCTGGGAAAGTTAAAGTTGATGCGCTTGTTAAAGTAACTCCTTGAATATCATCAATTAATTGAGCATATAAGTTTTGGTGTGATTTGAAAACGTTAAGACGAGGTTTTGCAGCTGTCCCTTTAATGTAGTGACGGCTACGGTTGTGTTTTTGTTTTCTAGCTTGATTTCTTGATAATTTTGCCATAATTTTAACCTATAAAGCTTCTTATTTTTTAGAAGCTGTTTTCCCTTCTTTACGTCTGATTTGTTCACCTTTGTAAGAAATACCCTTACCTGAGTAAACACTTGGTCTTCTAACATCACGAACTAATGAAGCAAAGTGTCCAACACTTTGTTTATTAATTCCTTCAACTGAAACTTCAGTTGGTTTTGCAACAGTAACTTTAACATCTGATGGAACATTTAAAGTAACGTTATGGCTGTAACCTGCAGAGATAACTAATTGAGAACCAGTTAAGACTGCTTTGTATCCAACCCCTTTAATTTCTAGATCTTTACGGAATCCTTTTGAAACTCCTAAGATCATATTTGAGATATGTGAGTTTGTTGTACCATGTAATTGTTTGGTAGTTTTTTGGTCGTTAGCACGAACTGTTCTAACTTCATTATTTTCAACAACAACAGAGATTAATGGACTAAATTCTCTAGTTAATGTTCCTAAAGCACCTTTAACAGTAACTTTAGAACCTTCAACACTAACACTTGTTCCAGCTGGGATTGCTAAAACACGATTTCCGACACGAGACATTTGGCTACCTATCAAATGTAAGCGATGATTTCACCACCTACATTTTCCTTTCTAGCTTCTGTACCTGTCATTAGTCCTTTTGATGTTGAGATAATTACTGTACCATAACCTGATAAAATAGCTGGAATTTCATCTGATTTAACATAAACTCTTAAACCAGGTTTTGAAACTCTTTTAATACCAACAATTGCTGATTGATTCTTTTTGTATTTTAAAGTGATTACTAATGATTTTTTAACTCCTTCACCTTCAACAGAATATGAAGAAATGTACCCTTCTCTTTCAATTAATTTAACGATAGCTTCTTTTTTAACTGAATAAGGAACTGAAAGTGATCTATGTTTTCTAGCGTTAGCGTTTTTAACACGAACAACTAAATCTGAAATTGGATCTGTAATAAACATAATTATCAACTCGCTTTCTTCACACCAGGAATTTTACCTTCGTGTGCTAAATTTCTAAAACATACACGGCAAACTTTAAATTTTCTTAAAACTGCGTGTGGTCTACCACATAATTCGCAACGTGTGTAAGCACGGGTAGAAAATTTTGGATGACGTTTAGCTTTTTCAATTAATGCTTTTCTTGCCATTATTTAGCTCCTTTTTTCTCAAATGGTACACCAAGAAGTTCTAATAAACTTCTTGCTTCATCATCAGTATTTGCACTTGTAACAATTAAAACATCTAATCCCTTAATACGACGAATTTTGTCAAATTCTATTTCAGGGAAAATAATTTGTTCTTTAATCCCTAAAGCAAAGTTACCTCTACCATCAAAAGCTTTAGGATTAACACCACGAAAATCACGAACACGTGGCAATGCAATGTTAATTAATTTTTCTAAGAACTCTCACATTCTTTCTCTACGAAGGGTAACTTTCCCTCCCATAGGCATACCTTCACGTAATTTTCATGAGGCATTTGATTTTTTGGCTTTAGTTTCAAATGGTTTTTGACTTGAAATTAAAGTTAATTCATTTAATACTTCTTCAATAGCTTTTGAATTTGATACTTCTTTACCAGCAGTCATATTTAAAACAACTTTTTCAATTCTTGGAACTTGCATTAATGATGAGTAGTTGTATTTTTCTTTAAGAGCAGGAACAGCTTTTTCTAAATATCTTTCTTTTAACATAATTTATTAAATTTCCTTTTGTGTTTTTCTTATAACTCTCACTTTTTTACCATCTGCATTTACTTTGTATCCAAGTTTAGAGAATTGATTACCTTTTGATTTTGAAGCTTTTTTAACTAAGTATGCAACATTTGAAGCATGAATTGGAGCGGCTATTTCTGTAATAGAACCATCTTGGTTTTGTTGTGTAGGTTTGTTGTGTTTTTTAACAATATTAACATCTTTGATCACAACTCTTTGTGAATCGTGTAATACTTTTTCAATTGTTCCAATTTTTCCTTTTTCTTTACCTGCGATAACAATAACTTCATCATTCTTTTTAAATTTGATTTTTGCCATAATTACCTTCTATAAAACCTCTGGTGCTAATGAAACAATTTTTGGAAATTTTTCACGTAACTCACGTGCTACTGGACCAAATACACGTGTTCCACGTGGTGTTAAATCTTCTTTAAGTATTACAACTGCATTGTCATCAAAACGAATATAAGTACCATTGTTACGGTGAATACCGTATGATGAACGTACCACAACAGCCTTCACAACTTGACCTTCTTTTACCATTCCTGTAGGAATAGCTTTTTTGACTGAACATACAATAATATCACCAATATTAGCTGTTTTCTTTTTAGATCCACCCAAAATACGAATTACACCGATTTCTTTAGCACCTGAATTATCAGCAACACTTGCTCTAGATAGTTCGTGTAACATTATTCATTACCTGCTTTTGAAATTGATACAAGTCTAAAACGTTTAGTTCTTGAAAGTGGTCTAGTTTCCATGATGATAACAATATCATTTAATTTTGCTTCTTGGTTTTCATCATGTACAGCAAATCTTTTAGTTGATTTAAAACGTTTTGAGTAAAGTGGGTGTTTTTTGTATGTGTCTACTGCTACGATAATTGTTTTAGCTGATTTACCAGCTGAAACAACAGTACCAGTTAAGGTTTTTCTTGTATTTCTAGACATTATTTAGCTCCTTTGATTTCATTTAAAGCTGTAAGAGCTTTTGCGATGTTGATTCTTAATTCTTTAATTTTGTGGGTTTCTTTTAAATCACCAATTGAATTTTTGTATTTTAAAGAGAATAATTCTGCTTTAAGTTCTAAAACTAAAGTTTCTAATTCTTGAGTTGATTTTTTCTTTAAATCTTGGTAAGACATAATTAGTTATCTCCTTTTTGTACAATTTTTCATTTTACTGGTAATTTGTGCCCTGCTAAGCGTAAAGCATCACGAGCAACTTCTTCTGAAACTCCACTTACTTCAAACATCATTGTGTTTACTTTAACTGCTGTATATCATAATTCTGGTGCACCTTTTCCTGATCCCATACGTACACCAATTGGTTTAGAAGTTTTTGAGAAGTGAGGGAAGATTCTAATAATAACATCTCCTTCACGACCCATTCTACGAGTTGCAGCAATACGTGCTGACTCAATTTGACGAGCTGTTACTCAAGCTGAAGTAACAGCTTGAAGTCCAAACTCACCAAATACTACTGTATTACCCTTAGTAGCTTTTCTTTTGTCATGTTTAACTAAGAAAGGTTTTCTATATTTCGTTCTTTTAGGTTGTAACATTATTTATTACCTCCTAAAATTTCTCCTAATGAAACTCAAACTTTAACACCAATTGCACCATATGTGGTGCGTGCTGTTGCTGTTGCATAATCAACATCTTGTCTTAAAGTATGTAATTTCATTTCTCCCTCAGAATACCCTTCTGAACGAGCCATATCAACACCATTTAAACGACCGCTTACCATGGTTTTGATACCTTTAGCTCCTGATTTCATTGCTAATCTAATTGCAATTTTTTGAGCTGAACGGAAGCTTTCACGATTTTCTAACTTAGTAGCAATCATTTCAGCTAATAATCTTGCATTTAAATCAGGTTGTTTTAATTCAACAACTTGTAAATTAACATTTAAATGTTTGTTTTTAAGGAATTTTTGTAATTTCAAGGTTAATTCTTGAATATTTTTAGCTTCTTGACCTAAAATAGCTGCTGGTCTTGTGGTGTGTAATAAAACAGTAACTTTATTATCTTTATTTCTTCTTACTTCAACTTTGCCAAGTTGGTACTCACGCACGAACTTATCAAAGAATTTGTAGATTTTAGCATCTTCTACTAATAAGTTTCCAAAGTTAGCTTTGTCAGCAAATCATGTAGAATTATGTTTTTTAGTAACTCCATAACGGAATCCATTAGGATTAACTTTTTGTCCCATTAGTTTCTCTCCTCTAGTACTATTGATAAGTTAGATGTACGTTTAAAAATTGAGTAAGCATTTCCACGACTTCTTGGTTGAAATCTTTTTAAAGTTGGACCTTCATTGACATAAACTTCTTTAACGAATAATTTTGATGCATCCATACCGTGATTATTAGTTGCATTTGCGATAGCTGAGTTTAATAATTTAATGAAAATTTTTGATGATTTTTTAGCAGTATTGTGTAAGATACCAAGAGCTAAATCTACGTTTTTACCTCTAAATAAGTTTGCCACTAATTTAGCTTTAGAAACACTAACTCTTTGTAACTTAACATGAGCTTTTGCTTGTTGTTTATTCATTATTTCTTCTTACCTTTATCTGCACCATGTCCAGAAAAAGTTCTAGTTGGTGAAAATTCACCTAACTTATGTCCAACCATATCATCTGTTACATATACTTCATTAAATTGTTTTCCATTGTGAACGGCAAAGGTTAAACCAACAAAGCTTGGGAAGATAGTAGAACGTCTTGATCAAGTTTTGATTGGCTTTTTAGGTGCTTTACCTTCAACAATAGCATCAACTTTTTTTAATAAATGGTCATCAGCAAATGGACCTTTTTTCAAACTACGAGCCATTATTTAGCATCCTTTCTTCTTCTTACAATAAGTTTATTTGAAGATTTCTTAGTTTTTCTTGTTTTAACACCAAGAGCTTTTTTACCTCATGGAGTAAGAGGAGCTTTACGACCAACTGGTTGTTTCCCTTCCCCTCCACCATGTGGGTGGTCTACAGGGTTCATAACTGAACCACGTACTGTAGGTCTAATTCCTTTATGTCTGTTAATTCCAGCTTTACCAACATTTACAAGTAAATGCTCTTCATTACCAACCACTCCAATAGTTGCACGGCAACGAGCTAAAACACGACGTGTTTCACCTGATTTTAATTTTAAGACTACATATTTACCGTCGTCATCTTTACCTAAGATTTGAGCAGAAACTCCTGCACTACGTGCAATAATTCCTCCACCTCCAGGTTGCATTTCTATGTTGTGTACAAATGTTCCTTCAGGGATAAATGTTAAAGGTAAAGCATTACCTACAACAATATCAGCTTGTTCTCCTGAAACAACTACTTGTCCAACTTTAATTCCTTTTGGAGCTAAAATATATCTTTTTTCTCCGTCTGCATATGCTAATAAACAAATGTTAGCTGATCTATTTGGATCATATTCAATTGTTTTAACAATCGCGGGAATGTTATCTTTATTACGTTTGAAATCTACTAATCTGTAGAATCTTTTAACACGTCCTCCGTGATGTCTAACAGTAATTTTACCTTGGTTATTACGACCAGCATTATTTTTTAAATTAACTAATAATGATTTTTCTGGTGCATGACCTGATAAATTTTGTTTAAAATCTAGAGAAGACATATTTCTACGACCATTAGTAGTTGGCTTATGATATTTCATTGCCATAATTATGTTCTCCTTTGCTTAAAAATAGTTGCGGATCTTTCTTTTAAGCATTAAAATTCCGCTTAACTTTAATTATATATAAGATTGCAGATGCAATTGGGGTGAAATCTTATTCTCCACCCACTTTTCTTCTTTGTACTGTTTTTGCTTTAGCACCAGCTTGTTTAGGTGCTGAAACTTTTTTAGCAGCAAGTTTTTTAGCAACTTTTGCTTCAACATCTGAAGCTCTTTTTGCTTTTTCTTCTTTTTTAGTTTTTTCTTCTTCACTTATAACTTTAGCAGCTTCGTTACTTTCTGGTAAGTAATTTAATGTTCCTTCAGATAAAGTAACTAAAGCTTTTTTGTAACGAGTTGTAAATCCTTGGAAACGTCCAACTTTTTTAGGTTTTTTGTCAACTTTAATTGTGTTAACAGATGCTACTTTGACTTGAAAGATAGTTTCAACAGCTTCTTTAATTTGGAATTTATTAGCTGCATAATCAACTTTGAAAACGAAAACAGGATTTTTCTCGTTTGCTCTTAATCTATCTGTTTTTTCAGTTAGAATTGGTGATTTAATAATTCTTGTTAATTCCATAATTATCTACCTCTTTGTTTTAAAATCTCTAAACTTTCATTTGAGATAATCATAACATCTGCTCCAATTAAGTTTTCAACTGTTACTGAGTTTGCTTTAACAACTTGGACGTTTTGTAAGTTAAGTGAAGATCTAAATACTACTGGACTTTCGTTAACTACTAAAATGTGTTTTAAATGAGTTACTTTAAACTCTTCTAATTTTTGTACTAAAGCTTTTGTTTTAATCTTGTCTAATGCAAGATCATTTACTAATACTGCTTTATCTTGAGCTAATAGTGTTAATGCAGAAACAAAAGCTGCGTATTTAACTTTCTTATTAACTTTTAATGAATAGTTTTTATTAGCTTGTGGACCAAAGGCTCTACCGCCTCCAACTCAAATAGGTGAACGTCTTGAGCTGTGGCGTGCTCTACCTGTTCCTTTTTGTCTTCATGGTTTTTTACCACTACCTGAAACTTCTGCACGGTTTTTAACTTGGTGAGTACCTTGTCTTCTTGAAGCTCTTTCTGATAAGATCGAATCAAAAATTGCTTGTTCGTAAATTTTTTCACTACCAAACAAGTTTAATGGTAATTTAGCAGAGAATTCAACTTTTTTAACATTAAGATCTTTTTGTACTGAAACCGGAGTTGATTTTGGTTTTGCAGTTTCTTTTTTAACCACTGGTTTTGTAGCAGGTTTTTTAGTTGTTTCAGCTTTTGAGACGGTCTTTTTAGGTGCAGCAGATTTTGATGCTGAAGCTTTTTTAACTGCTGGTTTCTCAACACTCTTAGTTACTTTTTTCTTTGTTTCAGCCATTATTTATCTCCTTTTGCTGCTTCTTCAATTAAAGCTGCTAATTCATCCGAATGCATTCCAACTTTAACTTCAATTCCGTATTTTTTAGCTTGTTCAACTAATTCATTCATTTTAACTACTTCAGCAACATCAACAAGTTTAATTTGTTCACGACTTGGTAATCCTTTAACTGCTTGCTTTACTACTACAAATGATTTTTTAGGTCCAGGAATTGAACCTTTGATTAAAAGTAAATTATTCTCTAAATCTACTTTAACAATTTCTAAGTTTTGAACAGTTGTTTTTACATGTCCAAGGTGTCCAGGCATTGTCATTCCCTTGAAAACTCTGTTTCCAGAAATATCTCCAAGTGATCCGGTTTGTCTTACTGGTTGAGAACCACCACCTCCACCGTGTGATTTAGGTCCAATGTGTTGGTTGTGTCTTTTAATTGTTCCAGCAAAACCTTTACCTTTTGAAACACCTGTAACGTCTACTAATTCACCAGCTGCAAAAATATCAGCTTTTACTAATTGTCCAAGTTCGTAGCCTGACATTTCTCGAACTTCTTTTACGTAGCGCTTAGGTGTTGTATTTGCTTTTGAAAAATGACCTTTTTCAGGTTTGTTTGATCTATTTTCTTTCTTATCAAATGAAGCTAATTGAGTTGCAACGTAACCATTTTTTTCATTTGTTAAGACTTTAGATACAACATTTGGTTGTACTTCTACTACAGTAACAGGAATTCTAACTCCTTCTTCACTGAAGATTTGAGTCATACCAATCTTGCGTCCTAAGATTCCTTTCATTGTATACTCCTTATTAATATAATATAAATATAATGAAGCTTATTTTGCTTCTTTAACATGAATTCCCACACCTGCTGGTAATTCTAATCTTTGAAGTTTGTCAACTGTTTTTGCAGTTGCATCAAAGATGACAATTAATCTTTGGTGGGTTTTACCTTCAAACTGTTCACGTGATTTTTTGTTAACGTGTACAGATCTCAAGATTGTAATTTCTTGGTATTTAGTTGGTAAAGGCACTGGCCCGCTTACTTTTAAACCATCTTCTTTTGCAGCTAAATAAATTTTCTTAGCAGCTTGGTCAACAGTAGCATGGTCAAATCCTTTAACCTTAATACTTAATTTGCTCATGTGTTGTTTCCTCCGTTCTATAATATGATGAACATAACTCCCTATAAAAACTTAACACACCCTCAACAACCTATGGCATGTTAACAACCTTATAGTTCATTGTTATAGTTGCTTATCAATTATAATAAAAAAACCGAAAAAAATAAATTTTTTTTCGATTGTTTTTTTGACAACTCTTCTTGGTGTATCAGGGTACTATAATTTCTTTTCAATTCAATGTGTTAGCACTTGTTCAGGAACGTATTCAAAACCTTTTTCAATGATTTCTTGTCCTTCTAATAAGATCATAGTTGGAACTTTTAAAACTCTTCATTTGGTGTTAGGATCTCTTAATAATTGTGCTTCTTCAGCATCGACATTAATAAAGGATACTTCAGGACGATCACTAAATTTGTTAGCTAAATTATCAAAAGTTCTTTGCATCATTTTACAATCACCACATCATTCAGCAGTGAAAGTAAGAAATGTTAAATCATGTTGAGAAGCGTTTTTGATGTAATTTTCTGCATCTTTTCAAAGCATTTTTTTAAACATATTATTCTCCTTTTTTAATTGGTGAGATTTTATCTAACCAATGGTTGTCTAATTGGTCGTTGTCTATTATACTACTTTCTAAATTACTTGCCAAATCATTATTTAATGTTTTTTTGGGCTCTAAATGTTCATTATTTACACTTTTATTAAAAAGATCAGTTTTAAAAATTAATTCTTCAAACTTAAAATCAAGGTCAAAGTTATTAGATTCATCAAATTCCAAAAAATCATCTTTAATTTTTATTTGCAAGTTCTGAAATTCATTTAAATAATCTTGCACAGGGTGGGATTTTAATTCCTTAAGCAAGGTTTTTAGTTTATTGTCTTTCATTCTAAAGTTAATAATCTTTGACTCTAAGAAAGTTAAAAATTCATAAAAATATTTAGTTTGATTTGAATAAACAAAAAACTTTTTTGAATTAGTTAGTAAAAGTTTTTCATTTAACAGTGAAAGTTTAAAACTAAAAACTATTTTGTTTTTTGTTTTAAAGCGTAAAATTGGGAAAAACAATAGTTTAATTAAGTAAGTAGTTAAAATTACAATAATTATAATTGGCAATATATAAGAAAGTGAAATTAAATATAATAAATTAAAAATAGAATCAAAGAAAAAACCAATGTTGTTACTAATTGAATAATTATTAGTTAAATTATCATTAATACTTTGAGTTTGGTCTTTAAGTCCTAAATTATAAAAATTATTCCACCATCCATATAAATAAATATTAGAATAATTTGTTAACTTAAAATCAAAGTTAAGTAAATTTTGATCTAAAAAATGTAAAACTAAATGGTAAGTTAGTAAACTAATCAAAAAACTAACTAAAATAACTTTTAGTAGTTGTTTTTTAAAGTTTCACCATGTAACTTTAAATCTTCTACTCCACCAAGCAAAACATTTGTTTTCAAGTTTTTTATTTAAAACTTTTAATAATCAAACTAAAAACCAAAAAGCCAATACAAACCATATTGCACCACCAAAAATTAAACCGTATGTAAAAATATAAAATAGTTTAAATTCATAGCTCGGATTTAAAAAACTAAAAGCTATAGCACATAATAAACTAAAAATTAACGCACAAAAAGAAATCAAACGTAATCAGATTTCTTTTTTAGTCATTTTTCGGTTAAAACTAAGTTCTTTTTCAATCTTAGTTATATTTAATAATTTATAAAATCTAGTTAATTTCATTTTTATACCTGGGTTAAGGTTAAAGCAACAAGTGGATCTTTGTCGATTAATTTAAAGATTTTTTTGCGAATTGTTTTCCTAATTTTTTCATTTACTTCGTACATTGAAGCATAGTTGCGCTCAGAAATTAAATCAATCACAATTTGTTTAATTAAATCATATAATCAATTAATTTTAGCTTCGTCAACAACTCCAACACTTTTAATATTCAAATGACTTACTATTTGCCTTGTTTTAGGATTATATAAAGCATTAATAATAATTACTCCTTCCCGTCCTAAAACTTCACGCTCGGCAATAACTTCAGAAGAAATATCTCCTACTCCAAAGCCATCAATAATGACATCTTTTACATCTTTAATTTTCGCATTTTGAGAGAATTTAACACCGTCTACAAAATGCAAAATTTTTCCATTTAAAAGTACAATTGATTTAGTTTTACTCTCCCCAATACTGTCAACTCAATTAGCACAGTCAGTTAAATATCTAAATAATCCTTGAGCTGGTAAAAAGTATTCAGGCGCTAAGTTTTTTACTAAGCTAAAAATATCATCTCGAAAAGGTCGAGCATAAAAATAATGTGAATCTGATACTTCAGTGACATTGGTAGTAATTCTTGCAATTTCATCTAAAGTGTAACTAACAAGTGACTCAAGACCATTTACTAAAGGTGTATTCATAATAAAATGATCACTTGGTTTAAATTTTAAATAAACATCTTCTCCAACTACTATTCTTAATAATCGGTTGTATAATCTTTCGGCACTTCCTGTTACTAAAACAACTGCATTTTCATATTTAGAAATATCTTTATAATAAATTAATTTTGGTAAAGCTAAAATAATTTTTTGCTTTACCAAAATTTTTTGAGTTGTTTCAAGTAAATCTCAATAGCTTTTACCATAAATTGCAACAGGTCGGTTATGTTTTAAAGCTAGTTCCAAAACTAATTGCAACGAAAACATATCTTCACTAAAAGATCCAAAGATAATTCTTTCGTTCTTTTTTGCTTTTCTAAAACTATTCAAAATACTTTCTGGTAACTTTGCTCGTTCATTTGCTTTTCCCGCAAAATTAGTTTTTCCAGCATCAGATATTAAAGCTTTAACTTTCCGTTTAGAAAATAATTTTGGAAGATGTAAAAACCATGATCTACCAAAAATCCCTAAATCCCCTTCAATGTAATTAAACATAAAAACATAATCTCCAGTTTTAGTGATAAAACTAAATCCTAAATTTCCAGGGACACTTCCTGATAAAGAAATTGGTTGGATATAAATATCACCAATTTTCTTTTTCTTAGTTAAAACAATAATTTTATAACTAGTTGGTTTAATATTATATTTTGATAAACGTTCAATAATAATATCTTTACTAAATTCTGAAGTATAAATTTTTAAACCAGGTATTTTCATTAAAAGTCATGGTAAAGCTGAAAAACTTTCATTTCTTATATCACTAATGAAAACACCTTTAAAATTTTTTTTATTTTTTTCTAAATATTCAAAATTAGGAATTAAAGTATCAACTCCATTTTCAGAATTAACTGGTATTTTAACGCCACAATTAATTAAATATAAATCTTCGTTATAAGCAAAAACATAGCTGTTTTTGCCATTTTCATCTTGCCCTCCAAGGGCAAATATTCTAACATTTTCCATTAGTCTCCTATGTTTAAATTATTATTGTAATATAAATAGTATCTACAAAAATTAATTTACTAACTTTGTTATTTTGTATTATATCACGATTACAAAAATTAATACCTTTAAATTAACAGTTTATAAAAAGTACCCTGATGGTACTTTTAATTATCTGTTAGTTCTAAAGTTATTTCAAATTCACCAATATGGGTATCTTTTGTCTTTAAAAAATATTTAAAGACAAATTTATTATCACTAAATTCTTTTTCTGTTCAATTAGTAATACAAGGTAATAAAAATTCTTTACCTTGATCATTAACTACATAGTTAAATTCAAATTCTTGATTATACTTTAAAAAAATTGAAGAAGTGCTAGTGTGAATATTAATTTCTTGCTCAGAAACTTCAATCATGCTTTTAGTATTTGTATTTGGTTCATCAAAAACAAATACTTTAAATGTATCATTATGGTGTGTTTCAACTGGGACAGTAAATTGAATTGTTTTTAGTTCATCATTTTGATTAATTAAAGATTTAAAATTTAATTTCATTAATATTGTTCTAGCGATTTAAATACTAGCTCTTTTCCATATAAATAAATTGCTTTGGCAAGCTCTGGCCCATGTTCAAGCGATGTTGTAGCTTTCCTAATTGGCAGAAAAAGTTTTTTACCTTTAACATTTAATAATTGCGCTGTATTATCAATACAATTTTGAATATTTTCAATATTAAAATCACAAGCTAAAAGCAAGTTTTTAAATTTTTTAATAACATTAAGTTCTTCAGGTTCAAAATCAAATTTCTCAATTTTATTAACGAGTAAATTATTTAAATTATCTTTAAGTTCATTTAAAGTAGCACAGCTTTGTTTATAAGTATCTAAAAATAGTTCAATTCATTCTTTTGATTTTGAAAAATTAGTTAAATTAAGCTGAGCTAAAATTAGTTCATTGCTTTGATTTTTAAAATATTGCTTTGAAAATCAAAGCATTTTATTAATATCAAATTTTGTAGGACTCTTACTTAATCTATTTTCATCAAAGTTAGCAATAATTTCTTCTTTAGACATTAATTCTTTAGCATCTTCAGCAGTTCAACCAAGTAAGGTTAAAAAGTTGAAAATAGCAGCTGGAACATAACCTTCATTTTTATAATCTTCAATAAATTGTTTTAAAGATGTATCACGTTTTGACAGTTTTTTACCTTCCATATTAGTAATAATAGTTAAATGACCAAAAGTTGGCTTACTTCATCCTAAAGCATTATAAATAGCTATTTGCTTAGGAGTATTACCAATATGCTCTTCTCCTCTTAAAATATGAGTAATTTGCATATCATAGTCATCAATAACAACAGCAAAATTATACGTAGGATAGCCATCAGATTTAATAATTACTCAATCTCCTATATCTAAGGAATTAAATGAAATAACTCCTCTAACAATATCAGTTCATGTATATTCTTGATTTTCAGGCATTGCAAAACGAATTGAATATTCACCAGCTTGATCTCTTCTTGTTTTTTCTTGCTCTGAAATTTTTAGTCAATTACGGTCATATCTAAAACTTGGAATTCCTTTAGCTTCACTTTCGTCTTTTTGTGCTTGTAATTCATCGTTTGTATCGTAAGCTTTGTATGCTAAGTTTTTATCTAATAAAAGCTGTGCTATTTCTTTATAACGTTCTAATTTTTCACTTTGGCGGTATGGGCCATATTCTTTATTTGGTTTAAGTGGTGATTCATCAGGAACAATTCCTAATCAAGCTAAATTATCTAATTGCGAAGCTTCACCACCTTCAACATTTCGTTTTATATCAGTATCTTCTAATCTAAAGATAAAATCACCATTATAGTGTTTGGCAAATAAATATGAAAATAATGCAGTTCTAGCACCTCCTATATGTAAATATCCTGTTGGACTTGGTGCATATCTAGTACGGATTTTTTTCATTTTCCTCCTTTTATTTTCTAAAAATAAGTAATAATAAACTCCAGAAAATGGAGTTTAATTTTAATTATTTTTTACCTAAGATTTTGAACATATTAGCTTTATATACTTCAACACCAGGTTGATTAAATGGATTAACTCCTAATAAATAAGCCGAAATAGCGCAAGCTCTTTCAAAGAACATTACAAGTCAACCAAAGCTACGTTCTGCTGAATCTTCAAGTAAAATGTGAATATTAGGCACATTCCCAACTTGTACATGTGCATCCATTGTAGCTTGGAAAGCTGCATTATTAACAAAATGCACAGTTTTTCCTTCAAGGTAATTTAGTTTATCTAAATCTTCTTGGTCATGAGGAATTGTTAAATCAACTTGAGGATTTTTAACACTTAAAACTGTTTCAAATAACACTTTTGAGCCTTCTTGAATGAATTGACCAAGTGAGTGTAAATCTGTTGAAAATACTGCTGAAGTAGGTAATAATCCTTTTTGCTCTTTTCCTTCACTTTCTCCAAATAATTGTTTTCATCACTCATTAAAATAAGCAAAGTTTGGTTCATATGCTACTAACATTTCAGCTTGGAATTTTTCTCCAAGTAAATATCTTGCAACTGCATATCTGTATGCATCGTTAGTTTCTAATGAGCTATCTTTATATAATTCATTAGCTTCTTTAGCTCCTGCTAAAATTTCATCAATGTTAATTCCAGCACAAGCTAATGGGAATAATCCTACTGGTGAAAGGACACTAAATCTCCCTCCAATTGAATCTAAAATAACAAATTTTTGGTAATTCTTTTGAGTTGCTAATTCAAATAAGGTTCCTTTTTTAGCATCAGTAGTTGCAAAAATTAATTCTGAAGCTTTTAATGCTCCTACTTGTTTTTCTAATAAATTTTTAAAGAATCTAAAAGCAATTGCTGGCTCAGTTGTTGTTCCTGATTTAGAAATAACATTTATGGCAAACTTTTTACCTTCAGCATATTTTAAAAGTTGGCTTAAGGAACTTGAGCTAATTGAAGTTCCAGCAAAAATAACTTCCATTTTTCTTGATTTACCTGGGTATAAACCTTGAATAAAATCCAAAGCAGCTTTAGAACCTAAGTATGAGCCTCCAATTCCAATAACTACTAAAAGTTCAATATTTTGCTGATGTAATTTTTGAGCTGCTTCTTTCATTGTTTTTAATTCAGCTTGATTGATATTTTCAGGTAAATCTTTTCAACCTAAAAAGTCTGCTCCCACTGAAGTAAATGAATCCATTGCAGCATTGATTTTGGTAACTTTGTCTTGGTATTTTAAAATTTCTTTTTGACAAATCGCATTTTCTAAATTTAAAAATATTTTTTTCATATTTCCTTCCTAAATAAAAACATTATTGCTAAATTTTAATGATGCTTTAATTATAACACTTTTTAAATTTCAGTTCTTTAAATTATAAAGAAAAACAAACCAAATTTTTGGTTTGTTTTTACTCTTGTTTTGCTTCGTTATTTTGATTATTTTCAGGTTGGTTTGAAAGTTTTTTATTTATTTCACGTAGTTGTTCTAAGATCATTTCATCAACAGTTGGAGCTGGTTGACTTTGAGGTTTTATCACTGGTGGTTTTTTATATTCTCGATAGTTTTTAACATAAAAATATAAAAATAAGATCACAAATAAAACACCAGTGACAATAACAAAGTTAATTAAAGTCCCTAAAAACTTACCTATTAGCATTCCACCAACTTTTCAATTTTCAAGTTCTTTTTTACCAATTAATTCTGAAATTGCGCTCATGATAATATCATTAGCTAAAGATGAAATAACAGCATTAAACACAACCCCAGATAAAAAGGCAACTGCTAAAAATAAGATATTTCCTTTTTTAATAAAATCAAAAGCATTTTTAAAAGTTTTTTTACTTAAGTGTTTTTTAATCATATTTAGACTCCTTATTGAGTTTTTCTTCTTGTATGCGAACTAAATTTTTTAAATCTTTTATTTCTTTTAAGGTTAATTTACGAAATGTGCCAAGAGGCATTTTATCAACAGTTATTCCTGCATATTCAATTCGTTTTAAATTAAGCACTGTTTTATTCACTATTTTAAATAATTCTTTGACATGGTGATAAGTTCCTTGTGATAAAACTACTAAATATGATTTAGGTGCATCAGCAATGGCTAAAACATCTTGCTTACTTAAAGTTTTATTAATATAAACAGGCTTATTTAATTCTTTTAATTCTTGTCTAGATAATGGCTCATTTAACCTTGCTGGATACACCCTAAAGATTTGATATTTAGGGTGTAATAACTTATTTGATAATTCTCCATCATTAGTAATTAATAATACCCCAGTTGTATCATAATCTAATCTTCCAACAGGAAAAACTTTGTATGGAGAATCAATTAGGTCTGTAACTAAAGTTCGCTGAAAGTTATCTTTTAAAGTGCATATAGTTTTAGGAGGTTTATTTAAGACATAATACACTTTTTCTTGCGGGTGAGTAATTGGTTTATTATCTAATAAAATTTCATCATTAAAAGATGCTTTATCACCAAGTTTGGCTACAAGACCATTAACTTTAATTCTTTTTTGTAAAATTAAGCTTTCAGCTTCACGCCTTGAAGCTACTCCAGCTAAAGAAAGGATTTTTTGTAATCTTTGCTTTTGCATTATTTCTCCATATGTTTTTGGTAAAGTTTTAAAGATTCATTGCTAAATATAACCCCTTTGGATATATTTAATTGATAAGTTATTTTAACAACTTTAGCAAAACCTTGTTCTAAATCTTCAAAACAAAGCTGGCGAACTTTTTGAATCCCTGGGAATTTTCTGCCTTGGCATATTTTATCAGCAATAAATAAAATTTTATCTAAGGCTTTCATTTCCTCTTTCATTTCAGTATGACAATTTATTGCATCAATAATTTCTTGATCTTTTAATAAATAACCATGTTTTGCTCACATTGCAGAGCAATGTTGGTGTAAAAAATGTTTTGGCACATTTGCATATTCTGGGGCATATTCAGCTAAAAATTCTCTTGATGCTTGCTCGCTTCATTCTTTAGCAATATCATGCATAATACCCGCCAAATATGCCTTTTTAGCATCATAACCGTGGGCTTTAGCTAACTCAGCAGCAAAAGCACCACAAGCCATAGAGTGCTTTGCTCTTAAAGCAGTAAGTGAATTATGAATAATTTTTTCAAGGTATAAACCATTAGCTTGAATATAATTTGCAACTTTTAAATCGACTAAATCTAAATATCCTTTTTTATAATCTGTTGATGAATAATCATAAATAGGATTATTTAAAAGTATCCCTTGATATTTTTTAAGATTTAATTTATTAATTTTATTTGTTCTTTTTAAACAAACTATTTTTGTCAATTTACTAATTAAATCAATATCTTTTCATTTATCTAATTTAACTAAATTATCTGAACCAATAATTAAATATAATTCATCATTAGGATATTTATTTTTTAAATATTTTACTGTATCAATAGTATAACTTGTACTATTACGTTTAATTTCAAAATCACAAAGCTCCATTTTAACTTCTAAAACTAAGTTAATCATATTAACTTTGTCTTGTGGTGAAATAGTTTTATGTTTAAATGGAGAACTATAATTAGGCACAATTAATAATTTATCTAACTGTAATTCGTTAATTACATAGTTGGCTAATTTTATGTGACCTTTATGAATTGGATCAAAAGAACCACCGTAAATCCCTATTTTCATCTTTACCTCTATTTTTTAAAAATTACACTACCTAAAGGATCATTGCCAAATCTATTTTTACGGTTTTTAACCTTTTGGTAATCACTTAATGTGTAAATTTTGTTTGTCTTAGTTTTGTGTTTTAGTTTTGAAATAATCATATCTACTTGCGAAAGTTTTTTTGAGTTTTTATCAAACAAACTAATTTTTTGATAATTATTATAACTTTCTAATAAACCTGAAATTCTCACACCAATACCTAAAATTTCTTTATCAGCAAAATGTTGCTGATAAAGATAATATGCATGTTTTTTAATATCTTGATATGAACTTAAATTATAATCAAGTTGCATGTTCTTAGAAACCCAATTTTTAGTTGGAATTCTAATTACAAGGCTAATATTATTTCCAACTTTTTCATAGTGTTTAAGTCTACTAGCAACTTTTTTAACCATTTCATCAAGTGCATTATAAATAAGATTTTCATCATTAGAAGCATTTGCAAAGCTTACTTCATTGCCAATTCCTTTTAGCTGATCTTCTTGGTTTATTTTGTCTTGAAAATCAATATTTAAAGCATCATAATACTTATATGCTGTTGTACCTAAAACAGATTTTAATAAAAAATTAGATAAATCGAAGTTATAAAAATCTTTAATTTTATAAATTCCAATTTTATTTAATTTTTGAGCTAATTTATCGCCAATACCATGAAATTTAATAATATCTAAATCAAAAAAGCGCTCTTTATAATTATCTTTATTAGTTAATCCAATGCCAAAAGGTTTAGAAATATTAGTAGTCATTTTAGCATAAAATTTGGTAGTTGAAATTCCAATTGAAATTGGTATTTTGAATTTTTTTAATACTTGGCTTTGGATTTGTTTTGCTAAATCTAAAGCTTGTTGCTCACTTTGCAAAGTTTTATAATTAAAAAAGATATAACATTCATCAATTGAAGCTATTTCTAAATTACTTGAATACTTAGTTTTAAGATAGTTAAATATTTCAGTTGAAATTGTGTTATAAACATCATACCGTGACTCAACTACAATAGTTTTAGGTTCAAGTTTTTTAATTTCATAAATTTTTTGTCCTGCTTTAAAACCAAGCTTACGTAATTCATAACTAATTGATTCAGCAACGGCATGAACTGAACTTTTAGCAATAGCAACAGGTTTATTATTTAATTCTGGATAAATTGTTCTTAGCGCACTTACAAAAAAACTATCAAAGTCAATATGAAAAATAAAACTATAAGGTTTTTTCAATTTCTTCCTTAATTGAGTTTGCACTTAATAAAGCACAATTAAGTCTACTTAAGTGTTTTTTAACATTAAAAAACACTCATAGACCTGCAAGGTCTTTAATTGTTTCTTGAGTATATTTTGAAGGATCATTTAAAAATTCTGTATATAAACTAATAATTTCTAAAATTTCTGTTTTAGATTTATTTAATAATATATCTAACAAAATATCAGTTGAAGCCACAAAAATAGCACACCCATGACCATCAAATTTAGCCTTAGTTAAGTAATTGTTTTCAAACTTTAAACTAAGCTGTAATTTATCAGAACAAGTTGTTGAAAAGTAAGTTTGAAAATTAGCTTCTAGCTTAGCTTTAAATTTTGGCTCTTTATAATGAGCCATAATGATCTCGCGAGCTTGATTAGGATTAAAATGCATAAAAATCACCTCCTTTTTCCAATTCAGCAACTAATTTATCTATATCTTGGTAAGTGTTATAAATCCCTAAAGAAATTCTTAAATATGAATATGTGGAATGTAAATTGCGTAAATATTGAGCACAAAAAATCCCTGAAATTGTATAAATATTTTTCGAACCTAAATATGTTGCAACATCTTGGGGATTAATTTTTTTTACATTTATTAAACAAATATAATCACCTGGTTTTGAAAAAATTTCGATATTATCAAGTTTACTTAATTTATCATGTAAGTAATATGATAAATTAAGTAAAATTTCTTGTGTTTTTTGATATCCAATACTATTAAAAAAATCAAGCGATTTATCAAACATATAAATTCCTGCTAAATCTGGAGTTCCTGGTTCAAAGGCATTAATATGTTTTTTTAACTTTCATTCTAAGGTACCTTTGACTTCATCAACACTTCCTCCACCATATTTAACAGGAGAAAGTTGACTTAATAACTCTTGTTTAATAATTAAAAGTCCAAGACCAGTAGGTCCGTAAAATTTATTAGTACTAAAAACAATTACATCACTAAACTTTAATGATACTTTATAATGACTTATTGCTTGCGCTGCATCATTTAATACATATGCCCCTTTTTCTTTAGCTTTTTGATAAATTAATGCCAAATCAAAATCTTGTGCAAAATTGTTTGTTTCTTGGCTAAAGCAAACTATTTTAACATTTGAATGTTGCTCTAAATCATTAATTAAATCATTGCTCATAATAACTTTTGAATTAGTTTCTTTAGCTATTTCAATCCATGGAATAATATTTGAAGAATGATTATAAGCATGTAATAAGATAACATCTTCAGAACTTAAAAGTCTTCCAAACATTCGAGCAAATAAATTAATTGATTCAGTTGTCCCGCTAGTAAAGATAACTTCAGTTAATTTAGCATCAACTAAAGTTGCTACTTTTTGCCTAACTTCGGTAATTTTTTGATTAATAAAACTTCCAAGTGGTGTATCAACAGTGCGAGATGAAATTGATTTAGTTAAATAAAATTCATTAATTGCATTAATTGCAATTAATGGTTTTAAAACTAAAGCTGCGCTATCAAAATAAATAATATCTTTTAAAATTGGAAATTGCGCTCTTATTTCTTTATTCATTATAAAGTATTCCTTAAAATAGTTCTTAAATGAAAGTTATAATTATCAAGTTTCTTTAATTCATCTAAAAATAAGTAGTAATAATCTCTTTTTTGGCTATTAAAGTCAATTAAAGTTTTTTTATTTGTTAAATCAACTTCTGTTTCAATCCTGTTTCAAAAGATATTATTATTGGCAACTTGGTGGTAAATAAAAAAAGTAATAAAATTATAAAATAGCTCTTTATTGATATTTTGAACGATAAATTTTTCAAATAAAGAAAAAAGATGGTTAATAAAACTATTTAATTTAAAATGCACTTTTGGATCTAAATCAAAAGTTACATTTCTAACTGCTGAATTAAAAACTTTTAATTCAATAAAAGCATCTAAAATATTGCAAAGTCGTTTTTTTAATTTCCTAAAATAAAATACTTGAAAAATATTCATTTACTTTGCTTGGGTTTGTACTTGTGCTTCTAGTTTAATTAAGAATTTATAAAAGTTTTCCAAAAGACCATTAACAAATTTATAAATTCGATTTTCAATACGCTCAATTCCGTCTTCTTCAGGGGTATTAAAAAATAACTTTGTAATTTCAACAGCTTCATTAATTACAATCTTTGGTTCAATAGTTCAAAATTCATTAGCAGCATTAATTAAAATAGCTTTAACTAAGGGACTAACTCTTTGTCAGTCTCATTCGGTATTAATTATTTTTTTAAAGACTGTTACAATAAAATCATATCTTTGTTCTATTTCTTTTAATCTTCTAAGTTCTAAAATATCAAGTGATAAATTTTCTAAAGATATTTTTTGGTAGTCTAATTTTTGTTCTAATAGTTCACAAGTGTAAATTTCAGAAATAACATCAATGCGCTTTTGGCGCATAGTTTTTTGCTTTCTTGTTCTTTTGCCCACTGTTCCTCCATCTATAATGTAAATAATATTAATATTATATATTAATTGAGGGATATTTATTATATATATAAATTAAAAAACTAGAATATATCTAGTTTTTTAATCTTACTGACAAATAAATAGTTTTTAATATAAATTTAAAATAAGGTAATAATATTATACCATCATTTTAAAGTTTTAAACTAAAATTTAAAATTTGTCTTAAAAATTCGCCTAATAGGGTTTGATGACTCACAAATATTCAGACAAAATCTGAATATTTCTCTCTTGTATAAACAACAAATGATCATATTTCTTGTTTTTTAATTAAAGTTAAAATCCAAATATCTTTGGATCAAACCCTCCGCCATTTGCTTTAAGTTTTTTACCCATTTCACTCATTCGTTTCACCATTGCATCATAATCTGACATTAATTTATTAAATTCTTGGGCACTTCGTCCACTTCCTTTCAAAATTCTTTCTTTACGTGATGCTTGGCGCAATAATTTTGGATTTTTACGCTCTTTTTTAGTCATTGATGACATTAAGATTTTAAAATAATGCATCTTTGATTCTGCTTTGTCAATTTGATCATTGTTAATTTTATCAGCTAAATTGCCTGGTAGCATTTTTAAGATCTTGCCAAATTTACCTAAATTTTGGAATTGCTGAATTTGTTCTAATAAGTCATCTAAAGTATATTCACCCGAAAACATTTTATAAACCATTTGGGTAGCTTTATCTTGATCAATAACATCTTGTGCTTTTTCAATTAAACTAAGCACATCACCCATACCTAAGATTCGATCAGCCATACGGTCAGCATGGAATAAATCTAAATTAGAAACTTTCTCACCAGTACCAATAAAGCAAATTGGGATGTTTAAAATATATCTTAAACTTAGTGATGCTCCGCCACGAGCATCAGAATCAAGTTTGTTAATAATAGTTCCAGTTAACTTTAATTTCTCATTAAATTTAGTTGCAACATTAATAATATCTTGCCCAGACATTGCATCAGCTACAAAAAATATTTCACTAGGGTTAGCTATTTTTTTAACTCTAAATAATTCATCCATTAATGGTTCATCAATTGAAAGTCTACCAGCTGTATCAATGATAATTAAATCATTATTATTTTCTTTTGCTTTTATTAAAGCATTTTCAACAATTTCATCAACTGGAACATTGACACCTTGCTCATAATAATCAACTTGAATACTTTTAGCTAAGGTTACTAACTGATCAACAGCAGCTGGACGATAAATATCAGCTGCTACAACTAAAGGCTTTTCAACAAATTTTTTCTTTCTTAAATAATAAGCTAATTTTGCACTAGAAGTAGTTTTTCCAGAACCTTGTAAACCACACATCATAATGATGTATGGTTTTTTTGTTATTTTGAATTCACTACCTTCATGACCTAAAATTTTAACTAATTCGGTATGTAAAATCTTAATAAAATATTGTGAAGGATTTAACTTCTTTAAATTTGGATCGCTTAAAGCTTTTTCTTTAACATTGTTGATAAAATCTTTAACAACTTTTAAATTAACATCAGCTTCTAAAAGAGCTAATTTAATATCTCTTGTAATTTCAAGGATATCTGCTTCATTTAATTGGATTTTTTTAGACACTTTCTCAAGTGTCTTTTGCATTCTTTTTTCTAAAAAACCTAACATAGTTTAATTTTACCATAACTATAATAAATTTGTTATAATATCATTAATGATAGAATTAGTAGTAGAATATAGAGAACGTATCGATAAATATATTTCAAATAACTCAAAAATTTCGCGCAGAGATATAAAAGCTTTAATTCAAGAAGGTTTAGTCTTTGTTGACCAAATGAAAGTTTTAAAGCCAAAATTTGAAGTCCGTGAAGGACAACAAATTAAAATTATAAAACTAATTGATCGAGTTGTTGATATTAAACCTGAAAAAATGGATTTAAAAATTATTTATGATGATCAATATCTTTCAGTAATTGAAAAACCTAGTGGACTAGTTGTTCACCCATCCCCAGGCCATGATTCAGGTACGTTAGTTAATGGTCTTTTATACCATTTTAAAAATAATTTATCAAATGAAAATGGGTTATTGCGCCCTGGTATTGTGCACCGGATTGATAAAGATACTAGTGGTTTATTATTAATTGCAAAAACTAATGAAGTGCACCGCATTTTATCGGAAAAATTTGCTCAACACCAAGTTAACCGTAAATATATTGCAATATGCGATGGAATTTTAGAAGATAAACGTTTAAGATTGAATTTGCCTATTGGTAGGCATCATGTAGATAGACAAAAACATACAGTGACAAATATTAATTCAAAAGCTGCAATTACTAATGTTACACTTCTTAAAAGTTTTTATCTTGATAATAAACCTAAATCATTAGTAAAATGTGAATTAGAAACTGGAAGAACCCACCAAATTAGGGTTCATTTACAATACATTGGAAATCCAATTTATGGAGATCCAATGTATAACAAAAAAATCAGTGAATTTGGACAATACTTACATGCTTATAAATTAGAATTTGAGCATCCTATAACAAAGAAAGAAATGAAATTTTATTCCTTTCCCCCTTCTGAATTTAATTTAGCAGAGTATAATTATGAGGAATTTATTAAAGGAGAATAATGTTTAGAATTAATGAAAAAGAATTAGATTTAAATAACCTTTGAAGTAATGAAAAAAAACATTTTAGAATTTGAATCATACTTTTTATTATCTTTTGATCACTAATTACTATTTTAGCAATTGTGCCTTCGCTACATATTTTAGCTAATAAAACTCAATGAACTGAAATTTATAAAGAATATGAAAAAGGCTTACCTAACCCACCAACTGGTACTAATTATGATAGAGTTTGAATCACTAGCGTCTTTTTATCAATGTTAATTACAGCACTCTTACCAGCTTTAACAATTTCTTTTACCTTAAGTTCAGTTAAAAAATCTTATAAAAAAAATAACTTTATCCATCTTTCAAGTGGTGCTTTATTTTTTTCAAAATTTCACGGAGTTCTTTCGCTTATTGGTTTAATTTTGCTTTTAACAACTCAAAGTTTTACTTTAAATAGCGAATTTAACGTCGTTGATTTAGTAGTTAGAATTTGTGTTTTAGTTTTAAGTACTTTTCAACTTCTCTTTATCGCAAGAAATGTTACATCAATCAAAAGATTTTTTGTACTTGAAAAACTTAGAAAAGATAGTGCAGTATTCTTAGAACAAATTAACAAAAACATGCAAGATGGAAATTTTAACAATAATCCTTTTGGCATGATGAATCAAGAAGTTTTTAAAAATAAAGAACAAAATTCTAATCAAGATTATAATGATGCAACAAAAGAAACAAAACCAACTCAAAAAACCCAGAAAGATTTAGCGATTGAAAAAATTCTAGAATTGCCAAAAGAGCAATTAAATCGAATGGCTGAAAAATTAAATATCTTTGGTTTTGAACAAATGACCAAAGAAGAATTAGCTAACTTAATTTACAACCATACTAAAAAACAAGAAGACCAATAATTATAACTCAGGAAAAAAGTTCCTGAGTTATTACTTATCTTTTTGCTCTTAAATATTTACAAAACATTGTTATAATATTAAATAATTTATTAAGTAAGGAATATGAATAAAATAGAAAAGCTTATTAATGAGTTATGTCCTAATGATCTTACGTATAAAAAATTAAATGAAGTTGCAGTTGTAACAGCTGGTAATTCAGCACCACAGAAAAAACAATATTATACAAATGGAAAATATCTTTTTTGCAGCACTGCTGGTGTAGGGCAAGTTAAAAAGTCAGTAGATTTTAGTGTATAAATGACTATCTAGATCAAGAAGGTATTAAAGGTTTAAAACAATTTTAATACCAATGATTCTTATGTAGTTTCTCATTTAGCAGTATTATTTCAAATGTGAAATTTATCAATAGCAGATTTCTTTATTATGCAATTGAATGGTTTGATATGGCTACTTTAGTTCGCAAACAAGTTATCCTACAAAATAAAACAATGAAAATTGAAATTAATGATGAGTTATTTCAAAAGCTAATTAAAAGATCAAATACACTTTCATTAAGTCGCTCACAATATATTAGATTATTAATTAAACAAGATTTAGAAAAATAATCAAAAAAATCTTGTTTTTTAATTATTTAAGATAATTTATGATAAATTATATACAAGTATTAAACTGAAGTTTAAAACTTATGAAACTAACAAAAATGAATAAAAAACAATTTGATGAGATCGCTATTTTGCTAAAGTATTCATCGTGTGCTATTGAAGGTAATACTTTTACGCTAAAAGAAACAGAGTAAATATTTAAAGATGCTTTTAATGATATTAGTTCATTAAAAGATATGTGTGAAATATATGAAATTATTAATTTCAAAGAAGTAATTGAGTACATTAATAGCAAATATCAAAATTTAAAAATTAACAAAGGTACAATTTTAAAATTACATGAAATCTTAATGAATGCTTTAATTGATGGAAATGGTTATTATCGCACTAGAAACATTTATGTTTCAGGGAGTAAATATATTCCACCATTATTATCGCAATATCAATATAAAGAAATGTTAAAAGACACTATTAAACAAGATGATTTATTAACTTTGCCATTACTAATCGCCAGAGAGCAATTATTTAATGATGGTAATAAACGCACAGCAACTATGCTTATTCAAAAAGCATTATTACAAGAAAATAAATTATTTAATCTTACTTTATCAAATAATAAAGATTTTAAATTAGTTTTATTACACTATTATCAAACAAAAGATAAAGAACCATTAGAACAATTTATTAATCAAAACACAATTGATTTATCTTGTAAAACCACCAAATCACTAAAAAAGGAACATTAATTTATTGTGAGTTTAAGAACAAGTTTTTAATTAAAAATATTAAAAACACCAATATTAGTAATGAAAATCAAGAAATGGTTGAAGATGTAAAAATTAGTATGAGTATTATTAAACTATATAATACGTTATAAGTGAATGTAATGATATTCTTGATTACAAATATTTATACTATGTAATTAAGAATATTTAATGGAGCAAAAACATGGTACAACAATCCCTGCATTATCTATGGATGTTGTTAATAACCTAAATATCCCTATCCCACCTCTATCACTCCAAAATAAAATAGCTGCAATCTTAGACAATTTTTCAAGCTCTGCCAGCTAAAATAAACCTTCGGCAAAAACAATATGAATATTACCGAAATAAACTTTTAAGTTTTAATAAGGTAAGTTAAGCAAACATCCACATTATGGATGTTTGTTTTATTAATTTTAAAACTTATTAAAAGTTTCCTCTGCAACTTAAATCCTTTTTTAAATATAATACCCGGCTTCAATAATTAAAGATTTATATAAAGCTCGCAAGTTATAATCTAAATTATCATCAACAATCATTAAATATTTTTTTAAATCATGATATGATGCTCATATAGCATTTAAATATTCTACCCTCATATGTTGACCTTGACCATGTAAAGCACACATAAACCCACCCTCATAAAAATCAAAACTAACTAAGTTTCTTTGCGAATCACAAATAGCACATGCCTCAAAGTTTGGTTTAATCCCAAAATAAAATAAACTTTGAGCATAAAAAAATGTTAAAATTTTATAATTATTTTTTTTGTTTAAATATTTAAAAATTTTTAAGTATAAATCAAATAAATGATTAATTTCAAAAATATTTAAAAAGATTTTTTTAATTGCATTAAAAAAATAAATATTTTGAATTGGTTTAATATCTAATGTTTCTAATAAAACAGCTTTTTTCAACCTGCCCGTTTTATTTTTTAATCTAGCTGGAAAATATTCTAATTCAACAATGCTACCTAAAAGTAAATTAGCCCTATTTTTTGACAAAGGTTTATTTATGCCACTAGCTACTAGTTTTAAAACTCCATAGTTTGTAAAAAAACTAACTACATGATTATTATCATTAGTTATTTTAATACTTAAAACAATCGCTTTAATACTAGTTAGTGGCACAATAAAATCCCCTTAATATATTTGTTAAAAAATAATTATAATTTATAATATTAAATTATAAGCATATTTTATAAATATGTAATTTTTAAAAGATAAATTTATTAAGAGGATTTATGCACATAGACCAAGTCAAAGAATTATTTATTAATATCCTAACTTCCACTCCTGGTATCAAGGAAATTCATCCAGTACAACATACCATTAATGTAGTAGCCCGTATGGAAATAAGTGATCTAATTGTTGTATATCAATTAGATAATATTTGAAGCTTTCAAGCTTGCATTTCCATTTTAGCTGGTATTAATGCTGCTGAATTAATTTCTGAAATTCATCAGAAATTAACTTACCAATTTAAATTACAAAAACAAAAACTCAAAAATCTTACCATTACCATTAAGGGGGTAATTTATGAATAAACCCGTCTTTTTAGATGCCCAAACTTTTGCAAGGGCAATGATCAGTGGATCTAATGCCTTGCAAAATACTAAAAATAAAATTGATGCTTTAAATGTTTTTCCCGTTCCTGATGGTGACACAGGAACTAATATGGCTTCGACAATTGCAGCAATTGTTCCTAAAATGAAGTTAGTTGATCAAATGACTTCAATTTCTGAAGTAACTAAACAAATTTCACTTGCTATGGTTTACGAAGCAAGGGGGAATTCAGGAGTTATTTTAAGTCAAATCTTTAAAGGATTTGCTTTAGGCTCAGAGGGCAAAGAATTTTTAAGTTTAGCTGATTTTCTTGCAGCATTACAAGCCGCAGTAGATAGAGCTTATAAATCAGTTTTTAAACCAGTTGAAGGAACAATTTTAACAGTTATTCGTGAAACTGTTGAAGCTATTACTAAAGAATATAAAACAAAACTTGAAGATCATAGTATCAATATTCAAGAAGTCTTTGGCACAATTTTAAGATTTTGCCGTAAGGCTTGTGATGAGACCCCTAATAAACTTAAAATCTTAAGAGAAGTAGGAGTAACTGATTCAGGAGGAGAAGGTTTATACCAGATCTTTTATGGATTCAATGAAGCTTTAAATGATCGTTTTGTTGAAATATCTTCAGAAGCTGAAGATATTGAATTGTTTATTAGTGATAGTGAAGTGTACGAAGGTGAATTTGGGTATTGTACCGAAGTTTTAGTTGATTTAAATAACCCAGAGCAATTTGATAAAACATCATTAACTCCAGCTTTAGAAGTTTTAGCTTCATCATTAGTTATAGTTAATGATGAAAATATTTTAAAAGTTCATGGTCATACCAAAACCCCAGGTAATTTTTTAAACTTATTACAAACTTACGGGGAATTTATTAAAATTAAATCAGAGAATATGAGCATCCAAGCTAATAATTCTAAAGCTAATTCACAAAAACTTAAATCAGCTCAAAACCAGGAAGATCGCCAAAAATGTGGTTTAGTTTCATGTAATATTGGTCAAGGTTTAATCGATAAAATGCATGAACTAGGTGCTAATTTTGTCATTGAAGCAGGTGAAACTAAGAACCCTTCAGCACAAGAAATCATTAACGCTATTGATAGCGTTAATGCTAATACTGTCTTTGTTTTACCTAATTCATCAAATGCTATTTTAGTAGCACAGCAAGCTGCGCAAGTCGTTGATGATAAAAATGTTGTAGTTATCCCAACTAAGAGTCAAATTCAAGGCTTAAGTGCTGTTATGAATTTTAGCCCAGAATTAGACTTTGAAGATAACCAAGAAATGATGCACGATGCAATAAATGAAGTAGCTTGAGGTGAGATAACAATTGCCGTTAGAAATACCACAATTAATGGTATTAATATTGAAATAGGCAATTATCTTTCAATTTTAAATGGTAAGATAATTGCAGCTTCAAAAACCGAGAAACAAGCTTTACGTAATTTAACTACTAAAATGATTAAAGGCTCAAGTGAGATAATTAGTATTTTTTATGGCGAAGATGGTTCAGAACAAAATGCCCAAGAATTGGCTAATTACCTTGAATCTCGTTATGATATTGAAGTGCAAATAGATAATGGTAATCAACCAAATTACCATTATCTTATAGGAGTTGAATAAAAATGAAACAAATTGTCATTGATATTAATGGATTAGATCATGGCCCTCAAGCTTACTATGAAGCTTGCAGCGAGTTTTTAATAAAGCATCAAGATACTTCTATCACCTTAGTAGGTGAGATAAGTAAACTACCAATTAAAAACCAAGTTAAAAATCTTATTTTAATTGATAATTCTTATAAGGTTTTTGACCCAAAAAACATCCGTCAAAATTTAAAAGAGCCAACAAGCATGAACCAAGCAATTCAAATGCTTGTTGAAGGCAAAGCTGATGGAATAATTTCTGGTGGTGATAGTGGGATGTATATTTCAGCTTTAACCTTAAAAGCTGGCAGATTACAAGGCACCTTGCGCCCTGCCTTTATGCCAATTATTAGCGCCTTAAATGGTAAAAAAGTTCTTTTGCTAGACGTAGGAGCAAACTTAGAAGTTAAAGCTGAATATTTATACCAGTGAGCTAAATTAGCTCAAATTTTTAGCCAAAAAATGTTTAAAGTTCAAAGCCCAAAAATTACACTTTTAAACATTGGCACTGAAGAATATAAAGGCCTTGAACATACTAAAGAAGCAGCCAAACTGCTTCTAGCAGATGATTCACTAAATTATGTTGGTTTTAGTGAATCAAGAGAATTGTTAAGAGCTAATTATGATATAGCTTTAGTTGATGGCTATGGAGGAAACTTGATTCTCAAAAGCTATGAAGGAGCAATCTTATCTTTTAAAGATGCAATAAAAGAAAGCGCTTTAAAGCGTATACGAACAAAGCTAGGAGCTTTGTTATTAAAACCAACATTTAAAGAAATTATGCAAAAACTAGACTACCGTAATTCAGGAGCGGCTTGAATTCTCGGTGTAGCAAAGCCTGCTTTGAAGATTCATGGCTCAAGTGATAAATTAGCCATTTTATATGCATTAGATCAAATGCATAAGGCTTTAGATACTAATTTAATTACAGATTTACAAGGAGTACAAAATGGAAAGATATAAAAATAACTTATTACAATTTTTAAAGAAAATAGATATTAAACCTGATGATATTAGTTTATATATCCAGGCAACTACCCATAAATCATTTAGTAACCAAAATTTAAGTGATATTAATTATGAAAAACTTGAATTTTTAGGTGATTCAACTTTAGGATTTGTTGTTTCATCATATATTTTCAAAAATAACCCTAAAATTGATCAAGGAACTATGACTAGATACAGGGCTTCTATTGTTGAAACTAAAATGCTTTCAAATATTAGCCAAAAACTTGGTTTAGTTGATTTATTACGCACAGGTCCAGGTAATATGCATGTTGATGTTATTGCTTCGCCAAAAGTCCAAGCCGACATTTTAGAAGCATTAATTGGAGCAATCTATTTAGACCAAGGCATTGACCAAGCAATGTTTTTTATCAAAAAATATATTTTAGCTGAAGTTAAAGATAAAAATATTGTCAACATCACTGATTTAAAAGATCCTAAAACTAAGTTACAAGAATTATTTCAAAGTATGACAAAAGAAAATATTACTTATAAAACTGAAGAAGTCATGAACAAGCTTTTCCAAGCAAAAGCTGTTCATGAGAAAAAAGTCTTTGGAGTTGGTACAGGAAAAAGTAAGAAAGAAGCAGAATCTAATGCAGCTCAAGATGCATTAGATAAGTTTAAAGAATAAAGTAATTACTAGGAGCATAATTAAATGAAATTAATTAAACTTGAAGCCCATGGCTTTAAATCATTTGCTGATCCAATTGTTTTACGTTTTGATGGCGGAGTTGTTGGGATTGTTGGACCAAATGGTTCAGGTAAAAGCAACATTAATGATGCTATTCGCTGAGTTTTAGGTGAACAAAGCTCTAAAGAGTTACGTGGTGATTCGATGGCTGATGTTATTTTCGCTGGTTCAAAAACTAGCGAGCCAATGAATAAAGCACAAGTTACCTTAACTTTTGACAATAAAGAACGTTTAAGCTCAATTGACTCTGATACAGTTAGTATCTCCAGAGTCATTGAGCGCGATAAAGGTATTAATGAATATTTCATTAATGGGCAAAAAGCTCGCTTAAAAGAAATTAAGATTTTAGCCATGGAAACAGGAATTGGGAAAAGTTCGCTTGCGATTATTTCCCAAGGAACGGTTTCAGACATTGCCCAATCTTCTGATGAGCAAAGAAGGTTAATCTTTGAAGAAGCAGCTGGAGTTTCCAAGTATAAATTCCGTAAAACTGAATCTTTAAAAAAATTAGAACAAGCAACTCAAAATCTCAAAATCATGGAAGCAAAGCTCGCTGAAATGCAAAAAAGATTAACAGCTTTAGAAACTCAAGCTTCTAAAGCCTATAAATATAAAGAGCTAAGTAAGGAATTAAGTGATTTAGAAATTCCTTACTTAGCTCAACAAATTGAGCAAAATCAAACTATTTATCAAGAGCTTTCAAAAGAATTAGAAGGTTTTGAAGAAACAGTTAGTTCATATAATGAAGATTTAAAACTTTTAGAAAATGAAAACTTCGAAAAATCAAAACTTTTGAAAGATTTAAAAGCTGAAATTGCTAACTATTCAAACCAAAAACAAGTATTACAAACTAAAATATCATCCCTTGAAACAAGCATTACCGAAGCTTTAGCTAAACGTAAATTACTTGCTGAAGGAGCATTGCAAACTAATGCAGCAGAACAAGCTGCTGCTTTAGTTTCACAAGTTAAAAGCTTAGAATTAGAACTAGTAAGTTTTAAATCAAGTTATGATCAAACTTTTAGCTTAAAAACTGAGTTAGAACAAAAGATTAATGAGCAAACTTTGCTCATTAATGAGTTAAATTTAACTTACAAAGCTAAAGAGACTAAAAACAACGAATTAAAAGCTGAGTTAAATCACTTGAAAAACATGCAAAAATCAAAAAATAATCTTTACCAAGGGGTTAAGACCATTTTAGATAATAAAGCCTTTTTTAAAGGTTTAAAAGGCATGGTAAGTGATTTAATCAAAGTACCAAGCGAATATACATTAGCTTTTGAAACAATTTTAAAACAAGCCATGCAACATTTGGTTGTAGATAATTCGCAAACTGCAATTAAAGCCATTGATTTTTTGAAAAAAAATAATGGCGGTAGAGCTACCTTTATTCCCTTAGCTTCAATTGAAGCTAAGGAAGTTCAAGAACATTATTTATTTGCTTTACGCAACCATCAAGGTTTTGTTGAAGTAGCTAGCAATTTAGCAATTGTACAAGAGCAATTTAAAGTTTTAAATCAATTTTTACTTGGAAATATTATTGTTGCTAGAGATATTTCTTTTGCCACAGAAATTTCAAACATTGTGCAAAAGAAATATACTATTGTTTCCATGCAAGGAGATTTAGTGCGCCCTGGGGGAATTTTAGTTGGAGGATCGCAGCAAGCAAGTGAGAATTTGCTTAATTTAGACGATAAAATTACTTCATTGCAAGAATTAGTTACTGGCAATGAAGTAATTAACCAAAAACTAACTCAAAATCTAAAAGTTCATAATGATACTTTAAGAAAATATCAAAATAATTTGCAAATGCAAATTACTAATCTTAATGCTTTACAGTATCAAATTAATGAAAAACAAAAAATAATTGATAAACATAAAACTAGTTTATCAATTAATGATTTAAATAATGTTAATGATCAAAGCTATGATGCTTTAAATCAAACTCAAAGCGAGATTTTAAAACTAAAATATGAGCTAAGCCAAATTGAATATAACTTGCAAGTTTCAATGCAAGAGAATAATTCAATTGAAACAGACTTAGCAGTTAACAATAAAAAAATCAATGAATTAAATAATTTACTGAAAAAACTTTATAGTTCTTTTAGTCAAAAAAATGCTAATTTAACTTTAGCTAAAAATCAACTTGAAGCTGATACGCTTAGGTTACATGAACATTATGATATGACTTTTGAGTATGCTAAAGCTAATTTTAATAAACTTTCTTTTGCTTTTGAAGAAGCAAAAGAAACTATTGAAAACTTAAAATCTCAAATCAAAACTTTAGGTAATGTTAATTTAGATTCGATTCAAGAATTTGAAGAATTAAATGATAGGTATAAAATCGATCTAGCTAACAAAGAAGAAGTAACCCAGGCAAAGAACCTTTGCCTGGAAGCTATTAGTGAATTAGATAAAAAAATTATTCAAAGATTAACATCAATTGTTGATGATGTTAATGAACAGATGCATAATGTCTTTTCTTCATTATTTGGAGGAGGCACTGCTAAAGTGCGATTTTTAGATCCAAATAATATTTTAGAAAGTGGTATTAGCATCTATGCTCAACCACCAGGAAAAAAAGTTAAAAACCTCAAACTTTTCTCTGGTGGTGAAAAAGCGTTAATTGCTATTTCCTTGCTTTTTGCTATTTTAAGAGCAAGGCCTCTACCTTTATGTATTTTAGATGAAGTTGAAGCAGCATTAGATGAATCTAACGTGGTTAGATATGCTGAATACTTACAAGAATTAAAACATAAAACCCAGTTTTTAGTTATAACTCACCGTACTGGTACTATGACTAGGGTGGATGCTTTATTTGGGGCTACAATGCAAAAAAGAGGTGTAACCAGCTTCTTTAGTGTTGAGTTAGCAGAAGCTAAAAAATTAATTCAAGAGTAAAAGAAAAAATCAAAGCTTTAGCTTTGATTTTTTTGTTAATTAAGAGCTAACACTTCCTGATCCAGAATTTGCTTGTTGTCCTGTAGTTCCATTTTCTTGTGTTGCTACTGGTTCTGAGTATTTCTTAAAATCTAAGATATTATTCTTAATTTCTGCTCAAGTTTTTAAGTGCTCTTCAGTAATAAGATCATTAGCTCCAGTTAAAGAGTTTTTGAAAGCTTCTATTTTATCAATAATAGTTTTCTTATTAAACTCAGTAATTTCTACTTTAGATCATCTTTCAATGTCAGCTTTTAATAAAAAGCTAAGGAAATTATTTTCATCTGTAAGAGCTTGTTTTTGTTTTTCTTCTTCTTTAAAAATATTATGGGTAGGAACTTGACCTAACACAACTCTTCAAACCTTACTATCTCCATCACTTTCATCCTTAATTTCAAGTTCAACAGCTACTGGATTAGAATTTGTAGTTGAAGAGGTAGATGATACTTGTGAAGTAGTGTTAGTTTGTGCATAATATTTATTAACTTCTTTAACATTTACTTTTAGTCTTGGTGAAGTAATATCTAATTTATCTTCTTCTTGGAATGATAGTTTAAAATTCTTTATATCTCAAGAAGATAAATCATAATCTGGGATAGTAGTTGTTTGGTTAACAGTTAAAAGAACTTTATCTCCTTCTTGAGTAGTATTTTGAGAACCACCAGATACATTATTTGTTGTTGTATTAGGTTTTTTAGATGTAACTAAAACATTAGGTGTTTTATCTAATCCTCTACCTTGTCCTGCTGCACCTTGTTTTTCAGCTTTTTTATATGGATTATGCTCTGCGCTAGGACTAAAGAATTTAACTTCGACAAAACCATAATCTAAATCACCTGTTACTTTTGATTTTTTCTCTTTTGGTGCATTTGATTTAAAGTATGATTGTCATTCAGTTGAACCCATTGGAAGATTATCATTATGCGGTAAAAAATAATGATTATTATCAGTAAAACTGTTAGTTCTTGCAGTTTCACTAGTTAAAGTATTTTTTTGCGATACTCATTCAACTTTCATATATTTAGCTTTAACTGGTTTAAATTCAATGGCAAAGGCGGTGATGTTGTTTGTTACCCTAATTATATTTCTAGCTTTTGACTCTTGGAAGGTAGTTGAATTTTGATTTCCAACGGATGAATCACTAATATTAATATAACCAGAATCTTTATCAATAGCATTAGCTTGAATAAAATCAGTATCAAAGCGGTGTGTTTGATTTAATACTGGGGTTCATTGCTCTCCATCTTGAGAATAAAAAAGCTTAAATTCTTTAGGAATTGAGTGGTTAGGTTATTTACCATTTCCGAAATTTTTATTCGACCCAGATGTTCTTACATAAAGTTCTACTTTTGATCATTCTGCTTCAACTGCTTCAGTGTCGTTGGTGGTAGATTGGCTATCTGATTGTGTTGTAACTTGTGTAGCGGCAGTTGGATTAGTTTTATAAAAGACTAATTTATTATCAAGATCTAACCCAACATGTTCTCATTGTTCGATTCTATTTTGTTGATCAAGATTATTATCTGTTAAAACATTTAGATTTTTGCTTGCTTTTGCAGTCCCTTCAAAAGTGAAATTTTTACCTGATCTTTCTTTATCTACTTTAAGGTTTTGAATCATGTAAGGATTTCGATCAACATGGTTTGAACCATTAGTGCTAGTAGAATCAGCATCAATTAAAGTCATTGTAGCAATAGCTTTAATGCGTGATTGTTCATAAGTAGCATTTGAAGCACTTTGACCAGAACTTCTTTCAACTAAATGATAGGTAACAGTATTAGTGTTACTACTACTATCATTCTTACTATTACCAATAATTTTAGTAGGATTAGTAGTATCAACTTTTCACCAATCTTGTTTAGAATTATCATAAGCAGGTAAACTAGATAAAGTGGTGGCCCCTTTTTTACCAGTTACAAAATGGCGCACTATTTCTTGTTTAACATCATTTTCTTTAACTAAAGTATTTTTTGAGTATTTGGTGTTTTCTGGTCCTTCATTAAAGTATTCAGTTAACTTATTATTATTTTCACTAACATAAGTATTTCTAATCTCAGTTAATTTATCATTTAATTGAGATGTATCAGTTAAATAAGTTTGAGTACTTAATTCTTTTTCAAATTCAGTTTCTTTATCTTTTTTAAACTGTGAATCTTTATGGAAATATTTAAGTTCTGATTTTAAGGTTTCAACACCTTGTTTTAATTTAGCTACTTCTTTTTCTACATCAGAAGTTAAAATTTCTAATTCACTAACTTCATCAGCTTCAGAAGATTTTAGAGTAACTAAATTTAAGGTTCTAGTTTTAAAGCCATTACCATTAGGTAATTTAGCATTTAAAGCTTGTTGAAGTTTAGTATAAGCTTCATTAAGTTCAGTTTTTAAGGTAGTAAGTTCAGTTTTTAAAGCTTCTAAACTTGCTTGATTATTAGTTTGATTTAAAGTTCTTTCTACTTCAACTCTTTTTGGGTTTCTTGTAGGAAGTTCACCTAGTAAGGTTCTTACTTCATTTTTTAAGCTTGTAACAGCGGCAGGTTCATTAGAACTAGTATTATCTTGTCCACCACGAGTACCTGGGTCTACTTTTCCAGGTGTTGGGTTAGGAGTTGGTGTAGTTTGACCTTTAGCATTAGCTTGTTTAAGTTGTGCAATTTTAGCACTTAATTTATCTAACAAGGTTTTTTGACTTGTTAATTTAGCTTTAACTGCGTCTGATAAATTGCCATATGCACTTAAAGCTGCATTTACTCTTGCTTCATCAGTTGCAGCAATATTGCTCTCGTTTTTAGATAAAACAATAGCATGAGTTTGTTTAAAAACATTTGCATTAGCATCAACAGGGTCTACTGGTTTTTCAGGGGTTTTTTGACCACATGAAACAGCTACTAATGGAGCTAAGACACTAGTTGCACTAAGCAAGTAAAGTAATTTCTTTTTCAATAGTTTCTCCTCGAAAAATGTATTAATATTATTTTATTAAGTGCGGCTTAATTTGGGTTTATCCAAAATGCCACATTATTATTATAATATATATACATATATAACTAAACAATTTCAAAAATATTTTAAACTTTTTTAAGTCTATAGGCAAGTGATAAAAGAAATAAAAGCAAGCTTTTTGCTTGCTTTTATGAAACAACTTTTGTAATTAAGAAAAATTTAAAGAGTGAATAATGACCTATTTTATGTAAATTATACACCCCTTCAGTTGGATTAAAATTCGAATATTTAATTACTAAATTATTTAAAATAAAAATTGTTAAAATGCCAAAGAACAAAGTTAAAATTAAAAGGTCACTAACTTTTAATTTAAACACCCGATACTTTGTTCTTTTTTCATATGGATCATAGCCTCTTGTTTCCATTGAATTAGCTAGATCTTCTGCCTTTTGAAATGATGAAACAAATAGTGGAATAATCAAAGTTGTGAAAGCAATTATTTTTTCTTTAGTATTGCCATGTTTAAAATCAACTCCCCGCGAGCTTTGTGCTTTAATGATACGAAATGATTCATTAACTAAAGTTGGAATAAAGCGCAAAGCAATTGAAATAATCATAGCAATAATATGAGTTGGAATAAAAAGAAATTTTAGAGGGAATAACAAACTCTCAATTGATTTATTTAATAAAATTGGCCTAGTAGTATTAGTTAATAAACTTGTTGTTAAAACCATTACATATAATCTAATTACTAAAGCTATAATTCGGTTAATTGAATTAATTGAAACACCATATTGTATTTTAACATTAGGTCCATAAGCTTTAATGTAATAATCAAGCATCTCTTGCCCTACTACTTTTGCATTGTAAAATTCAGTTCATAAAACCTTTTTACCGTTAATTTCTAAATCTTTACTTGATGAAGTAAAAATTGGTCAAAAGTAACTGACATAATAATCGTTTTTATATACTGTTTCGTTATTAACAGTATATAAATTAACTAAGAATAAAACAACTGAAATTATTAATGGTAATTTTAAAGTCTTGATTACTGGTATAATACGCTTAGTTGAAAAAATAAAAATGCCAGTAATCAAGAAAGCAAGTAAAAATAGTTCAATAAAACTACTAGCAATAAAAATCAGTACAATCATTAAAATACTTAACAATACTTTAACACGTGGGTCTATTTTATAAATAAAACTATTACCAGGAATATAGCGACCAAAAGCACTTTGTTGCATCTTAACTAACCTCCTTTTTACCACAAATTGAATTATTTAAATAATCAGCTAATTCTTGTAAACTTTTAACCTTTGGAACATCAATTCCTTTAGCCCTTAATTGATAAATAAATTCTAAGAGTCTTGGTGGTTCTAAATAATTATCTTTTAAAAGTTTTAAATCATTTAATACATCATAAGTTACTCCATCAGCTACGACTTTTCCTTTTCTTAACATGATGGTTCTTTGGGTTCTTTCTAAAACTTTATCTAAATCATGAGTTACATTAATAATGGTTTTACCATTTGCATGTAATTTAGATAAAATGTCTAAAATTTCAACTGTCCCTTGTGGATCAAGCCCTGCAGTTGGCTCATCAAAAACTAAGAAATCCGGATTCATAGCCAAAACTCCAGCAATTGCTACCCTTCTTTTTTGCCCACCAGAAAGTTCAAAAGGACTGCGCTCTAAATATTCAAGTCCTAAACCTACTTCTAATAAACATTGTTCTGCTATTTTATATGCTTGTTCTTTAGGCATACCAAAGGCAATTGGTGCAAAAGCAATATCTTCTTTAATAGTATTTTTAAACAATTGGTATTCAGCAAATTGGAAAACAATTCCAATTTGCTTACGTAATTCCTTAAATTTAAATTTACTAGTCTTCTCACCATAAGACCAGTTAACTATTTGATTATCTTTGTTAATTTCCCACGATATTATTCCTTTGGTAGGTTTTAATAATGCATTAAAATGTTCAATTAAGGTAGTTTTACCTGAACCAGTTGATCCAATTATTCCAATATATTCCCCACTTTTAATTTCTAAACTAACATCTTCTAAAGCAACAAATTCCCATGGAGAATTTTTATTAAAAATTTGTTTTAAGTTTTGAATTTTAATTTGCATAATTTTTCAATTAACTCCTCTTTATCATAAGTTGGTTCAAGATTTTTAAGCATACTACTTAATTTATAAATAAATGGTGAATCAATTTTAGCTATCTCAATAATTTTTGGATTATTTAAAATTTCTTTTGGATTGCCTTGGGCAATTAATTGCCCTTTTGAAAAGACTAATAAGCGATCGGCTAAAATTGCTTCATCCATATCATGCGTAATCGAAATTAAAGTCTTTTCTTTATTAGCTTTAATTTCTTTAATAATATCTAAAACACTACTTTTTCCTTTAGGATCAAGCATTGAGGTTACTTCATCAAAGATAATTACATCCGGGTCTAAGGCTAAAATTGAGGCAATAGCAACTCGTTGCTTTTGTCCTCCAGAAAGATTTTCTGGTTCTCTTGCTAAATGATCAAACATATCAACTTTTTTGGCATAGTAATGAACAATATCTTGCATCTTTTCATGTGGCACATTACGGTTTTCTAAACCAAAGGCAATATCATCTTCGACTGATGAACCAATAAATTGGTTATCAGGGTTTTGAAAGATAATTCCAATTTTTTTACGAATTTGAAATAAATTTTGGCGGTTATAAACTATTCCGTCAACTGATAGACTTCCTTCTTGTGGTTTAAGTAAGGCAACAAGCACTTTGGACAAAGTACTTTTGCCACTACCATTGTGTCCTAAGATAGCAATATATTCACCTTTAGCTATTTCAAAGCTTACATTTTGTAAAGCTGGGGCTTGGGTCCCAGGTTTATAACTAAATACGATATTATCAACTTTAATCATAATTATTTTAATTATAAAATAAATAATGAAAAACAGCACAATAATTTTTGTGCTGTTATTATTTGTCCAATAATAGCAATTATTAATTGATGTTTATTCCAAGCAAGGTTCTTATAATACATATAAAAAATGAAAGATTTCAGTTTTTATATATTAAGGTTAATCTTTAAATTACTAACTAAGACAAGAGTTAAAATAAATTAAACTTAAATTCAGTTAATATATTAAAAATTATATTATTAGTAATTGCTTATTTAATTTAAAAAAACTACACAAATAAAACAAAAAGGTATTTAAAATCAAGATAACATTTAAGAAAATTATCCACTACTATAATAAAAAGAGATCGATTCAATATACTAAAAAATATAATTACTAAAAGGTAGAATATCAATGTCAAGAATTGGTAATAGTCTTGATAATTGTGAAATTGTATATTTCTTTTAATTCTTAAAAGCAAGCTTTTACCAAATTTCGAAAAACAAGCAAAAGACTTGGTTTTATTGAAGTATCACAAAAAATTAAAGAATTTATAAACTGATATAACTATAAAAAAATAAGATAAAAACCTTCCCCAACCATACCATTTGGCTATGCCAAATGGTATGGTTGGGGAAGGTAAAATAGTCTGGGAAATTTCTCAGTTTAAAACAATTATTTATACTATTTTTGTGCAGAATAATAGATTCTTATATAATTAATTAAAGATAATATTTTATATTAATATTGTAATAAATAACAAAATAAAAAAATATAGGTTTGTAATTTAGGAGTAATTAATGAATCAAGATGTAAAATTAAATGTCTTTGAGGCTTTTTCCGGTGTTGGTTCACAACATATGGCATTAAGAAATATTAATAAAAAGTTTAAAATTGTTGCAACATCAGATATTGATCCCGCTGCCACTTTGGCTTATTACTATATACATAAAAAAAATGATAATAGTTATAATATATTACCAAAACAAGAAATAATTAATTATTTATCAAAGATACTTATTAAATCTGAAAAAGATCTCAAAAAATTGAGCAATGAAAAACTTACTGAGTTATATATAGCATGTGTTAAAACAAATAATCTTGGCGATATAACTAAAATAAGTATTGAAAATATTCCAGAGCATAATTTATTTACATATTCTTTTCCTTGTCAAGATATCTCATCAATCGGGACAAAAAAAGGCTTAGATCAAAATAGCGGAACGAGAAGTTCTTTGCTTTGAGAATGTAAAAAAATCATCGAAAATAAAAAACCAAAATATTTAGTTTTAGAAAATGTAAAAAGCCTTACTACTGGCAAAAACAAGCAAAACTTTGAAACATGATTAAGATATCTAGAATCTTTGGGCTATGAAAATTATTGGAAAATCTTTGATGCTCAGCATTATGGCATTCCACAACGGCGCCCAAGGGTGATTGTTGTTTCAAAATTAGGCAAAAGTAAAATAAACTTAATCAAAGATAACCAATTTATCCATAAAAGTCTTAATGATATTATTGATGATAAAGGAAAAAAATGAACAATATTTAATCCAAAAGCTAAGGTCAAAGGAGAAGTAAAAGAAGGTGAAGTACTTTTTTTAGATGATCGAGATTGAAAAATAAATGGTGTTATGATTGATAAAGTATCTTCTACTCAAAGAGCCGGAAGATCTGGCCTTAAATTAATTAAATGTGAAAATGGTACTTTATATGAAAGAAAATTAAGTGCACTAGAATGTTGTAGATTAATGGGATATAATGATCAAGACTACCATAATATGAAACAAGGAAAGTTATCAGATAACACCATAATAAGGTTATGTGGTAACTCAATTGTTGTTAACGTATTGGAAAATATTTTTAGAAATATATATGAGGAGGAAGAAAATGATTAAAGGTTTATCATTATTTTCAAATGTTGGCATTGGTGAATTAAATTTAAAAAAAGTTGGTGTAGATATAGTTATAGCAAACGAATTAAAAAAAGATAGGGCTAAATTTTATCAACATATTTTCCCTGATTGTAAAATGATTGTAGGTGATATTTATGATAAATATAATCAAATAATTTCGCAAGCAAGAAAAGAAAATTGTAACTTTCTAATTGCAACTCCACCATGCCAAGGAATGAGTGTTGCAGGAAAAAGAGATTACAGCGACAAAAGAAACACATTAATAATACCTGTTTTAAATGCTATAAATGATTTAAATCCAGATTATGTAATAATAGAAAATGTTCCACAGTTATTAAAATTAAAAATTAAATATAACAATATTATTGATACAGTGGAAAAAACAATTGAAAGAGAATTCGGGCAAAAATATTATATAAATAAAGAAAAATTAATTAATGCTCAAGATTATGGTGTACCACAAAACAGAAAAAGAGCAGTTATTTTATTAAGCAAAATAAAACCATGAAATTTCCCTAATAAGGAGGCAAAGTTAATAACTGTTAAAGAAGCAATTGGAAATTTACCTTCAGTAGAAGCAATTGTTGAAGGAAATACAAACTTTTTTAAAGATAATAGTTTAAAAATAAAAAAATGCCAAGAAATTAACAAATGGCATGTTCCAAAAAATCATTTATATAGACACGTAGAGGCAATGATGTATACCCCTACAGGTCGTTCTGCTTTTCAAAACTTATTTTATTACCCTAAAAAACCAGATGGTACTAGAATTAAGGGATATAACACCACATACAAAAGAATGGATTGGGATAAACCTGCCCCAACAATTACAATGGCTAATGGATCTATTTCATCTCAATGCAATGTTCATCCTGGGAGATTAAAACACGATGGAACTTATAGCGATGCCAGAGTTTTAACAATTTATGAAATCATGAAATTATTTACTATAAAAGATGATTGAGATATTCCAAATTGAGCAAGTGATAACTTTATTAGAAACGTAATCGGTGAAGGAGTTCCACCTTTATTAATTGAAAAAATTGTTAAAAATATTCATGTGGAGGATAATGATGCAAAATAAAAATGTATGGCTCTTTCCCCAAAATTCATGTAATATTAATCAATTTTTTATTACTTTAAATTTGTTTAGCAAACTAAATGGAATAAAAAGAAATAATAATATTCAACAACTTTTAATGAAAGAGCACTCATTAAAAGGAACTTATAAACCATATATTAAAAAAGACCATTACGATTTATCTTCGGCCAATCATAAAATAGATGAACCAAGATTTTACGGGGCTATTTATGAAACTTCTAATAGAAAAATTCACCTTAGTTCATATGGTGAATTATTGTTAAAATACAAAGAAGATATAAAAACAAGAAATAAAGTATTTATAGGAATGCTTTTTACAATACAATTTAACAATCCATATAAAAAATTAAATGATTTTAATATATATCCAATGAGGCTTATATTTAAATTATTAACTGAACCTAGAATTGATTATAAATTAAGTAATATAGAAGTTGCACACATTTTATATTATGTAAAAAAACTATCCACACCAAAAGATTATATTAATCTTATTAAAAAAATTATAAAATTTCGAAAATTAGACAATAAAAATAAGTTACAAAAATTACTACCTAATGCATCTCAATTTATCAGAAATTATGTTAGTTGTAATTATCTTTTTAATATGCTTTGTGAACTTACAATAACCAATCAAGTTAAGGAGAAAATAAACTTTAAATTACAATCACAATTCAGAAAATTACCAACCGCAATAACGACAAAATTCTTAAAATTAGATTCAATATACGGAGCTTTCCTAAACAGGTATTTGAAAAATGAATCAATTTATGCAAATATTAAACAACCTCAAGGTTTAAGAAGTGATTGAATTAGAGATATCTATAATAGTGTTCCACCAATCTTGCTCGAAGAAATTCAGGAAAAAGATCAAATGTATAAAGAATTTTTACAAATTCCTAAATTACTGGTTGAAGCCTCTGTAGACTCCACTAAATGATTATTATTTGAAGAATATATCACAAAATCTTTTAACTTGTTTACTGATGTTAAAGCAGAAACAATATCTGGACCAGGGCAACCAGATTCATTATGTCATTATTTAAAAGAAAATATTGTATTTTGTGCCGATGGTAAATCAACAAATAAAAAACTAACTAGTATAAATGATGGACGATTAAAACAACATAGAAAACTATATAATGCTAAATATACAATTGTCATTACTCCTGGGTATGTACCAAGTGCTGTTGAAGATATAAAAGGAACTAAAACTTGCATAATTACTTCATATTGCTTTGCAGATTTAATAACTAAATATATATTTAATATATATAAAAATAAACAAGAATGTAGTTATGAAATATTTAATGATTTAATCCTTAAAAATCTTGGCACAGACTTAAGTGAAAAAATATATAAAATTATTGATGATAGATTAGGTGTTTCTATACATGAATTTAAGTAAACTCTTTAAAAAAGACACAAAAGTTATCCCATTTATGTTTACTTTTATGTCTTTTTATCTAAAAATTATTTTATTATAAAAAGTTTTAAAACAAGAAGATTTTGCTCTTATATTGCATTTGTTAAAAGAATAAACGAAGTTTTTAGACATGGAAAAAATATTCGGATAAAATCCGAATATTTTTAATATAGTGAAAAAGAGGTATTTATGAGACATTTAAAGACTAAAGAATGAGTCAAAATTTTTGACTCATAGGATAAATATTTGAGCTTAACTATAACTAAAGCAGAATTTGAAAATTACTGTTTTGATATTAGAAAAGCATACTGAAATAAAGAATCACTGAGAAATATGTTAAAGAAAAGAAAATTATATAATTTAAATATGAACATAGAATCTCAAAGTGGTAAATCACCTAAGAAAGAAAAAGAAAGTTCTTGATTATACATGAATTGATACGCTTAAAGATGATGAAAAAGATGCAGTTATAAAATACTACTATCGAATCTTTAATGAAAATAATATTGATGCAGACATTAAAGAAATCGATAATCTTTCATCAAAAAAAGAAAGCAAACATTTTTTTAATAGCAAGATCTACATATTATGAGAAATTGAAAGACAATCATAAAGCTAAAGAGTAAGGTTAAACATAAAGAAATAATTTTCCAAAGTTTTGTTTAAAATAAAAAAGGCATGAACCTAGAAAACTTGCTAAATATATTTTCCAAGAATACAACATTCACATAAATCCTAGAACCCTAGGAAATTATATGAAAAAGCTTAAATTGAAACATTTGTTAGACAAAAACGTAAAACAAAAGAGTCTAAAAATACATGTGTTAAAGTGCCTGATTTAGTAAAAAGAGATTATAATTCATGCAACGATAATATATATGCAACAGTCGTAACCTACATACCAACAACAAAAGATATTAAACAGAATCACATTTATTTATCAGCAATTATTGATCACAAAACTAAGTTTGTGACCTATGAATTATCACTTAAAAATGATAGCGAACTAGTTTTGAATAATATCAGTAATACAAAATTTAAAAATCATTTTATTTTAGATTTGACCATGGTTCAGCTTACTCATCAGTTGAATATACTAAAAAATAGAACCCCCTAGAATATAGATATCAAGAATTGGCAATATTCTTGATAATCGGGAAATTGAGTATTTCTTTTCCATTCTTAAAAGCGAGATTTTCCCAAATTTTGAACAAACATGTAAAAGATTTACTTTTATTGAAATATCAAAAAATTAAAGAATTTATAAACTGATATAACTATAAAAAAATAAGATAAAAAACCTTACCCAACCGTACCATTTGGCTTAGCTAAATGGTACGGTTGGGTAAGGTAAAACCGTCCGGAAAAAATTTCCCAGTTTAATTTGTTATAACGTTATAACTGATTAAAATGTTAAATTTTTCTGTCCATATTTATTTCAATAGCTTTAATTTAATTAAACACCAAATACTCAAAAAATACTTTAGTTAAAGAAAATGATGTTAAACAAGAAATAGTGCGCCATTTTGTAACTGGTAAAAAAGGGGCCACCACTTTATCTAGTTTACCTGCTTATGATAATTCTAAACAAGATTGGTGAAAAGTTGATACTACTAATCCTACTAAAATTACTGGTAATAGTAAGAATGATAGTAGTAGTAACACTAATACTGTTACCTATCATTTAGTTGAAAGAAGTTCTGGTCAAAGTGCTTCAAATGCTACTTATGAACAATCACGCATTAAAGCTATTGCTACAATGACTTTAATTGATGCTGATTCTACTAGCACTAATGGTTCAAACCATGTTGATCGAAATCCTTACATGATTCAAAACCTTAAAGTAGATAAAGAAAGATCAGGTAAAAATTTTGATAAAGAAAAACTTGGAACATATTTGACAGATGGTGATATAGGTGAAGCTAAGAGAATCGAACAATGAGAACATGTTGGCCTAGATCTTGATAATAAATTAGTCTTTTATAAAACTAATAATGCAACGCAATCACAAAGTGATTCTACCAACAACACAGAAGCAGTTGAAGCAGAATGATCAAAAGTAGAACTTTATTTAAGAACATCTGGGTCACAAAAGAATTTTGGATTAAATTATAATCATACAATTCCTAAACAATTTAAACTTTTTTATTCTCAAGATGGAGAACAATGAACCCCAGTATCAAATCAATCACATCAACATTACTATGACTTTGTCCAAATTAATTCATTTGATTTACCTAGTGGTTTTCTAAATATAGAAGATAATTCTATACCAAGTGGTTCAAGAACCTTTACTAATAATGATAAAGATAAATTTTTTATTCGTATTGCAAACAATGTTTCAGCTTTTGCCATTGAATTTAAACCAGTTAAAGCTAAATATATGAAAGTTGAATGAGTTAGTGCAAGAAATGAATTAACCAAAGAAAATGTTAGTCAAAATCAACATGCAAATGGTAGATATTTTAAAAATAATGATACTCTACAAGTTGGTTCAACTGAATGACAATCATACTTTAAATCAAATGCACCAGAAGAGAAAAAATCAAAAGTAACAGGTGATTTAGACCATGCATTTGTCGAAGTTAAATTCTTTAGTCCTAGCGCAGAGCATAATCCATATAAAAAATGTTTGGGTAGTTCCAAACATTTTTTCCCTAAATTATAAATTATTGATATTGCTTTTTAAATACTTCTTTATATCATTTAACAAACTTATCTCTAAATGAAAGAAGTGTTTCATTTTCTTTTCTTAATATTATGCTGTATTTTACAGCATGTTTCTTTTTTACTAAGTAAACTTCTCATTTTACAGAAGGAGCTGGATCATATACATCAGTTTGGTGATAATGTATAAAAGTTTCATGATGACCTGTTATTAATGTTATGTTAGTTCTATTATTATCATATATTGGGATTATATAACCAGCTCCATCGGAAAACCTATCCCTACGTACAGTAGTTATAACTACATTATAGTTATCTAAAATATTATAAACATCTTTATTATCTAAATATAATTCTTCAAAAAGTTTTTTAATCTTTTCAGCATCATTATAATCACTAAATTGGTTTAACTCTTTAAATCTATTTATTATATACATATTAAAATCCTCTTTTGAAGTTATCATATATGAATCTTTAGCTAAATAATTTTCAGGATTTTTTGGTTGCAATGATTTATCTAAAAAATTCTCATTGAAAGTATCTAAATCTTTTTGTTTATATTCTATTTTTAGTGTATATTGATCTTCTTTTAATCATTCTTTAGGAGCAAAGACTGCAATTTTGGTAAAGTTTTGATATACTGGATAAATAATTTTGTATATTTCTTTTATTTGATTAATTAATTCTTCTTTAGTTGTTTGTTTTGGTTTTTCTATCTTATCATTTGATGTTGGTTTAGAAATATTTTGATTTGAATTTTTATTTTCTTTATCTGCCACAATATTTTGCTTTAAATTTGGTTCTTGTGTAGCTACTGGTTCATCTTTGTCTTGCTTTATTTCTATTGGTTTAGTAGGTTCTTTAGTTCTACCTTGTTCCTTTGCATTACATGCAAAGGTGAATAAAGGTGTTAAAATTGAGCTACATAACAAAATTTTCTTAATAATCTTCATTTTCTGTTTCAAAACCAGGATTTAATAATAATTTAAGTTCATAATCATTATTAACTGGTATATTTACTACTTGATTATCTTCAGTTAAAGCAGTTGTTATACCTTGTCCACGAATCTCAAACTTATTAGTACTTAAATTATCATATCAATCTTTTATAACAATTTGTTTTAAAGTTTTAGGAACAAAGAAAGCAGATATCCCTGAAAAACCTATAAAAAGTCAAAATAATGATTTTAATTTCTTTGGCATAAAAATCTCCTTATTAAATTTATCTAAAATATATTTAATTGTTTAAATAACATTAAAAATTCTATATATAAATTATAACATAATTTAAAGTGTTAATTAATGTGGTTAAATTATGACCTATCTTTTTAACAATAAATAAACACCAAATACTCAAAAAATACTTTAGTTAAAGAAAATAATGTTAAACAAGAAATAGTGCGTCATTTTGTAACTGGTAAAAAAGGGGCAAAGACTTTTAAAGTCTCCCCAATTTTGAGAATGCTAAAGATGAATGATGGTTTCAAGAGAACAACAATACTTTTACTAAAGTAATTAGTTCTAATAGAAATACAAATAGTAATCCTGTTTATTATTTATTAAGTAAGAATAATAAGAATTATAATATTTTAAGATTAAAAGCGATTGTTACTATGACAATTTTAGAAAATGAATCTGAAGATAATAAAAATCACGTTGATCAAAATCTTGAAATAGATAAAGATAAATCAGGTAAAAATTTTGCTGATAAAACTAAATTAAATTATGTTGTTGATAATGGTGCTAATAATGAAGCAAATAGCCTTGAACAATGAGAAAAAGTTGCCTTAGATCTTGAGAATAAATTAGTCTTTTATAAAGCTAATCAAACTCCTATAACACAATCACAAAGTGATTATACCACCAACACAGAAGCAGTTGAAGTAGAATGATCAAAAGTAGAACTTTATGTAAGAACATCTGGTTCAAATAAAAATTTTGGAAATGATAAACAACCTAACCACTCAATTCCTAAAGAATTTAAGCTTTTTTATTCTCGAGATGTAATGCATGAGCCATAGTATTAAATCAAACACCCTCTATGATATTGATTTCACTCAAGCTAATCATGTTGATAACCCTAGAAGTTTTGTTAATATGGCATCAAGTGCAGCACTTACCAAACTTCAACTACCTTCTAAAATTAGAAAGATAGAAATATAATTAGGATAACAAACAAGATTACAGCTTTTGCCTTTGAATTCAGACCATGCCTTTGTGGAAGTTAAATTCTTTAGTCCTAGCGCAGAGCATAATCCATATAAAAAATGTTTGGGTAGTTCCAAACATTTTTTCCTTAAATTATAAATTATTGATATTGCTTTTTAAATACTTCTTTATATCATTTAACAAACTTATCTCTAAATGAAAGAAGTGTTTCATTTTCTTTTCTTCATATTGTTTTATATTCTATAACATAATTTTTATTAACTAAGAAAACTTCTCATTTTATCGGTTCTATTTCAAGTGCATCCATATTTCAAACTGATTCGGGAATTAGCTCATGGCCACTAATTGAAGTTATATCTGTTTTATTATTTTGGTATATCGGGATTATATAGCCAGCACCTTGTAAATATTTATAAGGGCTTACAGTAGTTATAACTACATTATAGTTATCTAAAATATTATAAACATCTTTATTTTCTAAATATAATTCTTCAAAAAGTTTTTTAATTTTTTGATCATCAAAAAACTCATCAAAAGGATTTAATTCTTTAAATCTGTTGACAATATAAGTGTCAAATTCCTCTTTTGAAGTTATTATATATGAATCTTGAGCTAAAAAATTTTCAGGATTTTTTGGTTGCAATGATTTATCTAAAAAATTATCGTTGAAAGTATCTAAATATTTTAAATGGTATTCATCTTTTAAATATAATTGATCTTCTTTTAATCATTCTTTAGGGGCGAAGACTGCAATTTTGGTAAACTTTTGATATGCTGGATAAATAATTTTGTATATTTCTTTTATTTGACTAATTAATTCTTCTTCAGTTGATTGTTTTAGTTTTTCTATCTTATCATTTGATGTTGGTTTAGCAATATTTTGATTTGAATTTTTATTTTCTTTATCTGCCACAATATTTTGCTTTAAATTTGGTTCTTGTGTAGCTACTGGTTCATCTTTGTCTTGCTTTATTTCTATTGGTTTAGTAGGTTCTTTAGTTCTACCTTGTTCATTTGCATTACATGCAAAGGTGAATAAAGGTGTTAAAATTGAGCTACATAACAAAATTTTCTTAATAATCTTCATTTCGTACCACATGTGTCAGTGCAACTATATCATCAACAGAATTTGCAAAAGAATTTTTCGATACTTTAGTAACTATATATCTGTAACTTCCCGATTCGGTAATCTTATGTTCTATTAACTCATCATTAGTTAAAATAGTATAAACGCCTTTAACTGTAATTCAAGCACCATTCTCATCTTTCTTTTGTAAGATTAAATCATAATCAGTAAACCATCTATCATTTTGACGTTTCTTAGCTTCTTCTTGTTTAAGTCATAAGTCTTCTTTATGAGTTTTAGGATTGAAATAATCTAAGCCATCTACAGATTGCCTAGATTCGCTAGAAATAGACCAACTAAAACGATTTAACTTATTTTCTCAATAGCTATTATTTTGCAATGAATAATATGATAACATTGGGTTTACTTTTAAAATACCCGCATTGAACATTCATGAACTAGAAATTTTAATAGTTTGACCTTTACGTAATTTAAGTTCATCGCTTCTTAAAATAATTTGACTTGCTTCAGTTGGACTAATTGTTTTAACTTGGTAGTTATTTGCGGCTTCAAGCATTGTTTTAAAATCCGGTGTTCCAGCTCCAAATTTTTGCTCATAACCACTTGTTTTATAGCTTAACCCAGTTAGTTTAGGACTAACAGCTGATGCTGATAAAATTGCTTTTACAATTGCAACTCTGTTGTTAGAATTTCTTATATCTGATTTATATTTCATTAAATTAGAAATTAGTCCTGTAACAACTGGTGCAGCATAGCTTGTGCCTCAAGAATACTTATTATTTTCATAAACTGGGTTATAGAAATATGCAGGTGCAACAACTAACGGTTTAGATATATTGCTAAATTCATCTAATAATTGATAGTTAGAATAATTTGCAACTTTATTAGATCTTAAATTTTGCTTGGTAGCATTATTTTCTAGTGCCCCTACAATTATAGAATTAAAAGATAATTTATAATCACTAATTAAATGGCGATTGTTGTTACCATAATTTCCAGACGAAAAAACATTTATCACACCATATTTACGTGATACATAATCAAGAAAATAAGCATTTTCATTATAGTTTGAAAAATAATTTGGATTATCAATTTCGTTTCCATTCATATTTACTAACATTAGTGGGCCATAACTATGATTTATTAATCTTATGCCGTCTTCTTTAATCATTTTCTGGATCGTTTTATTCCAATGTCCATCTCTGTGGTTACTTGTGTATAAGTATACCTTAGAAGATCTATCTATACCATATTCTCCTGCAGTAATTAGTGAAACTATTGTAGAGTGAGAATTTTTTCTGTCTTTAATATAAGCATTAATATCATTTATTTCTATCCCATTTTTAAAATATTTCTCGTAATTTCTATCAAAGTTATTAGTTCAATATTCTAAAATTCCAACTTTACCAACATAATTATTATTGAAATAATTAGTTGCATTAACTATTGAGGCATTTTTATTTGATGAGTCAATAAATTTTTGCAAGTATAAATCCATAAAACTTTCATAATTTTTATTTTTATAAATTGTTGGATCAAAGTTACGAGACATTAATTCATATGGTATTGGATCTAGAAGTTCACGTGGTGGATCAAGTCGATTTACTTCAAATTTATTAACTTTATTCTCAAAAATAATAAATTTCTCAATTTCATTTCAACTTTTTATTGAATTAACAAAACTTTCCCGGTGCTTTTCTGTTTCAAAATAGAACCAGACCATTGGGAATATTTCGCTAGTTTCAAATGATTTATATCTCAAATCATTTATTTTAACTTTATTTATAAAATTATGATTAAACTTAGTTATTAAATCTTCATTTTGAGTTTCAAAACCAGGATTTAATAATAATTTAAGTTCATAATCATTATTAACTGGTATATTTACTACTTGATTATCTTCAGATAAAGCAGCTGCTATACCTTGTCCACGAATCTCAAACTTATTAGTACTTAAATTATCATATCAATCTTTTATAACAATTTGTTTTAAAGTTTTAGGAACAAAGAAAGCAGATATCCCTGAAAAACTTATAAAAAGTCAAAATAATGATTTTAATTTCTTTGGCATAAAATCTCCTTATTAAATTTATCTAAAAATATATTTAATTGTTTAAATAGCATTAAAAATTCTATATATAAATTATAACATAATTTAAAGTGTTAATTAATGTGGTTAAATTATGACCTATCTTTTTCACAATAATTAAACACCAAATACTCAAAAAATACTTTAGTTAAAGAAAATGATGTTAAACAAGAAATAGTGCGTCATTTTGTAACTGGTAAAAAAGGGGCCACCACTTTATCTAGTTTACCTGCTTATGATAATTCTAAACAAGATTGGTGAAAAGTTGATACTACTACTAAAATTACTGGTAATAGTAAGAATGATAGTAGTAGTAACACTAATACTGTTACCTATCATTTAGTTGAAAGAAATTCAAATGCTACTTATGAACAATCACGCATTAAAGCAATTGCTACAATGACTTTAATTGATGCTGATTCTACTAGAACTAATGGTTCAAACCATGTTGATCGAAATCCTGACATGATTCAAAACCTTAAAGTAGATAAAGAAAGATCAGGTAAAAATTTCACTTTTGAAGGGACTGCAAAAGCAAGCAAAAATCTAAATGTTTTAACAGATAATAATCTTGATCAACAAAATAGAATCGAACAATGAGAACATGTTGGGTTAGATCTTGATAATAAATTAGTCTTTTATAAAACTAATCCAACTGCCGCTACACAAGTTACAACACAATCAGATAGCCAATCTACCACCAACGACACTGAAGCAGTTGAAGCAGAATGATCAAAAGTAGAACTTTATGTAAGAACATCTGGGTCGAATAAAAATTTCGGAAATGGTAAACAACCTAACCACTCAATTCCTAAAGAATTTAAGCTTTTTTATTCTCAAGATGGAGAGCAATGAACCCCAGTATTAAATCAAACACACCGCTTTGATACTGATTTTATTCAAGCTAATGCTATTGATAAAGATTCTGGTTATATTAATATTCATGATTCATCCGTTGGAAACCAAAATTCAACTACCTTCCAAGAGTCAAAAGCTAGAAATATAATTAGGGTAACAAATAACATCACCGCCTTTGCCATTGAATTTAAACCAGTTAAAGCTAAATATATGAAAGTTGAATGAGTATCGCAAAAAAATACTTTAACTAGTGAAACTGCAAGAACTAACAGTTTTACTGATAATAATCATTATTTTTTACCGCATAATAATAATCTTCCAATGGGTTCAACTGAATGACAATCATACTTTAAATCAAATGCACCAGAAGAGAAAAAATCAAAAGTAACAGGTGATTTAGACCATGCAGTTGTCGAAGTTAAATTCTTTAGTCCTAGCGCAGAGCATAATCCATATAAAAAATGTTTGGATAGTTCCAAACATTTTTTATGCTTTTTAATTAAAAAAATAAACTTGGTTTTTGGTTCTTTTTGTATATATAAGTTAAACTAAATTTTGAATGTCTATTTTCAAATATTCCTTGCAGTTTCTTTAAAACTTCAACTTGTTTATCTTCAGTAATCTCAATTACTTTCTTTTGATATTTATATAAATTAATATTTTTGCTTAAAGTGGTTTTAGCAATCTTATAAAATTTATCTAAATGTAGTTTTAAATCCGGATAATCTTTTGATTCAAAAAGTCTTATAAGATTTTGACATGTTGTGTCAAAACAAATTGTGCCAAAGATTACTTCATCTTTTAAGTCTACTAAAGAAATTAATAATTCACAAGGTCTTTTAGCATATTTCTTAATACCATCTTGTAAATTTCTTTTTGGTTTGTAAATTCTAAACATTTCAATTCTGTGCATTAATGCTCCATTCACTTATTTAATAAAGAAATTTATCTTTCTGAACAAAAAACGAACTATTGAAATCTAAAACGAAAATTTTGTAGTATAATAAAAAAATAATATATTAAAAACAAAGCGAGGAATTATGATTAATGTTAACGAATTTAAACCAGGAATCACATTCCAAGACGAAGGTGAGATCTTTGTAGTCTTAGAAGCACAACACTCAAAACAAGGTCGTGGCCAAGCCAATGTTAAAGCCAAGGTTAAAAACCTTCGCACTGGATCAACTACCATTAAATCCTATACTGGTGGTGATAAAGTAAAACCTGCTCATATTGATAAACGTAAAATGGATTATTTATATAGCGATGGACAAAATATAATTTTAATGGATAAAGAAACATATGAACAAATTGAAATCTCACTCAAACGTGTTGAGTGAGAAATTAATTTCCTAAAAGAAGGAATGGAAGTACAAATCCGTAAGTTCCAAGACGAAGTCTTAGACATTGAACTTTCAGCCAACGTTTCTTTAACAGTTACTAATGCTCCAGATGCAGTTAAAGGAAATACTACAACTAATCCACAAAAAAAAGTTATTGTAGAAACTGGCTTTGAATTAGACACACCAATGTTTATCAAAGAAGGTGATCTTATTATAATTTCTACTGAAACTGGAAAATACGTTGGGAAAAGTAATAAATAATGCAAGAATGAATTAATGTTAAATATCATTCTAACCAAGTTTACATGGTTAGTAAATCAGCCATCAATGATGTTGTAACAAATACCATTAAAGCAACTAAATATTTTAAAATGCTCTCTTCATCATCTATTAAAGTTGATGAAGATCATAATGAGCTTCAAGTTATTTTAGATTTAAAAATTAGTAAAAATAAACTTGATGCACAAGCTAGTTTAATTAAAGAACTAGTTAGTTCACTACAAAACCAGATTAAGAAATTAATTATTAAAAAACCTAAAAATATCCAAGTTGTATTGTTAGGTACTTTCTAATGAAACAAAGCAATCAAGCACATGACTATGCAATCTTAAGATTGCTTTTTTTACGAGAAATTGAAGCTGAGCTTAAAAAGTTTTCCAAAAAGAAATATTTAAATGCAAAAAAACAAAAATACCAAGACTTACTTTTAAAATTACAAAAACAATTACAACAATTCCAAATCCATAATAACGATTTAAAAATTAATAAACTAGCTTTTGATAAAATTAAAAGAGAACAAATTATTAGTAAGTTAAAATGGTATTTTATCGCAGGACTTTTAGTGTTTTTATTAACAATTGGGATTGTGATTTATTTAGTCTAAACTGAAAATATCTGGCTTTAATGCCAGATATTTTATTTAATTTGCTTAATTTTCACGTTACTTAAATACTTGTTGGTTTTTTCTAGATTGCCAACATGGAAACTATTAACAGTCCCCATTGCTCCAGCGCTAGCAAAGCTAAAAGCTAGTTTTGGGTCATTAGTTTCTAGATATTTTGCACTAAATAATGAGATCATGCTATCTCCAGCTCCAGTAGCCGAAACTACTTCAAGGGGTTTAAGTACAGTAGCTTTAAAGATTTGTTTTTTATCAGTTAATAAATAAGCTCCATCCTTATCCATTGAAACAATAATATTTTGAGCTCCAAAACTTTGAAGATTTTCCATTGCTTTAATTAAATCTTTTTCACTATGAATTGTTAAATTGAAATTTCTTGTTAATTCATCAAAATTAGGTTTAATTAAAAATGGTTTAAAGGCTAAAAAGTCTTTTAAATTAGCTGAGTCAATATCTAATAAAAATTGGGTATTATTTTTAAATAAAATTGTTAAAATTTCAGTTAAAAAACTTTCATCACTTAAGCCCATAATCATAACTAAATCGTTTTTATTAAGTCTTGAAAGCTTAGTTAAAATTGCTTGTTTAATTTCATTAGTTAACTTAGTTTTAGGTCCATTTAGTTCAAAGCTATTTAGATTGCCATAATACTTAATATTAATTCTAGTTAATTCAGGATGATTAATATTTTCAATTTTCAAGTTTTCTTTGTTAAAAAATTCTTGAAAATTATTAAAAGTATTTAAGTCAAATAAACTGAAAGCAATGTTATCAAAATTATGGCGCTTTAAAATAATTGAAGCATTAATACCTTTACCACCAGGTAAAAGTTGATAATTTTGGTAACGGTTAACTTTTTCTAAAGAGAATTCTTCAGATTTGATTAATAAATCTGAAGATGGAGAGAGTGTTAAAGTATAAATCACGTTTATTTTGCTCTTTTTAATCTAAGTCAATTAGGGTGTTTTTGGTTGAGTTTACTAAAGAAAATAATTGCTCCAGCTTGTGCCATTGCTCCTGCTAGAATCGCTAAAATCCAAAAGACAATACCCATTCCAACTTGAGTTCCAAAGTCACTAAATAAATTACTTCTTGCTAAAAATCCTACGAAAATTCCACCATGTGGAGCAATAATATTTACTCCTAATGATTCTGATAAAATTCCCGCTACTGCTCCACCAATTACGTTTGATGGAACTAATACTTTAGGATTTTTTGAAGTATAAGGAATTGCTCCTTCAGAAATAAATGAAATACCAAAAAGAATATTTGAATATTTACCTGAGTTAATTTCTTCTTTAGTTCAAAGTTTTTTACTTATAAACATTGATAGTGCAATTCCAAGTGGTGGAACCATACCGGCAGCCATTACAGCGGCCATTGAGACACTTGATTTTCCACCAGCAATAGTTAAAGTTCCAAAGATATAAGCAGCCTTATTAACTGGCCCACCCAAGTCAATTGCCATCATAGCACCTAGGATTAAGCCTAAAATTCAAGCAAGTTTAGGATTTGCTTCAAATAATCCAAGGAATAACACTAATCCTAAGTTAACAAAGATTAGTGCAATATTTGCAACTCAAAATAGTATTGCAATAGTTAAGGTTCCAAGCAATGGAATAAATAAAATATTTTTAATCCCTTGCATGGTTTGAGGAAGTTTGCCAAAAATATATTTTGAGAAAACTATTACCATTGCAGCAGCAAAAAATGCTCCTAAAATTCCTCCGATAAATCCCGATCCAGTGCCAGCAAAAGCTTCTGGATTAGCAACGTTCGAAGCTTTTATAGCTCCATTTAAAAAGCCATAAGTTGAACTTAATTGGCCACTAGCTATTGCACCAACAACAAAGCCTGGTAATAATCCTTGCCGTCCAACTAAAGCATAAGTGATATAAGCTGCTAAAATTGGTACAGCTAAGTTAAGTCCAATTTTACCTAAGTCAAACACAATTTTGGATATTGGTGCATTAAATCCAAAATTACTTAAAAACACTGGTGAATTAATATCAGTTTTATTAATTCCTCCGATAATAATGTCTAATAAAAATCCAATTGCTAATAAAATTCCACCAAAGACAATAAATGGAAGCATGTGAGAAATACCTGACATTAAAGCACGTCTTAGTTTTCCAACAAAACCATCAAAAGACATTTCAGCAAATGATTCATCATTTGCTTTGCCTACTTTAACTTTAGTTCCTTTATTAGCTAATACTTGTTCAATTTGTTCTTTAGTTTTATAAATTGCTTTTTGTGTTGAAATTTCTAATACGTTTGTAGCATTAGCAAATTTACTTTTTTCAATTTCCCTGTCAGTTGCCAAAATAATTCCTTTAGCATTAGCAATATCTTTTGTGGTTAAGGCATTTTTCACCCCTTCAGCACCTTGGGTTTCAACTTTAATACGTAAATTCATTTTTTTAGCTTGCTCAAATAACTTTTCTTTCGCTAAAAAAGTATGAGCAATTCCAGTAGGGCAAGCGGTAACTGCAACAATATCATATGTTCCTTCTTGTCCTTCTGTTTCAGCAACATCCTTAGTTTCAAAAGCATCAAATAAGTCTAAAAATTCTTCACTAGTTTTAACTTTATCTAAACTAGCGATAAATTCAGGTTTTAAAAGTAATGATGATAATTGTTGCATTATTTCAATATGACCTGATTCTCTTTGGTTTTTTGATAAAGCAATTCCAAAGATATATTTAACTGGTTTTTGATCTAAAGCATTTCAGTCTAAATTATTTACCCTTGCAAATAATAATGTACTTTGCTTCATCGCCTCATCTCCAAGATGAGGCATTGCAATAAAATCACCAATTCCAGTTGAACTTTGTTTTTCACGAGCTAAAAATAGTTCATAGATTTTTGATGAATCTATTGCATAATTTTTAGATACAAGTTCATTAGCAAAAAACTTTAAAACTTCGTCCTTAGAAATAAAGTTTTGATCTAAATAAATTGTATCTTTATTTTTAAATAATGATTTAATATTCATAAGTCCTTTCGTTGTATCTATTTATATTATATTATAATATAACTTCAAGTTTGTAATTTATCTTAAAAAACATGGAAATAATTCCATATTTTGTTTTTTAATTTTTCTGTTATAATATTTGTTACAATTTTATAAAGGAGCAGACTATGGAGTTAGAAAAATATACTGCGGCTTACTTTTCGACTACCAAAGAAATTTTAGCCAAAGAAAAACCAGATAATGTTATCGTCATGCAATTTTTCCAACGTAAAGATGATTGTATCCTTGGAGGAATTAATGATGTATTAGCTTTGCTTGAAGCTAATACTGATACTAGCAAATATTCAATTAAATATCTTCCGGAAGGAAGCAAAATAAATAATTTAGATATTGTTTTAGAACTTGAAGGCCATTACCATGATTTTGGTCTTTGAGAAGGAGTAATTGATGGAATTTTAAGCCGCTATTCATCAATAGCTTCAAATGCTGCTAGGTGTGTTAGAGCTGCAAGAGGTAAAGAAATTATTTTTATGGGTGATAGAGCTGATCATTATATTAACCAAGAAATTGATGGTAAAGCTGCAAGGCTTGGTGGCATTAAGTTAGTTTCTACTTTGGCTCAAAAAACAAGTGATTTAGTTGTGGATGAAAATTTATTTGGCAGTATGCCTCATGTCTTAATCCAAGGATTTAATGGTGATGTAGTAGCAGCTGCAAAAGCTTTTTTAAAAACTTTTCCAAATCGCAAATTAATTGCTTTAGTTGATTATAATAATAATGTAATTCAAGATTCGCTCAAACTTTGAAATACATTAGGTAACAAAGTTTGAGGAGTACGAGTCGATACTTCAAAAAATATGTCAGACCATATGTTTGATCACCAAAAACCTCAATATGGTGTTAATCCTGAACAAATTACTAGACTTAGAAATGTTTTAGATCAAGCTGGTGCAAAGCAATGAAAAATTGTAGTTTCATCTGGTTTTAATGAAACTAAGATTAAAGAATTTGAAGAACTACATGTTCCAGTTGATTATTATGGAGTAGGTCAAAGTATTTTTAAACTAACCCACACATTTTCTGCTGATGCTACTTTTTTAAATGGCAATCCCGAAGCTAAAGAAGGTCGTAAATATCGTTTTAATCCTAAATTAATTAAATATCAAAAATAAAAAAAGTATTTGCACTAAATACAAATACTTTAGAATATACTATTAATCTTTATAAAATTTTTTAAATTCTTCGTTATATCATTTATTTAATTTATCATAATATTCTTTAGCTTCTGATGCTGACCCTGTAATAGGGAATTCATTATCTGCAAAATAAGTATTAATTTTGAAATTTTGCTTTTTAGGTAGTATGAATGATTTCCAAAGTTGTCCTGAAACTGTTATATCAAAAACCCTATAAATTGATCCATCGTCAATAATATTTAGTTCGAGCGAATCATTTGACATAAATGGAATTATAAAATAACTAAAATTTTCTTTTTCATCTGCATGTAAAATATAAAGATCATTTGTTTCTAAAAGATTAGAAACTTTTTGGGAATTTAAAAACCTTTTTTCAAATTCACTAACAATATCGCTTTCAACTGGAGTATAGTTATCTACTGAATTTAAATCTTTGTATCTTTTAACAATAATATTGTCAAATTCTTCTTTAGAAGATATTTTAATAATTTTACTGTTAAAGCCATTATAATTTTTTACATAAAGTGGCTTTTGCACATGATCAAAAAACGTAAATTCTCATTGCTGACCATTTTTTTGATTTATTTTTCTAGCAATTTCCTTTGTTCTGCTATCTATAGATAAATGATTAACTTTTGATATTTTGTCAAATTTATTGCTAAGTTCAAAGTAAATTTTGTTTGCCTTTTGGGAAACTTCAGTTTTTAATTTATAGTCAGGTAATAATTTAAGTGAAATATCTTCGTGTTTCTTATTTTCTTTTACATCTGAACAAGAAAAAAGAGAAAAAGGAATAACTACGGTTGTTAATCCAATTAATATTTTTTTAATTTTAGTCATTTCTTACCACATGTGTCACTGCAAGTAGGTCATCAACTGAGTTGCTAAAGTTAACTGATTTATATTTTTTAATAACATATCTATATGTTCCTGATTTAGTAGGTTTATATTCTAACAGTTCATTATTACTATTAATAGAATCAACTCTCTTTACTTCTTCCCATTGTCCATTTGGGTTTTGAAACTCAAGAATTAAATCATAGTTAGTAAACCAATGTCCTCCTTGTCTTCTAACTGCTTCGTAGAACTCAAGTTTTGATTTATTTTTCTTTAAAATACCGGCATTAAACAATCATGAACTAGAAACTTTTAGAGTTTGATTAGTGTCAACAAAAATTGAACTACTTGTAAGTACAATTTCATTAAAATTATCAGAAGTTACACTGACTGTTCTGTAGTTTTTAGCTGCTTCATGCATTGCAACTCCATCAAGGGTACCTGCACCAAATTTTTCTTCATATCCGCTTCTTTTATATTTTAACCCGTCTAATTTAGGGGTTACTGCTGAAGTTGATAAAATTGTTTTTATAATAGGAATTCTAAATTCACTAGTGTCTATTCCTGGATATGCTTTTAAAAAACTTGAAACTACTCCAACAACGAGCGGTGTTGCATAACTGGTTCCACTTCTATACTCATAATTTTCTTTGTTCATTCATGTTTCATAATAAGGGTTATAAAAACTTCCAGGAGAAACTAATAAAGGTTTTGCAAGTTCTGAAAATTTTTTTTCTAATTTATAATTAGTATAGCCCGCAGTTTTGTTTTTAGATACATTATTAACTTTTGCTTTATCAGATAAAGCACCAACAACAATTGAGTTAAATGATAATTTGCCACTGCCCATTTGGTGATGTTGTTTATTACCATCATTTCCAGCTGAAATAAAGTTAATAACTCCATATTTGCGTGCTATATAATCTAAATAATACGCATCCTCATCATATAATGTATAATATCCGGGTTTGCGAATATCTAGGCCATAGCTGTGGTTAATAATTCTTACCCCGTCATCTAAAATCATTTTCTCAATTACAGTTTGCCATTCACCATGATTTTGAAATTTAGAAAGATAAACTGATGAAGTTTTATCAGCACCAAATTGACTACCTGCAATCATAGCAACTATAGTTGCATGATAATCTGGATCACTTCCGAGTTGTTTAGCAATATCATTTTCATTTATTTTTATTCCGTTTCTAAAAAATTCAGAATATTTAGTATCATATTTATTTTTTCCTACTTCAATAATTCCAATTTTTCCAACTTTAGTATTGTATGCTCCATATTGTCCCTTAACAATTTCAAGGTTCTTACTTATTGATTCCTTAAAATTATTCAAGCTTTTTGTTGGAGCAAGATTGAGGTACCAGTGTGTTCTACGATAATATTCAAAACTAGGATCATTTCCTCAAACATTTTCAAACTTTAATTCATTTTTAAAAACAATAACTTGGAAAACTTCTTCAAAATCTTTAATTTTATTTACGAAGTTTTCACGGTCATCTTCATTTTCAAAGTAAAAAAAGACAATTGGCAATATCCTACTTTGGATATGCTTACTAAATTTTAATTTACTATTTACAATTTTTCCCACAAATTCACTATTTATCTGTTGGAAAAAATCAGTATCCTCAACATCTGATCCTGGCTTTAGTATTAATTTTAATTCAAAATTATTATTAATAGGTGTCTCTTGGATTTCTCCGTTAGCCAAGGTTTCTATACTTACCATTTGTTCCCTAACAACTATTTTTTCATTTTTTGATTTATTGTACCAATAATTATTAGTTATATATTCTTTTACAATTTTATTATGAGGGACTAAAGCTATACTAACTGCAGCTAACGAGCTTAAAAATATTAATAGCATTTTTCTTGTCTTAAAGAACATTTTGTTATATCCTTTCGGTTTATATTAGTAATTTTGTTTAAATTGTGCAGCTTAATTTTATTTAAAAAAAGGCCACACAATTATTATAATATATAATAAGGTTTATAAAAATAGCCAAAGATATATATATATATATATATCTTAGTAATTAATTACCATTGTTGTATTTCAAAATCTATAAAATTCATAAAAAAATAACTCAAGCTAGGCTTGAGTTTTATATATTATTATTGTCAAGTAAATTATTCAACTGAAACTTCAGCACCCGCTTCAGCTAAAGTAGCACGGATTGATTCAGCTTCTTCTGGTTTAATGTTTTCTTTAATAACTGCTGGTAAAGCATCAACAACTTTTTTAGCATCCATTAATGAAAGACCAAGAACTGCTTGAACTGCTTTGATAACTGGAATTTTTTTACCGTTATCTGCTTTTAAAACAACTTTAACACTTGTTTTTTCTTCACTAGCACCCTCAGCTGGAGCAGCTGCTACAGCCATAGCAGCCATAGGGTCAATTCCAAATTCTTCTTTCATTGCTTCAACAAGTTCCATTACTTCTTTAATTGACATTTCTTTTAATGATTCGATAAATGTTTCTTTGGTTAATTTAGCCATAATTAAATTTCCTTTCTGATATTATTATTAATAAAATTATTCTGATTGACTTTCACTGTACATCTTAAGTGATAGTCCTAATTGTTGTAAAGGTGACATCATTGAACGAGCAAGAATTGCAAGCGCTTCTTCATAAGTAGGAAGAGTTGCAACATCTTTAACACCTTGTGCATCAATAACCTTACCTTCGAATGTTCCTGCTTTAATTACCATTAGCTTATGTTTTTTAGCAAATGAAACTAATAGTTTAGCAGCAGACATACCATCATTGTTAGAAAACAAGAAGATATTAGGACCAACTAAATGTTCTTTTAAATCAGCTAATCCATTGTTTGCAGCAGCAATTTTAAATAAACGGTTTTTGTAAACTTTTACTTCAACACCAACTTTAGCTGCTTCTAATCTAAATTCCTCTAATTCAGCTACTGTTAAACCACGATACTCAGCAAAAGCAACAGCGACTGCATTTTGAATTTTTTTAGAAATTTCAAAAACAACTTCCTTTTTAGCTTTTTTGAATTTTGATTCTGCCATTTAAGCCCCCTTTCAAAATATTATATTACTTGCAATACTAGAAATGAAGACATACACTAGGCAACGTATTAAGCTTTAAAGTAAGATAAAGCAGTTGCTGTCTTTATGCATTGCTGGATTATTATAATGGATTTTTTAAAAAGAAAAAATAAAAAAATTAAAAATATTTTAAAAGGCATTATCAGAATACTGCAATAAACCTAAAATATCACCTAAAAATGTGGAAATGTTTCCAGATATTAAAAATCATCTTTCTTGGGTGATTATTTCAACTTCTCTAAGTAACACCCTAAACTTTCGTTCACTATTTGTAGCACTAAAAATAAATTTATATTTTAGTATATTAAATTTAAAATATCCCACCTTATTACTTGACCACCCAAACTACATACCAAGTCTTTGACTTTCTGTCCATATATATATATATATTAAAATAAAGTTAAGGATATTTTAAATTCTTAATGCAATATTTTAACACATATTAGAATTCAATAATTTTGTCCTTCTTTCTAAATTGTGTTAAATCATACAGTAATTTAACAATATCCTTAATTTATATTTTAGTTAAATATTAAGGAAACAAATAATGAAATTACGTAAATTTACACTTATAACAACAAATATTTTAACAATTACAACCTTAGGGGCTGTAAGTTGTACTTCACAGCAAAAACCAAAAGATCCTGAGCCTACGCCTCAACCTGATCCTAATGTTACAGCTGCAAATAGTTTTAAAACAACTCACTCCGAAGTTTTAAATAAAACTATAAGTAATATAACTTTACCTGATGAAGCTAAGGTTACAGCTGCTTTAAATGCCTATAACTCATTACAGCAAGCTGTTAAAAATAATTTAACAAGCCAAAAAACCTTATTAGATAATTTAAATGCTAAGATTTTGGAGCTTAAACAAGCACAAAACAAACCAGCTCCAGCACCTGCTCCTGATCAAACTGAAGCAGCAGCTAATAATTTTAAAAATACTCATGCTACTGTTTTAGCTAAAACAATAGATACTCTTGCATTAGAGGATGAAACTAATGTTAATAATGCTTTAAATGCATTTAATAATCTTGAACAAAATGTTAAAGATAAATTAACTAGTGAAAAAACATTATTAAATCAACTAGTTGCAAAAATTGCTGATCTAAAAGAGCAAACTCAAAATAATCAAGGAACTGGTGAAGCTGAGCAACCACAAAGAAACACAGGACCTAACTTTGGTGGTACTGATCAATTTGGTGGTGATCCAGCAAATCCTGTGACATTAAATTTATTTGAATTTAGTGAAGCTGATGACTTAGGAGCTAGATTTGATAAATTATTAAAAGAATATTTAGCAAAAGATGCACAAAAGAATGACCAAAGATTAAAACAAATGCAAATTTATGGTCCTAATAATGAAACAAACCAACAAGTATACCTTTCAATCCAAGGATCAGGTGGTAAACCTGAGACAGCTCTTTTAAAACTAAAAGAAACTTTTGAAGTAGCAAAACTTGAAGGAACAGCAGTAAATAACAATAAAAAAAGATTTATAGCTGAATTTAATACTGAAACTAGAGTGTTAAAAATCAAATATAAATATGATAATAAAGAATACTATGATTCATTAACTATTCCTGCTGCTAAGCCTGCAGCGCCTTCTCAAGATACGCAAAATAACCAAGAAACTCAGGTTCCTAAAGGAACTACTCCTTCAAATGACAGCACAAACCAACAAGGTAGCTCAAGTCAGCCAGGAACTACAACTACTCCTTCAACCGAGCAACCAAAAGAAGAAGAGAACAAAAGTACTGAACCTCAAAATCCTGATGCAAACAATACCCAAAATAATGGAGGAACATCAGGAGGAAATACTGATGGAAATACACAAGTAACTCAAAACAAGGAAAATACTCAAAGTGATGCTAATGCTGAATCTGGTTCATCAAGCAAGACAAGTGATTCCTCTCAAACTCAAACAACTACTAGTCCAGATAATTCAACAAGTAATAACAAAGACCAAACTTCATCAAATCCATCTAGTGATACACAACAAACAAATCAACAACAAGAAGTAGAAAGTAATAGAAGTAGAAGTGGATCAGTAAAAAATCCTGAAGGCCAAAGCACTCAAACTGAGAATGCTGAGAGTGAAAAAGCACAAAACACTGTGCAAAATTCTGAAGTTACAAATTCTCAAACAAACAGCCAACAACCGACAACTAATGAAGTAACCCAAAACGAAAGTAAAAAAGTAGAATCTTCTTGGTCAGCTGATGCAAATAAATCTGATCCTAAAGCAGAAGCTAACTATTATAAATTCCAAGACCAACTTAGAGAGTTATATAAAGATACTTTATTAAGTTCACAACATTTTGAAACTTTAAAACTTCAAAATGTCTTACCTCTAAGAAACTTCATGGCAGCTATTTTGGGAATTAATAATATTAATACTTTAAAAGGTAGTGATAATACTTCTGAATGAAAAATTAACTCAAATTTAGTAAAAGAAGGTGCAAGTGGTTATGATAATGAAAAAGATAACGGTGAACTTAGTTTAAGAAAACTTGAATCTCATTTTCTTGGTGTTGATGGTGATAAATCTGACAATGATAAAAATACCTATATAGAAAAACTTAAAACTGCTTTATTAAATGATATTAATAAAACAGAATCTTCTACTACTGAAGGTATGGAAAAAATCAAAAAAGAAATTCAAGATAAAGTTCGAAGTTTTGTCAATACTTACCGTAAAGATGGAACCTTAGAAGAAGAGAAACTCAAAAAATATGTTGATGATTATTTAAATACATATTTAAATGTTGCTAAAGTTAGAGCTATTTTTAGTATCTTGTATACTATAAATAATAATTCTAATAGTACTTGAAATGTTAATTTTGATGAAATTTTTGAAAAAATCTTTGCTTATAAAGGTGAAACGAAAATATCAGGACAAAATGATAAAAAATTTAAAGATAATTTTTGGACTAATAATACTAACACCGAACCAGCTAACGAAGCTAATTACTATAAAGTAGAGAATCACCAAAAAATGTTGGATCGTTTATATAAACACCTTACTGATAACTTTGTAAAGTTATCAGATACTAATGCAAAAGATATCTTACCATTACGTAATACAGTAGCAGCTCTTTTAAGTATTTCTGACGTAACAACTTTAAAAGGTAAAGAAAATAGCAATACTGAAGATAAAGATTGGTTAGTAGCTAAAGAATTATTAAAAGAAAATGTAGATAGTGCGTCAAATCCATCTTATGCTTCTTTAAAACATGATAATTCTGAAGCATTACATATTAGAAAAATTGAAAAAGAAATCTTTGGTGTACATGGTGATGAATATAGTAAAGATACAAACAAAACTTTTGTCAAAGATTTAGCTGTTAAATTAAATACAGAAGGACATGAAAACACCCAATTAACCCAAACGTACACTGACATTAAAACTAAAGCTAAAAACTTTGTTGATAACTATGCTAAAACTGAAGCTAAAATAAGTGATGAAGATATCGAAAAAATCACTAAATTATACTTTAACACTTATTTAAATAAAGCTCGTATCGTGCAATGATCTTTAACCTTTCTTAAAGATCAAGCAAACCTAGATAAAGATACCCAGGAGTCTGGAGCTCAATCAGCTTAAATTCAAAATAATCCATCATAATATGGATTATTTTGTTGTTTAAATTTTTAAAAGAAAGTTAGCAAATAATGAAAAAATCATTAAAGAAAATCTTAAGTTTTAGCTTAGTAGCAACTAGTTTTTTTAGCCTTGTTTCTTGTACACAAAACCCTCCAACAGAAACTAAACCAATAGTTTCAAATCCACCTCAAACTTCTGTTAATCCTCCAACAAATTCAGCCAAAACTAATCCAAATCCAGTATTAAAAACTAAAGATACAAAAAACCAAAATCTCAAAAAACAACTTAATTGAGGTGATGAATCTTTTGCTAAGTTAGTTAGAACTAATAACCTAACTAACCTTAGCTACAAAGATGAAGCAAATAATGTCCAAAGCATCGCACCTTTTAATAAGGAAGCAAAAAGATCTAATGTAATGTACCAATTAACTGTTTATTCTTTTGCTGATGGTAATAATGATGGTATAGGTGATTTTATTGGTTTAAAAAATAACCTAGATTACTTTGTTAATTTAGGTATTGATACTTTATACCTTTCACCAATTCACCCTGCTTCTTCTTACCATGGTTATGATGTTATTGATTATACTGACGTAGCACCTGAGCTTGGTGGCATGGTTGCTTTTGATGAATTTTTAACCCAGGCACATGCGAAAGGAATTAGAGTTGTAATTGATATGGTTCTAAACCATACTTCATATGAACATCCTTGATTCCAAAAAGCCTTGCAAGGTGATCCTAAATACCAAAATTATTATTATATGTATGAAAATAATTCTCAGAAATTACCTAAAGAAGGAACAGATGATATAAGACAAAATTTTGTTTACATTAATACTCCAGGACAAAATTTTGCTAATACTAACTATAAATGAGCAGCAGAATTTTGATCTGGTATGCCAGATCTAAACTTAAAAAATCCTGAATTATTACAAGAAATGTTAAACATTCATAAATTTTGAGCTAAAAAAGGAATTGATGGCTTTAGATATGATGCTTTTTACCATTTCTTTGATTCAGAAAATATTTATAAAAATACTTCAAGAAAAGGTCTTGAAGTAGATTTAATGGCTCAATTCCGTAAAGTAATTGAGCAAGAATACCAAAACTCACAAACTAATAACATAGCAAGATCCTCAAATGAAGCTTTTATGTTTGGTGAATGGTGAGGTAATTCATATGATGAGAAAGCTAAAAGTAATTGATTTGACAAAATTGGACAAAAAGCTTTAAGTTCATTAATTGACGGAAGTAAATGAAAAGATGATGTTAATTATGTTTGAATTCATCCAGGCGATGAATTAAACTTAATTAAAGCTTTAACTGATTCAAAAGGGCAAAAACGTGAATGAATTCCATTTTTAGATAACCACGATGTTGAAAGATGAATTAATAAATATAAGTACCAAGAAAAACAAACTCCTGTTGATACTAATCCACACAAACTAACTGATAAAGAAAGATTTAGATATTTATCAGCTTTATTTAGTTTATTATCTCGTGGTGGCCTTCCAACACTTTATAATGGGAACGAAATTTTAATGCAAGGAGGGCCTAAAACAGATGATACTAATGTTCGAGAAGCTTTTAATTGAGCAGATCAAAGTAAAAATGTTTTCTTTAAGGAAGCTAAAAATGATGCAGTAAGCATCAAACCAGGAGCTAGTGTTGCGGAAGGAACAATTGAAAGTCTTGTTAATGATCCAAATTCATCTTATAATTTAATTGCTAAACTCATTAAATTAAGACAACAATACATTTCACTACGAAAAATGGATGAAAAATATATTTGGTGAGATTTACCTAAAGTTTTAGAATTTCAAACAAAAGAATCAGATTTTAAAGAGCAAAATATAACTTTAAGGTTAAATGACGATAATACTATGATTTTAATTATTTATTCTGATTCATTAGAAAATGAATCAGAAATTAGTTTAAATCCTAGTTATACTATTAAGGAAAAATTATTTGGGGATAATTTTACAAGTTATACTCAAGGAACTAAACAAACTATTAAAGCAACAGGGAAAGGAAAATTTGGAGCTTTTTTAATTGCTCCAAAATAGTATGAAATTTCGAAACTTCTTATTAACTACTTTAACAACTTCACTTGCTTCTTTTGCGCTTGTTTCATGTGCAAAAGAATCTGAACCTTCTAAACCTAGTAAGCCGCAAGACCCAAACCAAGAAGTAATAACTCCAATAAATACTGACCCTAGTAATCAAACTAAAGCAAAAGATCCAAATACTTCCAAAGAAATTACGATTGCAATAGATGGTAGTTTACGTAACTTTTATAACCGAGTAATTGATTCATTTAGTAAAACAACAATTGGTAAAGAATATCAAATTAAAACTGTATCTAAAGACTTATGATCTGCTTTAGAATTAGCTTTTAATTCTAAGGAAGATGATCAAGATAATTTAGATATTATTTATATGCCTTCAGATTATATTACTTTATTAGCAAATGCTAATAAGCTTGCTTATTTAGATGAATTTGACAATTCATTATTTAACCAAATAACTGCTAAAATTAAGGCTTCTGCAGCTGAAAAAGAGATTATGAGACAATTTGGAAGTGTTAAATTAAATGATACTTCTAAATTATTAGGACTTGTGCATAATACTGAAGGTTTGTATATTGCTTCTAGTTTACCTGAAGCTCAAGCTGCAGATATTCTTAAATCAGATGAAACAAATACGTTAGTTGAATTAATAACCCAAGGTAAAATGCTCCTTAGATTTCAAGACTTTTGATATTCAAATGGAGTCTTTGCTGGAGTTTTTGCAAACTTGCAAAAATCTGAACCACAACTAAGCAATATAGATTTAATGAAGCATATTTTGTATACAAATCCAGAAACTAATAAAGTAAGCTCTGGATTTGTAATTAGTGATAAATATAATAAGCATTTTAAAGATGCTTTAAATGTCTTTACATCGTTATTTTTCCCAATTTACCAAGCAGCATATATATTTACTCCAGAAGAATATAATAATTCAGTTTGAGGTCAAAAAGGAATTAGTCAACTAGAATTAAAACAATCTTTATCTTCAAATTCAGAAATTGCTAATAAAGCTATTTTTACCTTAATGAAACAAGGTAAAATTGATTTTACTGTAATTGGTTCTTGAGATGCTAAAAATTCCCAAACTAATGCTAATGCCCAAAGTTTTTTTAGTATTGTTAAAACTAATGAGCAATATGAATTTCTCCAAGCGCCAGGTGCTTGAAGTTTTGGGATTAGTTCTAGAAATTTAAATGCTTCTAAAGAGCGCAAAGAAGCATTAAAAACTTTTTTAAATACAATTTTTGAAGTTGCTTCTTATCATGAACTATTTAACAATGGAACTAATATTCCATTTGTTAAAGAAGTTTATAATGATTTAGCTAATAGTATTAAAAATCAAAATATTGACCAATATAATGATTTAACTAATATTGCTAAATCATTAGGTTTTGAAACATATCAGGAACTAAAATTAAATGCTTTTGCAAAGCAAGAAGATCTGCCACAACTTTCAAAATTATATAACCAAGCTACTTGGGGAGAATCTTGATCATTATCTAATGCAACAAATCCAGTAGATGAAGCTAACTATGTTGCAAGTGAATCATTAAAAGGATATTTAATTCAACAAGAACCTAATTTAACCGATGAAGATTTTATTAATATGAATTTAGGTAAAATCTTGCCACTTCGTAACACTATTGCTGCTCTTTTAGGTCTAGAAAACATTAATGATTTAAAGGGAAAAAAATTCCCTGAATGAAGTGATGAACATACTGATCAATGATTAGTATCTAAATCATTACTAAAAATAACTAATATTCCAAGCTACCTTGCATATGAACAAAATGGTAGAATTTCAGATGAATCAATGCATATACGTAAAATTGAAACAGAAATTTTTGGCATTAATGGAGATAATCAATCCTTAAAATTAGATTTAATTGATAAATTAACTTTAATGCTTTGAGAAGATAAGCAAAATCAAACTAATAAACTGCAAGAATATAAACAAAATATCATTAACAAAGCTCAAAGTTTTGTTGATCAATATTCTAAAGCACAGCTTGATTTAGAACAAATAACTAATATTGTTAATAGTTATTTAAATACATATTTAAATCCTGCTTTAGTACGTTTTTACTATATTAAAAATTATAAATCCTTCCCTAATACTATTTATACTAAAGAAGAGATTCAAGAATTACAAAGTTGATCTAACTTCAATACTTGAGGTGAATCTTGGTCAAAAAATATTGACCAAACTAACCCGCTTGCTGAAAGTAACTATGTTAAAGCAAGTGAATTAAAAAATCAAATTAAGAAACTTGATTCATTAGCTACTAGAGACTATGATACACTAAATTTTGGAGATATCTTACCTTTAAGAAATGGAATTGCTGCTCTTTTAGGTTTAGAAAACGTTGATTTATTAACAGGTGTAGATAATAATACTAATCAGTCTTGATTAGTATCTCATGAATTATTAAAAGCTGGTTCACTTAATCATCCTTTTGCTTCTTTAATGATTCATAATAATAACTCTTTACATGTTCGCAAAATTGAAGAATTTATTTTTGGTGTTGATGGAGACCTTAATGATTCAAAAACTACATTTTTACAATCATTAACTCAAACCTTATTAAAAGATTTAAAAGCTAAAAATACTAAAAATTTAGATCAATTTAAAACTTATCTTTATACAAGGGCTCAATTATTTGTTGATACTTTTGCCAAAACTATTCCTACACAGGATACAATAAAGCAAATTGTTGATGGATATTTAAATACTTATTTAAATCCGTCAAAAATTAGAGCTTTAATTGCGAATCTTGCGTCAAGATCTTCATTGCCACAAGGTAATGCAAGTATTCCATCAGATGTAATAGACAAAATTTTAGCCTATGAAGAGAAATTTAAAACTAATAAAACTTTTAATGTTTTTTCTTCTGATAAATCAATTGCTGAAGGTGGTTTAGGAATTACTAAAACACAAGCTATCAGACCTGATAATTCAAACCCAGTTTTTGAGCAAGTGTGAAAAATTATGAACAAAGAAGTTTTTGGTAATGCACTACTTTATCAAGACTTAAAGTCTTATAACATAAGAACTCATGATCTTTTTAGCTTCCAAATTGCAAATGCACTACATAGTGCCTTTAGCAAATATATTAAAGAGTTAAATGATCAAAATAAAACTACTAAAATAGTAGTTTCAAACTAATCTAGAAAATATTTTTAATAAAACTATTTTTAAGATATAATATAAAGCACTAATACAAAATTATATTTTAGCAAAGGAGTAGAATATGGCAAGAGAAGGATACACCCTCGCGTGTCAAGAGTGCAAGATGGAAAATTATATTTCTAAGAAAAATAAAAAGAACCATCCTGAAAAAGTAGAATTATCTAAATTCTGCTCAAAATGCAATTCTCATACTAATCACAAAGAAAAAAAATAATAATATTTTTTAAAACTATCAAAAAAGAAACTAATTACTCAGTTTCTTTTTTTGTTTCTTGTAGTTTTAAAACAAATTCAACTAAGGTTGCCACAAGTGGTCCTTGTGGCTCTTTGTTTACATCTGCTGTTCCAGCAATATCACAATGGATAAAATCAATATCTTTAGTAAATTCTTTTAAAAACATAGCTGCTTGTGATGAATCTTGTTTAACACTATTAGATCAACTAGCTAAATCTGCAACTTTTGAGCCTTTATTACCTTTGTTAAAATCTTCATGCATTGGCATACGCCACACTTTTTCTTGAGCAATTTTAGCTGCTTCTTTAAATATTTCCCATTTAGTATCACAAGTTGAGAAAATTCCACTATATACATGTGAAAGTGAAGTAACAATTGTTCCAGTTAAAGTTGCCACATCTACTATTGTCGTAGGTTTTAATTTATCAGCTGCATAATAAATTCCATCAGCTAAAACTAACCTTCCTTCAGCATCAGTGTCAACAACCTCAACTCATTTACCACTCATAGACTGGTAAATATTTTCTGGCAATGAAGCGTCGCCATTAATACGGTTATCAGTTATGCACATAATTGCACTAACATTTACCTGAGCTTTTAATAAAGCTAAGGTTTTTACAGCATAAGCTGCAACAACGGAACCAGACATATCATATTTCATACCATCCATATGATACCCTTTGGTATTAACTCCTCCTGTATCAAAAGTTATTCCTTTTCCTACAATACTAGTATGTTCTTTTGATTTAGGATTACCTTGATATGAAATAATTACAACTCTTGGTTCGTGGGTACTCCCTTGGTTTACCGAAAGTAGTAAACCCATATTTAAGTCTTGAATTTCTTTTTTAGTTAAAACTTCAACTTTAAGTTTATCGATTCCAGAAAAGTCATTTGTGACAAATGAGGATAGCATTTCTGAATTTAAGAAATTTTCAGGCATAATTTGCAAGTTTCTCACTTGGCTCACAGCTTGAGAAATTAAATTAACTTTTTCAATTAATTTCTTTTCCTCTAAGCTTATATTTTCAATTAGTAAGTTTAGTGAAGTTTCTTTTACATTATTATCTTTGAGATTAGATTTTTTAAATAATTTAGTTTTGGCAAAATTAGTTGCAAAGATAAAAAATCTAATTAACTCATTCTTATCAAAATATTTGCTAAAAGCAGCTAAGTCAATTGTGTAACTATGCGCATTAGTTTTGGCAAAATTTTTAAATCAGTTACTAAATTCATATCAATTTTGCTTATCTTGAGCAAAATATACATATGATTCTTGCTTCTTTAAATCATCACTCACTACAAAATTACGTTTTCCAATAAAATTTGGAAAACTAGAACCTTCAAAAGCTGGTTTTAAAAGTTGTGATTGATTATCATATTTATTAACTATTTTTATCATATTTTTTCCCTTCTAAATAATTATCAATGGCAAGCTTTGCACTTTGACGGTATGCTTTTTGCAATCCCCCAAAGCCAAGCAAAGTTCCACCAAAATATCTTACTACAACTACTAAAATATTAGTAAGATTTTTAATTCTAATTAAATCATAAATAACTTTACCAGCTGAATTACTTGGCTCACCATCATCACTAAAACCACCATTTTCAACACCATTATTTATAATTAAATATCCATAACATACATGCTTTGCTTTTTTATGTTCTTTTTTAAGCCAGGCATGTATTTCCCTTACCTTAGTTTTATCATTTATTTCAAAAAAATATGAAATAAATGTTGATTTTTTAAAAACTACTTCAAAAGATTGCTTAATCAAAAGTGATGCCTTTCATTTTTTTCACAAATTGAATAAAATGATTTTGCGCTTTTAAAAGATCTAATTTCCCTTTTTCTTTAAAAAAGTTAAATTTCTTAGCATAATCATGTAATGATCCATAAGCTTGAACATCATCAAAAGCTGGCTTGAGCCCTAATTCAATAATTTTATTAGGATAGTATTTACTCAATAAAATTCAAAGCTTAATAGCTAAAAATTCTGCTGAAAAATTCTCTTGCTTAATTGAACCAATTGCTAAAAGTTTTATTGCAGGTTCTTGATCATCAAATTTAGGTAATAATATGCCTGGGGTATCAAGAAATAAAAATTCCTTGTTTACCACTCATTTTTTTTCTCTTGTTACCCCAGGAAAATTAGCTACTTTTAGTGATGCTTTTTCTGAAACTAAGTTTATTAATGTACTTTTTCCGCAATTTGGCACACCTACAACAAAAGACTTAATTTTAGTTTGAATCATTCCTTTAGCTAAATTCTTAGCAATTCTTTCTTGACTCATTTCTTTAAGTTTTTGTAAAATAATTTTTTTTGAACTACCTTTACGTAAATCAAGTCATAATAAGTGCTCACCTTTAAACCGAGCACTTATTATATGTTTTTTACTTTGATCCATTAAGTCTGCTTTTGTAATGATGAAAAGTCTTGGTTTATGAGGTGCTATTTGGTCAAAATCTTCATTATATGAACTAATTGGGGCCCTTGCATCTAAAACAACAATAAAGATATCTGCTAAAGCTGCAGTATCTTTTATTTCCCTAAAGCCCTTAGCCATATGTCCAGGGTATCATTGCACTAAGTTTTGGTGCAATTTCTCATGATTTTCATTATGCATAATTAATTCCTTTTATTATAAATTTTATCTAAAATTATACCAGCTGCAACTGCTACATTCAAACTTTCAAAAGCTATTGGAATATATAAACTTTGATCTGCTAAACTTTTAATTGGCTCACTAATTCCACCTCCTTCATTACCTAATAAAATAATTAGTTTATCGCTAGCAAACTCAATATCATTAAGTTTGCTAGCTTCTAAATCCAGCATAGAGGCATAAATTTTAAAATTATTAGTTTTGTATTCAAATAGTAAACTAGCTAAATCTTTAGTTTCAATAATATTTAAATTAAAGATTGCTCCTTGCGAAGCTCTTAAAACTTTATCATTATATGGATCTAAATTTTCAATAATTACAGTATCAAAACCAAAAGCTAAAGCAAGACGCATAATTGTGCCGACATTGCCTGGATCTTGCAAATTATTTAAAGCAATGATTTTATTAACTTTAGTTCGTTTTAGTTTTGTTTTATCACATAGAGCTAAAACTTTTTGAGGGCTTGTTGTTTGCGATAAGTACTTAATTATTTCATAACTTACTTTAGTTGCATTTGCATAAATCTTTGAATCACTTGTTTCAAAAATTTCTAAAACTAAATTATGTTTTAAAGCTTCGTTAATTAAGTGTTCTCCTGAAATTAAAAATTTTTGCTCCAAATTTCTAAACTTTTTAGTTTGTAATTTCTTTAAATTTTTAATTTTTAGATTTTGTTTACTTGTTAAGATCATTTATTAAAAAATCTTTTCCTTTTTCTACTTCATACAATGATAAACTTTGCCAGTTAAGTTGGCGCATAATTTCAAAACTAACAATGCAAACTGAATTAGCTAAGTTAATTGAGCGCATTTGTGAAACCATTGGGATTCTAAGACAATTTTCCAAATTACTTTGTAAAATTGCTTTATCTATTCCAGTTGATTCACGACCAAACATAATTCAAATTTCTTTGTTTGAATTATATACTTGGTGATAAGCTACATCACTATAAGTTTTGAGTCCATATCTAGTAATATAAAAAATTTCTTTAGCTTGATATTTTTGGTAAAAAGCTTCGTAAGATTCATGTACTTCATGGCGAATGTCTGAAAGCATGCGCCCTGCTCCTGCTCGTTTTAAATATTTAGGATGTAAATCAAAGCTAATTGGTTTGATAATATGTAATTTAGCTCCTAGGGCAAAGCAAGTTCGAATGATATTTCCAGTGTTAGGTGAAATCTCTGGTTGAAATAAAACAATGTTTAGCATAAAACTCCTTATTTATAAGATTTAGTATAAATTATATATGTTATTTTTAAAATCTTTAGTTTAAATAAAAGCGTTTATGATTTAAAATTTGGTATAATAAGCACATAATGAAAAAAATCAAATGAAAAAGTAAAATTTTACTTCCCTTGCTTAATTTATCAATATTACCAATTATCGTAATATCATGTAATAAGCAAGAAATAAAAAAAGAGCCAGCCAAAACTCCAAATGAAGCTAAAATTGATGCAGCTTTTGAATCAATGCTTGCTCCATTTTTTGACAGATTTAGTGAAGAGAAAAAACAAGAATTTAAAACTAAAGCTAAAAATATTAAGACTCAAGAAGATTATTTAAAATTAGTTACTGAAATGACTGAATATTTAACAGGAACTAAAGTTAATTTAGAACAATTAATTAACTCACTTAATAACACAGAACTTAAAAAGCAGTTATTAGGACAATTAGATAGTTTAAAAAATAATTTTACTACTAGTCAATTAGAATTATTAGAAAAACAATTAAAAGAATTGCAAAATTTAGAGCAAAAACAAGAAATTGAAACTTATAAGTTAACGCACGCTGAAATCTTAGCCAAAACTCAAGATTCTGTTACTTTAGAAGATGAAGATAAAGTAACAGCTGCGCTTGAAGCTTATAATTTACTTAATAAGCAAACTAAAGCTGCTTTAACAAGCCAAAAAACATTATTAGAACAACTTCTAGCTAAGATATCTAATTCAAAACAAAATCCTACAACTAGCCCAAATGATAATCAAAGTTCAAACAACAACCAAACTCAAAATACTTCATCTTCTTCAAGTGTTTCAAAACAAGAATTACGAGCTTTAATTCAAAAAGTCCAAGATCCAGATAAAAAGAATTTTTATACTTTCAGGTTACAATATTCTTCAGATTCAGCTTTAGTTAGTTTAAAAACTGAAGTGCAGCGAACTATTGACCAAGAAACACAGTCAGCTAATGATGCAAGCCCTGCTGAAAAACGTAGCTTTAGCTTTCAAAAGTTAGAACAAGCTAAAGCAGTTGAAAAAATTAAAAATAAAAGTTTTTCTGTTGGTTATGGCTTTGTTTTAGCTAATGGTGATAATCCTGCATTAGTTCATAATGGAACAGGATGATTATTAGATTTTGCTTGGGATTCAAAAAAAGAAAATTTAATGCTTTATATTGCTACTAATTTACATGTGCACCGTTATGCCTATAATAGTGCTGATACAAGTTTAAAAGATGTTTTTCCAGAATATTTTACTGATTCAAAGATGAGCACTAACCAATTTTATTTAGGGGTACCAAAAGCAAATATAAATTTAGATCCAATCCCTAACAATTCCCAACCATCAGTTTTAACCAATGGTCCAAGTATTTATACTAATGCACCAGATGAAAGATCAAGACTTAATGGAGCAACTTCTGTTGGTGATATTATTAGTACACCAAAAACAATTTTTGCTGCAATTGATATTTATGATCAAGCAACAAACCAGCAAATGAAAGAAAATTGGTTCTGACACCCTGAGCCTCAATACACTGATGAAAGAATGGGACTCGATTTTGCTGTTTTTGGTATTGAAGTTAACTATAAAAAATTAACAGAAAAGCAAAATGAATATCCTGAACTTAAAGCTCATATTGATAATGCTATTAAAGAATTGGAAAATGAAATACAAACTATTAAGCATGGTAATGATAGTTTGTATATCCCATTTGATTATGTTTCTTATTATTTAAAAGATGGAGCTAATAAACTTAAGTCTCTTCGTCCCGAGCGTTTATATGTAGGTGGTTATCCACAGGTCGGAAATAATGGAGTTTTTATGTCAAATACTTCAACAGATTTAGATCATACTGTTGTAGTTAATCGAAATACTTTTACTAACAATATCATTAACGAACGAGTTTTTGATGATAAAAGAGCCGTTAATGGAATTGGTTATTCATTTGCTATGACTAATTCTTCACTAGCAGGAGGCACAAGTGGTTCAATGGTAACTAATGAATATGGTGTTCCAGTTGGTATTTATAATACTTCAACTAACATCAACGGAACAGATTTATCAAAACGTTCTGGTTTTGTACCTTTAATCCAAACCGAAGATTTACAATGAAGTTATGCTTATAACTTAATTGACGGAAGTGATAAAACAAGATATCCAAAACAAGAAAAATCATACCGTCAAAATTTAGCTAAGAATCAAAATATCTTAACTAAATATCCAACTACTGCATTATTCCCAAATGGAGTAAAAAATAATTAATAGGAGTTATAATGAATAAAAATAGATTACTAAAAATGTTTGAACAAACAGGTGCTGAAGTTTTAATCTCAGAAGCACCTCAAACAAGATTATGATACGCAAATGTGCAAACTACCGATGGTTTTATTGCCATTGAAAAAGATAAAGCAACTTTATTTGTGGATGGTCGATACATCGAATATGCGCAAAAACATGCTAAAAATGTTGAAGTTGTGTTAATTGCAGGAACCAATATGCAAGATTGATTTAAAGCACGTAATTTCAAAAAAATTGCTTTAGAAAAAGATTATTTAATTAAAAATGTTCAAGAAAGAATTATTAGTTTAATACAACCTGAAGAATTAATTTGAGTAAGTGGACAAGAATTAAGAATTGTTAAATCTCAAGAAGAATTACATTTAATGCAAAAAGTGATTGATATTTCACTTAGTGCATTAAATGAATTCAAAACTTGAGTTAAGGCTGGAATTTCAGAAAAAGAAGCAGCAACGGTATTAAACTTCTTACTTAAAAAACATGGTGCAGATAAAGAAGGATTTGATGAAATTATTGCTTCAGCTTCTAATGCTGCAGAGCCACACCATCATCCAACTGACAAATTAATTGAAGATAATAGTTTATTAAAAGTTGATTTTGGTGCTAAGTATCAAGGTTATACAGCTGATATTACAAGAACCTTTGTAGTAGGTGATGAAAGTAAAGTAAACCCAGAAGCTTTAAAAATCTTACAAATTGTTGAAGAAGCTGCGGCTTTAGGAAGAAAAGCTGTTAGACCAGGAATTAAAGTATCAGAAATTGACAAAATTTGTCGTGATTATATTAGTTCCAAAGGATATGGACAATACTTTACTCATTCAACAGGTCATGGACTAGGAATTGATGTGCATGAACTTCCAAATGTTTCGGGTCGTTCAAATACAATTTTAGAACCAGGAATGATCATTACTGTTGAACCAGGAATTTACATTGAAGGTTTAGCTGGTGCAAGAATTGAAGACGATGTTTTAGTTACAGAAAGTGGTCACTATGTATTCTCAAGACCTCTTACAGAAGATAACAAGCGAAATTTCTAGAAAAAATGATGTTATTGAGTCAGGTTATTTAGATGTTACTAAACTGCACTCAATTTATTATGAAGTATATGGAAACCCCCAAGGGTTTCCTATCTTTATAATTCATGGTGGCCCAGGGGGTTATTCGAATCCAATTCATAACCAACTTTTTGATTTAAATATTTTTAAATTAATTTATTTTGATCAAAGGGGAACTGGAAGAAGTAAACCATATTTAGAATTAAAAGATAATAATACTAATGCATTAATTCAAGATATTGAAAGTTTGCGAAACTATTTTAAGATTGATAAAATTAATTTATTTGGCTCAAGTTGGGGCACAACTTTAGCCTTAGCTTATAGTATTAAATATCCCCAAAATGTAAAGCGCATTTTGCTTCGCTCGGTTTTTTTAGGTCGCCAAGAAGATATAAATTTTTTATATGAAGAAGGTGGAGCAAGCGTGTATTACCCTGATTATTTTGAAAAATATAAAAATCACGTTAAACGAATCCATGGTAAAAGTTTGTTAGAAAAATATTACAAAGTCTTCAACAAACAAATTAGCCCTTTATTTCGTACCGATGCAGCTAAATACTTTTATGACTGAGAAAGCTCTTTGGTTTCAGTGCATAAATATACTCCAAAGCGCTTTCCTGATCCAGAAGACAGAAAACTTTATTTATCAATTTCAACTTTAGAAACCCATTATTTTATCCATAGATGTTTTTTCGAAAAAGATAATTATATTTTAGAAAATACCTCCAAGTTAGATAATATTACAGTTGACATTGTTCACGGACGTCAAGACGTAGATTGTCGCCCTATTGGAGCTTATTTACTAGCTAAAAAACTAAAAAAATCTAAATTATACTTAGTTGATAATGCTTCACACACAATCAAAGATAAACCACTTTGAAATGCATTGAAAAAAGTAGCTAATCTTTGAGCTAAAGAACTATCAAACCCGGCAAAGAACTAATCTCTTTGCTGGGTTTTTATTTGGCTGGTCATCTAGTTTTTTGATAAATAAAAATTAACCTCAAATTTTAATATAATTAAAATATGAAAAAATATTTTAAAATCCTATTAAATTTAGCCTCTTTACCTTTGGTAGCCAGCACAGCAATTGCTTGTGCTAGCTACGAGCTAAAATATGATAAAGATAAAGAGTTTGCAAAACTTCAAGCAACTAAAACATTAAAAAATTGAGGTGATGAATCTTTTGCTAAGTTAGTTAGAACTAATAACCTAACTAACCTTAGCTACAAAGATGAAGCAAATAACGTCCAAAGCATCGCTCCTTTTAATAAGGAAGCAAAAAGATCTAATGTAATGTACCAATTAACTGTTTATTCTTTTGCTGATGGTAATAATGATGGTATAGGTGATTTTATTGGTTTAAAAAATAACCTAGATTACTTTGTTAATTTAGGTATTGATACTTTATACCTTTCACCAATTCACCCTGCTTCTTCTTACCATGGTTATGATGTTATTGATTATACTGATGTAGTACCTGAGCTTGGTGGCATGGCTGCTTTTGATGAATTTTTAACCCAGGCACATGCGAAAGGAATTAGAGTTGTAATTGATATGGTTTTAAACCATACTTCATATGAACATCCTTGATTCCAAAAAGCCTTGCAAGGTGATCCTAAATATATGAAATATTACTATATGTATCCTAAAACTTCAAGCGGGGGACAAAAAGAAGGAACTGATGATATAAGACATTTATATAAAGTTGTTAATACTCCTGGTTCAAACCCACCACAATCTCAATATAAATGAGCTGCAGAATTTTGATCAGGGATGCCAGATCTAAATTTACAAAATCAAGAAGTTATTGATGAAATTAAAAGCATTCATAAATTTTGAGCTAAAAAAGGAATTGATGGCTTTAGATATGATGCTTTTTACCATTTCTTTGACTCAACTAATATTTATAAAGGGAATAATCTTAAAGGTTATGAAGTACAATTATTTAGTCAATTTAGGAAAGTAGCTAATGAAGAATACATAAAAGCCCAAAACAATAATATTTCAAGATCATCATTAGAAGCATTTATGTTTGGTGAATGATGAGATGATTCATCAAATCAAAATTCGCAAAAAAATTGATTCAATAACCGAGATGAAATATCACTTAGTTCATTAATTGATGGTTCACGCTGAAAAAATTCAACAAGTGTTGAATTAAATACTTATGAAGAAATTCAAATGATCAAAAGATTTACTGATAAAAATGGGGTTATCAGAGAATGAATTCCGTTTTTAGATAACCATGATGTAGAACGCTGAATCTCTAAAATTAAATCTGGTCTTGGAGAGTCGCAAGTTACTAATGAACCTCATAAATTAACTGATAAAGAAAGGGCAAAATATCTTGCTGCTTTATTTAGTTTATTATCTCGTGGTGGTCTTCCAACACTTTATAATGGGAACGAAATTTTAATGCAAGGAGCCCCTAAAACTCGTGATGTAAACGTACGTGAAGCTTTTTGATGAGAAGATACTACTAAAAACGTTGACTTTTACGAACTTAAAAGTCCTGATGACCGCATCTCGCCAAAAGCTTCACCAGGCGAAGGAAGTGTGGAAGCAATTATTAAAAACCCTAATTCATCATATAACTTAGTTTCTAAACTTATTAACTTACGCAAAGAATATATTTCAATGCGTGAAATGAATGAAAAATATGTTGTTGAAAATCCTACTACTATCTTAAATTTCTCAACTTCACAAAATGATTTTAAAACTACTAATACAACTTTAAGAAATAATAATGATGGAACTTACCTTTTAATCCTTTATTCTGATTCAATTGAAGGAACTTCTAAAATTAGTTTAGAAGCAAATTACCAAGTAAAAGAAAAATTATTTGGAGATAATTTTTCTCATACTACTTCAAACAATAAGACCACAATTTCAGCAAGTGGCAAATTGAAATTTGGGGCTTACCTCATTGAAGCTAAATAGCATGACTAGACAAGTAATATTATCAATATCATTTGGCATTAATTTTACGATAAAATAAATTATTATTATAAATTTGTTAAAATTATTGTAGAAAAATGAAAAAGCAAATCCAATTTAAAAAAATTCCCTTCAAAACTAAGCTTAGATACTTACTAATTGGTAAATATCCGCTTGAAAGAAGGTATAAACCAAAGATCTTAGAATATCTTTTTATGATTTTTTCTAATATTGTTGCTTTTGTGATGACAATTCTATTGCTTTTCATTATTAAAAAAGCAATAGATGAAGCAAAACCAGGTGAAATATATGGAAACGTTACCTCATCATTAAATGCATACGAAAGTAGGATCTTTATCTCGGTTTTATTACTGACTTATTTAGTTAATTTTATTTTGTCAATTCATGTTTTATACATTCACAAAAAAACCGAATTTAATAAATTATTTGCTTTACTTGGAGTATTATCATCATTAACTTTTTTATCTCCAATTGCAATCGTTTTTCTAATTATTGCATATCAAAAAAATGAATTAGCTTTTGAATAGCTAAGATCATGAAAAATAGATTTAAGGAATTATTATGAAAATACGTAAATTTATATTAGCTGCAACTAGCTTATTATCTGCAGGAGCTTTTGCAGCAGTATCTTGTGGTACATCTAATGTTGCAGAAAAAGGTGAAATTATTGTTGCTGTTGATGGTGTTCAAAAAGACTTTTATCAAAAAGCTATTGAAATCTACAACAAAACACCTTCAGCTGCTAATTTCAAAATTAAAACTCTTCAAAAAGACGTTTGAGGTGCTTTAGATTTTGGTTTACAAGGTAATTCATCTAGTGAAGTAGCTGATATCTTCTACTTACCTGGTGATAGAGTTACAGACTTAACTCAAAAGAATGCTTTAAGCTACATTGATGACTTAATTCCAGAACTAATTGATGAATTAGCTCAAGCAACTAATGCTACTGAAGCTGAAAAAGCACAACTAAGATCATTTGGTACAATCCGTGGTCGTTCAGGTAATAACTCTGTAAGCAAACTTATGGCTATTAGACATAACACCGAAGCTATTATACTTGCTTCTAGATTACCAGAAGCAGAAGCAAGAACAGTGCTTACAAATCCAAATACTGATACTTTACTTGAATTAATTAATCAAGGAAAACTTCTTTTAAGGTTCCAAGACTTCTGGTACGCTAATGGTGTGTTAGCTGGAGCTTTTGAAAAACTTGCAAAAGATAATCCTAATGATGCAACTTTAACAAATATTATGTCAAGAATTTTATATACCGATACAGCTACTGGTAAAATTTCTTCAGGTTTTGTTGAAGGAAATCAATACAATGCACACTTTAAAGCAGCATTAAAAGTCTACTCATCATTATTTTTCCCAATTTACGAAGCAGCTTTCTTAAAAGATTCAAATGCCTATGCTGAGACAGTATGAGGTAAAAATGGCATTTCACAATCAGACTTAGTTGAATCATTAAATAGTTCAACAGGTGAAGCACAAGCTAAAATCTTTAGTTTAATGAAAGATGGAAAAATCGACTATGCTGTTATTGGTTCTTGAGATACTCAAAACTCAGAAACAGCAGGTGGAGCAAAATCATTCTTTAACGTTGTTAAAGCAGATGATAACAACCGTTACTTACAAACTCCTGGTTCTTGATCATTTGCAATTAACTCAAGAAACAATGGAGCAAGTAGTGCTAGAAAAACAGCTATTAAAGAATTTTTTAAAGCTCTTTACTCAGTAGAGGCATTCACTGAATACTTTAAAGATGATTCTAAGATCCCATTTGTTGATAATGTTCAGAAAACTTTAATTAATGGTATTAAAAGCGAAAATACAGCAGAATTTAACGAAGTCACTAAATTTGCTCAAGAATTAGGTTATGCAAATTATGCTGCTTTAAAAGCTGATGTTGATAAAAAAATCTCAGATATCTCAGTATTATCTAGCCAAGGAATTTGAGGAAATTCTTGAAGTGCTGATGGTGAAGGATCAAATAAAACAGATCATACAGCAGATGCTAACAAACTTAAAGCAGCTAGCCAAAAATCATCATTAAAACGTCCAGAAGGTGTTTCACAATCAGACTTTGATGCTATTACTTTAGGAGACATTTTACCTCTTAGAAACACTGTTGCTGCTTTATTATCAGTTGACAATTTAGATAACTTAGTTGGTGAAGAATCAGCTGGTAGCGGTAAACAACCATGAATGGTTGGTAAAGACTTACTTAAAGAAGGATCATTAAGTAGCGATGATGCAGCAAAAATGACTCAATCACCGATTGCGCTTCACATGAGAAAAATCGAAAACTACATCTTTGGAGTTAATGGTGATAATGATACAAATAAATTCATCCAAGAATTAACAACTGCTTTAACTACTGATAAACAAAATAATAACACTGTTGAATTAGATAAAATTGTTACCGAAAAAATTGCTAATGCCAAAAAATTCGTAACCAATTTTGCTAAAACAACATTAGATGATGCTAAAATCAAAGAAGTTGTTAAACTTTATTTAAATACTTACTTAAATGCTGCTCGTGTTAGAGCTTCAGTTGGTGATATCTTTAAAAATACAGTCTTTGTACAAGGTAAAACAGCAACCTACAAAGAAGTTGATGAGAAAGTTAAATCATACGAATCTAAATTAACTATTGATAAATTACTTAGTGTTATTTCATCTGATAAAGAAATTGCCCAAGGTGGACTTGGTAAATTAGAAACTCAACCAGCACGTGTTGATAATTCAAACCCACAATTTGGAATTGTTTGAGACTATATGAACAATAGAACATTTGGAAATGCTCAATTATACAGAAAAATGGCAAGTGAAGGAATTAATACATTAGATGCATTTACCAATAAAATGGCTAAAACTTTAAGTGGCTTATTTAGTAACCAAATTGGAGTATTGAACACTTCAAATTCAACTACATACGTTACAATTTCAAACTAATGTATAAATATAAATCAAACATAAGTAAAACTAATTTTTATATTTTATTAACTCAAATAGCGCTACTTACTGCAGCGCTATTTGTCTGGCTCTTAATCCCTTTTGGCTTAGGGATTAATACTTCTAATTACCAAAAGATAACTAAAGACTTAACTAATGAACAAATTAGTGAATTAGGTCAACAAATTGCCATGCGAACCTTAATTTCATATTTAGCTAATACTTTTATAATTTTATTCTTTCTAGTTTACTTAGTTTTGCTTCGACATAAACATAAACATGGATATATTTTTATATATTCATGAGTGGTTGTCTTTATAACCTTAGCAGCTTCACCGTTTTTTAATGGAACAGAGCTACTTTCTACCTTGCAGTTAGTCTTTGGAAGCTTAATTACAATTATAAATATTAGCATCATCATTACTTTAATTTATCTTTTGTTCCAATATCATATAAAACGTAAGTTTCACTATTATGAATGATTTAAAATACATAAAGGAGGAAGTAAATAGTTATGAAAGAATTAAAACTTTATAACTGATATGGCGAGGAATTCGATAGTATTCTTCCATCTTCTGTTGGGAATCTAAAAGCGTATAAAAAACAAATCAAAAACATTTTCATGCGCGACAATGATAAAATCAAAGCGCAAGAAAAAGTAGACCGTGACTTATACTTAAGAGCAAGAACTAAACTTAGTGATAATTTAAAGCGTGAACTTGCTAGTCATAGAGTTGCTTATAAAAATAAAATAGGAGTCTTAAAAGATTCAATTAAAAAACTTAAATATTTTGATTCAATGAATTCATTACTGCGCTTTGAAATCAAAAAATTAGCTAAAACTAAAAAATCTATTCAAAACTATGCTCAAGACTTTGTTTATTCTTTAACAAAGTCTGCTGACGAGCTTAGCTATAAAGTTAGTATTATAGATGATTTAAAGAAAAAAACTTATTTAGATGAAAAAGAAATTTTCAAAAAATATACTATCTTTAACATCATCTTAATTTACATTAAAAATAATCAAGATCTTAATTTTGATTTAAGCAAAATTAGGGATAAATTACTTCCAATTGAATTAGTTTGAATTGACAAACTCGCTCAAAGTCAAAATGTCTCAAAATATTTTTTAGACATTTACAATAAACTTGAAGTTCAAAGAATTTCGTTGCAAAATAAAAAACAAGAATTAATGCGCCAATATGAGCAAACTAACCAATTACAAAAAGAACTTTATTTAAAAGAAAAAGCTAATATTAAACTAGAAGCTAAGCAAAAAATTATTACTTTAGAATATGAATATAACCAAAATTTAAAAGATCATCGCGATAAAGCTAAAGCAAACCAAACTAAAGCACTGGAAAAAGTTCAAGAGCAAAAAGAGCAAATTTTAGCTTCAGAGCAAAAAAATAAAGAAATTAGCAATAATATTATTTTAGCTGCTAAAGAAAAAGTTAAAGCTCTAACTTTAGAATATAAAAAACAATTAACTAAAGCAAAGTTTAGAGCTAAAATGCAAGTCTATAAAGACTTAGTAAGTTTTTTAAAGAATAAAGATATTCAAACTGTTAGTTTTGACTTTAGTTTTAATAACTTAACTAATGAGGAATTAAATAAAAAAATCAAGGAAATAGAAACTTACTTTAATACTTCTACGCCTCAAAATGATTTAGCTAAAATAGCCACAAAAGAATATTTAAGCAAATTAAATTTCTTTAAAACACAAAAAGAAGCTAAACTTTTAGTTAAATCACAATACAAATCTCAAGTTGGAGCAATAGTTAAAACTTATAGTTATGAAGGATTATTTAACTTAGAAGAAGCTAAAGCTTTAAAAGAAGCCTTTATTGACTATCGTTTAACACGTTTAAAATTTTTAGCCGAAAAAATTGAAGCTAAAACTAGCTTACAAGAACTAAAGTCTCTTGGAATTTACGACCAAGAGCAACAAGAATTTAAAGCTGCAAAAGCTAAAATTCTTGAACAATTTAAAGCTCAAAAACTTGAAGCTAAAAACAGAATTAAAAATAAAGAAATTACTAAAGCTGCTTTTAAAAACAAAAATATTGAACTTAATATTTTTAAAAAAGAATCTATTAACGAACAAAAACTAAAATCAAAAGTTCAATCTAACAAAGAAGTTTTAAAGTCTTTATTTTGACGTCAATTAGCTGAAAATAAAATTAATAAAAAACTTTATGAAAGTAAAGTTACTGAAGCTCAAAAATCAATTCCTGTTGAAACTATGAAAAACTTACGTTGAATTAGTTTCTTTGCCAACTTAATTTTTCCTGGTTTTGCTGAATTAGTTTTATTTAAACAAAACCTTAAGGGTGCAATTATGTCAGCTATTTCAGTAATAACACTAGCTTTAGTTATTCCGTTTGCTTTTGGAGCATACTGAAAAGCTATGGGAGGAATTCCTGGATTTAGTGATCTAGGTGCTGCTGGTCATAGTTTTAGTAAAGGACTTTTTCCTGATGCTCGTGTCTATTTATTTGGTGGAGTAATCTCAGTAATTATCCTAGTTTTTGCAATTATTTATCATACTATTGCAGCTCTTGGGGCTTATCGCGTTGCTAAGCAACTAGAATATGGCTCAAGACCAAGTAAATGAGCACATACTAAAAGATGACTAAATACTAGTGGATTTCCTTGAATGATCTCACTTCTTGGTTGAGTTTTAATGGTCTTTATTGTCGCAACTCCAGTTATTACCTCGATTTTAGTCTCATTTACTAACTATGGCTTTATGCACGAAGCACCAGCTCGAACAGTTGATTGAGTTGGACTAAAACAATGAGGAAAATGATGAGTTTTTAGAGAACAAAACTTATTCTTATCATTACAAAGGGTTATTTTATGAACAGCAATTTGAACCCTTGCTTCAACTATAATTCCAATTTCACTTGGAATTATAGTTGCTGTTTTAACGAATAATAGTAGAATTAGATTTAAAAAGATCTTTAGATTAATTTATATTTTACCTTGGGCAATTCCTGCCTTTGTTACTTTAACTTTTATTAGAAGTTTATTCCGCGGAGGAGATGAAGGGGTAATTAATATTATCCTTACTTCAATGGGTTTAATTTCAAAAGCTAAAAACTGGCTTACTGAAATTGGGACAGCAAGAGTGTTAGTTATCTTAGTCCAAACATGGATTGGATATGCTTGAATCTTTATGCTTGTTACAGGTAATTTACAATCTATACCAAAAGATATTTATGAAGCTGGTTCAATTGATGGCGCTAAAGGACGACAACTATTTTGATATTTAACTTTACCGTCTCTTCTTATCTCAATTGCGCCAATGTTAATTGGACAATTTGTCGGAGCTTTTAATAACTTCACTACCATCTCAATTTTCACAGGTGGTGGACCTGCTTATGCCAATTCAACTTCATTTGGTGAAGCATCAACAGATATTATTATTTCATGAGTTTACAAGTTAACTACAGGAGCAGCTCAATTTGAAGGTAACCAAGCCTTTGCTGCTGCTTTAACTACCTTAGCTGGTTCATTCAGTATTGCAATTAGTGCAAGAGGATTTATTAAATCTATGGCAAGGAGAGATTAATTATGTTAGATAGATTAAAAAGACAAATATTTTATAAACACAAATTTGATTCACTAACTATTTCAGAGCAAAAATTATCTCCTAAACGTTTGAAATTTAACGAATCTGATTCAAAGCCACCAACAGTATTAGAAATAATCTGACTTTTCTTTAATTACATTATTTTATTATTTTGAGCAATTATTATTTTATTCCCAATTGTTTCACTAATTACAGCATCATTTAACGTTGCTAATATTAGGGTAGTTGGTCTTTCGCCATTTAGTTTTGGTTGAGATAACTTTAAATATTTATTCACAAGTGAACGTAGTTTATTTTTAACTTGATATGGAAACACTTTAATTATAGCTGGGCTAACTTCACTTATATCAACAGTTGCCGTAGCTTTAAATGGCTATGCTTATTCAAGATTTAAATTCACAGGATCAAGACATTCCTTAACCATTGTTATGATGTTGCAAATGATTCCTGCGACTTCTTCACTTATTTCGCTTTATATCCTTGTTAAATTAGGTGAATCTTTATTTGGTTTTTCAGCCGTTATTATGTTAATTCTAATTTATTCTGGAGGAGCAATAGCCGGAAATACTTTTATGCTCAAAAGTTATTTAGATACTGTTTCATCAGAACTTGATGATTCAGGTAAAATTGACGGATGTAACAACTGAGGTTTATTCTTTAAAATCTTACTTCCAGTAATTCGTCCTGCGCTAATTATGGTCGCACTTTGGTCATTTTTAACCCCATTTACTGATGTTATTTTACCTCGGTTTGTGCTAATTGAAAATGACAAAAAAACTTTAGCCATAGGGCTAGACACATTTATAAATGCCGAGCAAAAACATGTTAACTATGGTGCTTATTCTGCTGGTTCAATTTTAGCTTCACTACCAGCATTTACCCTCTTTATGTACCTTCAAAGATATATTGTGGGTGGACTTAGTGATGGAGCTGTTAAAGGATAATATAGTATGAAACAAATTAAAATTACAGATAACCAAATTCCATTAGATGATGAATTAGCTTTAGAAACTTCAGGTTTTGAAACAATTGATATTGATAAAATGATTTCTGAAGTTGGTGAATTTTATAATTCAAATAACGGTGCCCATATTAATTTAGTTAACATCTCAAAGAAATATGAAGGGAATGAAAACTATACTTTAGAAAATATTAACCTAGAAATTAAACCAGGAACTTTCTGTATCTTTTTAGGACCTTCAGGTTGTGGTAAAACAACTTTATTAAGAATGATTGCCGGATTAAATTCCATTACTAAGGGTGATTTATTATTTAACAACAAAAGGTATAATAACCTTTTACCAAATGAAAGAAATATAGCTATGGTCTTTCAATCATATGCCTTGTACCCTCACATGAATGTTTATAATAATATTTCATTTGGTCTAAGAATTGCAAAAGAGCGTAAAGATATTATCGATAAACGTGTTAAAGATGTTGCTAAAATTTTAAAAATTGATAACTATCTTTATAGAAAACCTCGAGATCTTTCTGGAGGACAACGGCAACGTGTAGCAATAGGAAGAGCTATCGCACGTAAACCACTAGTTTTCTTAATGGACGAGCCTTTATCAAACTTAGATGCAAAGCTACGTGAAAACATGCGTCGTGAGATTGTAAATATTCACCGTATGCTTAACACTACTAGTATTTATGTTACTCATGACCAACTTGAAGCTATGACCATGGGAGACCAAATCGTAGTTTTTAACGATGGTAAAATTCAACAAAATGGTAAAAGTAAAGAACTTTACTTTAAACCAGCTAACATCTTTGTGGCTAAATTTATTGGTTCGCCAACTATGAATACTTTTGATGCTACTTATGAAAATGGTCTTATTTCAGATAAAAACAAAAATCTTGCAATTGAAATAGACCAAGAAACTAAATCAAAATTAACCGAAAATCAAAAATTAGTCGTTGGTTTTAGAAGTGAAGATTTGCGCATTCACCACGAAGAAAAACAAGGTACTAACTTTATCAATGGTAAAATCTCTAACATTGAATTAATCGGTAAAGATCAACTAGTTTTAGTTAAAGTTAATGATGATTTAGAATTTATTGTTAATGCATCAAATAGTGAAGAATTCGAATTATTCTCATATGTGACAATTGAATTTATCACTTCCAGAATTCATATTTTTGATAAAGAAACCGAAAACAGAATAAACTAATGAAACACCTTGCAACTAATTATTTAAAACGTAAAATAGTTTTAATTTCCTTACTTGTTTTACTCACTTTAATGTTCACTTTTCAATTAGTTATGATTAAAAATTTCCTAAATTGAATTGACTATGAATATAAGTGAATACAAGCTGGGGAATTAAGTAAAACTTGAACAATTGCCAGAGTTGAAAAAGAAGCGCCAGCTTTACAACTTAAACCATTATTTCTAGTTTTAAATACTATTTTCTTACTAATGGTTTTTAGTGCTATGCTGTTAGTTGCTTTTAGTTTATATACCTTATTTAAAAACCTATATAACGGTGATCTTTATTTAAAAATAGTTAATTACTTAGTTCCAATTATGTTTGTACTTCTTTTCTTTATTTTAACGCTTCAACCAGCAGAAGTTAATCAAGAAAATATCTTGAAAATTGAAGATGACTATGGAGTTGTAGTTGATGCACCAGTTAAAACTTCTGGTGGGCAACTTAGCTATTTATTAACTTGACTTGCCTTATTCTTTGGTTTTATTAATATTTTCTTAATCATTATTTCTCGCAAATCATTTGGCTATTTAACAAATGATCAAATCTTAGCTAAAAAAAGGAATGAAGTTGATGAATTAAAACTAAGAATCCAAAACATCCTTGAGAATAACTAATTTTCAAACAACGAAAACTCCTTGTTATGACAAGGAGTTTTTAATTTTGCGTATAATTTGATAGTATAAAGTTGTAGACAAGAAAAAATAATGTAAAATATGTGTATGAAAAAGTTATACCATAACTGAAAAATCGAAAAAATCTTCAAAGGTTATTTAAATAACCAACTTAGGCAAACTCCTGCAATTTGAGATGACCCAAAATTCAAATTACCAAAATCAAGATTAGACTATACTGATTTATGGAAAAAGGCCCCTAAAGCTAAACCATATGTTAAAAAACGTAGTACAAATGTTATTTACCAACTTTTAGTATATAACTTTGCTGATGGTAATAACGATGCATTAGGAGATTTTATTGGATTAAAAAATAAAATCCCTTATTTGGTGGATTTAGGAATTGATCAGCTATGGCTTAGCCCCATTCAACCAGCTTCTTCATATCATGATGGTTATTCAGTAATAGATTATTGTGCTGTAGCTGAGCAACTTGGTGGTATGGACGCTTTTGTTGAGTTTTTGTCAGCTGCTCATGAAAATGGTATAAAAGTTTATTTGGATTTAATTTTTAACCATACTTCATACGAACATCCTTGGTTTCAAAAAGCTTTATACAAAGATCCTTTATATGAAGCTTTTTACCGCCTTGATCCTAGTTATCAAGACAGTGATGTCAAAAAAGATACTCAAAAAATTCGCTCAAAATATCATCGATTAGATCAAAACATCCAAGCTTCTAACAGACAATATTTAGCAAGATTTACCTATGGAATGCCTGATCTAAATTTAGATAATGAATTAGTGATTAAACAACTTATTGAAATCCAAAAGTTTTGAACTACTGTTGGAGTTGATGGTTTTAGGTATGATGCTATTGCTGAATTTTATTCAAGCGAGCAAGAAACTAAACATAATTTTAATGAAGCTAAGATTTTTAGTATGCTCAGGCAAGCAAGCAATGAAATTACTAGCTTAGAACAAAACAGGGATGAAGTATTTATGATTGGAGAATGAGTTTTTACTGACCCATTAAAAGCCTTAGAATATACTACTTATAATGGCTTGCAAGCCTTAGACACTATTTATGATGGTTTTAAATATTTTAGGCAAAATCCAGATGTAAGAATTAAATATCAAGATTTAAAAGAAGTAGTAACAAAATATTACAATGCTTCGGCTAAAACAAAATGGGTACCTTTTTTAGATAATCATGATGTTTTAAGATGACTTGATCATTATCGCTCTGAGGTTTTAAACTTAAAACCTCATGAGCATAACAAAAAATTATCAAGCTTAGAATTTGATGCTCAAAGAATTGCTTTAATGCAACTATTAGCTTTACCTGCTACCCCAATTATTTATTATGGTGATGAATTATTTTATTATGGAACAAGGATTTATGGTGATCCATCATTACGTGAACCAATGAAATGAGATAATAAGCAAGAAAATTGTTATATCTTTGATAATAAAGTCAAAGAATCCGATAAAGATCATGTGCTTTTAACCTCAGCTTTAACCCTTGATTCAGCTGATAAAGCACGTAAAGACCAGAGATCTTTATATACCTTTTTAAAATATTTAATTAGTTTACGTGAAAAATACCCATTTATTACTAAAACAAATCCAAATACTATCTTAGATCCTTATGAAGTAATTGATACTTTGGATTATTCTTCATTTATAGTTAGATTAAATCCTAATAATCAAAATATGCTTCTTTTATTTGGTTTTTGTAACTATCAAAATAATTCATTATCAGTTATAAAAATCTCACGGAAATATCATTTTAAACCCTTATATTTATATAAGGCTAAAAATAATAGTTGAAACATTGAAATTGAACAAGGAGGACTAATTATTTTTGAATTAATTCGAAAATAATTAAAAATATATATAATGAAAACACATTTACGTACATTCCCACAAAGAAAAAATATCCAAAATTCAGATATAACTAAAACAAACGAAATTATTCATTACTTAATGGATTTAATTAAAACAAGAAAAGTTCCCGTTAATAAAATTATGCCCTCTGAGCATGCTATTATGGAACGTTTTAATTGTTCTCGTAGTGTTGTTGTTACTGCATACTTAAAATTACATGCCCTTGGTGCAGTATACTCAATTCCAAAGCGTGGTCATTTTGTCGCTGAGAACTTTCATAACTTAATTAAACCAGTAAGTTATTTATTACAATCAGATAAGCAAACTGGTGAAGAAATTTATAATTTTAGTTTCCCAGATTGATTTGAGAAAAACAACATTATTTTAGTAGAGGGTGCAAGAGCCTTCAAAAAAACATTTTACAAAGATAAACAAGTAATTGCTGAAGCTGATCTTTGAATCTCAATTAAGAGCATTGATAAAAATGAACCAGTTGATTTAACTGTTCCATTAGTTGATATTTTGAATGCTCGTGAGAGCATTAAAAACTGTGTTTATCGCATAACTTATGAAAAAGATGTTAACCGTCTTGGATATAAAAATATGCTTGTTTTGACGATGTTTGGATATGATGAAGATTCAATTTGTATTGCTGGAAAGTATTATATTAAACCAGAACACTTTGAATTCTTCCACCAAGAATTCTCTTTAACATAAAAACAATCAAAAAACAACCTTTTTGGTTGTTTTTTGATTGTTTTTATACACATACATTTAAGATCTGTATCATAACCCTGAACTGTGCAAGTTCTTTACATTTTTTATATATTATATCTAATAAATTTTATAATTATTTAACTATGAATTTAGTCAAAAAAAGCAATGAATTTTTCGCAAATTTTGATGCAAAATTTGCTTACCATAAAGATGACTTAGGAGCCATAATTTTAGGTAATAAAATATCGATAAAATTATGGCAACCATTAGCAAAAGAAGTTAATCTTTTGCTTTATAAAAAAACTGATTTAATTAATCCTTGGTTTAAATTCCCAATGCAAAAACTTTTTGAAGGTAGTAATTCAAATGTTTTTGTGTGGCATGTAGAAATCAATAAAAATAAATATCAAAGCATGTATTATAACTTTGAAATAGTTCAAGCTAATAATGACATAACTAGAGCACTGGATCCTTATGCTAAATCAATGGCACCTTTTAATTGAGAAGGGTTAGAACACAAAGTAGGACTTGGAGCTTTTATTGATTTTAATTCTCATAGAGTTGGAACAAAACCTAGAGATTTAAATACAAATCTTAATAATTCGGTTGATCCAAATATTTACGAAATGCATGTAAGAGATTTTACTAGTTTATTAATCAATAAACCTAAATACCAAAAAGTTGGTAAATTTAATAACCTCTTAAAACACGATTTATTTGGTTATTTAAATAAACTTTATTTTACTCACTTACAACTTTTGCCCTTGCAAGCTGCATATACTGTAAATGATTTAGATAAAACTATTTACCAAAAAGCAACAGGTAAAGGTTGAACAACTAATTATAATTGAGGTTATGATCCTCATAATTATTTCACTCTTAATGGACTTTATTCGTCTAATCCAAAAGATCCATATAAACGAATCAAAGAATTCAGAGCTTTAGTTGATAAAGCTCATGAGCAAAATATTGGAGTAATTGTTGATGTTGTTTATAACCACATGATGACTAACAGCATTTTTGACAATATTCTTCCAGGATATTATTACCGCGATAAAGCACGTAAAATGCCTGTTAATTATCCTCCTTTAGCTGATGAAAGGTTCATGGTTAAAAAATTAATGCTTGAATCTTTAAAATATTACGTTGAAACTTTCAATGTAGATGGTTTTAGATTCGATCTTTCTTGCTTCCACCATAAAGAAACTTTAGATGAAATAGCTTTTGCGCTTCGAAAAATAAATCCAAAGTTAATTTTACATGGTGAAGCATGACCTTTTAGTGATCTAGAATTTGAAGAATCATATATTAAAGGATCTACTAACAACAAAATTAAATTTGGTTACTTTAATGATACTTTAAGAGATGCAATTAAAGGAACAGAACACGAAAGCTATAATACCGGGTTAATCCACAAATATTCAAAAACTCAATTTAAGCAATATGTCACCTCAGTTGTTGCTGGTTTAAAAGAATATGATTTTAAGGATACTCCACATTCAAAAACTAAATATGATTTATATAATGATGATGTCGGAATTAATTTAAGTTATTTAGCATGCCATGATGGTATGACTTTATGAGATAAGCTTAATATTTTAAGTCCTAATAAATCGTTTAAACAAAGATTAGAAGCTTACCGCCAAGGATTAATGATGAGTTTATTAACACAAGGCAGACATCTAACTTTAGCTGGTACAGAGTTATTACAATCTAAGCCATGTGACCTAAGTGGTGAAGAAGGTTTCAAATGTCAAGTAAGTGAATATGATGATTTTAATGAAAAACCTGATAACCAAGCTTTTATGCCTAATTCGTATAAAACAACAGACTATACTAATGGACTTAAATGAAACCATTTAAAAAATCCAGAGGTCAAAACCTATGTTTTTGATTTTTTAGCTAGCTTAAATAAATTTAGATTAGAAACAAGTTATTTAAGATTGGATACTAATCCAAAAGTTTTTGAGCGATTAAAATTTATTTATAGCGATATTGAAAAAGGAATTTTAATTTACAGTATTGCTAATAATGATAATACTAAAGAACTTTTAGCCTTACATAATTTTGCAGATTATGATTTTAATATCACAAAATACCAAGGTAAAACATTATTTAATTCAAAACTCGAGCATACCCCAAACATCTTAAATGCTCATTCAACACAAATTATTGAAAGGAATAAATAAATATGAAAAAAAGAGGACGTAAACCAAAAGTTAAAAATTTAGATGAACAAATTGAAACTACCCATAAAAAAAGAGTAAGAAAAGCAAAAATCCAAGAAGAACCACAAATTATCAACTTAGAAGATAAAGTTTTTTATCAAATCTTCCCTCGTTCTTTTTTGGATGGAAATAATGATGGTGATGGTGATTTACGAGGAATTATCAAACGTTTAGATTATCTTAAAACGTTAGGAATCAATGGAATTTGGCTTTGTCCAACTTATAAAACCAAATTCGTTGATGCCGGATATGATGTTTTAGACTATAAATCAGTTTGAGAACAATTTGGAACTTTAGAAGATTTTAAAGAACTTACTGAAGAAGCCAACCTCAGAGGAATTGATATTATCATGGACATTGTTTTAAACCATGTTTCTAACGAACATGAATGGTTTAAAAAAGCTTTAGCTTCACCTTCAAATAAAGAACATAATTACTTTATTTGAAGAGATAAATTAACAGATGAAGAAGCTAAAGCTCAAAGTATTTTTGGAGGTTCAGCTTGAGAATTTGTTCCAAGTTTAAATAAATATTATTTCCACTTATTCTCAAAAGAACAAGTGGACTTAAATTGAGCTCATCCTGATACAATTAAAGCTATGGTAGATGTAATTAACTTTTGATATGATTTAGGAGTTAAAGGATTTAGATTAGATGCTATTAAACACGTTGCTAAAACTTTTGACCAAATAGATGCTAATCCATACTTTGCTTGAAATCAAGGAGCTGTTGAATACTTAAAAGAATTTAATGAACTAGCATTTAAAGATAAACCAGATGCTTATACCTTAGGAGAAGCATCTGGTATTAGTGCTGATGAATTATTAAAATATGGTTCAGGTGAAAACAAAGTATCAGATAACTACTTTAACTTTGCTTGGTGATGAATAGGATGAGGTAAAGAAACTGGAAGAAACGGATATGATCCAAACTGAGACTACCGTGAATTTGCTTGGCAACAAGCTCCATTCCAAGAAAATGAAGCTATTAAACCTCATATGTTTACTAACTTTTTATCAAACCACGATACTTCACGTAGCCTTTCACGTTGAGGTGATGAAGGTTTATTTAGAAGCGAGGCAGCTAAAACTCATGCTTTAATGCTTTTAACTCTAAAAGGTATTCCATGCATTTACTATGGTGAAGAAATTGGTATGCTTAACACCCATTTTAACGATCGCTCTGAATTTAGAGATGTTGATATTAAAAATGGATTTAGAGATTTAGTAGACGAAAACAAAATATATTCAGAACAAGAGTTCTTTAAATATTTAAACATTAATTCTCGCGATGCAGGAAGAGGATTAATGCAATGATCAAAAGGTAGAAATGGTGGCTTTAGTTTAACTAAACATCTTTGATTTAAAAAAGGTAGAATGAATGAGCAAATTAATGTTTTTGCAGCTATTAAAGATCAAAACAGTATCTTTCACTTCTATCGTCAACTAATTGAACTAAGAAAAAAAGATTACCATAATTTATTAGTTTATGGTACATCTAAGTTCTATGTTGACCAAAATGGTGTTTTAGTAATCCAAAGAACTTACAATAATGAAAAACTTTTAGTTTATTTAAACCCTAGTAAACATGAGCTAAAATTAGAAGCTCAAGATGGAAAACTTATTCTATCAACTTACCTTGATAAAAAGGTACCAACAAATAAACTAAGACCTTTTGAATCAATTTTACTTAAAGTGAACTAAGAAGGAGTAATATGAATTTTTTAAAATACGATATTAATAAAAAAACTATTTCTCAAATTAAATTTGATAAAAGTGTAGTAGCTAAAACCGAAAGCATCTTTGCTTTAGGTAATGGTCATATTGGAATTAGGAGTGCTGATGAAGAAAAAACAGCCTATAACAAAGAAAATTTCTTTGTGAACGGTATCTTTAACAAAGACACCAGAGAAGAAGTTAGTGAATTAGCTAACTTAGCTGATTTAATGACTACTCCTATTTACTTTAATAACGAACAATTTGAAGTTTGTCCAGCTGATGATTACAACAAAACTTTATTTATTAAAGATGGAATCTTGCAAAGAACTGTAGTAGCCCAAAGAGATGCAGGTAAGTTTGAATTAACCTTTGAAAGATTTGTTTCACGTGATTATGCAAATATTTATGCCCAAAAAATTCAAATTAAAGTTTTAGAAATTTATAATAACAAAAATAAAGTTTCTGTTTTGGTTAAACCAGGAATTAACGGGCAAGTAACTAACTCAGGAACTCAACACTTTGGGGAAGGTAAAAAAACTCGCCCAACAAAAGAATCATTACAAATGACTCAAACCACTACAATTTCAAAGCGTCTTATAGTACATAATTTAATTACTAAAGCATTTTTAAATGGTAAATTCATCCCTGGAGGAGGCGATGATTATATTGTGGAAATGAAGCGCCGCTACATTGGATTTAAAATCAATGTGCAACTTAAAGTTGGCGATATTTTAACTTTAGAAAAAATTATGTCAGTTCATACACCTGTTGATGCTAAAAAATTACTTCGCCATGACACCATCCAAGAATTGGCAAATGATAAACATAGTTATTTATTACGTACTAACTATGCAGACTTAAAAACAGCTTCAATTGCTAAAATGCATTCAAATGTATGAAATCAATTTAGTGTGGAAATTCAAGGTGATGAATCAGCTAAATATGATGCATTAGCACTTGATTTTGGTATATTCCATCTTAATGGTTTTGTGCCAAGACATTCAACTAATATGAATGTCGGGGCCAAAGGACTTTCAGGAGAAGGATACCAAGGCCACACTTTCTGAGATACTGAATTCTTTATTAATCCAATTTATTTATTTAACCAACCTAAAGTGGTTCGTAACTTATTAACTTACCGTTACAAAGGTATTGAAGGAGCTAGAGCTAAAGCTAAAGAAATAAAACAACGCCCTGAAGAAAGCAACTTAGAAGGAGCTCAATACCCATGAGAAATGGCATGACCTACCGAAGGAGAAGTTTGTCCATATTGAGGTCAAGCTGACGTTGTGACTGGTGAGCAAGTTCCAATAGCTTCACGCCGGCAAGAAATCCACGTTTCAGCTGATGTAGCTTATGCAGTTGATCAATATTTCCACGTAACTAAAGATTATAAATTCATGGAAACTATGGGATATGAAATGATTATTGATACTGCCATCTACTATGCAAATCGTGCTGAATTGCAAGAAGATGGCAGTTACGAAATAAAAGATGTTATGGGTCCTAATGAATATAAAGGAAATGTTGATAATAATGCATATATTAACATGTTTGCTAAATATAATATTGATTTAGCTTTAAAATATATTGAATACTTAAAAGCTAATAAAACAAAAGTATGAAACTCAATTGATGCAAAGATTCCTTATGAAATTAATTGTGCCAAACTTAAAGCAGTTTCAAGCAAACTAAAACAACAAGTACCTAATGAAGATTTAATCATTGCTGAAAATGATACTTTCTTACAATTACCAAAAGTTGATGTTTTACCTTTTCAAATGCTTGGTGATGCAGGTAAAAAATTATTTAGCACTAAAGAAGGGCATATTAGACTTTCTTCTCAACTTGTAAAACAAGCTGACGTAGTTTTATTGCTAAATATCTTACCTCACTTATATTCAAAAGAAGTCCGTAAGGCTAACTTTGATTATTATGAACCTATTACTACTCATGATTCATCTCTTTCACCAGCTACTTATGCAATTGAAGCTGCAAGGTTAAAAAATATTGATAAAGCTTATTCAATCTTTAAATATGGAATTAATATTGATTTAGGTCCAGCTATGCATACTTCAAATGCCGGAATTCATGCTGGGTCACTTGCTGCTATTTACCAAATGATTGTTTTTGGTTTTGGAGGCCTTGATTGACATAATGGTAAATTGCACATTGATCCAATCTTACCTAAAAATTGAACAAGTTTAAAATACAAATTTAAATACCAAGGTTCTTATTTTGAAACTAAAATTAACCAAGAAACTTTTAGTATTGAACTTCTTTCAGATGATTTTAAAGGGAAATTATTTATTAATGCTGCTGGTAAAACAATTTGTTATGATAAATTAGACTTTGTGAAAAAAGATAATAAGATCTTAGAATTCGTGGTAAATCGTGGTTAAGGGTTTTATTTTTGACCTTGATGGTGTAATTACTGATACAGCTATTTTACACTTTGAATCATGAAAACACAAAGTTAAAGATTTAGGTATTGATTATACTGAGGCAGATAATGAACAACTAAGAGGAATTCCACGCCTTGAAACTTTAAAAGAAATAATTAAACTAAAAAAACCTGAGTTACAATTGACTCAACAACAACTTATAACAATTGCAGATGCAAAAAATGAGTATTATAAAAGCTTATTAGAAACACAAATTACTCAAACTTCAATTCTTCCAGGAGTCTTAGAATTTTTAAACAAAGCAAAAGCTAATGGTATTAAATTAGCAATTGCTTCAAGCAGTTATAATGGACCAACTATCTTAAAAAAACTAGGTATTTATGACTATTTTGATTTTATCGTTAATCCTGGTGATGTTAAACATGGCAAACCTGCTCCAGATATTTTCTTACAAGCAGCTAAAGGAATCAATTTAGATCCAAGTCAATGTCTTGGTTTTGAAGATGCGCCAGCAGGATTACAAGCTATTAAAGATGCAAAAATGCATTCAGTAGTAATTACCCATAATTCTAAAGAAGATTTTAGTGGCGCAGACTTAATCTTGACTTACACAAATGAATTAGATTTTGATAATCTTATTTCATTCTTTGATCAAAAAACTAAGCTTTAAGCTTAGTTTTTTTATTTGAATAATTTCTTGTATTCTGAGTAGCCTTCTTTATCTAAATCTTCAAAAGCTATAAATCTTAAAGACCCAGAATTAATGCAATATCTTAAACCCCCTTTATCTCTTGGGCCATCATTAAAAACATGTCCTAAATGTGAATTGGCAATAGTGCTTTTAACTTCAGTTCTGACCATATTATGTGATAAGTCCTTAAATTCAGAAATTACAGAATCATTAATTGGTTTACTAAATGCAGGTCAACCACATCCTGAATCAAATTTATCACTTGAGATAAAGAGCGCAGTGCCATCAACAATGTCAACATAAATTCCTTTTTCAAAATGTTTATCATATTCATTTTCAAAAGGTTTTTCAGTGTATCCTTCTTGGGTTATTTTATATTGTAAGTCAGTTAAATGACTTAAGTCTTTTCTTTTTTTCATAAATTTATTATAACAAAATAAATTTAAAGCATTAAATTACAATAATATAATAAAATATATGTATGGGATTTTTTAAAAATTTAATTAATAAAGTTTTCAAAAAAGAAAACAAAGATGTCGATACACTCAAAGAAGAATTAAAACAAGAACACCAAAAAGAAGTTTTAAATAGCAAGAAATTCAAAAAATATGAATTAGGTCTTGAAAGTAGTTCAAGCTTTGGTAAAAAACTCTTAGAAATTCAAAATAAATATAATCATATTGATGAAGAGTTTTTTGAAGAGTTAGAAGAACTTTTAATCATGTCAGATATTAATCTGAAATTAGTTGATGTTATTATTGAAAAAATTAAATTGGAAGTAAAAACTAATAATTTAGATGATCCTAAACTAATTGGTGAATTAATAGCTGATCAATTATTTGTTATTTATACTGGTAATACTATCACTAACACTAATTTAAATTTTCAAGACGGTAGGTTGAATGTTTTTATCTTTGTTGGAGTTAATGGTTCAGGCAAAACTACTTCAATTGCCAAAATGGCACATAAATATATCAAACAAGGTAAAAAAGTTTTAATTGCTGCTGCTGATACCTTCCGTGCGGGCGCTGTTAACCAACTTAGTATTTGAGCAACTAGAGTAGGAGCACAAATCATTAAACCACAAAAAGAAGCAGCTGACCCTTCTTCGGTAGTTTTTGAAGCTTTAGAAAAAGCTACTGAAGAAAACTATGATCTTTTAATTATAGATACAGCTGGAAGATTACAAAACAAAGTTAACTTAATGAATGAGCTTTCTAAAATGGTTGGAATTATCCAAAGATTTATTCCAGATGCACCACATGAATCATTACTTGTTTTAGATGCAACTACTGGCCAAAATGGTCTATCTCAAGCTAAGAGTTTTAAAGAAATTGCTAATTTAACGGGTGTTATTTTAACTAAACTTGATGGAACTTCTAAAGGTGGAATTGTCCTTTCAATTAAAGATGAGTATAACTTAGATGTTAAATACATTGGTCTTGGAGAACAAGTTGATGATTTCCAAGAATTTGACTTAGATCTTTTTATTTACCAACTCACTAAGGATTTAATTAATGCAACATAAAGATCTTGATAAAATACAAGAATATACTGTTTTATATGAACAATATAAAAATTTACTAACTCAAACTCAAAGACAAGTCTTCGAACTATATTATTATCAAGATCTTTCATATAGCGAAATAGCAAAGATCATGGCAACAAGCCGCTCTGCTGCTTATGATGCGGTTAAAAAAGCTTTAGCTAAACTTAGTAAATTAAATCAAGAAATTTATAAAAATAAATACAACAAATAATTTTAATAATGAAAAAATGGCAAATAAATTTGTCGTTTTTAGTTATCATTTACATATTTTTAAAACATTGTTATAATATTAAATAATTTATTAAGGAAGGAATATGAATAAAATAGAAAAGCTTATTAATGAGTTATGTCCTGGTGGGGTAAAAGAAGTAAAGTTATCAGATATCGGAGTTTGCTCAAAAGGAAAGCAATTAAATAAAGATAAACTTCATAAAGAAGGATATCCAGTTATTAATGGCGGAATAAACCCTTCTGGATATTGAAATGAATATAATTTTGATAAAAACAAAATTACAATTTCACAAGGAGGTGCATCTGCAGGGTATGTTAATTGACAAACAACTAAGTTTTGAGCTGGTGCTCATTGCTACGTAATAACAGATGTTAATCAAGCAGTAAATTACAAATATTTATTTTATATTATTAAAAACAAACAAGATGAATTAATGAAATTTAATAAATATGCAGCAGCAATTCCTGGCATAAAAATTGATACCATCATAAATCTAACTATCCCACTCCCGCCCCGCGCGATTCAAGACGAAATTGTCAAAATTCTTGACAATTTCACAGAGCTTACAACAGAGCTTACAACAGAGCTTACAACAGAGCTTAAGGACAGAATTAAGCAATATGAGTATTATAGGGATAAACTTTTATCTTTTGATGATTCAAAAGTTAAGGTTGAGTATAAACCACTAAAAGAATTATGTTCAATAACAACTGGTAAATTGAATGCTAAAGATGCAGTTGATGCAGGAATATATCCATTTTTTACTTGTCATGCAAAACCATATTCTATTAATGAATATGCTTTTGATACTGAGGCCATCTTGCTTTCTGGTAATGGTAATATAGGACATACAAATTATTATAATGGTAAATTTAATGCATATCAAAGGACTTATGTTTTACATAATTTTATTGAAGTAAATCCTAAATTTTTATTGCATTACATAAATAATTCCTTTAAGGATTATATTAGCCAAAAATCACTAAATGGAGTAATATCATATATTACACTTCCAATTTTACAAGAATTCAGTGTACCCATCCCGCCCCTTCCAGTACAAGACAGAATTGCGAAAGTTTTAGACAATTTTGAAAAGATATGTAAAGATCTCAAAATTGGCCTGCCTTCTGAAATACAATTAAGACAAAAACAATATGAATATTATCGCAATCTCTTATTATCATTTAATATAGATGATATTAAGAGAGAGAGAGAGAGACGATAATTCTGGATTAAGTAAATTACTTGAATATGTCTTTGGTTTAGATTTAATGAGTTATGGGTATAAAATTAACTTTGATAAACTTAGCAATGTTGCTAAGTGTGTCAAAGGTAAGCAACTTAATAAAAATAAATTACTGCCAGAAGGTTATCCAGTATACAATGGAGGAGTAACCCCAACTGGTTATTGAAATGAATATAATTTTCATGAAAATAAAATTACTATTGCTCAAGGTGGATCAGCTGGCTTTGTAACTTGACAAAATACCAAGTTTTGAGCCAGCGCTCATTTATATGTTATAAGTGAATGTAATGATATTCTTAATTACAAATATTTATACTATGTAATTAAGAATAATCAAGAATATTTAATGGAGCAAAAACATGGTACAACAATCCCTGCATTATCCATGGATGTTGTTAATAACCTAATTATCCCTATCCCACCTCTATCACTCCAAAACCAAATAGTTGCGATCTTAGACAATTTTTCAACCTACACAAACAACCTAACTCAAGGTTTGCCAGCTGAAATAACCCTTCGGCAAAAACAATATGAATATTATCGAAACAAACTTTTAAGTTTTAATAAGGTAAGTTAAAATAAACATCCATAATTTTATAGTTAACTCCCTAAGTTTTACCAACTAATTAAATCCAACTTATGGGGTTCACTATATAACATTAAATTCAATTTTAATAATAGCTATCGATTCTTTTTATTCCATTTAAATATTAAATTAGGAGGAAATGCATCAGTTGGTGCAGACGATTTGTTTAAAACTTATTTTTAATTATTGATAAAATAAACATCAAAAATATAAACAATTTAAACATTAGTTTTGAATACGAATAATATATTATAATATTAAAAAACAACCGATGGGGCAAACGGAAACAATATTCAGATAATTTTGAATATTGTTTTTCTTTACTTTTTTCAATCTTACAATTTGGCTAAAACAAAAGTAATGCTTTGGTAAGGTAAAGACGCCTAAAAAAAATCACAGTTTAATCATATTTATAGCTAAAAATATTAAAACATTTTTTGTTTAAATCCTGTTATGTTATAATATTTTTAATATTATGGGGGTATTAAATGAAAAATATTAAAACATTTTTAAAACGTTCAAATTTAACCGTTGCTTTTAAGTTTTTTAAGTACAACCACTTTCACAAAAATCAAACGAACTAAAAACTGAGCAAATCAATTACGAAGTTAATAGATTTGATGTTTTTGGTTCGTTTTCTGTTGATTTTGTAGAATCAATGAAAACAGGTTTAGAAAACAAGTTAGGAAAAGTTGTCCAAGTTAAATTTGAAGAATAATATATTGGCGTAGTATCAATTGCCCATGAAAAAGTATTAATAATAAACAATTATTAGATTTAATTGATGAATTCTTCAAAGATAATCAAGAAGAATATAGAAAAATTTATAATTTTAATACAGGTATTTACTTTGACGGTTTTATGAAAGGTAATCGTCAAAAGGTAAACACAACAGAAAAAAGCCTAAATGATAATAGATATAAATATACTGATTTTGAGAATCAATGGGATAACGATAGATTATTTTCATTTGTTGGATTAAATAAAGAAGCGAGAACTAAACATTTTAATAGTTTCATTGATAGTAAACTAAATATTGGTGTTTTAGAAGGAGGAGTCGCTGAAACTCATTCAAAAGCATTTGATTAAAATAGAAAACATGGGAATGGCATATGATGAAGAGATATGTGACTTTATACAGAAAAATCTTCAAGGCACGCAACCCAAGTTTCGGAATTAATCGCAGGTAAAAATGGTATTAACCCAACTTTTACTGTTGTTTCAGTACAGACTGATTTAGAATGAAATGGTCTTACTAGTGAAATGAACTACTTATTATGGTATACCAACATAGTTAATAATAGTTGAGGTTTGGGTTTTGATAAGAAGAAGCCAATTCCTGAATGGGTGTTAAGATATAATTGGGCATCAAAATATTTTGATGATTTAATTTTTAATAACCCTGAACTCATTAATGTTATAGCAGCTGGAAATACATACAGCAAGGAGAGTGTATTTTTGAAATTGCTTTATCTAAAAACAGTATCATTGTTGGAGCAACAATCAAATGAAATTGAGAAAAGAAAGCCAGTTTTAGTCAAGTTGGTAATGATTTAAATTATATTTCTGTTGTGGCTCCTGGTGGTTACTATTGATTTACTGATAGAACACAATATTATGATGAGGATGGACATTTAGTTACTGGTGGCTATAGTAATAAGGGTACAAGTTTCTTAGCCCCGGTAATTACAACAATGGCAGGAATATTAAAACAAAAATATAAATCATATTTTGATCAAGGATCTGATTCAATTATCTTTAAATCCGCACTTATAACTGGTTCAAGAAAACCTGCCGGTGTAAATTTAATTTACACTGCATAAACAGGATATGGAATACCTCAGTATAAAAAAATAGAAGAAGCTATGCAATCATTAATTATATTGCCTAAAACTGATAAAAGCAATGATTTATCAAAAAACTCTCGACAGGTATACTTAACTAAAGGCGATAAAATACGTGCTTCATTAGCATTTTTATACAATGGTTCGAATGACAAAACTGATATTGATTTTAGAATTAAAGATTCAAATGGTAATATTATTGCTTCTTCTAATTCTTCGAATAAAAACGTTGAAGTTGTCAAATTTAATGTTCCTACTTCAGGATTATACACATTTGAAGCGTATAGGTATTCTACAAATAAAAACCCTGTGGAAGTAGCTATTACATATGTAAAGGAAGAAAATAATTAATAATGAATTTAAAAATGAGAAAAGGCGCTAAATATACATTTATATTTTTTGCATCCGCTTTAGTAATAGTACCAACTAGTTTGTATATTTCATACAGAGTTCAACACCAAGAATGAGTTTACCAAAGTAATATAGGTAAAAATAGTTATTGAAATAATGATCATAGTATTTATACAATAGAAGGCACATATCCATGAACCTTTGATAAAGATAATGATAGAATTCCAAGCAACAAACAAAAGAATAACTCTTACCCTTGGGAATATGGTAATAATCAAAAACGTCTTGATGAATCTATAGATAAAAATATTGATAATTGAGTTTATGATAAAGAAAATATTCAAAACACTACTTACCTTTTCAAAAATAAAAAAGATTTCATTAATTTATTTTTGAAAGTTAATCCAAATAAATATATAGATGAAAATAGTGTAATTAAAGAATACAAAAAATTATTAGATAACATTGATTTTAACCAAAAAGATCTAATTCTCCTAAATAATTATGTTAATATATTTATGCCTTATAATGGGGATAGGCGAAAACTGGGTTGAGACATTAAAGAGTATAGTTATGATGATAGTAATAAAACACTAAAATTAAAATGATATGAAAATTATGAGCAAAAAAAATATTGGTGGAAATCAAACTGCAAGTGAGGTTGTGCAGTTGATAAAGCATTAGGCTCAAATTACTGGTACAGAAGTTTCTTTATAATAGTGGATAAAACAAGTTTAAATAATTATAAAGATTTAAAAATAAATATGGAATATGAATGGATTAAATAATCCATTCATATTTTTACATGCGAATGTCCCAGTTAATCTTTAGTTATTTTTAATTTAATTTTTTTAAATTTGTCATAAGAATCTTTGAGTACATAAAAAGAACATTCAGAAAAAATATAGTGAACCCCCTAAGTTTTACCAACTAATTTAGTCCAACTTATGGGGTTCACTATAAATTTGGATGTTTGTTTCCTTCATTTAAAAATTATTTTTCATCACCGTCTTCCAAAACGTGTGCTACAGCAACTAGTAAATCGCCTGCAAAATAGTTAAGGGGAATATGATTTGTAGTAGTATATCTATATTTACCACCTTTTTCAGCTTTATACTCCAAAACTTCTTAGCTTGTTTACACAGAACGTGCTGTTTTAACAATTGTTCATGAACCATCTTCTTGTTGAAAATCTAAATTTAGATCATATTCCCAAAGAAATTTTCGTCAAATTGATTATCAATTGTCGGAAGTTTTTGTGTTGGGTAAAATTTCTTCTTCTTAGTAGATTTTTTACAACCTACTTTTTCCCATTTTATCTCTTATAAGGATGATTGTATAGAAATTTTACACATATATTTTAAAAACAGAACCAAATTGGTTCTGTTTCTTATTATTTAATTTGTTAAAATTTATTTTTTGGTAAGTAAATGTGCCCATCAATGCTTGTGACATTTGAAACAGAAATAAAGGCTTCTTCATCAATTCGTCTTACATCTTTAATGACACGTTCAACTTGTCTAAATAAAGTAATTGTAGTAATAACATTTAAATTTTCTTTAGTATAACCACCATTAGCATGAAATTCTGTAATTCCAGTAACAATTTTTCTTTCATTCGTTAATAAAGCAGTTATTTCATCTGACTTAGTCAATGAGAAAATTTCAACACGTACAAGCTTGAATTTAGGATAAAGTTTATTTAAAGAAATAATGTAAACTACGTTAGTTAAAACAGTAGCTAAAAAGTTTGGTGATAAATACAATTCAAAGCTTCAAGCTTTGTTAGTTATTTCTAATAAGTCTTTATTACCAACATTTTGACTTGTGATATTTTTTCCTGCTTCTTGTAATAATAATGATCCAGGAAGTCAAGAACCCACTAAAACACCAATTAGAACAATAATAATATTCATATAACCTGAAATTGAGCCAAATGATTTTTGCTTAGCATTGGCATATCATTCTCCAATAACCCCAGTTACTCCTGCAGTTCCACCAATAATTTGAATAATAGCAAAAATTCAAGCTAATAAATATCCATATATAATTGCATATGCAAATAATGCAATTATATTACCTCCATCACTTCATAATAATGGTATAATACTACTTAATTTTTGCTTAAAGTCAGGTAATACTTCTTTAACTTTAGGATTTGAAAATTCTCCAATAATATAAACACTGTTTGCTCCAGGTATAAGTCCAATTGAAAATGATACAATTGAAGAAACAACTAAGAATAAAACGGTTAAATTACTAAACATCCTTCCAATCTTTTTATATCCAAAGATAAAGATTGGAATACTTAATATAATGTAAGCAATTCAGAAGATAAATTGCTCTACTAAATTTCGAACTGTTTCAGAAACTTGTCCTTCTTTAAATAAAACAACCACAAGCCTTGCCAAGGCTTGTCCAAAAGCTGCAAGACCAAAGTTATAAATTCCAACATTTTTAACAAAGAATACACTAATAACTCCAAAGAAAATAGCAGTAGCCACTGTTATAGTTACTAGTTTTCAAACTGGCATGTGAGAATATAGTTTAGAAAGTTTTAAACCAAAATTTGACATTTTAGTTCGTTTGTAAACTGTATTCTTTTTGATTAATCTATGATTATCAATTCCTTCTCCAATAACTGCATTTTCAATTTCTGTTGATTTTTTAGATTTAAAGGAATGATGTTTTTGACCGTAATCTTGGTTATCTGATAAGTTATGTTTGGTATTTTTATTTTTCATGCTCCTCCTTTGAGAATAAAAAAAAGAAGATACATATATAACTTAGAAAAAGTTGTTATGTACTATATATAATATTATAATATTTTTTTATTAAAATTACTAAAAAAATATAAAATAAAAATTTTAAAAAATTGTTTGCTTTTTAAAAAATATGTTATAATATTAGGGCAATTAAGGAATTGCCTAATTGCCCAGGTGGCGGAATGGTAGACGCAAGGGACTTAAAATCCCTCGGTCGCAAGACCGTGCTGGTTCAAGTCCAGTCCTGGGCACCAAATGATGTGCGTCCTTAGCTCAGCAGGTAGAGCAAATGGCTTTTAACCATTGGGTCAGAGGTTCGAATCCTCTAGGACGTACCATTTCAAAAATGACCAAAAAAGATCTAAAAATAGGTCTTTTTTTTATTATATTTTTTAACTTATTTAAATAAATTAAAAAAATATTCGGCTAACCGAATATTTTGATTTCTAGTTTTTAAAACTATTGTTTTTTAGGTTTTTCAAATTTATAGTTACTAATTTGTGCATATACCATTTCATCATTTAAATATTCCAAATATTTTTGATTATTTTTTAAGGTTCAAAGTAATAGTGGCATGCCAATTTTTTTGTAACGTTTTTTATCTTTATCGTATAAAACTGTTCAAGGATGAAGATATTGACAAACTTCTTTAATTTCTTTTAACTCAATTTTCTTAAATTGAGTTTCCGTTCAAAATAAAAAGCCAAGTAAGTATCTTTCACTTAATTTTCTCATGTTACGTAAGGTTTGAAAATTAAATGATGAGAAAATAATTTTTTCAAAGAATTTATCACCATATCTAGCAGCTAATTGATGAATTCTTTCCTCAATTCCTGGATATGGTTTTTGGTCAGTTTTAACTTCAATGTTAATTAAACGATATAAATTTAAATATTTATCTAAAAATTCTTCTAAAGTTAAAATAGTTTGTTTTCTAGTTTTATATTTGAAAAATGAACTATGGTCATCATCACGAAGTTCCTCTAAAGTACTAAATTCAATTTCTTTGTCGCTAAATGCAGTACGTTTAGTAGTTTCATCGTGAATAATAACTAACTCATTATCTTTAGTTAAATGCACATCGATTTCAACACCATCAAATTCATATTGATAAGCCATTTCAAAGCTTAAATCAGTATTTTCTGGTGATATAGCTGAATAACCACGGTGGGCTAAAATAAGTTGTTTCTTAGGCATTTTCTAATGTTCTCCATCTGTGGTTAGTTTTACCTAATCTTTTAAGCTCTTTGACGTTTGAAATATAAACAGCTAATCCGGCTAAAACTCCAAGTAAAGCAATTGATAAACAAATTACTAAAATAATTTGGTATCCAACAACTGAAGTGTTAGTTGCTCCTTTTGCTGTGTAAGCCTTTCCAACAGCACCAGTTACTTCGTATAATCATGCATCAGTTGAAAAACCAATAAATGATAAGACTCCAACACTTGAAGCATATGAATTTTTCTCAATTTCAATTTCTCCAATTTGAGCATATCTTAAAGTAACCATTGCTCATGATAAAATACCTGCAAAAATAAATAAAGTAGATGTTAAAACAATAATGAATAAATCAGTTGATGTTTTGGTATATGTTGCAGCAGTTAAACCATTAAGGTCTGGAGCTGCATATCCAGTAAGAATAATTGCACCAACAACGATAATTCCAATTCCTGTTGCAATTAATAAGAATAAGATATATGATCTAAATTTATCAGCTCAACGACCGATAAAACTTGATACAAGACTTCTAAGTCCGTAAGTTCTAATCCCTCCAAGCACGGCAACTAAAATGGCTGGTGCTAAGAAGGCATTGTTCATAAGTTGTACTAAGTAGTAAGCAAAGACACTTTGGAAGGTGTACATTCCCATTAAAAAGACTGATAAAGCCCAAAGTTTTCAGTTTTTCATCGCTTTGAAAACTTGAAGAATAGTTTTCTTAACTCTTGATCATGACATTTTTTCTTTGTTTTTTTCCATTGGTAATTCAGGAACCATGAATAAAACTAAGAATGATACTAAGATTAAAAATCCAGCAATACAGAATGCGTAAACAGCAAATGGTAGTTGTGCTTGATCTGTACCAACAACTTTAGGAGATCAAACATTTGTAATCAATAATCCTAAAAGGAAAACTAGAAATAATCCAATTATACCATTTGCGGTTCCTTGAATCCCATAAGCTAAACCTTGGTTTTGTTTAGTTGTTTGTTGTGAAACAAGTTTTCAAAGTGGTGTTCAGAAGACTAAGGTTGATGAAACCCCTCATAGTCCTCAAATAGTTGCATATTGTCCAAATAATGCATCTGGAGATTGTGATTTAGCATTTAAAATTGTAATTCCAAATCAAACTGTGATTACACCAGTTGAAAAGACTGCAGATCAAAGTAATCATCTGGAACTGAATTTATTTGCTAAAAACCCGCCAGGTAATTGAGTGAGTAAAGTAACTCAACCAATAATTGCGGTTAATCTTGCTACTTGATCCTCACTTATATTTAAATATGTATGTAAGTTAGGAATAATATTTTTAATATAGTATGGAGCAGCAATAACAAAAACGTCAGCTGCTGCCAAAATAATTAAGGCAATAATTTGTTTATATGTTAAGCCTTGAAGCAAATTTTTGAATTTTTCTAAATAAGCTTTCATTTTTCCTTTCGATTTGAAGTATTTTATTTTAAAAGTTTAATTATTTAGATTAAATTTAAGCAATATTTTTAATTAAACCTTAATTTATCTAATAGTAATTTTTATTATCAAAAAGTGGAATAAAAATCGTAGTACAACTACATTTAAACCATAGCTTTGTTTGATTTTATCTAAAGACCTCCCTAATTTAATTATATCGAAAAAAAGATTAAAGCTGTTTTTTGACCGGCTTAGATATTTTGAAAATGGTAGTTTATAGTTTGTTTTAAAGATAATTTAACAATAGTTAAAAGTTTTTTTATATTAATTTATTTAATTAGAAGAAAATAAAAAACAAGTTTATAAAACTTGTTTAGGTCAATAAATGATATGGTGCGAACGAATGGACTTGAACCATCGACCTCACGATTATCAGTCGTGTGCTCTAACCAGCTGAGCTACGCTCGCATTAGTAAGACTATTATACCATATTTTTGCATAATAGTCAATATTTTATTATTAAAATTAACGTTTTGAAAATTGTCTAGCACGACGAGCAGCACGTAGTCCAGGTTTTTTACGTTCTTTAGCGCGAGCATCTCTTGTAAGCATACCAGCAGCTTTTAAAGTAGGACGGTAATCATTACTTGCTTCTAATAAAGCACGAGCAATACCTAATCTAATTGCTCCAGCTTGGCCACTTAATCCACCACCTTGAACTCTAACGAAAACATCGAATTGTCCAACTGTTTCAGTTAACACAAATGGTTGATTAGCATCTTTTAAATAAATATCTGATGTTAAATATTCACGAGCATCTCTATTGTTAACGGTAAATTTTCCTGCACCTTTAACTAATTTAACACGTGCTACAGAAGATTTTCTTCTTCCTAGACCTTTAAATTCTAAAATTGATAACATAATTAATTAACCTCTAATCTTTCTGGTTTTTGTGCTTCATGTTTATGCTCTGGGCCTGGGTAAATAAATAAGTTACGACGTTGTTTATTACCTAGTTTAGTATGAGGAATCATACCGTGAACAGCTTTTTCAATTAAGGCAGCTGGTCTTTTAACTCTTAATTTAGCTGCAACAATACTTTTAAGTCCACCAGGATATCCTGAGTGTGAGTAGTAAACTTTATTTTCTTCTTTTTTACCAGTTAAAACTACTTTAGCTGCATTAATAATAATTACATTGTCACCCATGTCGGCATTTGGAGTAAAAGTAGGTTTGTGCTTACCTCTAAGTACAGAAGCTACAAAAGCAGATAAACGTCCTACTACTTGTCCTTCAGCATCGATAACGTATCATTTCTTGTCTGCTTTTTGTGAATTAACTATTGTTGTTTGTCTCATTTTCCCTCCACGTTAATTTGTAAACATATATTGTATATATACTATATAAATTCTATTATTTTATAAATTGCTAAGTTATTATACCACAACATAACAATATTAAAAATATTTAGTTAATGAAATTCTTATCATTTTGAATAAGAACGTTAACTATTATAATATAAATTTTTAAAAAAACAAAATTATTTTATTTGGTTTTTTCTTTTATTTGTTATAATTTCACTACATGCCGTCATAGCTCAGCAGGTAGAGCACATCCATGGTAAGGATGGGGTCGCTGGTTCAAGTCCAGTTGTCGGCACCATTTTTTGTAATTTTAATGTATTTTAAAATTTTTAAAAAAGAGCAAGATTTTCTATCTTGCTTTCTTTTTTAAGTTTATTTTAAGAAGTTACTAAGTTCAGCAACTAATTGATCATAGTTTCTGTAACCTAATAAACTACCAACTTTTTGACCATCGGCATATAATTCTGTATATGGAATTGAAGCAACATTATGAGCAATTGCAAATTCTTTATTTTCTTCAATATTGACTCTAATAACGTCAATATTGTGTTTTTTTGCAAATTCTTCTAAGGTTCCTTTAAACATTTTACAAGGTCCACATCATAAAGCGTAGAAAACTAAAATTTTCTTTCCTTCTTTAATTGCTTCTTGTGCTTGTTGGCTATTAAATTCGTATAGCATATTTAACTCCTTTGTATTTTAGCTTGGTGATAATCTACCTAATTATATATTAAATTTAAAAAAGTGTAATTATTTATTAAAAAATAAAATAAAAATAAGTTTTTAAATTTAATATGAAATTTATGGCTAAAACTTAAATATTTACAATAAAAATTACTCAATTTTCCAGTTGAGTAATTTTAATTTTAAGAAAAAGTTATTTTTTATTTAATGCTAATTGGATTAAAGTCTTAACCATAACACCTGTAGGACGTCCACCTTGTTCTGCTGTTCCTGCAACATCTAGGTGGATGTATTCAACGCCTTCAGCAAATTCTTTTAAGAACATTGCTGCTGAAGAACTTCCTCCTCCAGCCCCAGTTAAATCAGTGTTTTTTAAATCTGCAACTGGTGAATTTTTAATTTCTTTTGCAAAGGCTTCATCAAGTGGCATTCTTCATACTAGTTCATGTTGCATATCCGCTGCTTCTTTTAATTCATTTCATGCTTGATCGCTGGTTGCTCAAACACCAGTATAAGTGCTTCCTAATGCAACAAGAATTGCTCCAGTTAATGTAGCAACATCGACAATTCTTGTTGCTTTTAAATTTCTAACTGAATACGTAATTCCATCAGCCATTACTAAACGACCTTCTGCATCAGTATTATTAATTTCTACAGTTTTTCCATTCATACTGGTTCAAACTGTATCGGGTAATGAAGCATCACCATTAACTCTATTATCAGTAATGCACATTACTGCCGCAACGTTTGTTTTTGGTTTTAATTGAGCAATTGCTTTCATTGCACTAGCTACAAATACTGAACCTGACATATCAAATTTCATTCCAATCATTGAGCGAGATGGTTTAAGTGAATATCCACCTGAATCAAATGTAATACCTTTACCTACGTAAACTGTTTTATCTGTTGAAGTTTCATCCCCATTATATTCAATTACAACTACTCTTGGTTCATACATACTTCCTCTGTTAACAGAAAGTAAAAGCCCCATACCTAATTCTTCAATTTGTTTTTTATTTAAAACTGAAACTTTTAAATTATCATATTGTTTTAAATCATCTAAAACAATCTCAGCTAATTTTTCTGAATTTAAAATATTAGGCGGTGTAATTTGTAAATTACGAGCAAAGTTTATAGCTTCTGATAAAACTAATGCTTTTTCTAAAACTTCTTGGTATACTTCTTTATCCTTTGTAGAATATAAGCTTACTTTAAATACTTCAGGTTTTTTTGAAGTTTTAGCATTGTAAATATCTGCATGAACATAGTTGTAAGCTTCAATAAATGCGCTAACTACAGATTTGATGCAAACATTCTCAGTTACAAATGAATCTAAATCAATTTGGTAGTCTCTTGCTTGGTTAGCAAAAAAAGTTTTTGCAAAATTAAATACTGAATTATAGTTATAACTTTTTGCACATCCTAAATATGCAAATGATTCATTATCTGCAAAGTAATCTGTTACAAAATTAACTTTTTCAACTAAATTTTTTGGTAATTCATTATTTTTAAAAATTGCTTTTAAAAATAATGACCCATTTTTTGAATTATCTATTGTTTTAAGTGTCATTATAGCCTTTCTATATTGTTAATTCATTATATATTTTACATTAAATATTTTTAATTATAAGCTTTAAACTGTTAAAATATTAATATGAAAAAGAAAATAATATTGACTCTTATCTTAAGTTCATTAGCTGTAAGTAGTTTTGTGGCTTTAAGCTGCACTCAAACAAAGGAACCCAAAACAAAACATAAATTAAATAATCTTACAATAATTGACACAACTCAAACTTCAGTTAAACTAATAGTTACAATAGCAAACTTAAAACTAACTGATAATCTTCAAATAAAACTTAATGACCAAAAATATAGTTTTTTAGTTTCTAATTTAACTAAAATCGCTAATAACAACCAATACGAAATTACAATTAATAATTTAACTAAAAATACTGAATATAAAATAAAAGAAATAGAAATTAATGATGAAGATTTAGACATTAACTTTGAAATCAAATTTAAAACTAAAGAAGATTCAAAACCAAATAATCCCCTTGAACAAGACCTGAATCAAGGTGCTGCTAATGAATACAAGCAAACTTATCTAGAAATTTTATCTAAAAATGAAGATAACGTTCAAATAACTGATCAAGAAAAGATAAATTCAGCTTTAAATGCTTATAATAATTTAAGTGAAACTATTAAAAGTATTTTAACAAATGAAAAAACATTATTAGATAAACTTGCTGCCAAAATAGCTTCATTAAAAGAAAATGACCAAACCACTACTAATCCAATTCAACCGCCAAAATCACAAAATCCTAAAACCGAACCAAAAACACAGGATTCGCAAAAACAGCAAACATCAGAAAATACTGATAATACAATTATTGAAAGAGTCACTCAAACATTTGCAAGTGTTTTAGTGACTCTAGATAACCAAGAAACTAGTTCAAATTATAAATTATTAGTTGCCGGGCCAAATAACCAACAATTAGAATACACAACTACTTCAGTAGATGGTAATATTTTAACTTTTAAATTAGACAATTTATCCGCGGGCTCAACATACACTGTCAATAAGGTAATTGATACAACTTTATCAACTAAAGAATATTTAATAAACAAGGAATTTAAAACAAAAAATCAAGAACAATTTACTCTTAAAAATATCAAACTTAAAGAAGTCTTAGATTCTCAAGTTAAAGTCCAAGTGAGTTTTACAACCAGTGTTCTAGAAGATGAAAACAACCAAAACTATGAACTAAGTTTTGGCAGTGCTTATGATGAGCAATCCAAAGAAACTGTTGTGACAACTAATAAGTTACTTACAACCAATAATGAGAATTACTTAGAATTCACCTTATCTAACCTTCAATTTAGTACAATATATCAGCTTAAAAAGTTATATATAAATAATAAAGAATTTGCTCTTGATTCTTCCTTAAAATCAGGAGATAACTGAAAACAAGGTGACCAAAAACTATCTTTTGAAACAGCCACTTATAGTAAGCAAATTACTTATGATTCAATATCAACTAGATTTGCAAGCGAAAGTACTGATTCAGGTACTTCTGATAAGATATATCTATCACTTGAAGGTATAAAAAATGCATTTGACGTTAATGAAGAATATATTCTTGAGATAACATTCAAAGAAAAAGGTTCATCCAAGATATTTAAATCAAATATTAACATAAGTAAACAAAAATATGGTGATTATAAAAACTTTGAATTCTTATTATTAGATATAGATAATTATGCTGATTGAGAATGTTTTAATGTCTTACCAAAAAACAAAGATATTGAAATAGTAGAAATTAAGATTGATACAAAACAATTTTACGAAGAATCTTCAGAAGATACCAGCCAATTAAGAGTAAGTATTAAACCATCAAATGGGTCAGTCTCTGAATTTAACACTAATTTAAATTACAATAACTATGACCAAGTAGCTCTAGCTTATGATAAAAATACTAAAAATCTTGCTGCTTCATTGAATATTACTATGACCGATAATACAACTCCAAACAATGTTAAATTTGTATTATCTTCTGATTATGGTGCTAAGTGAACTTTACCAGCTACTAAAAATGCAGGCAAATGAACAGCTAATATCCCAGATTTAGCTTTTGATGGAAAAATCTTCCTTTCAAAAGTTAGAGTAGATAATAAAGATATTCGTGCAAAATCTTCTTCAGTTGGCAACACTGAAGTTTCAAACCAAACTTCAAAAACCAAACCTACTATTTCAAATATTAGTGCTTCAAATATAAACCAAACTAACTACAAATCAACTATAACCGTTAATTTAGGAGAAAACTTTAACTACACTAACCTAAGTAATAATAAACCAATTTTAGTTTATTACGAAGAAGGTAATGAAGCTAACAATTTTGAACTAGAAATTGCTCCAAACCAAACCAATAATTCATTAACTTTCGAAACATACTTAAAACCAGAAGTTAATTATAAAGTTAAATATTTATTTTTTAATAACCAATACTTAAAAACTGACTTAACATTTAAACGTAATAAATTCTTGTTAGATAACACATACCATGATAATAATGGTTTAAAACTTAAAGATGATATTAAAACAAAATGAACTAACTTAAATACTAATCTTAAATTAGCTCAAAAATGATGGGCATCAGGAGTTAAAACAAAAATAACTGATAAAACATCACTCCTAGCATTACTTGATCCATTTAACTTAACTTTTGATGATGAAGTAAACTTTATCATCGATACTACATTTAATAGTTATAATGATCCTAATGGTCAATTATCATTAAAAATAAAATGAAGTTATAAAAATGAAGAATCAGAGTTTAAAACTTTTAACATCACAGGATTATTCTCTAAAAATGATTTTGCTCCAAATCATTCAAATGATTATTTAGATTCTTTAATCCGAGTTTCTGAAGCTGGATTATCAAAATCAACAACTGATTTTGATAAAACTTTTGGAACTCAATATGAAGATAACAATGATTTATCATATTCATTTGGCAATAAAACTAAATGAATTGATCTTAAAGATAATAAACTAAGCCAATTTATACAAATTAGTGAAAGATTTAAAAATTATGACCAATCTCAATTCATGCTTTACTTTACAAAATTTAATGATGTCAAAGATGTTTATCAACCTCACAAAACTTCGCCATATGCAATGTATGGATTCTTAAACTATCGTATTAATGCTTGATTTGAAAGTTATAACCCTGCAAACAAACAAGATAAGCCAGAAATTAAATATTCACGCTTTTCTGAGCCGGCTTTAATTAGTGGATTTAATAATTATTCTCAAAATCAAGTTAATGATTATTTAACTAATATTGAGTCACAAATGATCCAATATTCTAAAACTAATTGAGAAGAATTTAATAAAACCTTTGGGTTTAATGATTCTTATAAATCGTTAACTCTTGAACAAATTAAACAAAATATTGAAGCAAAATCAAAAAATGATGAAAAATGAGCTGAATTATTAAAGTACACTAGTTTAGAAAGATTAATTACTAGAATTACATACTTTGTTAAAAATTCATACAATCCAGTAGTAACAAATGAACTTCACGCATTTAATATTCTTAGTTTAGAAACAATTAAACTAGGAGATAATAACTATTTAAGAGTTAACTTTACAATTAATGCTTTATTATTAAATGACAAGTCAAATGATAATATTTTAAATGCTAAAATATTAACTCTTGATTTACTTAAAAATAACTAAAATACCAGCAATGCTGGTATTTTCTTTAATAATTTTTTTATCTTTATAAATCATTTATAATATAGAAAATTATCATGGAGTTTTATGCAAAAAATTAAAAAATTCTCATTAGCTTTAGCGCCCTTAACCACCATTCCATTTGTAGCATTATCATGTTCAAATGAAGGACAAAAACCAGCCCCAACCCCAAATAATAATGCTAATATTACTAAAATAAATAACTTTTTAAATTCTGTTAATAATGGTTCAGTAGAAGTATTAAAATCAACATTTTCAAATTATCAAAATAATAATTGAGATGAAACAAAAGCAAATTTACTAATTGAATTTGTTACTGAATATTTATCAATTTTAAATTTAAAAACAGAGAATTTATATTCTCAAATTAATTGAAAATTTGATTCATATAATTCAATTGTTCAAAAACTTAAAAAATATGATCAATTATTAAATACACCTAATAATTCTTTTGAAACTTTAACCCAAGAACTTTTAGCTGAAATTAAAGCTACAAAACAAGAAATTGCAGCTTATAATTCAACAATCTTAGCAAAAAATAAAGAATTAGATGATTTTATTAAAAAAGCTCAAAAATAATTCACTAAAACAGTTTTTACAAACTGAAATTTATAATTTATACAATAAACACGGGATAAATTCTTTAGCTTTAATCTCGCAAATTGATCATAATACTTCAAAACTTCAAGAAGTTATTAATTTTGCAAATCAAAATCTAAATGCTGAACTAACAACTAGAGCAAGTTCTGCTAAAAACTATTTAACTAATAATTTAAAAGTTGAATCTTTAACTAGTTATTCACAAAACCTTGCAACAAACTTAGCTCAACTTACTTCATTTATTATTAATAATAATCTTACTCCTCAAGAAGTTAATAGTAAAAAAACACAATTAACTAATATTGTAGAAAACTCAGATATCTATGCTGCAACTAAAGAGCAACTCAAAAATGAAATCTCACAAGTTTATAGTATTACTGGTGTTTCTGAACTTGAAGATAAAATTAATTATTTAGAAACTAATTTAGTTGCAAGTGCAAAACAAAACTTAATTAATAAAGTTAATCAATATAATTTTACAAATCAAAATATAAGTGATTTAACAGATTTAATTAATACTTTTAGCCAAAATGCATTAACAGCTTTTGAAACTGATTTTAGTAATTTCCTTGAAATTTGAAATAAAATTTTAATTAAATTTAGAGATATTGAAACTTATATTTCAAGTGGGTATAAAGGCTCACAAAAACAAGTTTTTGAATATTACAAACAAAAAGCAAAATTTGTAAAACTATTTAGCAAAGAAGCTAAATTAGAGAAAATTTCTCTAGTTTCAATGGAAGTAAATATAAAAGCTTTTGAATCTTTTTTAGCTACATTCACTGAGCAAGAAACAAAACTTAAAGAAAATAATGAAAATGATTCAAAAACATTATTAGATTATTTCAAAGAAGAAACTAATGAAAAACTAAAATTTGAATTTAATGAGTTAGGTGCTAAATATGATTTAGAAAAATATTCATATTCTGCTTCATATAATTTTGAAAACACTAAGCTATTTTTTGATGTCCACGACAATGAATATGTTGATTATCAAATAACAGATCTTAAGCTAGATCCAAAAAACTGAAACAACTTATTAGTTGAAGTTACAGTTACTTTAAAAACTAAACCTGAAATTAGTTATAAATATAACTTTACTAAAACTTATGCTAACGATGTTAGTTCATATGTTGAATCAATTAATATCAATACTTTAGACCAAAATTTTGATATTAATTATGATGATTTGAAATTGCTTAAAGCTCAAGATTTTTTAGCTAGACCATTAGCAGAAAAATTAACTTACTTTAAACGTCAATCACAATTTATTGCAAAATTTTTCAAATACGAAATTAAGGATGATTTTGAATTTAAAGATAATAGACTATATGCAACTTTAACAGTTTCATTTAACAATCAAATTATTAAAAAAGCAAAAATTCCAACTATTAAACCAGTTGAATTTTTCGATAATAATGGCAATTACCAAGACTATGTTGATGAAATTAACAAAGCTAAAATCTTTGAAATTATTAACGGTAATATGACAACTTTCTTTAATTCTCTTAAATTTAACCCAAACAGTAAAAACACTCATGAAGTGTATATAGCTTCAGATGCTATTAAAGCTTTTGAAGAATCATATATTATGCCTAAATTTGGTCGCTTTGAAATCTTTATCAAAGAAGTTAAGAACATCAATGATTATAATGGTGAAGCAGATTTAGTTTTATGATATAAAAAAGATGGGAAAGAAGTCGAAATTAAAAACCCAACTCAAGTTTATAGCAAAACAATAAGAGTTGGAAATTTCAAACTCCTTAACTTCTTTGATTTAAAACCTAAAGGTGAAATTTTTACAGCGCAAGATTTTGAAGATGCAACAAACCCTCCGCAAGATATGATTAACGTAATGAACTCAATTAATGAGTCAAATATTTTACCAAGACTAACTTCTTCTAGAACTGAAACAGCAGATTTTCAATTAATTAATGTTCAAGATCTAATTGACCAAAAAGCTTTTATTAATATGGAATATTTAATGGTAATTGGAAACGGAGTTGATCGAAAAGGTCAAAATCTTGATAATCAAGCATATGTGCCTACTGGTGCAAAATATTACGATAAAGATATTCAAGTCAATACAACTGATACAGGATCATTACGTAATCACTACTTCCCAGTTTTTTATGATGTAAAACGCGTTGGCAAACGTGGCATGTCATTTAAATTAGGTTGAATTAATAAGAAAAATCAATCTATAAGATATACAAATAACCAAGAATATACTTTAATTAATCTAGTAAATGATTATCAGCAACATCATTATCCAGAAATCATGGTTAATAATATTAAATTAAGTGATTTAAAAATTGACTATGAAACATTAAAAACTAAAACAGCGGCACAATGAGCTGGTGATTTAGTTGGTTTGGAACAAGTTATTAAATTAAAAACTAATGCTGAAAATGAAATTGAATATCAAAATTACTCACTGCCAGTTTCATTATTTAAAATAAATGCTATTAAACGTATTTCTTATGACGAGGCATACATTAATTTTAAAGTACAAGATCGTAACAATACTTGAATTAATGGGAATATTTGGTATAAAATTAAAGGTTTTGCTCCAGTTGTAACAAGTAATTTATACGACAGCTTTACTTGACATAATTCAAATCTTAAAACAATTCAAGATTCAACTAACTCAATTACTCGTGAAAGGGTAATTGAACCAATGTGAGATGATTTACTTTGAAAACTAAACCAAAGAACTAATATTGCATCTTGAACATTTGCTAAAAAATACCTTGCTCAAACCTTATTAAAACCTAATGCAAGAAATAGAATTATTAAATTCAATATCTTAGCTAACGTTTTAATTAATGATAATGATAAAAATAATCGTTTAAGAAATACATCTAAAGGAACAGCTATTAATGTCGATTTAGATGAATTAATTGCTTCTAAAACTCTTAAATATGTTTATAGTGCAAAAGTTTCAGCTGAAGAAAGTTTTAAATATGTTGTTAGTTTAACTTGAAATGAGCAAAAAGGTATTGAATTTAAAATCTTCATGGAAGATAATTCATACAAAATTATTATTGATGAACCCGAAGTTCAAGCTAATTTCCAAACACCTTTTGAAAAAGAGAGAGCATTTCTTATTCTTCCAGCAGCAGTAAGTGCTACCGTGCAATATACAAACGACGAAGAAAAAGAAGATTTTAATGTAAATCAAAACCGTTTTGATTATAATAATATGGATTACAATCAATTCAATCAACCAATAACATTTTATTCAGATGCAAAATATTTAGCAAATAGAAACGTATATCAACCTAACCAAAATGTTTCATATGAATTACATAATGGATATAAACTAGATGCTGAATTTATGCGTCTTGAAGAATGGAGAGATTGAGATGTTGTCGAAAATGCTTACCTAAGAGCAGTTCAAGATGCTTTTGGTGGTGGTATTGGTACAGGTGGGTTTTTAGCTAAAACAAATAGTAATCCAAATGATGCAACTTTCTATTACATGACTAACATGCACGTAGAAAACCTAGCAGCAACAAATTGAAGTAATGTTGTCGATGATTCTTTCTTAAAAGAAGCAACGGGAAGAAACTATAACATGGCCTTTGTTTTAAATGGTAATAATTTAGAAAGAAACCGTAATAAAACAGTTACCCACCGTTATGGTAATGTAACAGTTAAACCTTTATGATTAGCTCACAGTCCTATTTCAAAAGACGGGACAAAAACACGTAGTCCTCACGATATGATCTTATTATCAATTGATTTAAATGCAAAACTACAAGATGCAAGAAATCGTGGTCTTATGGACATGGTGAAAAAAACTGAAACATTAATGAAAATGCCTAATGTTGGTTTAGATATAACTTCTAAATTCAGAATTGTTTCAGTTCCTATGATTTGAGAAGCTGCAACTTTAGGATTCCCAATTGACAAAATTACTGGATCAATTACTCGTCGTGCTAAATGAATTTTAGATAATTCATTTGCTATTGGTTGAAGAAACTACTACTCACATATTTATACTGGAAGTGGTTCTTCAGGTTCGCCAGTATATGTTGAAAAGGATGGTGTACATAACTACTTTGGACTAATTACAGCTGGTTCAAATGGATTTATGGGTGATGGTAAATTTACACTTGCTTATAGCTATGACTTAAGAGAATATAACTTAATGGGAATTAATATTGATGGGCAACACCCACTAAGTTTAAATAACTTTAAATCAGTAGCTTCACAAATTTTTAAGGCTCACTTAAATCAACCAGATACCTACGACATGCCTTGATTCTTAAAAAAAGTCGTAGAAGATTAATTCTTGAACTCTATCAATTTCTTTGATAAACTTTAAAATAGTGTAGAAAATAAATACACATTATTTTATTAATTTTAAAATTTAATAATAATTGTCTTTTTCTATTTTTATTAATTTACTAATTAATTAAACTTAGAAAATAAAAATAAATTAACTATAAAATACAGGAGTTTTATGCAAAAAATTAAAAAATTCTCATTAGCTTTAGCTCCCTTAACCACCATTCCATTTGTAGCATTATCATGTTCAAATGAAGGACAAAAACCAGCCCCAACCCCAAATAATAATGTTAATATTACTAAAGTTAATAACTTTTTAAATTCAGTTAATAATAGTTATGTGGAAATTTTAAAATCGAATGTTAAAAATTATCAAAGTAATGATTTTAATGAAACAAAAGCAGATTTATTAATTGAATTTGTAACTGAATATTTAGCTATTTTAAACACTAAAATTCAAAGTTTATATTCAACAATTGATTTTAAACCAACAAATTTTGAAATTATTAAAACTAAAATAGATGAATATGATAAATTTATCAATACTTTAAATAATAACTTTGATAAACTTACTCCAGAGTTTTTAGCTCAAATTAGAAAAACCAAAAAAGAAATTTCTGACTATAATTCAGAAATCTTAGCTAAAAATAAAGAATTAGATGATTTTATTTTAGCAGCTCAAAAAATAAAATTAAATAACTCTAAAGTACGTAGTTTATTACAAAACAATATTTCTAAATTATTTAATTTAAAGACTACTATTAATAACCCTCTAGAATTAGTTCAAAATGTTGATAAAAACCTTTCTAAGTTGCAAGATGTTTCTGATTTCGTTGCTGAAAATCAAAAAAATCAAGAATTGCAAACTAAAATCAACCAAGCCAAAGAATATGTTAATAATAATTTATCTATTGATAAAGTAACGAGCTTTAATATTGACTTTGAAAATTATTTTTCTGCAATTACAAGTTTTATTTTGCAAAATAATTTAACTTCTGAATATGTAAAAAATAAAAAAGATGAACTCTCTGCTTTAATTGAAAATTCAGATATTTCAACTACAACTAAAGAAGAGTTAAAAAACAATATTAAACAAATATATTCTCTTACAGGAATCTATGAATTACAAGAAAAACTTAACTATTTAGAAACAAGTGTAATAGTTGATGCAAAGCAAAAATTAATTAATAAAGTTAATCAAGCAAATTTAAGCAATCAAAATAAAAAAGATTTAACTGATTTAATTAATACTTTCGGGCAAAATGCATTAAATAGTTTTGAAACTGAATTTGATAAATTCCTAGAAATCTGAACTAACCTTAATAATAAGTTAAATGCTATCGAAAATTATCTCAATAACGATTATCAAAAATCACAAAAAAAAGTTTTAGATTATTACAAAGAAAAAGCAAAATATCTAAAACTTTTTGATAAAGATGATAAACTAGAGAAAATTTCTCTAGTTTCAATGAAAAATAATACTACGTTGTTTGAAGAATTTTTAAAAGTTTTCGAAACACATGAAAAAATTCTTAAAAATAATACTCAAACAGATTCAAAAACTCTTTTAGATTACTTTAAAGAAGAAACAGGTGGAAAGCTTAAATTTGAATTTAGTGAATTGGCTGCAAAATATGATTTAGAAAAATATTCATATTCTGCATCATATAACTTTGAAAATACTAAACTATTCTTTGACGTCCATGACAATGAATATGTTGATTATCAAATAACTAATTTAGAATTAGATAAAACTAATTGGAATAATTTACTAGTTGAAGTTACAGTTACTTTAAAATCAAAACCAGAAATTAGTTATAAATATAACTTTAATAAAGAATATAAAAAAGATGTGACAGCATTTATTAATGCAATTAATATTAGTGACTTAGATGCAAACTTTAATGTAGATTATGAAGCTTTAAAAGAATTAAAATCACAAGATTTCTTATCTTATGACAAAGATAAGAAATTAGAATATTTTAGAGCTCGTTCTAAATATATTTCAAAATTCTTCCGTTATGAATTTTCTAATGATTTTGAATTTAAAGACAATAAATTATATGTAACTTTAAAAGTTTTATTTAATAACCAAGTAATTAAAGAAGCTAAAATAGCAACTAACAAAGAAGTTGAATTTTGAAATAATGAAGGAAATTACCAAGAATACGTTGATAAACTTCACGAATCCAAAATCTTAAAAATAATCAATGGTAGTAGTTCTGATTTCTTTAATTCCTTAAAGATTAATCATAAGAGTAAAAATTCTCATGAAGTTTACCTTGCTTCTGATGCAATTAAGGCATTTAATGAATCATATATTATGCCTAAATATGGTAAGTACGAACTATTTATTAAAGAAGTTAGAGATATTAATGATTGAGATGGTAGTGCAAAATTAGTTTTATGATATAAAAAAGATGGTACTGAAGTTGAAAAACCAGCTTCCACTAACAATAAAACAGTTTCAATTAGTAATTTCAAATTACTTAACTTCTTTGATTTAAAACCTAAAGGTGAGGTATTCACTGCTGATGATTTTAAAAATTCAACAGCACCGACACAAAATATTATTAATATCATTAACTCAGTTAATGAATCAAACTTTACTCTACGATTGACCTCATCAACAAATCCAGCTCCAGATTTTAGAATGCTTAATGTGCAAGATATGATTGATCAAAAAGCATTTGTAAATATGGAATATTTAATGGTTTTTGGTAATGGTTCAGATAATAAAGGTGAAAACCACGATAATAAAGCATATGTTCCTTTAGATAACAAATATTACGATAAAAATATCTCAGTTAATTCAACTGATATTAAACCTTTAACAGATGATTTCTTTGCCGTTTATTATGATGTTAAACGTACTGGCAAACGTGGTATGACATTTAAACTCGGTTGAATTAATAAGAAAAACCAAAGCATAAGATATACTAATGGTAAAGAATATACTTTAATTAACTTAGTTAATGATTATCAACAACACCATTATCCTGAGATCATGGTAAATAATATTAAATTAAGTGATTTAGAAATTAATTATGAAATATTAAAAACTAAAACAGCTGATCAATGAGCAACTGATTTAGAAAGTTTAAATAATGTTATTAAATTAAAAGCAGATTCACAAAATCAAATTAATTATTTAAATTATTCATTGCCAGTTTCATCATTTAAAATAAGTGCTATTAGACGTATTTCAGGCGATCATGCTTTCGTTAGTTTTAAAATACAAGGCCGTAATGAGCAATGAATAAATGGTAATATTTGATACAAAATCCAAGGCTTTGCACCAAGTAAAACTAATAACATATATCAAAGTTTTACATGAACTAATAATAATTTAAAAACCATCCAAGATTCTTCAACCTCAATTACTCGTGAAAGAGTAATTGAGCCAATGTGAGATGATTTACTTTGAGATTTAAATCAAAGAACCAATATTGCTTCATGGACTTTTAAACGCAAGTATTTAGAACAAACTTTACTAAAACCAAATGCTAGAAATAGAGAAATTAAATTCAAACTTCTTGCTAATGTTTTAATTAATGATAAAGATAAAAATAATCGCCTTAGAGATTTGAGTAATGGTATTAATATCAACGTTGACTTAGATAACTTAATTGCATCAAAGTCAAAAAAATTTGTTTATACAACAACTGTTTCAGAACAAGAAAGTTTTAAATATGTTGTGAGTTTAACATGAAATGAAAATACTGGTATTGAATTCAAAATCTTCATGGAAGATAATTCATACAAAATTATTATTGATGAACCAGAAGTTCAAAATCATTTCAAAACTGACTTTGAAAAAGAAAGAGCATTTATTATTTTGCCTGCTGCTGCAAGCATCACTGTAAAATATACTAATGATGAAGAAAAAGAAGATTTTAATGTAAATCAAAATAGATTTGATTATAACAATATGGATTATAATCAATTTAACCAACCTATTACAATTTTTTCAGATGCAAAATATTTAGCAAATCGTGATGTATATCAACCCAACCAAAATGTCCCATACGAATTGCATAATGGTTATAAATTAGATGCTGAATTTATGCGACTTGAAGAATGAAGAGATTGAAATGTTGTTGATAATGCATACCTTCGTGCATTCCAATACTCTGCTTCAACTTCAGGTACAGGTGGATTTTTAGCTAAAACAAATGATAATCCTAATGATGCTACTTTCTACTACTTAACTAACATGCACGTCGAGACTCAAGCAGCAAGAACCTTTGATGACGTTATTGGTGAGAATTTCCTCAAAGATTATGTAGCTAAATATTACTTTTTAGCTTACCAGCTTATTAATACTACTTTGGAAAGAAATAAACAGTATACTTCCACTCATTACGTTGCTGGCAACATCCCTATTAAAGCATTGTGGTTAGCACACTCTCAAGAATCAAAAGACGGCAAAAAAACACGTGAACCCCATGATATGATCTTATTATCAATTGATTTAAATAAAGAGTTAAAAAATGCAAGAAATTCTGGAAAAATGGATATAGTATCAAAAATTGAAAGAATAATGAAAATGCCAAATATTAGCATGGATGTTCCTTCTAAATTTAGAATAGTATCAGTTCCAATGATTTGGGAAGCAGCAACACTAGGTTTCCCACATACGAAGCTTTCAGGTTCAATTACTCGTAGACCTAAAAATATTCAAGATAATTCATACCAAACTGGTTGAAGAGATTACTACTCTCATATTTACGGAGGACCTGGTTCTTCTGGTTCACCAGTATATGTAGAAAAAGACGGAAAACTTAGTTATTTTGGTCTAATGACTGCTGCTTCAAGTCATACGTTTGGAATTGGAAAAAATGAATACAGTATATTTTATAGCTATGATCTTAGAGAGTATAATCTCTTAGGTATTAACCCAGATAATGAACACCCATTATCATTACAAAATTACAAATCTGCAGCTTCACAAATTTTTAAGGCTCATTTAAATAGCCCAGATGTATATGATATGCCTTGATACTTAAAACAAGTAAAAGAAGATTAATTTATATAGCTTCAATAATGTTCTTGCTAGGACATTATTTTTTATTAAACTTACAATAAAGTATAAGTAAATAATGCAAAAAATAAGATTATCAAAAGGTAGTATAATTTATAGATAACTTTATAATTCAAATAAACCATGGAGTTTTATGCAAAAAATTAAAAAATTCTCATTAGCTTTAGCGCCCTTAACCACCATTCCATTTGTAGCATTATCATGTTCAAATGAAGGACAAAAACCAGCCCCAACCCCAAATAATAATGCTAATATTACTAAAATAAATAACTTTTTAAATTCTGTTAATAATAGTTCAGTAGAAGTATTAAAATCAACATTTTCAAATTATCAAAATAATAATTGAGATGAAACAAAAGCAAATTTACTAATTGAATTTGTTACTGAATATTTATCAATTTTAAATTTAAAAACAGAGAATTTATATTCTCAAATTAATTGAAAATTTGATTCATATAATTCAATTGTTCAAAAACTTAAAAAATATGATCAATTATTAAATACACCTAATAATTCTTTTGAAACTTTAACCCAAGAACTTTTAGCTGAAATTAAAGCTACAAAACAAGAAATTGCAGCTTATAATTCAACAATCTTAGCAAAAAATAAAGAATTAGATGATTTTATTAAAAAAGCTCAAAAACTTGAGCTCAAAAATAATTCACTAAAACAGTTTTTACAAACTGAAATTTATAATTTATACAATAAACACGGGATAAATTCTTTAGCTTTAATCTCGCAAATTGATCATAATACTTCAAAACTTCAAGAAGTTATTAATTTTGCAAATCAAAATCTAAATGCTGAACTAACAACTAGAGCAAGTTCTGCTAAAAACTATTTAACTAATAATTTAAAAGTTGAATCTTTAACTAGTTATTCACAAAACCTTGCAACAAACTTAGCTCAACTTACTTCATTTATTATTAATAATAATCTTACTCCTCAAGAAGTTAATAGTAAAAAAACACAATTAACTAATATTGTAGAAAACTCAGATATCTATGCTGCAACTAAAGAGCAACTCAAAAATGAAATCTCACAAGTTTATAGTATTACTGGTGTTTCTGAACTTGAAGATAAAATTAATTATTTAGAAACTAATTTAGTTGCAAGTGCAAAACAAAACTTAATTAATAAAGTTAATCAATATAATTTTACAAATCAAAATATAAGTGATTTAACAGATTTAATTAATACTTTTAACCAAAATGCATTAACAGCTTTTGAAACTGATTTTAGTAATTTCCTTGAAATTTGAAATAAAATTTTAATTAAATTTAGAGATATTGAAACTTATATTTCAAGTGGGTATAAAGGCTCACAAAAACAAGTTTTTGAATATTACAAACAAAAAGCAAAATTTGTAAAACTATTTAGCAAAGAAGCTAAATTAGAGAAAATTTCTCTAGTTTCAATGGAAGTAAATATAAAAGCTTTTGAATCTTTTTTAGCTACATTCACTGAGCAAGAAACAAAACTTAAAGAAAATAATGAAAATGATTCAAAAACATTATTAGATTATTTCAAAGAAGAAACTAATGAAAAACTAAAATTTGAATTTAATGACTTAGGTGCTAAATATGATTTAGAAAAATATTCATATTCTGCTTCATATAATTTTGAAAACACTAAGCTATTTTTTGATGTCCACGACAATGAATATGTTGATTATCAAATAACAGATCTTAAGCTAGATCCAAAAAACTGAAACAACTTATTAGTTGAAGTTACAGTTACTTTAAAAACTAAACCTGAAATTAGTTATAAATATAACTTTACTAAAACTTATGCTAACGATGTTAGTTCATATGTTGAATCAATTAATATCAATACTTTAGACCAAAATTTTGATATTAATTATGATGATTTGAAATTGCTTAAAGCTCAAGATTTTTTAGCTAGACCATTAGCAGAAAAATTAACTTACTTTAAACGTCAATCACAATTTATTGCAAAATTTTTCAAATACGAAATTAAGGATGATTTTGAATTTAAAGATAATAGACTATATGCAACTTTAACAGTTTCATTTAACAATCAAATTATTAAAAAAGCAAAAATTCCAACTATTAAACCAGTTGAATTTTTCGATAATAATGGCAATTACCAAGACTATGTTGATGAAATTAACAAAGCTAAAATCTTTGAAATTATTAACGGTAATATGACAACTTTCTTTAATTCTCTTAAATTTAACCCAAACAGTAAAAACACTCATGAAGTGTATATAGCTTCAGATGCTATTAAAGCTTTTGAAGAATCATATATTATGCCTAAATTTGGTCGCTTTGAAATCTTTATCAAAGAAGTTAAGAACACCAATGATTATAATGGTGAAGCAGATTTAGTTTTATGATATAAAAAAGATGGGAAAGAAGTCGAAATTAAAAACCAAGAATTAAATTTAATATCAATAAAAAACTTTAAACTTCTTAACTTTTTTGATTTAAAACCTAAAACTGAAATTTTTAAAATTGACGATTTCCAAAATTCTATTATTCCTGATCAAGAAACAATTAATTTAATTAACTCAATCAATGAATCTAACTTTAGTCTTAGATTAACTTCATCTACATCTCCAACTCCTGATTTTCGCTTACTAAATGTTCAAGATCTAATTGACCAAAAAGCTTTTATTAAGATAGAATACTTAATGGTCTTAAGTAATGGCAAAGAAGCTAAAGGTCTAAACTATGATAATGAAGCTTATGTACCTTTAGATGCAAAAATTTATGATAAAGATATTAATGTCAATGAAACAGATTTAACTAAGCTTACAGATAATTATTTCAAAATTTATTATGATATAAAACGCGTTGGCAAACGTGGCATGTCATTTAAATTAGGTTGAATTAATAAGAAAAATCAATCTATAAGATATACAAATAACCAAGAATATACTTTAATTAATCTAGTAAATGATTATCAGCAACATCATTATCCAGAAATCATGGTTAATAATATTAAACTAAGTGATTTGGAAATTAATTACCAAAGCTTAAAAAATAAAACAGCAGACCAATGAAATGAAGATATAGAATCTTTAAATCAAGTTATTAAGTTAAAAGCAAATTCCCAAAACCAAATTAATTATTTAAATTACTCATTACCAGTTTCATTATTTAAAATAAATGCTATTAAACGAATTTCTTTTGATCAAGCTTATATTAGTTTTAAAGTCTTGAACCGAAATAATAATTGAATTAATGGTAATACTTGATTTAAAATTAAAGGTTTTAAATCAAGTTCCACTAATCATTTATATGATAGTTTGTGATGAACTAACACCAATCTTAAAACAATTCAAGATTCAACTAACTCAATTACTCGTGAAAGGGTAATTGAACCAATGTGAGATGATTTACTTTGAAAACTAAACCAAAGAACTAATATTGCATCTTGAACATTTGCTAAAAAATACCTTGCTCAAACCTTATTAAAACCTAATGCAAGAAATAGAATTATTAAATTCAATATCTTAGCTAACGTTTTAATTAATGATAATGATAAAAATAATCGTTTAAGAAATACATCTAAAGGAACAGCTATTAATGTCGATTTAGATGAATTAATTGCTTCTAAAACTCTTAAATATGTTTATAGTGCAAAAGTTTCAGCTGAAGAAAGTTTTAAATATGTTGTTAGTTTAACTTGAAATGAGCAAAAAGGTATTGAATTTAAAATCTTCATGGAAGATAATTCATACAAAATTATTATTGATGAACCCGAAGTTCAAGCTAATTTCCAAACACCTTTTGAAAAAGAGCGAGCATTTCTTATTCTTCCAGCAGCAGTAAGTGCTACCGTGCAATATACAAACGACGAAGAAAAAGAAGATTTTAATGTAAATCAAAACCGTTTTGATTATAATAATATGGATTACAATCAATTCAATCAACCAATAACATTTTATTCAGATGCAAAATATTTAGCAAATCGTGATGTATATCAACCTAACCAAAATGTTTCATATCAATTACATAATGGATATAAACTAGATGCTGAATTTATGCGTCTTGAAGAATGGAGAGATTGAGATGTTGTCGAAAATGCTTACCTAAGAGCAGTTCAAGATGATTTTGGTGGTAATTTTGGTACTGGAGGTTTATTAGGTAAGGTAAATAATAATCCAAATGATGCAACTTTTTTCTATATGACTAATATGCATATAGAAAAAGCTGCAGCTAGAAACTGATCACATGTTATTGATAATAAATTTTTAAAACAAGCAACCGGGGGAAGAAATTATAATATGTCTTTTATCTTAAATAATAATGATATTGAAAGAGCGAGGGATTATAAAGACACTCACCAATATCATGATATTAAAGTTAAACCATTATGATTAGCAGATGCACCAGTTTCAAAAGACGGTTCTAAAGAACGTAGTCCTCACGATATGATATTATTATCAGTTGATTTAAATGCAAAACTACAAGAAGCTAGAAATCATGGTCATATGGATATGGTCAAAAAAACTGAAACATTAATGAAAATGCCTAATGTTGGTTTAGATATAGCTTCTAAATTCAGAATTGTTTCAGTTCCTATGATTTGAGAAGCTGCAACTTTAGGATTCCCTTTTCACTATATAAACGGACATATTACAAGAAGGCCAAAATGAACTTCTGATAATTCATTTTCAGTAGGATGAAGAAATTATTATTCACATATTTACACTGGCGGAGGATCTTCAGGAAGTCCCGTATATGTTACAAAAGATGGTACCCACAATTATTTAGGTTTAATTACTGCTGGAACTAATGGTTCAATTGGTGATGGACATTTTAGTATTGCATATACTTATGATTTAAGGGAATATAACTTATTAGGTGTCAATTACGGAGCAGAAAATCCTTTAACTCTACATAACTATAAATCTGCTGCTTCACAAATTCTAAAAGCACACTTAAATGATCCTAGTACTTATAGCTTGCCATATTTTTTTAAAGAAGTTAAAGAAAATTAATAAACCCGGGCAACTTTTAGGCCCGGGTTTATATTATTTTAAATTAAAAAATACAGCGTATAGGCTGTATTTAAATAGAATAAATCATTCTACTAAGCATTGTTAGCTTTTGTTTTGTTAACAAATTGATCTAAACGTGAGTGTTTTCTTGCTCCTTTATTAGCATGGAACACTCCTTTAGCTACAGCTTTAGCAATTACGTGGTGTGCGTTTGCTACTAATAAGGCTGCTTTTTCATCGTTAGCTAAAACAGCTTCTCTAGCTTTACGAATTGCTGTTTTAACTCTAGATTTCATAGCTGAATTTTTTACACGAGCTTGTTCCATCTTAACGATGCTTTTCATTTTAGATTTAATATTAGCCATATAAGACCCCCTTTTTCTATTGTTTGAAAAATCTAATATATTATATAACAAAACTTCAAATTATAAAATTAATATGTAATTTTATAATCACTTCGCACTATAGTTTTCTTTAGTTTAAAGAGTACTGGAATAATAATATTTAATACTAATATATATATTGGCAAGGCGATAACAGATCTTAAGACAATTGGTGTCATAACAATCACATAACGGTCTTGTAAATTATAACTTCTTCCCAAATATCTATTAGCATATTGAATAAAGGCAATAGGCCCTCAAATCCAACGGGCTAAAACAATGGTAAAGATAACTAAAAAGATCGTTAACGATAAATATAAATAGCTTTGTTGTTTACCAGGGGTTTTGGATTTAAAATATAAATATACTGATAAATTAAATAACCCAAACATTCCAAGTGTTAAAGTAAGTAATGTTGCAAAAACACCCACACTTAATCTACTAATTCCAAAAGTAGATGAAATTCTTAATCCTTTTGGATCATTAACATTTACTAAAAATGTATAAACTAATAATCCAAAAGATAGCAACATAAAAATCTCCATGAAGATGAAAACATGTTTCTTGTTTTTCTTAAACATGTCTAAAATAAAACCAATTGAAAATGAAACTACAATTGGAACTATTGCATAAGCTTCATGGTATAATGCTATTTGTCCTGAAAGTAGTAAACTAAAAAAGTCTGCTAAAAATGAGAAAAAAGCACCTTTATATTTACCAAAGAAAATGGTAAATATAATATAAAAGATATATTCTGTTGATAATGAAATAACCTTTAATGGAGTAAAATTTTTTAATGCAGTTACTATAAAAAACAGCGACATTAAAATTGCTCCAAGTGCAATATCATAAACGGAAAATTTTAAGTTATTACGTTTAGATCCTTCTTTTCAATTGCAAATATAAAACTCTCCTTCTTTAAATAATGAAAATAGAAAGAAAAAACGGTAAATATCTAATAAAGGTACAAATAAAGATAATTTTAATAAAGTAAAATTAAATATGCCATTTTGTTCATACTTAATTTTATCTTTAATTTGGTGTCACATTTGCCATTCAATTCAAAAATAATAAATTCTTATTGTTAAAACAGCAATATATAAAGGTATTAATAAACCTCAAAAAATTATATGTTGATTTAATTTATTAATTGATAAATGGATATTAAAAGGTATGTATGTTTTATTTAATATTAAAATAATTAAAACTAGTAAAATTAAACATAATACTTTTAAAAATCCATGAAGTATGGTTGTTTTTTTAAAATTATAATTTGTGTTACGTATATATATTTCCATTTAATTATTATAACAGATAAGAAAATGCAATAAAGCAATAAAAAAGGATTTATTTATGATCAAGGAACTAAAGAATTTTTTATCATCCTAGTGGTAAAAACCATGTATTAAATAAAACTTGATACGAAAATTTAAATATCAATAAATTGGAAATAAAGAATAAATCTTCTATAACAGTCAAAAGTAAGAATTAGAAAAGAATACGTTATTTTATGATAAACCCCATAAGTTAAACCAAGAAAATGGGTAAAACTTATGGGGTTTGCTACAATTTTTCCTATGATATTATGATATACCAAAATATAAATATTTATGTCGGTGGTGTTTATAACATTCAAACCACAAACAAATAATTACTATTTATCAATAGAATATTTCATTTCTATATTTAGTGAGTTATGAGACATATTTCCTAATTTATCAACAACCAAAAAGATACTCTTAAATCAATCTCCTCAGCCAATTGCAGGTAAATTTAACAATTCATCCTGATCCCAGTTAAAAATTCATTTTCTATTATTATCTCTAAATTCCCATTTAATTAACAAATGATTTTTTTCTTTGTTGAGGTTAAATTCTTTGATATTGTATGCTGCACGACGTTTATCAGAGTTGGGGTGAGCAAATTGCACATAATTATTTAGCAAAATTAAACTCTTTGAACTAAAATCAATTTGATTTAAGAATTCACCAAACTGCGAATTTATATCTTTACTATTTCAATGATCAGGTTGGTTTTTTAATAATAAATTAATAAATTCTTCTTTACTATTAATAATAAATGTTGTATCTTTAATATTTGTTGGATCAAAACCATACCAATTTGTTTCATAATCGCGTTTGGTGTAATTAAAGTAAATTGAATACTTTGATACACCTTGTTTGCGACCCCCTTCTTCTTCAGAACCTCTAGGCTCTGGTTGTCTATCTATATCTCTTTCAAATAAATAAGCACCAACACCTTCAAATGTGTAAACATCTTTCTTATCATTCCAAAACTCATGACGGTAAATCTTAGCTAATTCATCTCTTTCCTTCTCTTCTTTTTTATATAATCCAAACATTGTGGCCGAAGTTGCGAATAATAAACAAACTGAAAACAAACAGTATACTTAATGATTTTCTTTGTTGTTTTTTTCATAGTTTTAGTTTTCTACTTTCACATATGTAATAGCTACTTCCACAGGGTTTTTATTTGTAGAATACCTATACGCTTCGAATATATAAAAACCTGAATTTGGAACATTAAATTCGACAACTTCAACATTTTTATTCGAAGAATTAGAAGAAGCAATAATATTACCATTTGAATCTTTAATTCTAAAATCAATATCAGTTTTGTCATTTGAACCATTGTATAAAAATGCTAATGAAGCGCGTATTTTATCGCCTTTAGTTAAGTATACCTGGCGAGTGTTTTTTGATAAATCATTGCTTTTATCAGTTTTAGGCAATATAATTAATGATTGCATAGCTTGTTCTATTTTTTTATACTGAGGTATTCCATATCCTGTTTCTGCAGTGTAAATTGAATTTACACCGGAAGGTTTTCTTGAACCAGTTATAAGTGCAGATTTAAAGATAATTGAATCAGAGCCTTGATCAAAATATGATTTATATTTTTGTTTTAACATTCCAGCAATTGCCGTAACAACGGGTGCCGAAAAACTTGTTCCATTATTATTGTAACCAGCAGTTACTAAATTTCCGTCCTCATCATAATACTGAGTTCTATCAGAGAACCAATAGTTACCTCCTGGAGTGACAACGGAAACGTAATTTAGATCATTACCAATTTGGCTATAATAAGATTTCTTTTCAAGGTTTTCATTAGCAGTTGCACCTACAATAATGCTATTTCTAGACAAGCCATTGCTAAATAATGTTTTTAGGCCGTAATCCTAATAGTTACTTGCGGCAACTATATTTATTAATTCCTTATTATTATAAATTAAATCATCTAAATATTTTGACAGCCAATTATATTTAAGCATTTGAGGGTCCACTTTTCTAAGTTTTTTTATAAACCCTAGTGATCAACTATTATTAACAATATTTGTGTGCCTTAATAGGTAATTCATCTCCCCAGAAATGCCATTTCAATTAATAGCAACTTGAACAGAAACAATTCCCAATGTAGGCATAATTCCTTTTTTACCAGCTATTAATTCAGCAACTTGTGTCGAATGTCGAGTATGTTTTTCATTGAAAAATCATTCATTACGTCACCAAATCCCATTTCCATACTTACGATTTCACTCAAAAGTGGGAAAATGACTTTCTACAACACCAGACTCAAGGACACCAACGCTTAACTTGTTGTTTATAAAACTATTAAAATGCCTAGATCTAGTTTCTTTGTCAAGTCCAACCGAGGCAAATAAATATTCATTAACATTCTCTCTAGATCAATCTGAATTATAGTATCTACTATCATAAATATTTAAATCTTCAAGTGATAACTTATCATTTTGTAACGTTCGAATTTTCACAAAGTCTTCATAGTAAACATTGGTATTAAAGTCATAAATCTTATTAAATTCAATGTTATTTTTAGTTAAAAAATCTGTAGTAAACGTCAATAAACTCTTTGAGTCTACTTCTTTATGTTGTGCAATCGATAGAACTGATGTGTATTCATCATATTTCACCATAAACTCAAAGTTAAACTTTTTTTTAAGTTCATCGTGTAATAAAGTTACTTTTTCATCAGTTATTGAACTAAAAATATCTAGTCTATTAACTCCAAAATTTATATTAGATTGTTCACTATCTGAACCCTGTGTTGATAAAAATTATTAATTAGAAATGTCACATGCAAGTTTTTTGCATGTGACATTGTTTTTGTCTGCCTTGTAATAAAATATAAAATAGTTGTATTAATAAATTTTAAAAAATGAAAGGAAACCTTAAAATTATATGAAAAATTTAGAAAAATATATTTGTGTTTTTGACAAATATCGAAAAGAAAATGAATATCAACATTTTAAAATTGAAGAGAATCACAACACTATTTTGAAAATGCAAGGAGCACTTGAGACGCAACGAAAATTACGAACAAGCCAAATCGATCTAGAACAACTTTATAATATTTTACAAGAACTTTCTGAAGGCTTCTCAATCCAAGAAGTAGCTAAGATTTTTGATAGAGACATTCGAAGCATAAAAAGTAAAATCAAAATTATTACAAATCGCAGACCATTGAGTTTAGATAAACACAATCGCTATGTTTGTCCTAAGTGCTTAAAAAGAGTAATGAGTGTTAAAACTCTTAATTTTGCGAAGCTATACGAACATTTATTAGGCTATTCATTTTCGCGACTCTTTTTTGTAAGTGATGCAATTAAAGAGAAATGAAAGGCCTACAGAAAGTATTGGTATAGTGAACTTAATACATACAATAAAAATATAAATAAAAAAAATTTAGTTCAAAAAGAAGTTAAGAAATCAGTTACATACCTTGTCAATTCTTTTAAAAAAAATATCACCTGATGAATTTGCTCCCTCACCTAGTACAATTTATAAAATAATTAAAAAATACCCTTATTTCCTTGAATTTGACCACATTGTCAAAAAATCTGAAGGAAAATATGGAACACGGAAGCAAAAACAAACCAAACCTAAAACATTAAAATATGCAACAGAAATTTCAAAACGTCCAGATTATATTAATGATCGCTTAGAACATGGTCATTTTGAATTAGACACAGTTATTGGAAAAATCAATGATACATATTGTATTGTAACCATAATTGAGCGGCAAACCAGAATGTCTTATGCTATGCTCTCAAAACGTAACTCCAAAGCTATAAAACAAACTCTTCTCAAACTAATCAAGAAACACAACTTAGACATTAAAACTTTAACAGTTGATAATGGTAGTGAAAATGTCTTATTACACCATGTCATTCCAACTGAAAGATTATTTAAATGCCAACCATATAGTTCATGACAAAAAGGTTCAATAGAAAATATGCACCGCTTAATTAGGTATTACATTCCCAAAGGAAAAAGCTTTGATAAATACTCTCAGCATGGAATTGATTATATGATGGATAAAATAAATAACTACCGACAAGTTGTACGGCAATATAAGATAACCTAAAAATTTTTTAAATCCCCCGCCCTTGATTGCAATCAAGGGGGCCTTACTTTTGAAAAAGTAAGCAAAACCGACGAGAAAACACTAGTGTGTTTTCTGTTTTAGCATACATTTTTTATGTAAAATTTATGTTAAAATTAAAAGACAATTATTTTGTTAATATCTCGCATGTGACTTTTCCAAAAAACAAATTTTTTGCTAACGTATAAATAAATTTATGTTAATATTATTGCGGGAAGCAATTCCAAATTATTATGTAAATATATCTTTTTAAACATTAAGGAGGCCTATGAAGCAAAAAAAACTTAAATATTTATTCTTTTCTATTTTAGCCATGAGTTCTGCTACAACTATGGTTATTATGGGTCAGAATAACAAAACTCTAATAAACAATTTAAATACTTATGAAAATTCAAAATTTTATGAAATTACCAATAACTCAATAATTAGTAATTCTCAAGATGCAATTAATATTCAAAAAGCTGTAGGAGTTAAGCGCTTTGATATTATTTTTAAAGGTTCTACAGATTCAGATCTCAAAGACAAGATTAAAATTATAGCAGAAAAATACTTAAAAACCAAGAAAGAAAATTTAGTTTATATTATTGGTGATTTTTTAAAAACTATTTCTATAGCTATAACTAACTCGCAAGACTATGATAAGTTTAAAGAAGAACTAAATAAATATGGAACTGAAGACGAAGATGTCTCAAGTGTTTTTGGTTTTAAAACCGATTATACTCATGAAGATTTTATTAATAAACGTAAAAATGAAAGTGTAGTTACAACCACATCGATAAATACTGATAACAATCCAAGATTTAATTTAGGAGTTGCTTTTGATTACAGGGGTTCTGACAACTATCATTTGTATAATTTAGTCGGACTTTCAAAAGACATAATTTTCTCACATTTCAAAGAATACGTAAATAAGAACCCAATTAAAGTTGGTATTTTAGAGGCTAAAGGTGTAATTAATAATGATTTATCACCTTTTTACTGGAACAAAAAATATGGAAATGGAGCTCACTGGAGAAATGAATTTTTCTATACAGAATCATATAGCAATCATGCTAATAATGTGGGTGAAATTTTAGTTGGACAAAAGGGAATAAATCCCACTGCTACTTTATGAAGTGTTGAATTAAACACACGTTGAAATGGACTAGCTGGGGAAATGAATTTTTTCCTAGGACAAGGTGTAAAAATAGTAAACAACAGTTGAGGTGTATTTGATCCAAAAAATAATAAGGAAAGTCAAGTATATAATAATGATTCACATTATTTTGATGAATTAATTAAGTCAAACCCAGAACTTGTTAATTTCATATCAGCTGGTAATAATTTTGAAACTTGAAAAAAAGATGGAAAACTTATAGAGGCTTATGAGCCATTAGCAGGCATTGCTTTATCTAAAAATAGTATAGTTATTGGTGCTATTAATAATGACTATTTACAAACTAAAACAAATTATAGTCAAATAGGTAGCGATAAAAATTATATAACCGCCGTTACATCTGGTGGATCTTATAATTTTTCAACTAGAACCGATGATGACTTCTTTTCAGGAAGCGGTACAAGTTTTTCAACTCCAGTCATTACTGCTTTAACATCAATGGTTATACAAAGAAATCCATATTGATTTAATTTAGGGCATGATTCAATAATTGCTAAATCTGCAATAATTTCAGGTTCTGTAAAACCAAGATACACAAATGCTGTTTATACAAATGAAACAGGGTTTGGAATACCTCAGTTTGAATTTGTGGATCAAGCTGTTAAAAATCTTAAATACCATAAAAAAACGGGGCCTAAATTTACTACAAACCATAGCATCTATTTAAATAAAGGAGATACAATTAGAGCAAATATTTCATGATTAGCAGAAGTAAGAAATAAGCAAAATATAGTTGATTTTGATTTAAAAGTTTACGATCCAAGTAATACTTTATTAACATCTTCTATTTTAGGTGAGAGAAACACAGAAACAGTAGAATTTACAGCTCAAAAAAGTGGATATTATAATTTTAATCTTTTAAGATATGATAGCAATGATATAAAAAGGGATTTAGCATTTACTTATGCAATTAAAAGACCAAAAAACTAAATTTAAAAGATTATTTTATTCTTTAATTATTCCTTGTTTTACTCTTATTCCAATATCAGCTATTTCATGTTCTAATTTAACAAGCGACCCTTACTCCTCTGAATCAAAAACTGATGATGGTCAAAGACTTGTGAGATTTCATTATCCTAACAGGTCTGTGCATATAGATAGTGCTTTGTGATCTAGTGTTAATTATGATAGATTAGTCGAAAGTTCATCTTTTGATGACGCTTTTAAAAATGAACATGCAGAAGTTATAAAAAAGCATAATGATGCTTATAATGAATATCATAAACCTATAACAAATTATGACGAAAAAGATAGAGCCCAAAAGAGCGCAAAGTTATCCGAAGCCCGAAAAGAGGTTATTGATAAATGGCAAGAAAAAAATATAAAATTAAATAAAAATAAGATTTTTAGTTTAATTAATTCGGATCATGAGCTAACTTCCGATAAATATAAGGACATTAAAGAAATTTTTAAAAACACCGATTTTAGTAAAAATACTATTTTAGTTGTCAATGGGTTGAACTATCACACTGGAAGCATTAATGAGGTTGTAAAAGGTTCTGGATATTGAATTAAAAAAGTTAATATCCTTGATAGAAACATAAACCTTGAATATAAATTAGTAGAAATTCAAGCAAAAGGATCAGGTAGAGGTGTAGCTAGTCAGGCACTAAGCACAACATCAACAATACACTATATAGTTATTAATAAGTTAGATTCTTTAGATAATTATAATTTTACTTTTAATATCCCCAAAGATAGCAATATCTAATATTTTATAATACTAAAAAGTTAACACTACTACATGTTAACTTTTTATTTGCATTTAAAAAATTGAATAATAAAATTTAGTTACATATTATGTTTTAGTAATATATTTTATATTTATGTTAATTTTTGTTTAGTTTTCATGTAAAAATATTAACACTTAATAACTTTTATGTATATTATGTAGCCATAAAAAATTTTTTTATGATACACTAGGATCAGTTGTTATGGTATAATAAAATCATAATTTTATTTTTGTAATTGTAAAATTATATTTATTTATATTAACAACATTAACAAATTAAAATATATAAAGAAAGGAATCACAATGTCAACAACAAATCAGTTAGTTAATCATGGTCGTGTTTCTAAAACGAAGAAACAAAATGCACCGGCTTTATCGTTAACATATAACTCATTAATTAAAAAAGCTAAAAAAATGGCTTCACCATTTAAGCGTGGTGTATGTACCCGTGTTGCAACAATGACACCTAAAAAACCTAACTCAGCTTTACGTAAATATGCTCGTGTTAGATTATCAAACCAAATGGAAGTTACAGCTTACATTCCAGGAGAAGGACACAACTTACAAGAGCACTCTGTTGTGCTTATTCGTGGTGGTCGTGTTAAAGACTTACCTGGGGTTAGATACCATATCGTACGTGGAACCCAAGATGCAGCTGGTGTTGCAAAACGTAACCAAGGCCGTAGTTTATATGGTACTAAAAAAGCTAAATAATACTTTAAGTATAATTATTAATTAATTTCAATATAAAATCAAGGAGGACAAAATGTCAAGAAAAAAATCAGCACCAATCCGTGAAGTACTTGCAGATCCAGTTTTTAACTCAGTAGTAGTTACAAAATTAATTAACCAAATTATGCTTGACGGAAAAAAATCAATTGCTCAAGATATTTTATATTCAGCATTTGAACTTATTAAAGAAAAAACAAGTAGAGAACCAATGGAAGTGTTTTTAGAAGCAGTTGAAAACATTACTCCACAACTAGAAATTCGTACCAGAAGAATCGGTGGAACAAACTACCAAGTACCTACTGAAGTTCCTGTACGTAGAAAACAAACATTAGCACTTAGATGATTAGTGCAGTATGCAAGATTAAGAAACGAAAAAACAATGGATGTTCGTTTAGCAAATGAAATCATCGATGCATCAAAGAAAACAGGTGGAGCAATTAAAAAACGTGAAGACACCCATAAAATGGCTGAAGCTAACCGTGCATTTGCACACTTCAGATGATAGTCTTTTAGTTAAATTTAATTGATATCATGGCTAGAGATTACGATTTAAAAGATTACCGTAATATTGGTATTATGGCCCACATTGATGCAGGTAAAACTACCACAACAGAAAGAATTTTATTCCATACAGGTAAAATCCATAAAATTGGTGAAACACATGATGGTGTTTCGCAAATGGACTGAATGGAACAAGAAAAAGAAAGAGGTATTACTATTACTTCAGCAGCAACTACTGCTTTTTGAAAAGGTAAAAGAATTAATATTATTGATACCCCTGGACACGTTGATTTCACTGTTGAAGTTGAACGTTCATTACGTGTTTTAGATGGAGCCGTCGCTGTTTTAGATGCTCAATCTGGTGTTGAACCTCAAACCGAAACAGTTTGAAGACAAGCAACTAATTATAAAGTTCCACGTATTGTATACGTAAATAAAATGGATAAAGCAGGAGCTGATTTTGCTGCTTCTGTTGCATCTGTAAAACAAAGATTAGGTGGAAATGCAGTAGCAATTCAATGACCTATTGGAGCTGAATCGGACTTTAAAGGGGTTATTGATTTAGTTACAAGACAATCTTTCACTTATAACGGAGAACCTCAAGAAGAAGAATTCCCAACAGCAATTCCTGCTGACCTAGAAGAAATTGTTGAAATCAAACGTCAAGAATTATTAGAAGCAGTTGCTGCTTTTGATGAAGAATTAATGATGCTTGTTTTAGAAGGACAAGAAGTTGAGGTTGAAGATTTTAAAGTTGCTATTAGAAAAGCAACTTTAACTTCAGAATTTTTCCCAGTAGTTTGTGGAACTTCATTTAAAAACAAAGGTGTTAAGAAAATGATTGATGCTGTTGTTGATTACTTACCTTCACCTTTAGATATTCCTGCAATTAAAGCACATGAAGGAGAAAATGAAATAAGCGTTGAAGCTAGTGATGAAGGAAATTTTGCTGCTTTAGCTTTCAAAGTTATGAATGACCCATTTGTTGGTTCATTAACTTTCTTCCGTGTATACCGTGGAGTATTAAACAAAGGAAGTTATGTATTTAATTCAACTAAAGGTGAAAAAGAACGTATTGGCCGTGTATTACAAATGCATGCTAACAGTAGAGTTGAAATTGATGAGTGTCGTGCTGGAGATATTGCAGCAGCTGTTGGTCTTAAATACACCACAACAGGTGATACGTTAATAGATGAAAAATCACCAAAAATTGTTCTAGAAAGAATGGTATTCCCAGAACCAGTTATTTCACAAGCTTTAGAGCCTGAATCAAAAGCTGCTACTGAAAAACTTTCATTAGGATTACAAAAACTAGCAGCTGAAGATCCAACTTTTAGAACTTATACAGATGAAGAAACAGGTCAAACAATTATTGCTGGTATGGGTGAATTACACCTTGATATTATTGTAGACCGTCTAAAACGTGAATTTGGTGTTCAAGTTAAAGTTGGAGCTCCTCAAGTTTCATACCGTGAAACAATTACTAAAACAGCTGATGTGGAAGGAAAACACATTAAACAATCTGGTGGTAAAGGACAATACGGGCACGTATGACTTAAATTTGAACCTAACCCAGATGGTGGTTTTGAATTTGTGGATAAAATTGTTGGTGGTAAAATCCCTAAAGAATACATTAAATCAATCCAAAAGGGTCTTGAAGAAAAAATGGCAGCTGGTATTTTAGCTGGATATCAAATGATTGATATTAAAGCTACCTTATTTGATGGTTCATACCACGACGTCGACTCTTCAGAAATGGCTTACAAAATAGCTGCTTCTAAAGCTTTAACTAAAGCTAAAGATCAAATTGGAACAGTATTACTTGAACCAATTATGGATGTTTCAGTTGTTGTTCCATCAGATCACATGGGAGATGTAATTGGTGATTTATCACGTCGTAGAGGGCTTGTTAATGACCAAGAACAAAGAAACGATGGAGCTGTTGTTGTTAGAGCACAAGTTCCACTTTCAGAAATGTTTGGTTATTCAACAGAACTTAGATCTATGACTTCAGGTCGTGGAACTTACCAAATGCAATTTGATCACTACGAAAAAACACCTAAAAACATTTCTGACGAAATTATTAAAAGAAGAAACTTACAATCTAAAGACGAAGACTAAAATTCATAAAATATCTTGCTTGCAAGATATTTTTTCTTTCCTTTATTAATGGTTAAAGTTTTTATACTTTTATAGGTATAGATTTGTGAAAAAACTTTAATTATTTTTTTATTTAAATAATGTTTATATAGTATAATAAGGAAAGTTTTAAGCAAAACTTTATTTATCAATATTATGAAAGGAAAAGATGAATTTTTGACATTATAGGCGAAACGTAGTTGATTTTAGTAGTTCAAAACCATTATTTTTATCATTTTTCGTTCTTTCATTATTTGTTATTTTATTTTTATATATTTATCGCAAAAGAGTATATAACTACTTTAACAAAGAAGGAAAGAAGTTTATTTTTAAAACTTTAAGTTTAGAAAATTTATTTGTGGTAATTGGGATATTTACCACAGTATATAACTTAATTCGTTTAGGATTTTTAATTGGGGTTGATTACCCTTATATATGAGAATTATTCCCCCTACATTTGTGTAGATTCTTTAGTTTCAGTATTCCTCTTTTATATATATTTAAAAAAGGACATAAAATTAATATGATAAGTATTTTAGCTGTCTTTGGAGCGATATTTGGATTTTTATTTGCTGATTTAGGGGCTGATCCAGTAGCCACCCAAATTGATAGAGAATACAATAATCTTAAAGAAGGAACAAGGGAATGAAATAATGCTGGTTTTAACTTAGGCTATGACAACGTTTTATTTTGAGATTTTATCTTTGCACATTCATTTGTTTTAATTATGCCAGTATTTACTCATATAGTATATGGTAAAAAAGCAAAAATAAAATTGAGAAATTTTGTACAAGGATCTGTTATGATGCTTGGTATGTTAGTTTTAGTCTTAATTGGCAATGTAGCATTATACAATGGAATTAAGAATTCAAATAATATTGTAAAGATCCAATGAACTTCTAACTGATTCTACTTAGGAGCTAAAGGAATTAATACTTTAGGCAAATTATCTCAATGGCCATTTTCTCCAATTATCTTTGGACTTGCTGGTGTATTAGTTAATATGCTTGGTTATATCTTTTATATTTTTATGTCAAGTATTGACTTTGACTTTAATAAACACTATATACCAAATAAAGTATCACGTAAAAAATTTAAAGCTGTTTGGCATGGACTAAAAACACCTTGGAAAGAAATTTTAAATTTGAAAATTAAGGATTAAAAAGCCATTTGTTATAAAGTCTGACAGAAAAGTTAATATTTTCATGTAAATTCTCTGTCTAGATTTATTATCCAAAAAATCAAGGAATTTGTAAACTGATATTATTATAAAATAATAAGATCAAAATCTTTCTAAAGCACTACTTTTGTTTTGCAAATGGTATGATTGAAAAAAGTAAAGAAAAACAATATTCAGAATTATCTGAATATTGTTTTTCTATTTGCTACCATCGTTTGTTTTTAATATTATAATATACTATTCGTATTCGAAATTTATGTTTAAATCGTCTATATTTTGGATATTTTTTTTTATCAATAATTAAAAAATAAGTTTTAAACCAATCGCCTGCACCAACTGATGTATTTCCTCCTAATTTCATATCTGAATGGAATAAGAAAAATCGATAGCTATTATTAAAATTAAATTTAATGTTAAGTTGGTGTGTTTGTTTATCAAAAGAAAAATTTTTGATATTTAAACCTTTTCCTTTGTTATCTGATACTGAAATTTTTTTATATAAATAATTATTTAAAATTACAATATCTTGGGTATCAAAATTTACTTTTTCTAATAATTCATTATGTTCCTTAATTATCTTTTCTTTATTTTGGTATTTTTTTGGATTGTGTTTTTGTAATAAATGAATAAATTGATCTTGATTTTTTATTAAGTAGCTGGTTACTTTTAAATTATCAGTTTGTCACTTTAGTTTATTTAAATGATCATAATTACTTTTATTAAAATATTTATATGCAATATCACTAGAAAGATAATTAAATTCATTTTCTTGCACATTTTCTTTTCATCTAGAATAACTTTCCTTATCATTATCTAAGATTTTATCTTCATCTATAACAAATAATCTTGGACTTACACCTTCTTTAGTTCAAGCGTTTTTATCATAGTTTCAATACGAGTTTTCAGAAATTAAACGAGATTTTTCAATTGTTTTAACTTCATAAAAGTAAACTCCGAGTAATGATGCAGGTAAAACAACTAGGGGAAAAATAACAAGAGAGTACTTTATAAACTTTTTTTCTTAGTTTTGTTTCACATATGTTATTGCAACTTCTGTGTTTTTTATTCCATTTTATATGGATATGCTTCCAGTGTATAATAACCATCTGATGGAGCAGTAAACTCAATTACTTCAACGTTTCTACTACCAAAATTAGAAATAGCCAATTGATACCAAGACTGGCTTTTGATTTTAAAGTCTATGTCCGTTTTATCTCCTAATCTATCATGTAAAAAAACTAGAGAAGCTCTTATCTTATCACCTTTATTAAAATACACACGTCGAGAATTTAGATAGGGCGGATTATTCTTATTAATATTTTTAATGACAATTAAAGATTGCATTGCTTCTTCAATTTTATTATATTGTGGTATTTCATATCCTGTTTCTGCAGTGTAAATTGAATTTACACCAGCAGGTTTTCTTGATCCTGTTATTAGTGCAGATTTGAAGATGATTGAGTCAGATCCAAGATCAAATTTATGAGGGTATTTTTGTTTTAACATTCCAGCAATTGCCGTTACAACGGGTGCCGAAAAACTTGTTCCATTATTATTGTAACCAGCAGTTACTAAATTTCCGTCCTCATCATAATACTGAGTTCTATCAGAGAACCAATAGTTACCTCCTGGAGTGACAACGGAAACGTAATTTAGATCATTACCAATTTGGCTATAATAAGATTTCTTTTCAAGGTTTTCATTAGCAGTTGCACCTACAATAATGCTATTTCTAGACAAGCCATTGCTAAATAATGTTTTTAGGCCGTAATCATAATAGTTACTTGCGGCAACTATATTTATTAATTCCTTATTATTATAAATTAAATCATCTAAATATTTTGACAGCCAATTATATTTAAGCATTTGAGGGTCCACTTTTCTAAGTTTTTTTATAAACCCTAATGATCAACTATTATTAACAATATTTGTGTGCCTTAATAGGTAATTCATCTCCCCAGAAATGCCATTTCAATTAATAGCAACTTGAACAGAAACAATTCCCAATGTAGGCATAATTCCTTTTTTACCAGCTATTAATTCAGATACTTGTGTCGAATGTCGAGTATGTTTTTCATTGAAAAATCATTCATTACGTCACCAAATCCCATTTCCATACTTACGATTTCACTCAAAAGTGGGAAAATGACTTTCTACAACACCAGGCTCAAGGACACCAACGCTTAACTTGTTGTTTATAAAACTATTAAAATGCCTAGATCTAGTTTCTTTGTCAAGTCCAACCGAGGCAAATAAATATTCATTAACATTCTCTCTAGATCAATCTGAATTATAGTATCTACTATCATAAATATTTAAATCTTCAAGTGATAACTTATCATTTTGTAACGTTCGAATTTTCACAAAGTCTTCATAGTAAACATTGGTATTAAAGTCATAAATCTTATTAAATTCAATGTTATTTTTAGTTAAAAAATCTGTAGTAAACGTCAATAAACTCTTTGAGTCTACTTCTTTATGTTGTGCAATCGATAGAACTGATGTGTATTCATCATATTTCACCATAAACTCAAAGTTAAACTTTTTTTTAAGTTCATCGTGTAATAAAGTTACTTTTTCATCAGTTATTGAACTAAAAATATCTAGTCTATTAACTCCAAAATTTATATTAAATTGTTCACTATCTGAACCCTGTGTTGATAAAAATTATTAATTAGAAATGTCACATGCAAGTTTTTTGCATGTGACATTGTTTTTGTCTGCCTTGTAATAAAATAGTTGTATTAATAAATTTTAAAAAATGAAAGGAAACTTTAAAATTATATGAAAAATTTAGAAAATATATTTGTGTTTTTGACAAATATCGAAAAGAAAATAAATATCAACATTTTAAAATTGAAGAGAATCACAATACTATTTTGAAAATGCAAGGAGCACTTGAGACGCAGCGAAAATTACGAACAAGCCAAATCGATCTAGAACAACTTTATAATATTTTACAAGAACTTTCTGAAGGCTTCTCAATCCAAGAAGTAGCTAAGATTTTGATAGAGACATTCGAAGCATAAAAAGTAAAATCGAAATTATTACAAATCGCAGACCATTGAGTTTAGATAAACACAATCGCTATGTTTGTCCTAAGTGCTTAAAAAGAGTAATGAGCGTTAAAACTCTTAATTTTGCGAAGCTATACGAACATTTATTAGGCTATTCATTTTCGCGACTCTTTTTTGTAAGTGATGCAATTAAAGAGAAATGAAAGGCCTACAGAAAGTATTGGTATAGTGAACTTAATACATACAATAAAAATAGAAATAAAAAGAATTTAGTTCAAAAAGAAGTTAAGAAATCAGTTACATACCTTGTCAATTCTTTTAAAAAAATATCACCTGATGAATTTGCTGCCTCACCTAGTACAATTTATAAAATAATTAAAAAATACCCTTATTTCCTTGAATTTGACCACATTGTCAAAAAATCTGAAGGAAAATATGGAACACGGAAGCAAAAACAAACCAAACCTAAAACATTAAAATATGCAACAGAAATTTCAAAACGTCCAGATTATATTAATGATCGCTTAGAACATGGTCATTTTGAATTAGACACCGTTATTGGAAAAATCAATGATACATATTGTATTGTAACCATAATTGAACGGCAAACCAGAATGTCTTATGCTATGCTCTCAAAACGTAACTCCAAAGCTATAAAACAAACTCTTCTCTAACTAATCAAGAAACACAACTTAAACATTAAAACTTTAACAGTTGATAATGGTAGTGAAAATGTCTTATTACACCATGTCATTCCAACTGAAAGATTATTTAAATGCCAACCATATAGTTCATGACAAAAAGGTTCAATAGAAAATATGCACCGCTTAATTAGGTATTACATTCCCAAAGGAAAAAGCTTTGATAAATACTCTCAGCATGGAATTGATTATATGATGGATAAAATAAATAACTACCGACAAGTTGTACGGCAATATAAGATAACCTAAAAATTTTTTAAATCCCCCGCCCTTGATTGCAATCAAGGGGGCCTTACTTTTGAAAAAGTAAGCAAAACCGACGAGAAAACACTAGTGTGTTTTCTGTTTTAGCATACATTTTTTATGTAAAATTTATGTTAAAATTAAAAGACAATTATTTTGTTAATATCTCGCATGTGACTTTTCCAAAAAACATTTAATAAAATTCTTATTAAATTTTTTTATGTTCATAAACATACTCCTTTTTAAATATTGTTTACATAATCAATAAATTAACTAATTTGCCTTACGAATACATTAGGCAATTTTATTATATCATTTTTTATGATATTTGTGTTTAATTGAATTTAATCTTGTATATGAAATAAAAAAATTTGAAAGATAAATTTAAAGCCCTACAGAATAGATAATGTTTACTAGTTAACTTCTCTGCGAGTTTTAAAAAATTGCTTTTTAATATTAAAAATTAGTTATGTAATATTTAGATAACTTAACTGTTAATGTATAATATATAAAATATTATAAAAGGAGGTAATTTCATATGTCACAAATAATAAACGAAGATATCTTATGGAAAGCAGCAGAAAAACTTAGAGATAAAGTCGATCCTGCTGATTATAAGAATATTGTTTTAGGACTAGTATTTTTAAAATACGTTAGCGATAAATATACCGCAAAATATAATGAATTAATTAAGTATAATGATGGACGCGAAGAAGATGAAGATTATTATACAGCTGAACACGTTTTTATTGTTCCTAAAGAATCATTGTGAACCTATGTAGCTTCACATTCCAAACAAGATAATTTAGGTCAAGTAATTGATAATGCATTTATCTTACTTGAGAAAATTAATAATCAATTAAAGGGTATATTACCAAAAACATATTCAAAAAGCGATTTAGATAAAACTGCTTTGGGTGAATTAGTTGATTTTTTTACTAATAATTTAAATATGGAAGACGCTGATGGTGACTTTTTTGGGCAAGTATATGAATATTATGTTGGTGCTTTTGCTAAATATATTCCAACTAAAGGTGGTGAATTTTTTACCCCTAAATCAGTAGTTCAATTAATGGTTGACATTTTAGAACCTTATAAAGGTAGAGTTTACGATCCTTGTTGTGGCTCAGGTGGAATGTTTGTACAATGTTCTAAGTTTGTTAAAGAACACCAAGGTAAGATTGATAACATTTCAATCTTTGGTCAAGAATCTAATCCTGGAACCTGAAAAATGGCTAAAATGAATTTGGCAATACGAGGCCTTGAAGGAAACCTTGGTGAGCGTAATGGTGATACATTTACTGACGATTTACATAAATCATTACGAGCAGATTATATTATTGCTAATCCACCATACAACTTAAAAGAGTTTTGAAAACCTTCGCTGCAAGGAGATCCACGTTGAGTCTTTGGTAAACCATCTGAAAAAAACGGTAATTATGCTTGATTATCATTAATGTATGCAAAGCTCTCTCCAAAAGGAAAAGCAGCAATCTTAATGCCTAATGGAGCAACAACGTCTAATACCCAAGATGATTATAAAATTCGTAAAGCTATGATTGAATCTGGTAAAATTGATGCAATCTTAGCTTTACCTAATAAATTGTTTGCTAATGTCAGCATTTCAGTGCAATGTTGAATCTTAAATAAAGATAAAACAAATAAAGATATTTTATTTGTTAATGCTGATGAAATGGGTAAACTAATTTCTCGTAAAATTAGAGTATTAGAAGATGACGATATAAACAAAATCCTTAAAGCCTATAAAGACTTTAAGTCTAATACTTTAATAGATCTTCCAGGTTTTTGTAAGAAAGCAACACTGGATGAAATAATTGCCCAGGATTATAGTTTAAATCCTGGGCGATATGTAGGAGCAGATGAATCAAATAAATTATCTCCAGAAGAGATTAAAGAACAGCTAAAAGTTGCATCTGCTGAATTATTAAAACTAATGAAGGAGGGCATGGAACTAGAAGAAAAAGTTAAAGAGATTTTAGAAGAAGAGATTAAATAAGATAGTGTTAACTATGTGAATTTGATTATCAATAGATGGTAGGTCTATTTTTAAGTTTTCAAATGTTTTAATTTGCAAGTGCTTAATAGCAGCACCAGTCCCTTTTGTTTGGAGTGTTTGCCTTAGTTTTAGTAAATAATAAAAAAGATATAAGGGCATTATTTTATCTGAAAGTTTTTCAAAATATATAAAACCAGAATATAGACACATTTGTGATCCAGTAAAAATTGGTATTCCTAGAGTCCCAGAACTTGAAACAACTAAAGTACCCTTAGGGACAAGTTTAGTTTTATTAATACCCTCATGTTTTATAAATTCATGTGTATTATTAACTACTCTATCTCCAAGTTTAAAGTCAGCGATTTTTAACCAAGGGTATCCAGTATTAGAAAGATATTTACTAACAGGGAATGGTTGAGATCCTCTGCTAATTATTGCTAAATCTTTTAATTGATAAATCATTATATACCTCGAATGTTAACTATGTGTTGTTGGGTATTGAAATTTGGTAATTCTATGTTGATGTTTTCTAATATATCTGTAGTTAATTCCTTCATAACAGCACCACTAGATATTGAATTGAAAAATTTGATTTTCGTTGAAAGTCAGTAATACATATATTCATTATTGATTAGTGCTGGATTACATACCAACGATTTAAATCCTTGGCTTGTGCAAAGTTCAACCCCTGCAATAGCTAAATAGCCAATTGATGCTTTTGATGAAAGCAAAACAGTGCCTTTAGGAACTAGTGTAGTTGAACAACTATCATAACCTTCTTTAGTAATTAATTTATTGGATGTATAAATATATTTGCCATTAAATGATGATAAATCTGATGGAGTTATTCAAACAATATTACCATTTCAATATGCTTTATTTTTAGTAGATGGAGTTGAACCATTAATAATTTGTGCAATCTCTTTAATTTTATAAGTTCTCATAATATGAAACTAAAAGAAATATTAGAAATTTGTTATGGAAAAGATCAAAAAAATGTTGAAGTTGATTCAAGTGAAATACCAATTTTAGGGTCTGGAGGAATAATTGGGTATTCTTCTAAATATCTATATGACAAAGAATCAGTATTAATTGGAAGAGTAGGTACAATTGCAACACCTTTTTATATTAATAAACCTTTTTGAACTGTTAATACGTTATTTTATACTAAAATAGATGTTACAAAAGTTATTCCTAGATATTTATATTATTGATTATTAACAAAAAACTTAAATGTTCACAGAGAGGGTTCTGCAGTTCCTAGATTAACAAGAAAAAATCTGAATGAACTGGAATTGGTACTACCGCCCATCAATACCCAACAACACATAGTTAACACTATCGGTAGTGTGGATGATTTGATTGAGAATTATCAAGGAAGAATTAAGATAATATGTAAGATCTTATCAGCATCATTAAAGCAATTTAGAGAAAAAACCTTTATCAAATACTATGATCCACAAATAATAAAATCTGGCATTGATAAATTTGATAATACAAAAATTTATATTGATACTTCGAAAGTGGATGGTATAAATACTATATCAGGTGGTGATTTAATTACATATGAAAATAAACCATCAAGAGCAAATATGAAACCTATCAAAAATAGTGTTTGGTTTGCCAAAATGAAAGATTCAAGTAAAAAAATAATTGTAACAAGTTATGATTTAGATCTTGTTAAAAATACAATTTTTTCAACTGGTTTTTTAGGTATTAGTGAATCTACTAAATTACCAATTTCACTATTATCAGCAATAATTATTTCAGACGATTTTAATACTCAAAGAGATTTAAATTCAGTAGGGACAACTATGGCTGGAATTAATAACGAAACATTCCTAAAAATACTGGTACCAAAATTATATGAAAATCAGATTGAAGAATATGATAAAAAATATAAATCATTTATTTATGAACTATCTTTACTAAGACAAAAAATAAATAAACTCAAACAAATAAAACAACAATTATTAAATAAATATTTTTAAAATTTGGTACCTTCAATAGTGGAGGTACCAAATGAAAGATTTTAAAACGTTTTTACTTCATCAAAATTTATCAAAAAATACAATTGATTCATATCAATTTTCTTTAGATTTGTACTTCAAATATTTTGATGAAATTACTAAACAAAACCTATTAGCTTTTAAAGCTCTTTTAGTTGATAACTATAAAGGAAAAACAGTAAATTTAAGAATTCAAGGTATTAACAAATACCTTGAATATATTAACAAAGAAAAACTAAAACTAAAATTTATTAAATTGCAACAAACAAGTTATCTTGAGAATGTCATTAGTGATGCAGATTATGAATTCTTAAAAAACAAATTACTTAAAGATCAAAATTATGAATGATATTTTATTGTAAGATTTTTAGGAGCAACAGGAGCTAGGGTTTCAGAACTTATCCAATTTAAATATGAACATTTAAAACGAGGTTATATAGATTTATATACTAAATCAGGTAAAATAAGGAGAATTTTTATACCTAAGAAATTACGCATAAAAGCCATTGAGTATTATGATTCAGTTGATAGGGATACTGGTTATTTGTTTCTTAATAAAACAAAGAAACAAATAACCACCAGAGGTCTATCACATCAATTAAAGGTTTTAGCTAAAAAATACAAAATGAATTTAAATGTTGTTTATCCGCATTCATTTCGCCATAGATTTGCAAAAAACTTTTTAGAAAAAAGAAAAGATATATCCTTGCTTGCAGATCTCATGGGACATGAATCAATAGAAACAACAAGGATATATCTGAGAAAAACCAGTGAAGAACAACAAGCTATTGTTGATAAAATTGTTGACTGGTAAATTTAAAAGTATTTATTTAGAAGATTAGCTTTTATTTGTTTTAAAATGTTAATCTTCTTTTTATTTTGAATTATTTGCTTGAAATATGAGTTTAATATTTGTTTTCTTTATGGTCTACATTAGCATAAACTAAGAAATTTATTGATTTTGAAGCATGCTTTATTGTTGTTCCATATGTATGAATATCAATTATTTGTTTATTAATTTTGCTATTTATTTCAAAAAAGACTAGGCCTTTATCTTCATTAAGACAAATAAGTTTATCTATACCAGAAGAATATGCTCCAACTAGATCTATATTATTTCTCCCTGGTGCTCCATCAAAAGTTACAAGTATATCTTCAAAATCTGCATATGTGTAATTATTCAAAGTATCAACAAATGTATTTCCTAAAGATTTTAAATCACCAACTCTAATGTAATTGATTTGTCCAGGGTTTTTAGTTTCACTATATTTAGATGAACCAACCTCAAAACCTTTTTGAAATTGAACTATATTAGTTAGGGGATATAATTTCTTGATTTCATTCAAATTATCAACATTAACAATGCTGTTAATTAACTAGAAGTATTTATTTAATAAATGTTGTTTTATTTTTTGTAATACAATATTCTTTTGTTTATATTTTGATATTAAGTTATAAATTCTAGCGATTCTATCATCAGTTATTATAGAATAATCATTTAATGTAATTGATATTTGTTCGATCATTGATTTAGTAATAAATTTTATGACTGAACCCGATGAATTGATATTTAAGTTATTCGTCTCAAATTCGCACGCTTTTTGGAATAAGTAAAAATATTTTTTAGGTGTTAGCACATAGGTTCTTTGATATGCATTAAATTTTCCGTCATAGTATTTACATGAGATGACACCATTCCCAGATATAATTATTGCTTTACAATTGTACGCATAATCATCAATATATAAACATTCACTACCACAAGTAAAAAATGGGTATTTTCCGTTTTCAACAGCTGAATTAACATTTATCTTTCCTGTTTTTATTTCGGAATAATCACCTAATTTTGCACTAAGATTGTTATGTGCTCTGTTTAAATAATCTTTATAAATTAAGTCACTATAAATGCTTAATTTATCAATAATTCTGTTGTTAAATTCTATCAAATCATCAACACTACCGATAGTGTTAACTAACTAGAAGTACTTATTTAATAAATGTTGTTTTATTTGCTTTAATTTTTCAATCTCGTTTTTAATTTTTAATTCTATATTTAAAATATTTTCCATACTTTCCTGATATTTAAATAATATATCCTTACTTAATAATGGCATTTTTATACCAATAAATGTTTTTTCATTTAAAGATGGTCTAGTTGATGCTTGCGATGATAAATATAACAAGTCTTTTATTTTCTTTTGTGATAGAAAATCTCTAATATATTCTATTTCGTAAAAATTTTTAGGAATAATTTTAAACAAAGCAACATTAAATGCTCCTACAATACCATATCTAATGGCCCCTGCATCTCCATATTTATCCATCATAATATCAGAAATACTGCATAAATGATTTCTTTTTGAGATTGGAATATATGTAAGATGTACATCTGAGCTATAATCTCTGTTCTGGACAAATCTTACATATCCTGGCATAAGTTCATATACATGTTGCTCCTTAGGTGGTTGGGAACCATTTTCTAATTCGATGTGTTCTAAAATATCTTCTTCTAAATTAGATAATGAAGCGTATTTCATGAATTTAATTCTGCGATATTCTTTGATTTTTAATATTATTTCTTGCTTTTTCTCTATCAAATCATCCACACTACCGATAGTGTTAACTAACTAGAAGTACTTATTTAATAAATGTTGTTTTATTTGCTTTAATTTTTCAATCTCGTTTTTAATTTTTAATTCTATATTTAAAATATTTTCCATACTTTCCTGATATTTAAATAATATATCCTTACTTAATAATGGCATTTTTATACCAATAAATGTTTTTTCATTTAAAGATGGTCTAGTTGATGCTTGCGATGATAAATATAACAAGTCTTTTATTTTCTTTTGTGATAGAAAATCTCTAATATATTCTATTTCGTAAAAATTTTTAGGAATAATTTTAAACAAAGCAACATTAAATGCTCCTACAATACCATATCTAATGGCCCCTGCATCTCCATATTTATCCATCATAATATCAGAAATACTGCATAAATGATTTCTTTTTGAGATTGGAATATATGTAAGATGTACATCTGAGCTATAATCTCTGTTCTGGACAAATCTTACATATCCTGGCATAAGTTCATATACATGTTGCTCCTTAGGTGGTTGGGAACCATTTTCTAATTCGATGTGTTCTAAAATATCTTCTTCTAAATTAGATAATGAAGCGTATTTCATGAATTTAATTCTGCGATATTCTTTGATTTTTAATATTATTTCTTGCTTTTTCTCTATCAAATCATCCACACTACCGATAGTGTTAACTATTAAGATATTATATACACTTCCCAATGCATAAAATTACTCTTCTTTTTGATATAATAGATAAGAACTATTTAATACAAAAATAACCTAATCCTATAACATTAAAAAATATAATTTTACTTACACTAAATAATATAGAAAGTTACATTTATGCTAAAAGAAAAAGACATTGAAATAAGCATTATATCTTTACTTGAACAAAAAGGTTATCAATGGATAACTATTGATAATGATCATTGAATCCAAACTCGCAATTTGGATGATTTTATTAATGAATCTTTATTAAGAGATTCATTAATAAAGATTAATAAAATTAATGATCATAATGTCATTCAGGAAGCTATAAATTCTATTAAAAACCTTGATAATCCTTCATTATTTGAAAGGAACTATGCTTTTCATAAAATATTGGTTGATGGTATTACAATTGAATCAAAGGATTTTTTAGTAAATCCTTTGATTAGATTTGTCGACTTTACTAACCCTGAGAATAATACTTTTCAAGTTGCAAACCAAGTTAAATTCCAAGAGGGACAGAAAATGAGGATTCCTGATGTTATCATTTATATTAATGGAATACCTTTAATTGTTATGGAATTAAAATCATTTAATGAAGATGCTCAAGAAGCAACTTTAGAACATGCTTATGCTCAGCTTGGTTCTAATTCAGAACATGATGGTTATAGGTATGATATTCCAACTTTATTTAATTACAATTCTTTTTTAGTTATTTCAGACGGTATTGATACAAAAGTTGGGACTTTAACATCAAAAATAGATCGCTACAATGAATGAAAGAGTGTCTCGGGTGAAAAAGGTTATAATGATGATTATATTAATAAAATCGATGTTTTTATCAATGGTTTATTTGATAAAAACAGGCTTATCGACATTATCAAAAATAACATTTTTTACATAATTGATAAAAATGATAAGCCAATTAAAATTATGGCCCAATACCACCAATATTTTGGTGTTAATAAAGCACTCAATTCAATTATAAAAACAGTTAAACCAAACGGAAATGGTAAAGCTGGTATTATCTGACATACACAAGGCAGTGGAAAATCTTTTTCAATGGTGATGCTTGCACATAAATTACTAATTGAAAAAGAACTTAATGTTCCTACAATTGTTTTATTAACAGATCGAATTGATTTAGATATTCAATTATATAAAACATTTTTTAGTGCTAAAGATTATTTAAAATGTGAGCCAGTAATAGCTAGTTCACGCGAAGATCTAGTTAAAAAACTCTCAAATATTAAACAGGGCGGGATCATTTTAAGTACCATTGCTAAATTTGATAAAGAACACTTACCAAAAAATGAGCGCAATAATATTATTGTTATGGCTGATGAAGCTCACCGTGGCCACTACGGAATTTATGAAACTGTTTCATATGAAAAAAATGCTGAAACAGAAGAAATGGAAGCCATTTTTAAATATGGTGTAGAGAAATATATTAGAGATGCTCTACCTAATGCAACGTTTATTGGTTTTACAGGAACTCCTGTATCAACTAAAACAAAACAAACAACAGATATTTTTGGCGAAATAATTGATGCGTATGATATGACTCAATCAATAATTGATGGTTCAACAGTTAAATTGTATTATGAATCACGTTTAGCTAAAGTTTGAACTAATGATGAAGTACTCAAAGAAATAGATCAATATTACAAAGATTTAGAAAATACACAACAAGCAGATACAAAATCCATCGAACGTTCAAAAAATGAAATGTCTAAGATCAAACAAATACTGGAAGACCATGACATGATTAAAGTTTTTGCAAGTGATATTATCGAACATTATGAAAACCGTAAGGGAATTATTAACGGCAAAGCAATGATTATTTGTCAAACTAGAATTGCTGCATCTAAACTATATAAAGAAATAATCTCTGAATATCCAGCATACAAAGATAGCGCTATCTTAGTTGTTACTGAATCAAACAAAGACCCAGAAGAGCTACGTAAATTATTTGGTAATAATGCATTACGTAAAGAATTGGGTGATGAATTTAAAAAAGATACTTCTAGATACAAAATTGCAATTGTTTGTGATATGTGATTAACTGGTTTTGATGTACCAGACTTAGAAGTTATGTATTTTATTAAACGTTTAAAATCATACAACCTAATGCAAGCAATTGCCAGGGTAAACAGAGTTTATCCTGGAAAATCCTCTGGTTTAATTGTTGATTATATTGGCTTAAATAGTGCATTAGAAGAAGCCTTAGATCAATATACTATTCGTGATAAAGAAAATAACATACAAGATATTAAGAATGAAATTTATAACGTAATCAAAGAAAAATTAAGCATCCTTAATGAATGGTTTTATAAAATACCAAAAGATAAATTTTGAGCTAATGATTCTTTAACTAGATTTCGTGCAATTCAAGAAGGTGCACAATTTATCCTAGAAGATAAAACAAGACGTGAAGATCCCTTTATGTTTGATTTATCATTTTCTTTAAAACAAGCGTTTGTGGTTTGTGCCGGAATTGTTACTAAACAAGAAAGAAAAGAGATTCTTTATTATCTAGCTATACGAAGTTATATTTTAAAACTTCGTAACAAACCAGGTATTGTATCTACCAAAGAGATGAATGAACATGTATCACAGTTACTCGCGGAAGCTATTAAAGGTGATGAAGTAAGATCATTAACAGCAGAACAAAAATCGGATTTTAATGCAATTGAATTATTGTCAAAAGAGAAAATTGATCAACTTCGCAAAAGTAATCCTCCCCACATCTTTGTCGAAATAGTGAAAAAATTACTAGAAAGAGCAATTGCTGAATCTCGTAAACACAATTATTTTAAATCGCAAGAATATTCAAAAAGGCTTAGAAGGATTCTTGAAGAATACCATGGCCGTGGTGCAAGTTTTACACCCGCTTTAACAATTTTGCAACTGACCGATTTTGCTAGTGAAATGGTTGCTGATGAATATGAGGCACAAAAACTAGGGGTATTTGGACGTGAAAGAGCTTTTTATGATGCACTAGCACGGGATAAAAATGCTCAAGAATTACTTGGTGATGATACATTAATCCTTATTGCTAGAGAACTCAAAGAGGTTGTCGAAGAATATGCACTAACCGACTGAGCAGCAAAAGAATCTACACGCTCACAAATGAGGATTAAAATTAAAGAATGCTTAAAGAAATATAATTATCCTCCCCAATATCAAATATTGGCAATTAAAGATGTAATTAAGCAAGCAGAATATATAATGCTTGAAGATTAAAAGTTAAAATATATTATCGTAAAACGTTTTAATAATTAAATTATAGAAAATGATACTAAATGAACAAAGATGGACTACATAGAAATTTATGAAAATTTAGCTTAAAAAAAGTTTTTAGAATCAAAAGAAGAAATAGTTAAAAAAAGTAAAGCCATACAGAAAGCTAACATTTTCATGTTAGCTTTCTGTATGGCTTTAAACCAGTGAAATAGTACATTGCAAACTAAAAATAATTTTGTTATTTTCCTGTATATAATTATGTTATAATAAAAAGGTGCTATGTATATTTAAATTTACAAGCACAAAAAAATTAAAACAATTTTAATTGTTAAATAGTGAAAAATGAAGCGAGGAAAATTTAATTTAATATGAAAAAAAACATTAAAAAAACTAATATTCTTATCCTTAGTTAGCAGCCCTGCTATAGGCTTACTAGGGTTTGGAGCACTTAGGCCAATAAGTGCTGTAAATGATATTATAACACAAAAGATAGAAAGAGTCAATATAAAAAACTCATTTTTATCAACTGTTTTTTGGAAAAGTCACATGCGAGATATTAACAAAATAATTGTCTTTTAATTTTAACATAAATTTTACATAAAAAATGTATGCTAAAACAGAAAACACACTAGTGTTTTCTCGTCGGTTTTGCTTACTTTTTCAAAAGTAAGGCCCCCTTGATTGCAATCAAGGGCGGGGGATTTAAAAAATTTTTAGGTTATCTTATATTGCCGTACAACTTGTCGGTAGTTATTTATTTTATCCATCATATAATCAATTCCATGCTGAGAGTATTTATCAAAGCTTTTTCCTTTGGGAATGTAATACCTAATTAAGCGGTGCATATTTTCTATTGAACCTTTTTGTCATGAACTATATGGTTGGCATTTAAATAATCTTTCAGTTGGAATGACATGGTGTAATAAGACATTTTCACTACCATTATCAACTGTTAAAGTTTTAATGTCTAAGCTATGTTTCTTGATTAGTTTGAGAAGAGTTTGTTTTATAGCTTTGGAGTTACGTTTTGAGAGCATAGCATAAGACATTCTGGTTTGCCGTTCAATTATGGTTACAATACAATATGTATCATTGATTTTTCCAATAACTGTGTCTAATTCAAAATGACCATGTTCTAAGCGATCATTAATATAATCTGGACGTTTTGAAATTTCTGTTGCATATTTTAATGTTTTAGGTTTGGTTTGTTTTTGCTTCCGTGTTCCATATTTTCCTTCAGATTTTTTGACAATGTGGTCAAATTCAAGGAAATAAGGGTATTTTTTAATTATTTTATAAATTGTACTAGGTGAGGGAGCAAATTCATCAGGTGATATTTTTTTTTAAAAGAATTGACAAGGTATGTAACTGATTTCTTAACTTCTTTTTGAACTAAATTCTTTTTATTTCTATTTTTATTGTATGTATTAAGTTCACTATACCAATACTTTCTGTAGGCCTTTCATTTCTCTTTAATTGCATCACTTAAAAAAAAGAGTCGCGAAAATGAATAGCCTAATAAATGTTCGTATAGCTTCGCAAAATTAAGAGTTTTAACACTCATTACTCTTTTTAAGCACTTAGGACAAACATAGCGATTGTGTTTATCTAAACTCAATGGTCTGCGATTTGTAATAATTTCGATTTTACTTTTTATGCTTCGAATGTCTCTATCAAAAATCTTAGCTACTTCTTGGATTGAGAAGCCTTCAGAAAGTTCTTGTAAAATATTATAAAGTTGTTCTAGATCGATTTGGCTTGTTCGTAATTTTCGTTGCGTCTCAAGTGCTCCTTGCATTTTCAAAATAGTGTTGTGATCCTCTTCAATTTTAAAATGTTGATATTTATTTTCTTTTCGATATTTGTCAAAAACACAAATATATTTTTCTAAATTTTTCATATAATTTTAAAGTTTCCTTTCATTTTTTAAAATTTATTAATACAACTATTTTATTACAAGGCAGACAAAAACAATGTCACATGCAAGTTTTTTGCATGTGACATTTCTAATTAATATAGTTTTTTAACAATTGTTTTACCATCAATATTTTTTATTATAAATTTATCAAAGTTAGAAACATTATGATTTGTGTTTCTTTGGTTTGTTACAGGCCGTTGAGTTGGCAAGGTTATTTGTGATGAATTTAACTCATTTTCTGTAACCTTGCCATCTTTATTTAGATCTGTTCAAAGGTATACTTCTGAGTTTTCTTTCACTTCTAAAAAATCCTTAGTAATATAACTTAAATAATTATTATATCCGATATTATTTGGGTATAATCTATTGCTAATTTGTTTTTGGCGGTCCTCAGTAACTATTTTTTCTCCCTTATCATCTTCAGAATATAAATTAGCGCCTTGATCAAAGTTTTGAAGACCAAAGAAGTTAAAACTATTAGAATATTCCAATAAACTATGTTTATATTCACCATTAGCATCCTTTATAACTAAACCATCAACTTTATGATTTGCATCAATAAAGGCAGAGAATTTAAGCCTATCTGGTCAACCTACTACACCTGCACCATATCCTGGTTGACCATCTGTTACATCTGAGCGATAAAATACTTGGCTAATAGTTTTGCCATATCCCATGGTATCTAAAAATAATTTATAAAATTCTTTTGATCGAGATCTAGTTTTTTCTGGCGCTAATTCACCTATTTCGCTTTCAGATCCTTCATTTTTAAATCTAAATTCATTTATTTCAAATACTGAATTAGGCATAATTGCAACATTATGTTTAGTTGGATTATCTAAGCCATTACCCAATTTATCAAACCAATATCTCGCAGTTAAAGAATCAAAATTATTTAAATATGTATGTGATCAATCTTCGGTATTATGACTTGGATAAAAAAACACCATTCATTGATTATTTTGATTTTGAGTATAGTATCTAAGTCCAAATCAATTAACCGTACTTTGCCTTGCATCATGCCTTTGTTCTGATTTATTAAGATCATTAATTGAAAAGTATGATTCGTAAGCATACTTAGTATATTCTCTAGGAACTAATTCAGTCATGCTAAAAGTATATTTTAACCTGTTAATACTTGTAGTATACACCCCACTAGGTGACACACTTAAAGTTTGACTTTGAGATTTATTTTTTAAATGTTCTGGTGTATTTAATTCATTGGCTAAACGTCACATATCATTGATTGATAAGTTGTTGTACAATAAATTCTCTTTGTTTTTAATATTTAATTTATCTAAAACTTCATCACTTAGATAACCCTTTTGCGGTACATCATAACTTAATAAATTGTAAAAATTACTTACAAAATAAGAATTTCAAAATTGCCTTTGGCCATGTGAATGTCCTTGATGACCAAAATTAGCTGCAGGATTATAATAAAGTTCAGTAGTTTTCATTTGGTTAATACCTTTTGCTTCTTGGTCTGTAACATTTAATTTATTGCCTTCAATTAATCATGTTTCAGCATAGGTCATGGATCAATGGTGCATATATTCGTGGAAGATTGTTTGCATTAAGCTACCAACTATTTCATATAACGAAAAACCTTTATTATTTAAGTTTGTTCCGTTAACATAAATCCTTTTTTCAAGTGGACGATATAGACCAAGAGATGACTTGTTATTTCTGCTACGTTATTAATAGTAATAGAGTCCAGATCCTTTACTTCTTGCCCATATGGTATTTTATGCTTAAATTCATGGGCTATAAGTAAAAGACCTTCTTTATTAAGTAAGTATAGAGGACCACTTTGGTTATATCCATAACTATATTCTTTAAAGATAATTCCAGTTATTTTATCTTTATATTCTAAATAAGATAAACCATTATAGGATTTTTGTTCAACTTTATTTAGATCTTCATATAAGATATAGTTTAATTCATTTAACTCTTTTTGCTTTTCTTGCGAGTTTAAAGAAGAAAAATATCTTTCCCCTTCACTTATTGGAAGAAATTTATTTATTACTACTTTTTCTTGTTCAAGTGATTTTTCTGGTTGGGTTGTTCCTGGATCATCAACCGGTGTTTTTTCTTGTTCTTTGCTGCTAGATGTTTGGCCACTATTATTTTGATTATTTTTATCATTGTCCGTGTCTGGATCATTTATCTCTGAATCATTGTTGCTTGGCTGCTTTTGGCTTCCAAGATTTTCACCTGGTAAATTAGTTTCATTAGTTTGAGATTGCTTAATTTCTGCTATTTTAGCAAGCAAATCATCTAATAAACTTTTTTCTGCAGTAAGTAATTGTTTAACATTGTCCTCTAATAATGAAAAAGCATTTAAAGCAACATTCACACTATTTTCATCTTCTAGGGTAATATTATCTTTATTTTTGCTTAAAATTCCTGCATAAGCGGTTTTAAAATTATTTACAGCAATTTCGGATGGATCAGGCTGTGGCTGTGGAGATGGTTGATCTGGTTTTTGCGGTTTTTCAACACTAGCACATGATATCATTGCAAATGATGAAATTGCTACTAAATTTGTAGATATAAGTAAGAATTTACTTCGTTTCATTTCATTATTCCTTTATTAAATTTTATATATTAATTATATAGATTAAATAGATATTAATAAAGCAATTTAAAATATTTTTCTAAGAAAACTTTATGTTGTCTAACTAATTAATAAAAAATATCTTGCAAAGCAAGATATTTTGATTCGAAGAATTAATCCTCGTCTTTAGATTGTAAGTTTCTTCTTTTAATAATTTCATCAGAAATGTTTTTAGGTGTTTTTTCGTAATGATCAAATTGCATTTGGTAAGTTCCACGACCTGAAGTCATAGATCTAAGTTCTGTTGAATAGCCAAACATTTCAGAAAGCGGAACCTGTGCTCTAACAACAACGGCTCCATCATTTCTTTGTTCTTGGTCATTAACAATCCCTCTACGACGTGATAAATCACCAATTACATCTCCCATGTGATCTGAAGGAACAACAACTGAAACATCCATAATTGGTTCAAGTAATACTGTTCCAATTTGATCTTTAGCTTTAGTTAAAGCTTTAGAAGCAGCTATTTTGTAAGCCATTTCCGAAGAGTCGACGTCGTGGTATGAACCATCAAATAAGGTAGCTTTAATATCAATCATTTGATATCCAGCTAAAATACCAGCTGCCATTTTTTCTTCAAGACCTTTTTGGATTGATTTAATGTATTCTTTAGGGATTTTACCACCAACAATTTTATCCACAAATTCAAAACCACCATCTGGGTTAGGTTCAAATTTAAGTCATACGTGCCCGTATTGTCCTTTACCACCAGATTGTTTAATGTGTTTTCCTTCGACATCAGCTGTTTTAGTAATTGTTTCACGGTATGAAACTTGAGGAGCTCCAACTTTAGCTTGAACACCAAATTCACGTTTTAGACGGTCTACAATAATATCAAGGTGTAATTCACCCATACCAGCAATAATTGTTTGACCTGTTTCTTCATCTGTATAAGTTCTAAAAGTTGGATCTTCAGCTGCCAGTTTTTGTAATCCTAATGAAAGTTTTTCAGTAGCAGCTTTTGATTCAGGCTCTAAAGCTTGTGAAATAACTGGTTCTGGGAATACCATTCTTTCTAGAACAATTTTTGGTGATTTTTCATCAATTAAAGTGTCACCAGTTGTTGTGTATTTAAGACCAACAGCTGCCGCAATATCTCCAGCACGACATTCATCAATTTCAACACGGCTGTTAGCATGCATTTGTAATACACGGCCAATACGTTCTTTTTCACCCTTAGTCGAGTTAAATACGTAGCTTCCTTTGTTTAATACCCCACGGTATACACGGAAGAAGGTTAATGAACCAACAAAAGGGTCATTCATAACTTTAAAAGCTAAAGCAGCAAAGTTTCCTTCATCGCTAGCTTCAACTCTAACTTCATTTTCTCCTTCGTGTGCTCGAATAGCAGGGATATCTAAAGGTGAAGGTAAATAATCAACAACTGCATCAATCATTTTCTTAACACCTTTGTTTTTAAATGAAGTTCCACAAACTACTGGGAAAAATTCAGAAGTTAAAGTTGCTTTTCTAATAGCAGCTTTAAAGGCATCAAGTTCTACTTCTTGGCCTTCTAAAACAGCCATCATTAATTCTTCATCAAAAGCAGCAACTGCTTCTAATAATTCTTGACGTTTGATTTCAACAATTTCTTCTAAGTCTGCAGGAATTGCTGTTGGAAACTCTTCTTCTTGAGGCTCACCATTATATGTATAAGCTTGTCTTGTAACTAAATCAATAACTCCTTTAAAGTCCGATTCAGCTCCAATAGGTCATTGAATTGCTACTGCATTTCCACCTAATCTTTGTTTTACAGATGCAACAGAAGCAGCAAAATCAGCTCCTGCTTTATCCATTTTATTTACGTATACAATACGTGGAACTTTATAATTAGTTGCTTGTCTTCAAACTGTTTCGGTTTGAGGTTCAACACCAGATTGAGCATCTAAAACAGCGACGGCTCCATCTAAAACACGTAATGAACGTTCAACTTCAACAGTGAAATCAACGTGTCCAGGGGTATCAATAATATTAATTCTTTTACCTTTTCAAAAAGCAGTAGTTGCTGCTGAAGTAATAGTAATACCTCTTTCTTTTTCTTGTTCCATTCAGTCCATTTGCGAAACACCATCATGTGTTTCACCAATTTTATGGATTTTACCTGTATGGAATAAAATTCTTTCTGTTGTGGTAGTTTTACCTGCATCAATGTGGGCCATAATACCAATATTACGGTAATCTTTTAAATCGTAATCTCTAGCCATGATATCAATTAAATTTAACTAAAAGACTATCATCTGAAGTGTGCAAATGCACGGTTAGCTTCAGCCATTTTATGGGTGTCTTCACGTTTTTTAATTGCTCCACCTGTTTTCTTTGATGCATCGATGATTTCATTTGCTAAACGAACATCCATTGTTTTTTCGTTTCTTAATCTTGCATATTGCACTAATCATCTAAGTGCTAATGTTTGTTTTCTACGAGCAGTAACTTCAGTAGGTACTTGGTAGTTTGTTCCTCCAATTCTTCTAGTACGTATTTCCAATTGCGGTGTAATGTTTTCGACTGCTTCTAAAAACACTTCCATTGGTTCTCTACTTGTTTTTTCTTTAATAAGTTCAAATGCTGAATATAAAATATCTTGAGCAATTGATTTTTTTCCGTCAAGCATAATTTGGTTAATTAATTTTGTAACTACTACTGAGTTAAAAACTGGATCTGCAAGTACTTCACGGATTGGTGCTGATTTTTTTCTTGACATTTTGTCCTCCTTAATTTTATATTGAAATTAATTAATAATTATACTTAAAGTATTATTTAGCTTTTTTAGTACCATATAAACTACGGCCTTGGTTACGTTTTGCAACACCAGCTGCATCTTGGGTTCCACGTACGATATGGTATCTAACCCCAGGTAAGTCTTTAACACGACCACCACGAATAAGCACAACAGAGTGCTCTTGTAAGTTGTGTCCTTCTCCTGGAATGTAAGCTGTAACTTCCATTTGGTTTGATAATCTAACACGAGCATATTTACGTAAAGCTGAGTTAGGTTTTTTAGGTGTCATTGTTGCAACACGGGTACATACACCACGCTTAAATGGTGAAGCCATTTTTTTAGCTTTTTTAATTAATGAGTTATATGTAAGCGATAAAGCCGGTGCATTTTGTTTCTTCGTTTTAGAAACACGACCATGATTAACTAACTGATTTGTTGTTGACATTGTGATTCCTTTCTTTATATATTTTAATTTGTTAATGTTGTTAATATAAATAAATATAATTTTACAATTACAAAAATAAAATTATGATTTTATTATACCATAACAACTGATCCTAGTGTATCATAAAAAAATTTTTTTATGGCTACATAATATACATAAAAGTTATTAAGTGTTAATATTTTTACATGAAAACTAAACAAAAATTAACATAAATATAAAATATATTACTAAAACATAATATGTAACTAAATTTTATTATTCAATTTTTTAAATGCAAATAAAAAGTTAACATGTAGTAGTGTTAACTTTTTAGTATTATAAAATATTAGATATTGCTATCTTTGGGGATATTAAAAGTAAAGTTATAATTATCTAAAGAATCTAACTTATTAATAACTATATAGTGTATTGTTGATGTTGTGCTTAGTGCCTGACTAGCTACACCTCTACCTGATCCTTTTGCTTGAATTTCTACTAATTTATATTCAAGGTTTATGTTTCTATCAAGGATATTAACTTTTTTAATTCAATATCCAGAACCTTTTACAACCTCATTAATGCTTCCAGTGTGATAGTTCAACCCATTGACAACTAAAATAGTAGTTTTACTAAAATCGGTGTTTTTAAAAATATCTTTAATGTCCTTATATTTATCGGAAGTTAGCTCATGATCCGAATTAATTAAACTAAAAATCTTATTTTTATTTAATTTTATATTTTTTTCTTGCCATTTATCAATAACCTCTTTTCGGGCTTCGGATAACTTTGCGCTCTTTTGGGCTCTATCTTTTTCGTCATAATTTGTTATAGGTTTAGATATTTATTATAAGCATCATTATGCTTTTTTATAACTTCTGCATGTTCATTTTTAAAAGCGTCATCAAAAGATGAACTTTCGACTAATCTATCATAATTAACACTAGATCACAAAGCACTATCTATATGCACAGACCTGTTAGGATAATGAAATCTCACAAGTCTTTGACCATCATCAGTTTTTGATTCAGAGGAGTAAGGGTCGCTTGTTAAATTAGAACATGAAATAGCTGATATTGGAATAAGAGTAAAACAAGGAATAATTAAAGAATAAAATAATCTTTTAAATTTAGTTTTTTGGTCTTTTAATTGCATAAGTAAATGCTAAATCCCTTTTTATATCATTGCTATCATATCTTAAAAGATTAAAATTATAATATCCGCTTTTTTTGAGCTGTAAATTCTACTGTTTCAGTGTTTCTCTCTCCTAAAATAGAAGATGTTAATAAAGTATTACTTGGATCGTAAACTTTTAAATCAAAATCAACTATATTTTGCTTATTTTTTACTTCTGCTAATCATGAAATATTTGCTCTAATTGTATCTCCTTTATTTAAATAGATGCTATGGTTTGTAGTAAATTTAGGTCCCGTTTTTTTATGGTATTTAAGATTTTTAACAGCTTGATCTACAAATTCAAACTGAGGTATTCCAAACCCTGTTTCATTTGTATAAACAGCATTTGTGTATCTTGGTTTTACAGAACCTGAAATTATTGCAGATTTAGCAATTATTGAATCATGCCCTAAATTAAATCAATATGGATTTCTTTGTATAACCATTGATGTTAAAGCAGTAATGACTGGAGTTGAAAAACTTGTACCGCTTCCTGAAAAGAAGTCATCGTCGGTTCTAGTTGAAAAATTATAAGATCCACCAGATGTAACGGCGGTTATATAATTTTTATCGCTACCTATTTGACTATAATTTGTTTTAGTTTGTAAATAGTCATTATTAATAGCACCAATAACTATACTATTTTTAGATAAAGCAATGCCTGCTAATGGCTCATAAGCCTCTATAAGTTTTCCATCTTTTTTTCAAGTTTCAAAATTATTACCAGCTGATATGAAATTAACAAGTTCTGGCTTTGACTTAATTAATTCATCAAAATAATGTGAATCATTATTATATACTTGACTTTCCTTATTATTTTTTGGATCAAATACACCTCAACTGTTGTTTACTATTTTTACACCTTGTCCTAGGAAAAAAATTCATTTCCCCAGCTAGTCCATTTCAACGTGTGTTTAATTCAACACTTCATAAAGTAGCAGTGGGATTTATTCCCTTTTGTCCAACTAAAATTTCACCCACATTATTAGCATGATTGCTATATGATTCTGTATAGAAAAATTCATTTCTCCAGTGAGCTCCATTTCCATATTTTTTGTTCCAGTAAAAAGGTGATAAATCATTATTAATTACACCTTTAGCCTCTAAAATACCAACTTTAATTGGCTTCTTATTTACGTATTCTTTGAAATGTGAGAAAATTATGTCTTTTGAAAGTCCGACTAAATTATACAAATGATAGTTGTCAGAACCCCTGTAATCAAAAGCAACTCCTAAATTAAATCTTGGATTGTTATCAATGTTTATAGATGTGGTTGTAACTACACTTTCATTTTTACGTTTATTAATAAAATCTTCATGAGTATAATCGGTTTTAAAACCAAAAACACTTGAGACATCTTCGTCTTCAGTTCCATATTTATTTAGTTCTTCTTTAAACTTATCATAGTCTTGCGAGCTAGTTATAGCTATAGGAATAGTTTTTAAAAAATCACCAATAATATAAACTTATTAATTGGAAATGTCACATGCAAGTTTTTTGCATGTGACATTTCCAATTAATATTTTTTACTTATCTATGTTATGTTTGATTCTCATAAATAATTTATACCATATTTTAATTAAATTAGTTCATTTTCGTAGGGATTTACATATGGGCCTAAATAGTTGTCATTGGACACATTAGACATGTTCTCATAAAGATTTTTAAATTTTTAAAATAGTATTATAATTTTTATATAAGGAAATAACAAAATTTTTTTAGTCTGTAAGGTATTACTTCACTATTTTCGAGTGAAAAGATCTACCAAAAAAAAGAAAAAATGAATATTAGTTAGTTGAATAATTTATACTAATAATTATTAATGCTAACTAGGTTTTAAAGAGGTTTTATGTTTAAAAAAGTTAGAAATATATTTTTTGGTGCTACTAGTGTGCTAACGATTTTACCGCTAGTGAGTGTAAGTTCAAACAAGCTGTTAATAGCGGAAAATAATAATAAAAAAATCCAATATATAAATTTAAATAGTGCGTATGTTAAAGCACAGGCCGAGGAATCTGATGAAGGTAGAACTATTAATTTGGGAGCTAATCGCCTTGAAATCTTTGTGCGTTTAACACAAACACAATTGGATAAAATAACTAAATTTATTAATCATAATACAGGAAAAGATGTTCCTATATTATATCATGAATTTAGTGGTGTTTTATCAATTGCATATATAAAAAGCATCGATAACAATAAATTAAATGACCTGGTACTTAATTTTTTCAAAGATAATAATATTGAGTACACTAATATTTATTCTTTTAATACAAATACATATTATGATAATTTTAAGATACAAAAAGAAAATGGAAAAATTACCAAAGGCCAAGCATATGTTAGTCCTAGGCAAGATTACTCTCATTTTGAGCATGAATATGATAATGAATGGCTTTTTTCTTTTTTAGGTTTAGATAAAAAAACTCGTAAGGAACACTTTAATAATTATATTAATAGCAAAGTAAATATTGGTGTACTAGAATCTGGCGGAGTTGTCGAAACAGATTCTGATGCTTTTACTTGAAATAAAAAATATGGAAACGGTGTTTCTTGGCGTAATGAACTGTTTTATTATGAAAGTTGATCTAGGCATGCTACTCAGGTTGCTGAATTGATAGCAGGAAAAAAGGGAATTAATCAAACACTTGGTATTATTTCTGTAGAATTAAATTTATTTTGGACCGGTATTACGGGTGAATTAAATTACTTGTTAGGGCATACTAACATTGTAAATAATAGTTGGTCATTAGATTCGACAGGACTTGCCTGAAATAGAGGTTTATATAATTATTTGGATAATTTAATATTTAATAATCCTGAATTAATTAATATATTTTCCGCTGGTAATGGTTTTGACAAAGGAAAAAAAGAAATTGATGGTGTTCAACTATCAAAAAATAGCATAATCATAGGAGCTACTGATAATTATAATCTTGAGAAAAAATCAGGATATAGTCAAATTGGAAATAATAAAAACTTTATTTCTGTTGTAGCTCCTGGTGGTTATTATCGTTTTACAGATAGAAATAAATATAAAGATAATAATGGAAACTGGGTAACAAGAGGCTATACAAATATAGGAACTAGTTTTTCTGCTCCAGTAATTAGTACAATTGCTGGTATGTTGAAACAAAAATATAAGTGACATTTTGATTTAGGTTCTGACTCGATAATTTTTAAATCTGCATTAATTAGTGGTTCAAGAAGACCAAAGGAAATACAAAGCATATATACACCAGAAACTGGTTATGGTATTCCTCAATATGATAAAATTCAAGAAGCAATGCGCTCTTTAATAGTTTTAAAGAAAACAGATAAAAATCCTGATGTTGGGCAAAACTCAAGAAAAGTATACTTTAGTGCCGGCGAAAAAGTTCGCGCTACATTAGCATTTTTATATAATGGTTCAAATGACTCTACTGATATTGATTTTATGGTAAAGACGAAAGACGGTAATGTTCTTGTCTCTGGAATTAATGGTGATAGAAACGCGGAAGTTGTTGAGTTTGTTGCTCCGTATTCAGGGTTATATACTTTCGAAGCTTATACTTATAAAACAACCCGCAAAAATGTTGAAGTGGCAATAACTTATGTTACAGAAGACCAAAAAAAGAATCTTAAAATATAGTCTATTTGGTTTTGGATTACTTGCCATTCCATTAACACTCATATCCATTTATTTTATTGAGCGCGAAAAGATTAACAGATTATCACGCATTGGAGTACATACATATTGAAATACTACTAAAAAAGTGTGAACTAAGGAAGGTTATTCCCCAATTCTTTTTTGAGTTGATTTAGACAGAGTAACTGAAGAAGATAAGCAAAAATATCAGCAACATAAACTTTTATATCCAGAGCATCAAGAAAGCAAATATTATGATGCAACTGGAATTGCTTATAGTTATTTTAATTATATTGATTATTCAAACTATCCAAATTCAACACCTAAATGAATTACTAAAAATATTACTAAAACAACATATTTAATTAAAAGCGAAGAAGGTTTTATAAAATTATTACAAACCAAAAACCCTACTTACTACTCTGAAAAAACACAAATTACAAGCGAATTTAATGAGCTTCTAAATAATATTGATTTTAATAAACAAGATTTATTAATTTTAAATAACTATAATTCTCAAATTTTTGCTAGGTCTGACAATAGAGAAAAGAAGTTAAATATAAACGACTTAATTTTTGATAAAGATGCAAAAAAATTAAAGATTTCATTTTCATATAATGATAAATATAATTTTTATATATTACACAATGATGCTATTTATGCTTCAAATACTGCGGTAGGTAGCAATAATTGATTTAAAACATACTTTTTAATTATTGATAAAAGTGATGCAACTAGCCCTGATGATTTATATATGGATTTTGTATATAAATAATACTATCTCATGTAAAAATTAGAAAATCTATTAATTGGAAATGTCACATGCAAAAACTTGCATGTGACATTTCCAATTAATATTTTTCCCAGCAATTAACTCCTAAACCTGGGTTGCATGGCAAGATCAACTTTCATAGAAAAACCAGTGGTTCCTTCACCAAATTGGATTGCCATGCTTGCGGTTTCATTCAAAAGCTTTAGAATGTGTTTCAGCCGCACCAGGTTCTAATACTCCAACATTTATTTTTTTATCAATATATTTTTTAAAATGCTTTGTTCTAGTAGTTTTATCTAATACAACAAATGAGAACAATCTATCATTTTCTCATTGACTCTCAAAATCAGTATGTCTATATCTATTATCATTTACGCTTTTTGTCGCAATGTTTGTTTTTTGGTAACTCCCTTTTATAAAATCATCGAAGTAAACCCCAGTATTAAAATTATAAATTTTTATATATTCAATTTTGTTTTCTTGGAAAAATTTATCTATTAATTTAAATAAATAATTATTTGCAATTTTTTATCATGAGCAATTGATAATGCACCGATATTATCTTAAATTTAATAGGTATTTGGGTTCCCAATATTTCATCCAAGGTTTTGGTCAAGGATTAAACAAGATCAATTGAAAACGAACCAAAAACGTTAAATCTATTAACCCCGTAATTGATCTGTTGTGTTTCTAGTTCCTTTGATTTTCTTAAAATTAATGAATTAGTAATATTTACATCTTCAATTTTACTATTATTTAATAATCCATTAGTATATAAATTTGTGTTTAACTGCACGGTAGTAAAACCAAAGTTAATTGGTAATGCAAAAACAGCTAAGTTAAATACACTATATTTTGAGATTTTTTTAAATTTATTTTTATTAATTTTCATATTTATGCCCGTAAAAATAATATTTTTTTTGAATTGTTTAATTTTGGCTTTAAATCCAAATAATTATACAAGAAAAAAGAAAAAATAAAGTCGTTGATGATTAAAACCTTACAAAAAAATTAACATTGGATGTTAACTTTTTTTGTAAGGTTTTAATATGTTAATTTTTTAAATTAATCTTTGGTCATTTTGAGCTTAACTTTTGTTATAAAACTCTTTCATTATATAAAAAGAATATTCGTAAATGTCCGAATATTCTTTGTCTGCGTATTTATTGTTCTTGTTGCCTATTCCTCAATTCTAAAATTTAAAACTTTTTTTCAAGGAGTTTTTAGTTCATTTCAAACATCCTTAAATCTTTTACGTGTTACTTTATTAGGCATATAGTATTTATTAAATTCAAAGTCAATACTTGACATAAACATATAAAAAATATAACCAAGGATATTGACTAATACACCAGCAAGCCCAAAGATAATTGGAGAAAATGGTCATTTAGATAGTTTACCTAAAGTATTAATTCCTTTAGCACCTAAATAGAATCAATTAGATGTCCATTGGATCTGAACTCTATTATTAGAATTCTTAATTCCTTGGAATAACACGATATTACCAATTAATACTAAAACTAACATACCAAGCATCAAGGCTGACCCTTGTACAAAATTTCTTAATTTTATTTTTGCTTTTGGACCATATACAATATGGGTAAATACTGGCATAATTAAAACAAATGAGTGAGCAAAAATAAAATCTCAAAATAGAACGTTGTCATAGCCTAAGTTAAAACCAGCATTGTTTCACTCTCTAGTTCCTTCTTTAAGATTATTATATTCTCTGTCAATTTGGGTTGCAACTGGATCTGCTCCTAAATCAGCAAATAAAAATCCAAATATCGCCCCAAAGACAGCTAAAATACTTACCATATTAATTTTAGGACCTTTTTTAAATATATATAAAAGAGGGATTGTAAAACTAAAAAACCTACATAAATGCAATGGGAATAATTCTCATTTATAAGGATAATCGATTCCAATTAAAAAACCTAAGCGAATTAAATTATATATTGTGGTAAAAATACCAATTGCCACAAATAAATTTTCAAGTGATAGTGTTTTGAAAATAAATTTTTTGCCTTCTTGATTGAAATAGTTATATACCCTTTTGAGGTAAATGTATAAAAATAAGATTACAAATAAGCTGAGTACAAAAAATGATAAAAATAATGGCCTTGAACTGCTAAAATCTGCTATATTTCTGCGATAATGTCAAAAATTCATATTTCCCTTTCTTGATATTGAAAATTATCTTTTATTATACTATATAAATATATTTTAAAGTTAAATATAATTATAGTTTTTTAATAACAGTTTTGCCATCAATATTTTTTATTATAAATTTATCAAAGTTAGAAACATTATGATTTGTGTTTCTTTGGTTTGTTACGGGCCGTTGAGTTGGCAAGGTTATTTGTGATGAATTTAGCTCATTTTCTGTAACCTTACCATCTTTATTTAGATCTGTTCAAAGGTATACTTCTGAGTTTTCTTTAACTTCTAAGAAGTCATTGGTAATATAACTTAAATAATTATTATATCCGATATTATTTGGGTATAATCTATTGCTAATTTGTTTTTGGCGGTCCTGAGTAACTATTTTTTCTCCCTTATCATCTTCAGAATATAAATTAGCGCCTTGATCAAAGTTTTGAAGACCAAAGAAGTTAAAACTATTAGAATATTCTAATAAACTATGTTTATATTCACCATTGGCATCCTTTATAACTAAACCATCAACTTTATGATTTACATCAATAAAGCCAGAGAATTTAAGCCTATCTGGTCAACCTACTACACCTGCACCATATCCTGGTTGACCATCTGTTACATCTGAGCGATAAAATACTTGGCTAATAGTTTTGCCATATCCCATGGTATCTAAAAATAATTTATAAAATTCTTTTGATCGAGATCTAGTTTTTTCTGGCGCTAATTCACCTATTTCGCTTTCAGATCCTTCATTTTTAAATCTAAATTCATTTATTTCAAATACTGAATTAGGCATAATTGCAACATTATGTTTAGTTGGATTATCTAAGCCATTACCCAATTTATCAAACCAATATCTCGCAGTTAAAGAATCAAAATTATTTAAATATGTATGTGATCAATCTTCGGTATTATGACTTGGATAAAAAAACACCATTCATTGATTATTTTGATTTTGAGTATAGTATCTAAGTCCAAATCAATTAACCGTACTTTGCCTTGCATCATGCCTTTGTTCTGATTTATTAAGATCATTAATTGAAAAGTATGATTCGTAAGCATACTTAGTATATTCTCTAGGAACTAATTCAGTCATGCTAAAAGTATATTTTAACCTGTTAATACTTGTAGTATACACCCCACTAGGTGATACACTTAAAGTTTGACTTTGAGATTTATTTTTTAAATGTTCTGGTGTATTTAATTCATTGGCCAAACGTCACATATCATTGATTGATAAGTTGTTGTACAATAAATTCTCTTTGTTCTTAATATTTAATTTATCTAAAACTTCATCACTTAGATAACCCTTTTGAGATACATCATAATTTAATAAATTATAAAAATTACTTACAAAATAAGAATTTCAAAATTGCCTTTGACCATGCGAATGACCTTGATGACCAAAATTAGCTGCAGGATTATAATAAAGTTCAGTAGTTTTCATTTGGTTAATATCTTTTGCCTCTTGGTCTGTAACATTTAATTTATTGCCTTCAATTAACCCTGTTTCAGCATAAGACATGGCTCAATGGTGCATATATTCATGAAAGATTGTTTGCATTAAACTACCAACCATTTCATATAATGAAAAGCCCTTATTATTTAGGTTAGTTCCGTTAACATAAATCCTTTTTTCAAGTGGACGATATAGACCAAGAGATTGACTAGTTATTTCAGATACGTTATTAATAGTAATAGAATCTAAATCCCTTACTTCCTGACCATATGGTATTTTACGCTTAAATTCATGGGCTATTAGTAAAAGACCTTCTTTATTAAGTAAGTATAAAGGGCCACTTTGGTTATAACCATAACTATATTCTTTAAAGATAATTCCAGTTATTTTATCTTTATATTCTAAATAAGATAAACCATTATAGGATTTTTGTTCAACTTTATTTAGATCTTCATATAAGATATAGTTTAATTCATTTAACTCTTTTTGCTTTTCTTGCGAGTTTAAAGAAGAAAAATATCTTTCCCCTTCACTTATTGGAAGAAATTTATTTATTACTACTTTTTCTTGTTCAAGTGATTTTTCTGGTTGGGTTGTTCCTGGATCATCAACCGGTGTTTTTTCTTGTTCTTTGCTGCTAGATGTTTGGCCACTATTATTTTGATTATTTTTATCATTGTCCGTGTCTGGATCATTTATCTCTGAATCATTGTTGCTTGGCTGCTTTTGGCTTCCAAGATTTTCACCTGGTAAATTAGTTTCATTAGTTTGAGATTGCTTAATTTCTGCTATTTTAGCAAGCAAATCATCTAATAAACTTTTTTCTGCAGTAAGTAATTGTTTAACATTGTCCTCTAATAATGAAAAAGCATTTAAAGCAACATTCACACTATTTTCATCTTCTAGGGTAATATTATCTTTATTTTTGCTTAAAATTCCTGCATAAGCGGTTTTAAAATTATTTACTGCAATTTCGGATGGATCAGGCTGTGGCTGTGGAGATGGTTGATCTGGTTTTTGCGGTTTTTCAACACTAGCACATGATATCATTGCAAATGATGAAATTGCTACTAAATTTGTAGATATAAGTAAGAATTTACTTCGTTTCATTTCATTATTCCTTTATTAAATTTTATATATTAATTATATAGATTAAATAGATATTAATAAAGCAATTTAAAATATTTTTCTAAGAAAACTTTATGTTGTCTAACTAATTAATAAAAAATATCTTGCAAAGCAAGATATTTTGATTCGAAGAATTAATCCTCGTCTTTAGATTGTAAGTTTCTTCTTTTAATAATTTCATCAGAAATGTTTTTAGGTGTTTTTTCGTAATGATCAAATTGCATTTGGTAAGTTCCACGACCTGAAGTCATAGATCTAAGTTCTGTTGAATAGCCAAACATTTCAGAAAGCGGAACCTGTGCTCTAACAACAACGGCTCCATCATTTCTTTGTTCTTGGTCATTAACAAGCCCTCTACGACGTGATAAATCACCAATTACATCTCCCATGTGATCTGAAGGAACAACAACTGAAACATCCATAATTGGTTCAAGTAATACTGTTCCAATTTGATCTTTAGCTTTAGTTAAAGCTTTAGAAGCAGCTATTTTGTAAGCCATTTCCGAAGAGTCGACGTCGTGGTATGAACCATCAAATAAGGTAGCTTTAATATCAATCATTTGATATCCAGCTAAAATACCAGCTGCCATTTTTTCTTCAAGACCTTTTTGGATTGATTTAATGTATTCTTTAGGGATTTTACCACCAACAATTTTATCCACAAATTCAAAACCACCATCTGGGTTAGGTTCAAATTTAAGTCATACGTGCCCGTATTGTCCTTTACCACCAGATTGTTTAATGTGTTTTCCTTCGACATCAGCTGTTTTAGTAATTGTTTCACGGTATGAAACTTGAGGAGCTCCAACTTTAGCTTGAACACCAAATTCACGTTTTAGACGGTCTACAATAATATCAAGGTGTAATTCACCCATACCAGCAATAATTGTTTGACCTGTTTCTTCATCTGTATAAGTTCTAAAAGTTGGATCTTCAGCTGCCAGTTTTTGTAATCCTAATGAAAGTTTTTCAGTAGCAGCTTTTGATTCAGGCTCTAAAGCTTGTGAAATAACTGGTTCTGGGAATACCATTCTTTCTAGAACAATTTTTGGTGATTTTTCATCAATTAAAGTGTCACCAGTTGTTGTGTATTTAAGACCAACAGCTGCCGCAATATCTCCAGCACGACATTCATCAATTTCAACACGGCTGTTAGCATGCATTTGTAATACACGGCCAATACGTTCTTTTTCACCCTTAGTCGAGTTAAATACGTAGCTTCCTTTGTTTAATACCCCGCGGTATACACGGAAGAAGGTCAATGAACCAACAAAAGGGTCATTCATAACTTTAAAAGCTAAAGCAGCAAAGTTTCCTTCATCGCTAGCTTCAACACTAACTTCATTTTCTCCTTCATGTGCTTTAATTGCAGGAATATCTAAAGGTGAAGGTAAGTAATCAACAACAGCATCAATCATTTTCTTAACACCTTTGTTTTTAAATGAAGTTCCACAAACTACTGGGAAAAATTCTGAAGTTAAAGTTGCTTTTCTAATAGCAACTTTAAAATCTTCAACCTCAACTTCTTGTCCTTCTAAAACAAGCATCATTAATTCTTCATCAAAAGCAGCAACTGCTTCTAATAATTCTTGACGTTTGATTTCAACAATTTCTTCTAGGTCAGCAGGAATTGCTGTTGGGAATTCTTCTTCTTGAGGTTCTCCGTTATAAGTGAAAGCTTGTCTTGTAACTAAATCAATAACCCCTTTAAAGTCCGATTCAGCTCCAATAGGTCATTGAATTGCTACTGCATTTCCACCTAATCTTTGTTTTACAGATGCAACAGAAGCAGCAAAATCAGCTCCTGCTTTATCCATTTTATTTACGTATACAATACGTGGAACTTTATAATTAGTTGCTTGTCTTCAAACTGTTTCGGTTTGAGGTTCAACACCAGATTGAGCATCTAAAACAGCGACGGCTCCATCTAAAACACGTAATGAACGTTCAACTTCAACAGTGAAATCAACGTGTCCAGGGGTATCAATAATATTAATTCTTTTACCTTTTCAAAAAGCAGTAGTTGCTGCTGAAGTAATAGTAATACCTCTTTCTTTTTCTTGTTCCATTCAGTCCATTTGCGAAACACCATCATGTGTTTCACCAATTTTATGGATTTTACCTGTATGGAATAAAATTCTTTCTGTTGTGGTAGTTTTACCTGCATCAATGTGGGCCATAATACCAATATTACGGTAATCTTTTAAATCGTAATCTCTAGCCATGATATCAATTAAATTTAACTAAAAGACTATCATCTGAAGTGTGCAAATGCACGGTTAGCTTCAGCCATTTTATGGGTGTCTTCACGTTTTTTAATTGCTCCACCTGTTTTCTTTGATGCATCGATGATTTCATTTGCTAAACGAACATCCATTGTTTTTTCGTTTCTTAATCTTGCATATTGCACTAATCATCTAAGTGCTAATGTTTGTTTTCTACGAGCAGTAACTTCAGTAGGTACTTGGTAGTTTGTTCCTCCAATTCTTCTAGTACGTATTTCCAATTGCGGTGTAATGTTTTCGACTGCTTCTAAAAACACTTCCATTGGTTCTCTACTTGTTTTTTCTTTAATAAGTTCAAATGCTGAATATAAAATATCTTGAGCAATTGATTTTTTTCCGTCAAGCATAATTTGGTTAATTAATTTTGTAACTACTACTGAGTTAAAAACTGGATCTGCAAGTACTTCACGGATTGGTGCTGTTTTTTTTCTTGACATTTTGTCCTCCTTAATTTTATATTGAAATTAATTAATAATTATACTTAAAGTATTATTTAGCTTTTTTAGTACCATATAAACTACGGCCTTGGTTACGTTTTGCAACACCAGCTGCATCTTGGGTTCCACGTACGATATGGTATCTAACCCCAGGTAAGTCTTTAACACGACCACCACGAATAAGCACAACAGAGTGCTCTTGTAAGTTGTGTCCTTCTCCTGGAATGTAAGCTGTAACTTCCATTTGGTTTGATAATCTAACACGAGCATATTTACGTAAAGCTGAGTTAGGTTTTTTAGGTGTCATTGTTGCAACACGGGTACATACACCACGCTTAAATGGTGAAGCCATTTTTTTAGCTTTTTTAATTAATGAGTTATATGTAAGCGATAAAGCCGGTGCATTTTGTTTCTTCGTTTTAGAAACACGACCATGATTAACTAACTGATTTGTTGTTGACATTTAATTCCTTTCTATAAAATTTTGATTTAATTTGTTTATTATTGTCAATGCGAATAAAAATAATTTCTAAAATAAAATTATGGATTTATTATACCATAACAACTGATCCTAGTGTATCACAAAAAAATTTTTTTATGCCTAAAAAATAGACCTAAAAGTTAAAAACTCCAAATAATTATTTACAAAAACTATGAAAAAATTAAATAAACAAAAATATCCGCATGCGGATATTTTTGTTAATATTAAGAACCTTGTTTAAATTTATAAGTTTCAGGAACATCTTTTACTGAATTAGGCATTAAATTTGTCTTAAAGTTTTCTCCATACATAGTCTTTAATTTCTCACGGTATGAATTGCCAACTTTTTGGTCTTTTCCTCCACCGTGAATTAAATCATATTGAGGTAAATTATATGTACCAAATAAACCTTTATAATCATAACCATTTGAACGAAGTGCTACTCCAGCTGAAGTAGTTGAATGTTGGAAAACAGTAGTTAAAATACCCATAATTTCATTATTTTGGTTTCTAATTGCAGAACCACTGGCACCACCACCAACTTCAAAGTTTTTAAGTAACATTCCAATACCACTGTTAACGTATTCTTTTTTATCATCACTTGATTCTAAAAATTTATCACCTGATGATCTAGGCGCAACAAGGAAATTATCATATACTCCTGGTTTATCTTTAAATTGTCTTAGGTTAAGCATATGTGAAAGTGTGCCACCTTTTTGAAGTTGTTTTAAAGTTTTTTCATCATTTTTATTATATTGGGTTACATCATATCAAGTTGATGAAGCATTAGTTCACATAGTATGAGTAGATGCTAAAACAGCTTTTTGGTCTGCATCAGTATGTTCATTTAAATAAAAGTCTTCAAAACCTTGTTGACGAGCTTTAGGATATGAAACAACATATAAATTATCATATTGTTTTGTTGCTTCTGGTGATCCAGGTTTAGCTAATAAAGGTTGGTTGATTTTATCAAAATTATTTACATAATCATATGTTGGTATTTTTAGTTTTAATTTCTCTTCTAAGTTAGCATAATTATTAGTAAAGTATTTAGCAAACTCTTGTGGGGTTTTACCATCTAAATCATTTGTAGTAAACTTACTAAAATCAATTTCAAAGACTGCAAAGTCAATAAATTCTTCTTTGTCTTTAACGCTTTGGTCTTTAGAAATTTCATATGGGCTAGTGGTTAAAACATCACGGGCATCAAAGATACGTTTAAAGGCTGATTTATTAACGTTAATTTTGTTGAATTTTTCTTCAATAGATAACACTTTAATTGCATTAAAAATATGTTTTTCGTTTGTGCGCTTTAAAATATCCATTCTAATAGTATCAACTGTATTTTCGTTTCAACCATTAATAACGTGGTAATTAGTTGCAAAATATCATTTAGTTGGGTATTCTTCACCTTCCTTCTTTTCATAGTCTAAAATTCAAGCTGTACCAGCATTACCAACTTTAGCTTTTGATCTTTGCTTATAGTTAACAAAGGTCTCATAGTCTCTAACCGTTCTTTCGTTAATGTCGTTTTTAAGACGATTTAAAATATCTTGAGAGAATATGCCTTTTTTTTCTGCAGCATCATAAAGTTTTTTTCAATGTTCTTTAATAAATGGAGTATATTTTTTCTCTCACATTTCTTCTATTGCTGATTGGCTACCTGCTGTAATTTGTAATCTATTAATAATATCATTAAAAACTGCATTAACAACTGCTGGTGTATTTTTACCATCGCTATTATTTGCCTTATCAGCATCTAAACGAGCTTTAATTTCATTTTTAGCATTTTGGTCATCTAATAAATTAACCATACCATAAATGTCAAACTCTACCTCTCCTAATGCATTCTCAAGTGCAATTTGTACTGATTCATCATTGGTAAAAATAGGAGCTCGAAAAGTTAATAAATATGATTGTAATGCAGCTTCGGCATAATTATCATTAATTAATTTGCGAGCAAGTCCAGTATTTCTTTGCGGACTTGGTGCAGAAGTTTTATAATGGTCATATCAGTGGACTACGCTTCTTGGACCCCTAGTAGGCACATCTAAACCTACTACTTGTCCATTAGCATCATATTTTGGAATTATAAAACCAAATTTAGAAGCAGTATCATAATCAGGCATATTTAATTCTTTAGCTATTTTATTATAAGCAGCTTTTGCTTCTTCAGTTGTTGAAAAAGTTCTTGCTAAAGCATTGCTTTCTAATGATCGTTTAATATTTTCTAAATCATAATCATATTTTTCAGAGTTTGATTTATTAACTGCGTAATTAGTTTCACGATTTAAACGAGCACTTTTCTCATCATCAGTTTCTAATCTTTGTCCACCATAACCATTTTCACTAGCAAACCCAGTTAATTTAAACTGCTTAGTTTGATCATTACCAAATTGCACGTATGCAACTAAGTGAGATTTATCTTCAGATAATCTAACATTTAATAACCTAGCTCCAATTCTTGGATCTTTTGCCTCAAACCCTGAATTAGAATTTAATGCCTGTGACATTGAAATTCGTGAAAAATCACTTACTCTTTGTGGTATTCTAAGGCCATTAGAAGCTTCTTGCTCTATTATAAAGTATAAAGTACCTAAACTTGATAAATCATCTGTACTAATAAGCGCTGAAATTTCAGCAGCACTTAACGGAGGAAGTTTAGGATCCTGATTGTTTTGACCTTCTGAGTTTTGTTGTTTTAATTGACTAATTTTTTTGTTAAGTAAATCAAGTAAAGTTTTTTGGCTTGTTAAAGAAGTTTTAACATCTGCAGCTAAACCTTCATAAGCAGTTAAAGCTGATGTAACTTTTTGTTCATCAGTAACTTTTACAGTAGTTTCAGTTTTATTTAAAACATCAGCATGAGTTTGTTTGTAAGCTTCAACTGGATCATTAGAAATTGGTTTTTGTTGTGAGGTACAACTTACTGCTATAAAAGGAACTAAAAGTCCACTAATAGATAAGTTTAATAAAATTCTTTTTTTCATTTGTATAGTCTCCTTATTTTAGACGATTTCGTATTCGTCTTCTGTGCTAGCGTATCTTACGTTATATCCAGCATTTTTAAGTGTATTGTATAGTGCAACTGCACCATCAGTAACTAAAATTTGGGTATTTCTATTAAAAGTTCCATCTGAATATTCAATTAAAGCAGCTAAATGTCTTAGTCCATTAGAATTTAAGTTTTGCACACTTTGGGTTGCATTAATGCGGATGCTTTGGGTGCTTCTTCCGTTGCTAAAGGTAATTTTTGATTTTGGATATTGATTATTTTTGACAATAATATCATCAAATTGAGCTTCGTTCATGTCAGTAGTTGTTACTGTTCAAATATTACTATCATTAAATAATTTAATTTTATTTAACATTCTTTTGGATGATTGTTTACCACTAACATCATTAAATTCTAAACCTCTTAATGTTTTAATTGCTGGAATCCTTGAGAAATCAACACCCATTGGGTATGAATTGCCATCACTACTACGATCTGGTTTTAGTCCTGGACCTCAAGCCCCTTGGAAAATTCTTTCATTATTTCTTGTTCAATAAGCCATTCTAAGACCATTGTTAATAATGGTAAAATCTCCAGGAATAGTATAATCTTCAGCATCAAATGCTAAGTTATCAAAGGTAATACGAGCATAAAATGGAGGTTGATTTGGGTCTGTTGAAAACGTTGTATTGTAATCGGCCATATTAACTCAAGCAACTTTATTTAAAGCTCATGGGTTAATTGATCAATCATCCGAATTAACATTTAACCTGTTATTTGAAAGCAATGATAGTTCATCAATTTCTTTGTTTTTAAGATATTTAAGCGCTGTAGTATTTTTAGACTCAAAGAATAATTCAAGTAACGGTAATTTATTTGGTAAAGCGGCGAATATTTTATCCATATTTTGATCAGCACCAGATTTACCAATATTCATTAAACGATATCCAGTAATATCTTTTCCTTTAGCTTGCAAGTCTTTAATTAGTTTTTCAGCTTTTTGGTATGCACCAGGTTGCACAACATCAATTGTAACTACAACTGTTTTTTCACGATCTACTAGTGCGTTTTCTACTTTAGCAAGTCTAGTATATTCAGTAATCTTAATTCCACTATTAGGAATATCTAATCCTTCACTTCTGTACTGTGCAGTAACATCTCTATCATTTCAGTTAGCATATTTACCTTTTAAGATATCTTCTGAGTTTCTTCAATATGAATCGTTATTACCCATTACACGGTAAACTTGGTTGTTACGTTTATATTCAGCAGTTACTGTGTTAACGACAGGTTCATGAGTTGATGAAGTTCATTCACCTGCTTCATTAACACTAATATCACCACCATATTCTGGAATAATAAAACCTTTTTCTAAACTATCTTTTTCAGTTTGCGAAATCTTAGTAATTTTTTTCGGATCAATATGCATTAGAATTAACATTTTACCTAGCTCTCTAGTTTCAGTTCCAATACTTCTAGGTCATGTTAAAGTTTCTTTCATATTTCATCATTTATCTAATTGTTCATCAGTTACAGAATCAAGCAGGTACTTTTTAACATTCTCTTTAGAAGTAAGAAGCCTGTGGTATCTAAATCATATATTACCAAAATGCTCTGAAACAGTTCCATCATTTTTTATTTGCGCTTGTTTAGCTTCAATATCTCTATCATCGCTAAGAGAAGCTACAAATGGTGAAATACCCGCAGCAATCTTAGTTGCTTTATTTTGAGCTGCAGTAATAGTTTTACCAATGTTTTCTTCAGTTAAAGCATTTTTCACATTTAAAACATCATGAGTAATTTCAGCATAATATGGAATACGGTTTGTAATTCCTTTTTCTACATCAGATTGTTCATATTGACGTTTTGGAATTGTTGCAACATCAGCTTCAAATTGAATATTCTCAATTTTGATTTTAATAGCCTTTTTTTCAGGCTCAGGATTAGGAACTGGTGTTGGAGCCGGTTCATTTGTAATTTTAGTTTCTTGATCTTTGATTGGATCACTAGTTGCAGGTGGTAATTCTTTATCTTCTTCCTTTTTTTCTTTATCTGGATTTTGGATAATTGGATTAAAGACTGTTGTTTCTGGATCTTTTACAATAGGTGGTTCAACAACTGGCGGGTTTTGAACTTTAGGCAAGTTATAGTCGCTTGCACTAATTTGTGATTTAGATTGATCTACTTGCTCAGCTTGAAAATTAGGCTTAGCATCAGTATCAATTTTAAATTTAAATGGTTCACTTTGCGATTGTGTTTGTGAAATAAGAGTTGTTGTAACTCCGCTTGCCACAATTCCACTAGATCCAATAATTAAGTATAGTTTTTGTTTACGTTTGAGCATAATTTTCCCTTCATTATAAATATATAATCAATAAGTATGATTTAATTATAATATAAATTATATTTATATACTTCGCAAAACTAAAATTTTTAAGACTACTAATTGTGTTCTTCAAGTTTTTTTTTTTTTATAATCCCAACATTAGTTAAAGAATAAAAAATATGGAATTTTAAAATCCATATTTTTTGCTTCTTAAAGTGAATTTAATAAGTCAGAAATTTTCTTAGCTGCAATAGCTCCATCACTTGCCGCTGTAACAATTTGACGAATTTCTTTTTGGCGAATGTCACCAGCTGCAAAGATTCCTTTAACTTTAGTTTGCATATTTTCGTCTGTTAAGATAAAACCTCTTTCATCTAAAATATCTAAATTCTTAGCAAATTCGGTTGTTGCTTCCATTCCAATATAAGGGAAAAATGAAGCAATTTCAATAGTTTGTTCTCTGCCATCAACCAAACTTTTAATTACAGCTTTTTCTAGTGAATTGGTTCCTGTTAGTGATGTAATTTGTGACTCTCTAAAAATGGTAATATTTGAAGCTTTGTGTAAATCTTCAACAAGTTTTTTTTCGGCTGTAAATTCTTTTTCACGAATTACAAAATATACGTGGGATGCAATTTTTGTAAGGTATGTTCCTTCTTCAACTGCTGAATTACCACCTCCTAAAACAAGGGTTGGAGCATCTTTAAATAATGGGCCATCGCAAATTGCGCAAAAACTAATTCCTCTGTGTAAGAAATCTTGGTAACCATTAATAAAGCTTGGTTCTCTATTTTTCATTCCAGTTGAAATTAAAATTGTTTTACCATAGACTGATGAACCATCAGCTAATCTAACTTCTTTGTCAAAATCACCATTGTTGATGATATTAACGACTTCACCATATTTATAAACAGCACCAAAACTAGTTGCATGATCTAAAAAGTTTGTAGCTAATTGTCAACCATCAATAATTTCTGTTCCAATTCAATTTTCCACTTTGTTAGTTTGTGAAAGTTTTCCACCAGGAGCGCCTTTTTCAACAAAAATAACTTTTAAATTTGCTCTTGAAGCATATAAAGCGGCATTAAGACCTGCAGGTCCTGCGCCAATGATTACTAAATCATAAATAGTTTGTTTTTCCATGTCTTACCTACTTAAATACTATATAAGTTAATGTTTTCTTAAAAATATTACTAAATGAACTAATTTTAACATATGCATAGTAATATTCTGAATTTTGATATTCATAATGGTTAAATATTTTATATTTAACTGTTTTTGTGTACTTTACACGTGATCAGAAGGCAAAATATACAAAGATAAATGCCCCTGATAGTGCGAATAATAAAGCTATAATTGAGTAAAATAAATATGATTCTTGTCTTAGTGGTTCTAAAGCAAGACGCACTACTCCATATCATAATAAATAAAGTCCAGCTGTCGCACCAGGTTTAAATGTTCAAAGTAAATTGAAAATTCAAACAATAATTAAATATCCTACTAAGTTAGCTAAACCTTCATATAAAAATAAAGGATATCTATATGCCCCAGCCAACCCTAATGAGTCACTGTAGCTATCTGAAATATACATATTATCAGCAAAACTCTTGCCAAAAATTAGTGAGCTAGTTCCAGTTCAATCAATCTTTCCATAAACTTCGTGGTTACCGTAGTTTCCAAACCTTCCAACAAATTGTCCAACTAAAATTGTTGGAATAATAATTGAAGTTGCCTTACGAATATCAACAACATGCCGCTTAGTATAAGCATAAGTCATATCGGCAATAATTGTAAAGAAAACTCCTCCTTGGATACTTAACCCTCCGTCTCATATGGCATACCAGGCCGAACCTTTAAAAGGTTCGGGGCTATAAATTAGTTCCTCAAAAACAAACCCTAAACGAGAACCAATAATTCCCATCGGAATTGTAATTAAGATTAAGCCATATAAAACTTCCATTTGCATTTTTTCTCTTCTTCAGAAGTAAAAAATCGTAAAGATGGCAGTTAAATAACCTAGCATAATCATTAATGAATATGTATAAAATTGAAAAGATCCAACTGATATTAAAATACTTGGTGTTCCTTCTCTAAAGGCGACATCTGGAACATAACTTGGACCATTTAAATTATTCATTTTCTGTTAACCTCCGTTTTTCAATTTCTTTTATAACATTTAAACCATCTCGTTTTGATAAATAAAATCCTACGGCTGTTTCAATTAAAGAAGCAACTGAACCTCCTTCTTTAATTGGGATTTGGATTTTGTGTATATATCTCCCAAAAATTGGGTATTTCAAGAAGTCTAAACCTAAGCGATCAAATTCATATTGTTTATCTGTTTTGACTAATTCAACAACTAAATCAATTACTGATGATTTAGCTACTGATTTTACTCCATATATATGTTTAACATTAATCATTCCAATTCCACGTACTTCTAGCATATGTTCAGTTATCATAGGAGAGCGGCCAACAAATATATTACCACCATCACCAATTAAAACTGAATCATCACTAATAAAGACATGACCTCTTTGGATTAATTCTAAAACTGCCTCTGATTTTCCAACTCCGCTTTGACCAACTATTAAAACACCTGTTCCACCAATTAGAACTAAACAAGCATGAACTTGTGTTTCATCTAAAAAATGGTTATTTAAATATGAGCCAACATTAGTTGTTAAAAGTGAAGAGCTCATTTTAGCTTGGCATAGTGGTACTCCATATTTATCAGCACAAGCTATAATTCAATTTAAAGCAGGTTTAGCAACTCCTCTTGATAAAATAACTAAAGGGGGTTGTAGTTTAAAAACATGTTCAATTGCTCTAATTGCTGCACTTTTACCAATTTTTTGAAATCAAAGTGATTCACTAGTTCCTCAAGATATCACATTGTTTTTAATTCTATCATAAGCTAAAAATTCAGCTAATTCAAGACCAACACGCTTAATAGCGGGTTGGTATATATAATTATAATTAACTTGTGAATCAGAACTATTCAATAAATTTCAGCCAAAAAATTTAATAAGCTCAGCAACACTTACTTTCTTTTTCTTGTTCATTTAACCTTCTTGTCGCTTAATGTAATTATTATAAACAATTTATTTAAGTTTAAATTACTTTTTAAAAAGTATTTTTTCTAAAAATTGTCCGGTGAAACTATTGCTATTTTTAGCAACTTGCTCAGGGGTTCCAGAAGCAACTATTTTTCCACCATGAATCCCTCCGCCTGGTCCTAAATCTATCAAATGATCGCATGATTTTATGACATCTAAATTATGTTCAATAACTATTACAGTATCACCATTATCTACAATTCTATTGAGTATTTCAATTAATTTCTTTATATCATGTGTGTGTAAACCTGTTGTTGGTTCATCTAAAACATAAATACTTTTACCTGTTGGTTTACGTTGTAAATATGTTGCTAATTTTACTCTTTGAGCTTCGCCACCAGATAAGGTAGTAGACATTTGTCCGAGTTTTATATACCCTAAACCAACATTTTGTAAAAAAAGTAGTTTTTCAATTATTTTTACTTTTGAATCAAAAAATATTATTGCTTCATCCACGCTCATTTGTAAAACATCACTAATATTTTTATCTTGGTATTTAATTTCTAAAGTTTCCCTGTCATATCTTTTACTATCACATTGATCACAAGGTATATAAACATTAGGTAAAAAATGCATCTCTATAATCAAAAACCCATCCCCAGAACATTTCTCACACCTTCCTCCTGGTGTATTAAAACTAAACCTACTTTTAGTATAACCTCTAATTCTTGATTCTTCAACATTAGCAAAAATATCTCTAATATCATCAAAAACACCAGTATATGTTGCTGGGTTACTTCTTGGAGTTCTTCCAATTGGACTTTGATTTACTTGTACAAGTTTATCAACATTAATTAATCCATCAATGTTTTTAAAATCTGCTTTTTTATGGTGCAATCCTTCGGCAATTCCTTGCATTTGTTGATACCCATTAACTAAAATATCGTTAATTAAAGTACTTTTACCGCTTCCTGAAACTCCAGTTACTCCCACTAGTTTTCCTAATGGAATAGTAACATCAATATTTTTTAAATTATTTTCTTTAGCCCCTTTAATTGTAATAGTTTTACCATTACCTGAACGTCTAGAAGCAGGAATTTTTATTTCCCATTCGCCAGATAAATATTTACCTGTAATTGAGTCTGGTGCTTTAACAATGTCTTCTAAAGATCCTTGGGCAATAACTTGACCACCATTTTCGCCAGCTCCAGGACCAATATCAACTATATGATCAGCAGCATAAATTGTATCTTCATCATGTTCAACAACTATTAAAGTATTACCTAAATCAACCATTTGCTTCATTGTTTCAATTAATTTTAAATTGTCCCTTTGATGAAGACCAATTGAAGGTTCATCAAGCACATATAAAACTCCACTTAAATTAGCACCAATTTGCGTAGCTAAACGAATTCTTTGAGCTTCACCACCTGATAAAGTTTCCGCGCTTCGGTGTAAGGTTAAATAGTCTAAACCAACGTTGTTTAAAAAAGTTAAACGATTAATTATTTCAGTGGTAATAATATTTGAAACAGTTTTAGTATAATCATCAAGATTTTCAATTAATTTTTCAAAAGTTAAAAGTGCATCAGAAATTGATAATTTAGTCATTTCGTAAATGTTTTTATTATCAATTTTAATACTTAAAGCTGCTTTGTTTAACCTTGCTCCTTGGCAAACGTGACAAGTAAATGAACTCATATATTTCTTCAAGTAATCCCGGCGCATCTCAGAAGAAGTTTGAAAATATAATCTTTCAATCTTAGTTAAGATACCTTCAATGTGTTGTTTTTTACGCGATTTAGTATTTGAAGCAGAAATTAAAGTGTATTCGATTTCTACATCTGATCCATATAATAAATATTTTAATTTACCTTGCGGAATTTCATCAACAGGAACACTAAGAGGAATCTCATAATGATGTAATAAGGCTTTAAATTCTTGTCATTCTAAATTTGGGGTATTAATCATATTTTCAAAATATTTAAATGCTCCATTTTCAATTGTTTTTCAAGTTTCAGGAACTAAAGCATCAAATGACGCTTTAGTTTCAAATCCTAAACCTTTACAATTCTCACACATCCCAAAAGGAGCATTGAATGAAAAAAGTCTTGTATCAATTTTAGGAATTGAAAAATCTTTATAGATGCAAGCATGCAGTTTTGAAAAAGTTAGAAGTTCTTTAGTATCAACATTTTCAATTTTAACTAACCCACCACTTTTTTCAGTAGCTATGTTAATAGCTTCGGAGATTTGATTATAGTTATCTTCTTTAACACTAACTCTATGGATCACTAAATAAATTGTATGTTTATAATTTTTATCTAAAATAATTTTATCTTTTAAACTTAAAATTTCACCATTTACTTTTACTCTTAAATATCCTTCATTTTTAAGTTTTTCAAGTAAATTAACATGTGTTCCTTTTTCATTTTCTACTAATGGTGCATAAATAATTAATTTTGTACCTTCGGGAAATTTATAAATTGAATTTAAAATATCTTTGGTTGTTTGTGAGGTAATTTCTAAATTATGAGTAGGGCAAAATGCTTTACCAATTCTCGCATATAATAATCTAAAATAATCATAAATTTCAGTAACTGTTCCAACAGTAGACCTAGGATTATTATGTACAGTTTTTTGTTCAATTGAAATTGAAGGATTTAAACCTTCAATTTTTTCAACATTAGGTTTTTTTGTTCCTCCTAAAAAAGTTCTTGAATACGAACTAAGCGAGTCAACGTAACGTCTTTTTCCTTCTTCGTAAATTGTGTTAAAAGCTAATGAACTTTTTCCACTACCGCTAAGACCGGTAAAAACTACTAATTTATTTTTAGGAATTTCTAAAGAAATATTTTTTAAGTTATTTTCTTTAGCCCCAGTAACTATGATTTTATTATTCTTTTGGCTCATTTAACTCCTTTGCAATTATAGTTATATATTATATGTCTTTAATTTAAAATATATATTATTATATAACTTTGTTTTGTTATAATATTAAATAGTAGGAGTTATTATGTATATTAATGATAATGTTTTTACAGCAATTATTATTTTTTTTGTTGTAGCTTTAGCTTTGTTTGCAACCCAAATTGTTGCTAAATTTAGATTATGAAGCTTTAACGAAAGTGTTTTTAAAACTAATAAAAAAACTATGCTAAATTTTCTGATATTCTTTATTGCTTTTATTATTTTTTCATTAATTGTTTTAATTTTAGTTCAAGTAGAAGTAATTATTGTTGGTGAATTTGCAACTAACAAAGAGGGAATAAGAATAAATGTTGATGATACAAAATATAATATAATTAGAAGTAAAGAATCAATTCTATCTTTTTTATTTCTCATTTCAGCAATTTTCCCAGCTTTAATGACAATTTATTATTTAACACAAATCAAAGTTCATCAAGAAATTACTAATAAAGAATTATTAGAATTTGCTAAAATAGTAACAATAAACTTTGAAGAAGCCGAGAAAAGTTACTATATTTTAAGAACGGGTAAAAGAGGTTCAATTGGACACAATGTTGTTTTTGATAAATATATTTCAGTAAGTGAGTTTTTTGCTAATTTTAATAAAAAACTAATGTACAAAAGAATTATTAAAAAAACAATTTCTTTTGTTTTATGTCAACCTAATAAATTACCAACTTTTGATCAAGACAATAATATTAAGAACATAGTTATGGTTTATTTAATCACCGCTGTAAAAGTAATTAATAAGTCAATTAAAGAAAAAATAACCTTAGATGATTTAGCTAAACATTTACTAGGCATCACTTTTTAAAAAGTCAAGTTCACGACTTTTTATTTTTTTATAAATTTATTTTAAATAAACATCAAAAACTTATAGTTTTTAATGTTACAATATATAGGAGATTTTATGAAAGTAAATATAGCAATTGATGGACCAAGTGGTGTAGGAAAATCCACTGTAGCAAAAGAACTTGCTAAAATTCTAAATTATACCTTTATAAATAGCGGAAGTATCTACAGGGCTATTGCTAAAAATGCTATTGACAAGGGAATTGATACTCGTGATTCAGCTAATGTCATTACCACTTTAGAGGATGGGATGATTAAACTTTTAGATAATGATAAAATTGAACTTTATGGGCAAGAAGTATCATTAAAGCTACGAGCTGATTATATTTCCCAAGTAACACCAAACGTGGCTAAAATTCCCCAGGTGCGCAATTTTGTTGTTAACCAAATTCAAAAGATCACAAATCATTGCAAAGGTTATATTATCGATGGCAGAGACACAACTTTTAAAATTATGCCTCATGCAGAAGTTAAAATCTTTCTTTGGGCATCACCTGAAGAAAGAGCTAGAAGACGCCTAGCTCAAAATAAAGAATTAGGATATAATGTTAATTTCAATGAAGTGTTATTAGAAATTAAAAAACGTGATGAGCAAGATATGAATCGCGAAATTGATCCATTACATAAAACAGAGGATTCAATCTTTATTGATTGTTCTAATTTATCACTTGAAGAATTAATTGCAGAAATATTAACAATTGTTAATAGTAAAAAGGGTAATTAATGAAAAATACAGTAGCAATTATCGGAAAACCAAATGTTGGTAAAAGCACCTTATTTAATCGAATTATAGGAAAAAAAATATCAATTGTATACGATCAACCTGGTGTAACTAGGGATCGTTTATATGAAACAATTACTTGATCAGGTCAGCAAATTAAATTAATTGATACAGGTGGAATTGAAATTGAAAATAAACCTTTTCAAGAACAAATCCAAATTCAAGCTAAAATCGCTATTGAAGAAGCAGATGTTATTATCTTTGTTTTTGATGGTAAAAACGAGATATCTAATGATGAAATGTTTATCATAAATATTTTACGCAAAAGCAATAAACCCATTATTGCTGTTGCTAATAAACTTGAATCAAATCAAGATTTTGATTATGGATGATACGCTTTAGGTGTTGATGAAATCTTCCCTATTTCTGCCTTACATGGTGAAGGTGTTGGTAATGTTTTAGATGCATGTATGAAATATTTAGATTTTAGTGATAAAGAACAAAATCAGCTCTTTAGCTTATCAATTATTGGTAAGCCCAATGCTGGTAAAAGTTCGCTTCTCAACAATTTATCTAAAGAAAATAGATCTATTGTTTCAGATATCCCTGGAACCACTAGAGATAGCGTTAAATCAATCGTTAATATTAATGGGATAGATTATAAAATCATTGATACAGCAGGAATTACTAAAAAGTCAAAGCTAATTGAAAGTGTAGATCATTACGCATTACTTAGAGCTATGAATTCCTTAGTTGAATCAGATTTATCTTTAATAGTGATTGATGCAACTCAATCTAAAATCTCTCATTTTGACTCCAGAATCATTGGCTATGCTCTGGATCATGACAAACCAATTATTGTTGTCGTTAACAAATGAGATTTAATACAAAAAGAAACTAACACTATGGCCCAATTTGAAAAACAACTACGTGCTAAGTTTCACTTCATACCTTGAGTACCAATAATCTTTATCTCAGCTAAATTTAACCAAAGAATTAATAAATTAGGTGATAAAATCAATGAAGTAAAAGAAAATCTAGAAAGAGATATCAAACCTTCATTATTATCATCGTTAATCTTAGAAACTCAAAGCATTCAGCCAGCTCAGCCATTTAACGGTGGTCGTTTAAATATTTATTACGCAAGAAAAGAATTAGCTAAAATACCAACTTTTACTTTTTTTGTTAATAATAAGAAATACCTTCATTTTTCATATCAAAGATTTCTAGAAAATCAATTAAGGCAAACCTTTAATTTTGATGGTTGCCCAATTAAATTAAATTTCAAAAATAAAAACGGAGTGGAATAAATTTTTTAAAAATATTTTAATTTTTAAAAAATTATTATAAAATTAAATTTATACATATTTTATAAAAGGAATACACATGCGTAAAGAAGTTAGATTAAAAAATAAATTACGTCTTGAAAAAAGAAGAGCAAAATTAGCTAAAGAACATGCAAGAGACGTAAGAAGACAACAAAGAGCACAAGAAGCTACTGCTTAATTTGTTGTAATATTTGCACAATATTGTGCTTTTTTTATTCTTTTTTCATTATAAAAAAAATAAAAAAATGCAGTTTTATATGCTTAGTTTTATTTATAATTATTAATGTACTTTTTGAAAAATAAAGGGGGTTTTTAGTCTATGGATAATTACAAAACACTATATCGTAAATATCGTCCAAAAACATTTGAACAAGTAGTTGGACAAGAATACGTTGTTCAAAGTTTGAAGAATTTATTGATAACTGGTAAAGTCGGTCATGCTTATTTATTTTGTGGACCTAAGGGAACAGGTAAAACTTCGCTGGCTAAAATTTTTGCTTCAGTTTTAAACTGCATTCATAGTGGTAATCCAGCCAAAGCTTGTGATGTATGTCTAGTTAATAATGATAAAAGTTTAGATATCATTGAAATGGATGCAGCTTCAAATAATGGAGTTGATGAAATTAGGTTATTAAAAGATAAAATTGAACAAGCTCCAATTAATTCAAAATATAAAATCTATATTATTGATGAGGTGCATATGTTAACTAAATTTGCTTTTAATGCTTTATTAAAGACTCTCGAAGAGCCACCACATCACAGCATCTTTATTTTAGCTACTACTGACCAACAAAAAATACCCTTAACAATTCTTTCAAGGGTCCAAAGATATAATTTCAAGAGAATGACTGATTCAAACATTATAACTCATCTGAAAGAAGTCTTGGACAACGAAAAAATAACTTATGAAGAGAACTCTTTAAAAATGATTGCTTTATTAGCTACTGGTGGTATGAGAGATGCTTTATCAATAGCTGACCAAGCTAGTTCATTTAATGATAATCATATTAGCCAAAAATCACTAGAATCTAATTTTGGGTTAGCTTCAATTGATAATTATATTAAGCTACTTAATACAATTATTAACCTTGATTTAAATATGTTAATTAGTTTGCTTAATGAATTTAATAATAATGGCTCAGATGCTAATCATTTAATTAGAGCATTAATGAACATTAGTAAAGAATGATTATTATATTACAAAACAAAAGAAGAAAGTTTTTTAAATTGAACTACAAAGTCACAAATTTTAAGCATTAATTTAAATTCAAAAAATGCTGTAGTTTTATATGATCATTTTTATAAAATTTTATTTAATATACAACAACATGAAAACCCCTATGAATTATTGCAAATAGAATTAATTTCATTAGTTGATAAACTTAGTCCCCAAGTACCATTTGGTGAAAATATAAAAGAAACTAGCTCTGTTGTTAAAAATCTTGAAACTTCAAAACAACAAAGTATCACTTCAGTTCCAACGCAAAAACTTAAACAAGATCAAATAGCAGAGCCTCCAAAACCACAATTTAATGATTTTTTTGCTTCCGCAAGTGAAGATAGTTTTCTTAATGATAGATTTATTCCAGCAAGTATTAATAAGCTATCTAAGCAAGAAACTACAAATTCAAATCTGCCAATTGAGTCACAGCAACTTATCAATGAATTTTTTTATTTAAATAATCAGTCAAATCAAAAAAGTATTGATACATCATCTTTATTAGTATATGATGAAAAAATCTATGATGATATTATCAGTGTTTGTGTTTATTCTTCACGTGAAAAACAATTTAAAAACATTGATTACACTCAAAAGTATAACAAACTTAAGCAAGATGCAGAGATAATTTCTAGTACTATAAATAAACAATACTATGAAGAAAAAACACTTTTAAAAAATGCTAAAATATGAATCGCAACTGAACATGCAATTGTAATGGTTGTTCAAGAAGAAGCAAATTATTTGGACAAACTTCGCTCAAAAAGCAAAGATAGTAATATGCAGTATTATATTGATGATATTTTTGAAAGTGGTTTTAAAAAACTTTATTTCTTGACTAACAAAGAAAAGCAAGAACTTATTGCTAAAATTAAAGCATTGCAAGCTGCTAATAAACTTAATGATTACATTAAAGAACCTCAGCCAGAAATTTACTTTACACCTAAAAATTAATCTTATTTAAAAGGAAATGTTATGAACCCAGAATTATTAAAGAAATTTAAAAACTTACAAAAAGAATTAGAAAATAAACAAGCAGAACTAGCTGCTAAGGAATTCGTTGTTGAAAAACAAGGAATTAAAATTATAGCTTTAGGAAATAATGAAATCAAAAGCATTGAACTCGATGAGATCCTAATAGATCCTGATGACAAAGATTTATTACAAGACCTTCTTGTTGTTGCATTCAATGAATTAATTGATAAAATAAAAAAAGAACAAGATGAAATGACACCAGCAATACCTGGTGGATTGCCATTTTAAAACATGTTTAATTCAGAGAAAATTAATGAAACAATTCTTAGACTCACCAAATTACCAGGTATAACTAAGAAAACTGCTGAGAAGATTATTTATTGAATCTTAGAATCTTCTGAGCAAGAAGTAAATTTATTAGCTAATTCATTTAAGTCTTTAAAAGATGACATTCTTTTTTGCCAAATGTGTACGGCACCGTTGTTTGCAAATCATGAATGTTCTGTTTGTAATGACCAAACAAGAGAAAATAAATTATTAATTGTTGAATCTTTGCAAATTATGCAAAAAATAGAAAAAGCAAAGTTTTATAAAGGTAAATATTTTGTCTTTCGTAAAAAACTTTTATCTGAAACAATTATTAACAAAGAAATGAATTTAATTAATGAATTAATTACTTATGCGAGAACTTTTGACGAAGTTATTTTTGGTATTTCTCCAAATATGGATGGAGAAATAACTAAGCATGTTTTAAGAAAGTTTTTAGAAAAATTAAACTTAAATTTAACAGAATTAGCTGTAGGATTACCGGTAGGTTCTTCTGTTGATTATATTGATGAAATTACCTTAAAATTATCGTTAGAAAATCGTAAAATAACACCTAAGTAAAGGAGATTATTATGTTTATAACATTTGAAGGATTAGATGGCAGCGGTAAAACTACAATTGTTAAAGAATTTGCCAAAAAATTAAAAGAACGTTTCCCACACAAAGAAATTATTGAAACTAGAGAACCAGGTGGAAAAGACCTAGTTGAAGCTGAAAAAATAAGGGAAATAATCTTAGATAAATCTAGCGATCTATCGCCAATTGCTGAAGCTATGCTTTATTCAACTAGTCGTAGAATCCACTTAGAAAAAGTCATTTGACCTGCTTTAGCAGATGGTAAATTCGTGTTATGCGATCGTTATATTGATAGCTTTTATGCTTACCAAGGTTATGCCAGAAGCCTTGGGTATAAATTCGTCAAAGATTTAACTAATTTAATTATCGATGGAGCTATTCCTGATCTAACTATTTTCTTAGATATTACACCTGAAGATGCTAAAAAACGTAGAGATAATTCAAGATTATTCAATGACAGATTAGAAAATGAAAATCTTGAATTCCACCACAAAGTTTATCAAGGTTATAAACATTTAATTAAAGAAGATCCAAAGCGTTTTGTTATTATAGATGCTTTACAATCTCCAAGTAAAATTTGCGATGAGATTATTAGTAAACTTTTATCAATTCCTGAATTTTTAGAATTTGTAACTAAAAACTAATGGAAAATATCTATAGCAAAATAGCAAAACTTAGTCATAATAACAAATTAGCACATTTATACCTTTTTGATACAAAAAGAATTTTTAATGTAAAAAAAGAAATCTTGAGTTTAATTTATACATTAAATGGCCTTAGCCTTCCAGAAATAATTTCAACAAAATTAGACTTAAATAACTTATTTTCCAATGTTTATTACTTAGATGGAAGTGGAGAAAAAATAAAAAAGGAAACTTTGGAAAATTTCTTTTCCAAAGTTAACCTAGACTCCTTAGAACAAAAATACAAGCACAAACTTGCTGTTATTGAAGATTTGCAAAATACTCAAAAAGAATCATTAAATACAATCTTAAAAGAAATCGAGGAACCTTCAGAGAATGTTGTAATTTTTATTTTTTCCAAAAATTACAAACAATTACTTCCAACTATTTTATCTAGAGCTCAACTTTTAAAATTACAAGAAATAAAAGAAAATTCGGATCAATCAAACTCTTCGTTTTCAATAATAGCAAAACTTTTTGCAAACTACGACAAAGTTTTGTTTGAGGAATATCAAAATGCAACATACCAAGATTTATTTGATAAATATTTAAAAATATTAAAAAATACCCTCAAAAAACCATTAAAATTTTGTTATTTATATTTAGAATTAAATAATGATTTAAACAAAGAAAATAAAGCTCAAAATAAATTTATTTTAAATATTTTAAAAAGTATAGTTGTAGGTATTAATATTACAACTGTAAAAAATAAATATATTTCTGCTATAAATGATTTATCAAAAGAATTTTGGAATACTTATCCAAATATAGGAAGTTGAGTTAAAGATGTTAATAGTTTTTTTGAATCTTTAAAAACTAATGCTAATTTTAAGATTCAAAAACAAGTGTTACTGATTAAATTAGGAGAAATTTATGGCTAAAATCTACATTGTAGGAACTCCTATAGGTAATTTAAATGATATAACTCTTAGAGCTTTAGATACCTTAAAATTTGTTGATATCATAGCTTGTGAAGATACTAGAGTTACCCAAAAATTACTTGATAAATTCGAAATAACTAATAAGAAACTTATTATTAATAATGCTTTTACAGAATTAAAAGTTGCTAAAAAAATAATTGATCTAGTTCAAAAAGGAAGAAATATTGCTGTTGTTTCTGATGCTGGTATGCCCGCTGTTTCTGATCCTGGCTTTAGCATTATTAAATTAGCAAGACAAGAAAATGTTCCACTTGAATTTATCCCTGGAGTTAGTGCACTAACTTTAGCTTTTGTTGGTTCAGGTTTTAGTAATAATTTTACATTTCTAGGGTTTGTTAAAGATAAAACTTCGCGAAGAATAAAAGAGTTTAAAACAATAATAAAAGAATTTAATCATACTTATGTTTATTTTGTTTCACCACATAAGTTATTAAACACATTGCAAGATCTCTTTAGTGTATTTAATGATTCAATAAAAATATCTTTAGCTAAAGAATTAACTAAGATTCATGAAACTTGACTTATTGATAATCCCTCTAACTTAATTGACTACTTTAGTTCCTTAGATTCAATTAAAGGTGAATTCACTATGTGTATTACGTTACCAAAAAATAAACACAAAAAAATTAATAAATATCAAGAGTTTTCAAAACACAATAATTAATTGTAATAACAAATAATTTCTAATCAAAAATACCTGAGTTATCTATCAGGTATTTTTTCTAATATTTAGTTTTTAGTTTGTCTTTGGAATAAGGTCAAACTGTTTATGTTAAACCTAAAAATAAAATGTTCAATATTTCATAAGGATCAGCGCTATATAACTAGGAGGATATTCTCAAGTATAATTATGTTCTTCATAACTATCAATGTAATTAATTATCCTTTTATTATTATGTATATAATAACACTAAAAACCACTATTGCAGACTTAGATTTTATGTGTATTGTTTCTATAATAATGTTTTTTGTTTTTACACATTCTCTAAAACAAGTTTTGAGTACTTATGATGCAAAATATCATAAGTTACAAAATCTTTTGGTTTAGAATATAAGTAATATCTGTGCATAAATTGTTTGTACAGTTTAATTATAGCTTCGTTTAACTAAATCATTATACTTAATAGTTGTATTTTTAGTCACACTGCCTTTTATTGCCGAGTTGAAAAGTGTATTGGTTTAACTTCTTAATATAATTTACTAGAATTTATATGAATATTGTAAACTTCAGTTATGTATTTAGCAAGTCTGCGGTAAGCATATCTTCCTATATTTATTATTAAACTGTGATGATAATATCTGCATGTTTAATTAAATTGTAAAGGCTTTTAGGTTTATATTTTAACTTTTAGTACTATTATTCTTGAAATTAATAAAATTTTAAATTTCACTTATATCATTTACGCTTCTATTAATTAAGTTTTGACAAACGATTTCCTTGTAATACAATATAAGTTCTTTAGTAAATTCTGAAATTAAACTAGAATAGGAAACTTTTTTACTTTGTGGTCCTGACCCTTTACCTATTTTATGTCTTTCTCGTTATGAGATTTTACCATCATATTAAAATGATACAAATTTTAATTTCTTTAAGCTTAATAAAGAATTTTCAGTTGAGTATTTTATCCAATTATGTATGAAATTTATTTAAATTTAGTTAAGTTAATTTTTAAATTAAAATAACCATTATGGACTGGAAAATCCTAAATTATTCTTTTTTATAAAATGCCATATATGCACAAAATTATTATTTAAAACCGTGTTCTTTTGTTAAGACACTATTTTAAGCTTAAAATATTATCTTTTTTAAAGTTTTGTAAGAAATTTTTTCCCTTATATCAGAACCATATTCAGAATAATAATAAGTTTTAAAGGTAAGTTAGTTATTTGTTAAAGCGCTGTTTAAAGTAAATTTACATGTTTTTAAATATTTTTTAAACTCTAATTCAATTTCTGAATCACTAACTTTACAGTTTCTTTGTTGATTTTTATTTTTATGAGAGATAACAATTTCTTGATTACTTTTTATAGCTTTTTTATATCTTTTTACAGTTGACACACTAAGGTTTGTAATTAAACTAAGATAAGATAAAGATTTTTCAATATTTTTAGCAATCAATTTTAAAGATTGCTGTTTTTTTTAATTCGTATTTTGTCAAGTTTTTGTGCTTTTCTAAGTCATCTATTATTTTCATAAATAATTTATACCATTTTTTTAATAAAATTAGTTCAGTTTTAAAGGGATTTATATTGGTACTAAAATAGTTGTTATTGGACACACATGGCAAAAAAATAAAAAATATTTTGACTTTTATTTTTTTGTGTTATACTTTTATCAGTGGTTAAAGCAAGAGGGATCACCTGAATCCATTCCGAACTCAGTAGTTAAGCCTCTTTACGCCGACGATAGCCTAAAGGTGAAAATAGGAAGCCGCTGTTTTTTTATTTTTTTTAAAAATATAAAAATATAAAAAATATTTTATATTTAACAAACTAGAAGCTAAGAAATTTTGATTGGATATTATAGTATAATTACACTGGTAAAGCTTCAAATTAACTTTACCAAAAGGAGATAAAATTATGAAAAAAAGTTTAAAAAAATTTTTTACTTTATTATCTACCTCATTAATAGCACTCCCAGTTATGGGACTAAGTGCTAATACAAATCAAACTAATGATAGTGCATATTTTGAAAGAACTATTACTGAAAATGGTAAAAAATATCATGTAGTGAATGTTAGTTTTGAGTTAAAAGATAATGAAATAAAAGATCTTAAATCAATGTATTCTTTTATTAGTTTTACATTAGAACATCCAAATGTTAGTGGTGGAGATAATGTAATGTATTTAGGATACACAAATAAAGTAGAAGAAATTACAATTAGTTTTAAAGCAAGTGGTGCTAAACTTCAAAATGGCAAATTTAATGAAGCTACAAAGACATATTCGGTGGATGTTAAATTTGCAGCAGAATATGCTTGAACAGCATCAAACTTTAAATTTGAAATTGGCCTTGGTGGTAGACAAATTACCCTCAAACCAAAAAGCCGTTCAGTTGTGGGGCAAAGTAGAAGCTCTGTAAGACAAACATCATTAGAAAAATTGAGCCATGAAGAATTATTAAAATTGGCTGCTAGTGTAGAAACTTACAGACCAGAAATCAAAAATCCTTTTGGATCAAAAGTTAAAGATTTTGCTTTTATTCCATTAGATGAGAAAAAAGTAAATAATAGAAATACTTCACATATGGTTAATATTAATCCAGCCACTGGAAAACCATATTTGAACATTTATGCAACCAATGAATATACTGAAATATATCCATATGATAATCAACTCTGGTTAGTTCCAATTTACCAAGTGGTAATTCCTAATAATCACAAATTTTCAAAAAATGGTAATATGAAAATGTACTTAAATATGACAATTCAACAAGATGGACAAAGCACTGGTAACGTATCATATGTTGTTGATAGTAGTAAAGCTGAACTTATTAAAAACTTAGGTTCTAATAAGGCAGATCTTAGTATTGTTCCAAATACATATAAAGTCGATGATGAATTAGGATATATAACATTTCAATTACGTTTAGGAACTAGATGAGATCCATCTAAAACTAGAATTGTTATGTCATTTAATGGATACAGAAATGGTTCATATTTTGAAGTAGCTGGTAAAAATAGAAAAGTTGGTGAAGTTCAATTAACTAAATGACAACAAAATGAAATTTGAAAAAGAGGAACATGAAATAAATATGTTTCATTAAACAATCCTTTAAACTCGAATTTAGAGGGCAAAGAACTAACAATTGAATTATCTCACCCTGACACACCTAAAACAGCTATGAAGTATACTATAAAAGGCGGTATGTTAGTTCCTGTTAATGGTTGAACAAACAAAGTTAAATTCAGTGCTTATGTTAAAAATGGTTTAAAGTTACTAAATGGAAATAAATTAGGATTTTATGTTGAATTTAGCAGTTTATTTGATCCTACTAAAGCTATTATAAAAGTGACTTATGAGGGAAAAACCCAAGAAGTTAAAATGCCTAATTTTTGGGATTGATTTTAGTTGTAACTAGAGTCATTTTGCAAATTCAAATATTCTGAATATTCCGAATATTTTCTTAATATTCTTTTTTATTTTTTATTAGCAATAAAATATGTTTTGTGCTAAAATAGATATCATGAACAATAAAAGAGATTATTATGAAGTTTTAGGACTTAATAAAAATGCAACAGATCAAGAAATAAAAACAGCATATCGTTCTCTTGCTAAAAAATATCACCCTGACAAGCTAAAGGATGGAACTAGTGATAAAAAAATGCAAGAATTAAATGAAGCATACGAAGTTCTTTCAAATAGTGAAAAACGTAATTTATATGATAAATATGGACATGAAGCAGTTAATGGTTATAACGGTGCAGGAGCTCAAGACTTTAATGCTTCAAGTTTCGCTGGTTTTGGAGACATCTTTGGTGATTTCTTTAGTAGCTTTACTGGTGGCACACGAAGAAACGCTAGCTATGCAGCAAGAGGCTCAGATATTAAAATTATTAAACGTATATCATTTATGGACAGCTTAATGGGAATTGAACTTAAAGAAACATTCCCAAAATATGAGCTTTGTTTACATTGTAATGGTTCAGGAGCTGAATCACAAAGTGATATTACAACCTGTCAAACTTGCAAAGGACAAGGGCATACAGTTCGTCAAGCGCGCACTATTTTTGGTGTTATGAGTGAACAAGTTGTTTGTTCTAATTGTCAAGGAAATGGAAAGATCATTTCTAAAAAATGTAGTAATTGCAAAGGACATAAATATACAAAAAATAATAAAAGTGTTAAGATTCCAATTGCTCCAGGAACTGAAGATGGAACATCATTAAAACTCCAAGGGTACGGAGAGCCTGGAGTTAATGGTGGACCTGCCGGGGATTTATATATTTATATTAAAGTAGACAATCATAAATATTTTGAAAGACGTGGCAATGACTTATTTTTAGAATTCCCTGTATCGTTTATTGATATTATGCTTGAAAACAATGTTAAAGTTCCTACACCATATGGAGAAGTAACTATTACACTGAAAAAATCATATGAATCAGGTCAAGTAGTTAAAATTAGCGGAAAGGGTGTTCAAAACAAATATCGTACTGGTGATTTAAAACTCATATTAAAAGTTGTAAAACCTGAATTATCACGTTCACAATTTAAAGAATTAATTAAAATATTCCAAACGTTAGATGATACATCAAACCAAGATTTCTTACAAACTGTTAATAAAACTTTAAAATAGTAAATATTAATACGTTATGCATATTGCATAACGTATTTTATAAAAATAGTTTTTAATTTATTATTTATCATATAAAATAGTAATATGTATAAAAGTAAATTAAACATAAAGGAAACACAAAAAGCAATTCAAAGCTTAAAGAAATATTTCCAAACATTATTACAAGAAAATCTAAACTTGACTAGAGCAACTGCTCCTTTATTCTTATTAAAAGAAACTGGATTAAACGATGGTTTAAATGGTGAGGCAGCAGTAGGATTTTCGCCTAAAAACCAACCAGAAGTTCATTTAGAAATTGTTCATTCGCTTGCCAAATGAAAGCGTCATGCTCTAAAACAATATAATTACTTGCCTCGTGAAGGAATTTATACTGACATGAATGCAGTAAGAAAAGAAGAAGATTTAGACTTTACACATTCATATTACGTTGACCAATGAGATTGAGAAGTAATTATTAACAAAGAAGATCGTAATATTGCATTTTTACAAAATACTGTAAAGAAGATTTACTCAGTTTTATATCAAACTAAAGAATTATTAGTTAAAGAATTTCCAAGTTTAGAAAATAATTTATCAAAAGATTTATTCTTTATTACTGCCCAAGAATTAGAAGATTTATATCCTTCGCTTTCATTAAGTGAAAGAGAAGATGCGATTGTAAGAGATAAAGGATCTGTATTTATTTATCAAATTGGACATAAGCTCAAATCAGGTTTAATTCATTCATTACGTGCTTTTGACTACGATGATTGAAATTTAAATGGTGATTTATTAGTTTATTCAAAAGTACACAACAAAGCAATTGAACTTTCTTCAATGGGTATTAGAGTGAACCAAGATTCAATTGTTAGTCAAAGCAATAAAACTTTAGAAGAAGTAAAAAGCCTTTCTCCTTACCATCAAAGTATAATTGAAAATACCTTACCTTTAACAATTGGTGGTGGGATTGGTCAAAGTAGAGTAAGTATGTTTTTATTAGAAAAAATGCATATTGGTGAAGTACAAGCTAGCTACTGACCTGAAGAATACCGTCTAGAATTAAAAGAAAAAGGAATTATTTTATTATAAAAAAGTCACTCAAAACTAAAAGTTTGATGAGTGACTTTTATTTATTTCTTTTTTTAATTTTAAATCAGTATAAAGCAATTCCAAGACCTATGAAAACTCCGAAGGTTAAGAAGACTAGTCCTAACCCAACTGATCTATTAGTAGCCAATCTATTAGATACAGCTATTTCGCTTTGCTCGCTTTCTTCTAATAGTGTAAGAACAGATACTTTTTCTTGTTCAAAAGTATCATAATCATAAGTTCTGCTAATTTTTTCAGTAGCTTCTTTTACTAAAGTTTTATCTTGATATTTTTGAATATCTTTAATAAATTCATCTTTTTTAGCTTCAAAAACTCTATAAAAAGCAGGAACTAAATATGAATTAAATAATTTTAAGAAATCTAAGACTTCATCCTGGTTAGATATAGATCTCATTTTTTGTTCAAAAGCTTCTTTAACAGCTTGATTTTCAACAGAGTTAATTACGTATTTGAAATATTCTAAATTAACTTCTAAGTTATTTTTAGCGTCCTCTAGTATTTTAGTAGTATTATCAATTACAGTTTCTTTTGTAGTTTTTTGATTGTTATAAGCATCCTTGGCATCATTATATGCTAATTTATAAGCATCAGCACTACTTTGGCTAAAGTATTGACTCATAGTTACAAATTCATTGTCAACTAATTGTTTTAACTTAGCTAATTTTTGATTTTTATTTGTTTCAAAATCTGAACTCTTAGTTTTAATATCATTTATAGCTTGGATTAAAACTTTATCAGTTATAGAATCATTATTTATAAAATTATTTATATAACTTTCAGCTGTTTTGATTGCTTCTTGGAGCGGCTTAATTGAGTCAGTTCATAAATCTTTATAAATTTCTTCGATTTGCTTTGCTTTTTCAAGTTCATTTGATAAATCACTATATGTCTTTGCTGCATTAGTAGGGATTAAATTATCAAAAGAAGAATTTAAAGCTTCATTAATAATCACTAAGGTATCACCATCTAAAGTGTCTAAATTATTACCTTCTAATAAATATGCATTTAAATTAATTAAATCATCTAATTTTTTTAATGAATCTTGAGTATATAAATTACGAGATAATTTTTTATATCTATTATTTAAATCAAAAAATAATGATTTAGTTTTATTGGAATATTTTAAGTTATTTTGAGCTTTTATTAAATTACTTAAGGTTAATGAATATTTGGCTTCATCTAATAATTCTTTGTTAGCTAAAAGATTTTTTGCATTTTCTAAATAATAAGTATAAAAGGCAAAAGAATCACTGGTATAAAGATTATTTTCATTAACTACAGCGTTTTGGACTAAATCACTAAGTTTAGTTGTATTAAGAATATATTTATTACCTTTATTACTTAAATATTGCACTTCATTTTTAAAGTCATCAATAGTTTCTTGTGTTAAAGTATTATAAGTTAAAGAGTTAATTGCATCCGATCTTAAACTGTTAAAAGTTTTTTTATCAGTTTCAGACCAACTTTCAAATGAACTAGGAATATTTGATAATAGTTTATTTAATTCAGCTGTTGCAACCTTTGAATTAGATCCTTTATCAACTAAACTAAGAGTTTGAATATTAGGATTTTTTTCTTCTCAACTAAAGGTTAATTTTTCAAGTTTTTGGTTTGCACTAATTGGTATGCTAAATGACATTGAGTTTAATACAAATTTACCAAGAGTTATCTCTTGACTTTGACCAGTATTTGTGTTAACTAAGGTAGCTTTAATGTAAGTTCTACTTGAAGGATTATTACCAAAAATAACTAAATTTTTGTTGTTAAAAACATTGTGGTCTACTTCAAAAGAAAGAGAGTCAACTTCTTTTTTAGTTCTAAATATTTCAGTTAAATTAGTATATTGTTTATTATTTACAAGGTTAATTACACTTTGTCCGTTAAATTTGTAATTAGCAACATTAACAAGTTTATGTTCTTGATTATTAATTACTATTTGATTAATTTCAAGATCTCTATTTTGTGGATAATTATCTAAAATTTGGAGTCTTATAAATCTTATACCTTGAAGATTTAAATTATCATTTCCCCAATATCTATGATCAGAATGTTTTGGATCAAATAATCCATAAATTGTATCTTCTAATTTATTTGTATTACTAATAGCACCATTTTCTTTAATATTAAAACCATCTTTTCATTCTAATTTATCAGGTGAAAATTGAATTTTTATGTTTCTTGGGAAATTAAATGATTTATTAGCAGCATAAAGTCTTAAAGAATTAATATCTTGGAGTCTACCTAAATCATAAACAATGGTTTGGTTAGTTCTAGGATTAATAAAAATATTGCTTGTTTCAAAATTATTGTCAAATTCAGATTTAATTTTTTCTTTATCTTTTACTTGTGCTGTTGAAGCAATATCAACATTACCAAATAAAGAATGATCTTCAGTATAAACTTCTAAATTACTGAAATTAAAACTTGTTGCACCACTAGCTGAATTTCTTATCGATAAATATCTTGCTTCTAAAGGACTAGTTAAATTACCAATATCACTAATTTCATTTCAATTATACCCGTCATTTGAAACAAAATATTTAATATTTTGATTACTTATTCTTGAAGTAATTTTAGTAATATTTAAAACTTTTTTAAAATCAAAACCTAATATTTCACCAGAATCTAATTGAATATTAGTAGTATTTTGAGTTTTGTTATTTAAAATAAAATTACCAGCTTCATATGAAGCTTCAAAATTGCTTGCTTTAGCTTGATTTGAAAGGTATAAATAATTTTCTGAGATTTCCTTTTTATCAACTAAATAAACAGATTTAACACCTCATTCAGTACTGCTATTTTCAATAGCTACAAGTCTAATACCATTAATTTTGCCAGTATTTGCAGGAATATTAATATTAACTGTTTCAATATCTGATGTTATTTGTGGAATAATATCAGTATATGTATCATTAACTATTTTTTGAACTTTAAATTTGTTTAATAATAAACCTGGTTCTTGGATTAAGCGAATTGTTGATACTTCTCTGTAAGTAGGAAATAGAATATCTAATGAATCATTAGATTGGATTGCTCCACCACCTTTATGAGTTAAACGGGCATAAGTTGTATTATTATTATCTGTAATTAAGTTTAGGCTGTTATTTTCAAGGTTATTAGAAAGATCTAAATTAGTGCTATAAGCACTAATAGATTCATTAGGACTTACAACATTTTCACCACCAGCTAAAAAAGTTCCAATTCTTAAGTTAACATCTAAAGCTTTATGGCTTTGAATTCTAATTTTATCTGTACTTTGCGCATATCCACCAATTACATGACGTTTGTCATTATTTAAACGAAGAGAACCAAAGTTTTTTCATGAATTAGAACTATAATCATAGTAGGTAATACTAAATTCAGATAATCTATTATTAGGATTATTAATTCCTTGTTCCACTAATACTGAAGTAATAGTTCTTCGAGTTGGATATTTAATTGTTAAATTTCAATTCTCTGGAAAAGCATTTTCAGGAGTATGTCTAATAATTCATTCAGTATTAGGGTTTAAATCAGCAATATTTTGAACTCTTCCACCTGTTGTACTAACATTACCTGATTCAGCTTGAATAAAACTTCCATCTGTATATCATGTTGCATTAGTTGGTCTTGAATTTGGTGATGGCTCAGTAGTTTGAGGAACTTCAGATAAAGAGCTACCAAAAACCATAATTACTAATTCTTCAGTTTTAGGTAATAATACTTTAGTTCCACCATTAAGTGGGTTATCACCATCTAAAGTAATATTTTCTAACTGGCGGTATAAACTAATAACTTCATTTAAAGTAAATTTAGTTCTTGAAACTAAATTGGCTTTAATATATTCTAAAACATCACTAATTTTTAAGTTAATATTAGCGATTAATAATAATTTATCAAGCCATGGTTTTAAAACTAAAATTAAACCTTTAGGTTTGTTTAATAAAATATTTAAATCTTGTTTTAGGTTTTCAAAATAATTTCTAAAATTATTAATTTCCTTGTTAGTAAAACTTTTATCAGGATATTTAGTGATTATAGAATTAAATAAATCAGTGACATCTTGACTTTCAGTATTTCAGTCAACTGATGAAGTACTGTTAGTTATTTTAGTATTTACAATATGCTTAGAGATATTTAAAAATGCATTTGCTGTAACTGAATTATTCTCTTCAAGTGTATTTTTAATAATATCATAATTAAATTGTTCTTTATTGTCATCATTTTTAAATCAAACAGAAGTTAAGTGATTTAATAAATAATTATTTAAAGCTGCACTATTACTTAGGCTAACAGCATATGCACTAAATTTAGTTAATGCTTCTTTGTTAATGCTTAAATTATTAAATAAATCTAAATTTACTAAACCTTCATTTGCCCCTTGCGGTCAATTTAACAGCAATCCAGCTTTTTTATTGGTATTAGTATTATATCTTGTGATAAAATCTACATCAAAATTATCATATTTTGTGACACCAAAATTTAATACTGTAACGTATTTAGATAAGTTTTGAAAAGAATTATTAATTGTATTTGAATTTAATGTAGTAAAGTAATATAAATCTTTATTTTGAGGCTTTAATCATTCACTTAAATCATTTAAGACTTTAGTAAATAGTTCGTAATTAAAATTAACTGTATTTTTAACTACAAAACCAAAATCATCAACACCATGATCAATTAACTTTTGCATTTTAGTTTTTAAGATATTTAAATCAAAATCATAATATTGTCCATCATTAATTGGTTCTATACTTAAAATATCTAAAGTATAGACAAAGTTTAAATTGTACATTTTAGCAAGACTAGTTTTAGCTTTAATTTTATCTAATTCATCTTGATTATAATCTTCCCTTCAATCTAATTCATTAAGATTTAAATAAGCATATTTATTAAATCTATTTGTAGCAGCTATTTTTATATTAGCTTCTAGCTCTTGATTATCTGAATTATTTGTATCATAAACTAACCTTTTTTCAACATCAAAATAATTATGTATTTTAAAATCTTTAAAGGTATTGTTATCTAAATTATTAAAAATAGTTTTTAAATCATTTAATGCATATAAAGAAGTTTTAAAATCATTAGCTTGGATAAAAATTTTGTCATTTTCTGATTCAATGAAATATTCATCAATTTTATCTTCACTAAATTGATTGCCAACATTATATTTAGCAATTAAATCCTCATATGAACCAATACCAAATATTATGTTAGTGTGGTTAATATTAGCATCATTAAATTTATGTGTAAATTGGACATTAAAAGCTTTATTTCTCAAAAATGTTTCAAGGTCTTTTACTATCTCGTTATTTCAATGTTTTTCATCTAAGACAATATTAATATCTTTTTTAACTGTAAAGTACTGATTTTTATAACTAAAATTTTGAACTGGTAGATATTTAATTAATTCATTTTTTTGTGGAGAAGTTATCTTTATATCAATTTCATTAGAATTAGAGATAACTAAAGGTATAAAAAAAGAAGGAGTTAATAATAAAGATTTTTTAAGATGTTTTTTAATTTTCATCTTAAGCTCCTTTTACTTTTAGAGTTAAATTGTATGTTGAATACTCACCCAAATCATTATAGGCTACAATTACATACTTTTTCTCTTGACTATTTTCTTGAATTAAATTAATATCATATGATGCAGTATTAGAAAATACTTTTAATTCACTATTAAAATTATCTACTTCAATAGTTGTATCTTTTGCTAAATTATCTATTACTTGATCTCCATATTCAAGTTTGTAAATAGAAGTTGATTTATTATAAATTAATGAATCCTGTGTTCTATTACCTTTAAAGTAAATATTAGTAATACCTAAAATATAGTTTTGACCATTGGCATTTTTAGATGGATCTCAAGTAATTTTCAATCATTGAGTTTCAACTTCTTCAAAGTTAATACTTTTTGGTAAAGCCGCATTTGATCAACCATTGGCATTATTTACTTGCATAGGCCCTAAATCAGTATCGCTAATTTTGTCTTGGTTTAAAACTCTAGTTCAATTTTCTCCATCTTTTGAATGTCAAATATAAACATTTTTAGGCATTTTCTCAGTTGATCCATCACGATTAGCTCTAATTCAATAACTAATTTCCACACGAGACAATTTAGTTGGGTTATCTCAGTGGAAAACTAGTGTATTATCTTGCTCTTGACCAAAAGTTTTTCAATTATCTCATCTTGATCCGCTAGCTCCATATTGTCCGCTACGATCAATTAACTTAAGTAAATTAGCTTTTGCTTCAGCTTCAGTATTAGCTCCATCTTTAGTTGATTTTTCTTGGTCAACTGATAATCCTTCTTCACGAAGCACAAAATTATTTTCGTTGGCTAAATCTTTGCGTTGTTGTAAGATAACTGCGTTAACAGGAATAGTTTTGCCTGAATAAGTTACTTCTCCTGCAACTTTCATATCACTGTAAACAACTGTTTCATTTGCTAAAGATCATGTGACTTTAGCAAATGTAGCTTTATTATCTTGATCAATAATTTTTACTTGTGAAGGAAGCGAGTTTTGGTTAATTTTACTTCCAGCTCATACTTTTAAAACTGGTGACAAAGGAACTGAGTATGAAATACTTGAATTACTATTAGCAAGTTCTAATACTGGAGAATCTAGTTTTGTAGGTTCTAATTTATTTGTAAAAGCAGTATTTTCTCTGTACTCTCCTGGCTGTACAGGTTTAGGTTTGCTAGACTCAGTATCCTTAGAACATGAGACTAATGTTGGTAAAAAGATGGTGAGTGTCATGCTGCTAAGGAATAATTTGTTAAATTTTCTTTTCATTGTGACTCCTAATATATATAGTATAATGTTTTAGAATAAATTATTAAAAAATATATATATTATTGTACCATAAATGCACTAGTAAATATTATTAAATTTTTCTATATTTTTATCTAATTTTTCAGTATAATAATAGATGTAACAAAAAATATTCTTGCAATATTATTTTTAATACACAATTTTTTATGGAGTTTTATGCAAAAAATTAAAAAATTCTCATTAGCTTTAGCGCCCTTAACCACCATTCCATTTGTAGCATTATCATGTTCAAATGAAGGACAAAAACCAGCCCCAACCCCAAATAATAATGCTAATATTACTAAAATAAATAACTTTTTAAATTCTGTTAATAATAGTTCAGTAGAAGTATTAAAATCAACATTTTCAAATTATCAAAATAATAATTGAGATGAAACAAAAGCAAATTTACTAATTGAATTTGTTACTGAATATTTATCAATTTTAAATTTAAAAACAGAGAATTTATATTCTCAAATTAATTGAAAATTTGATTCATATAATTCAATTGTTCAAAAACTTAAAAAATATGATCAATTATTAAATACACCTAATAATTCTTTTGAAACTTTAACCCAAGAACTTTTAGCTGAAATTAAAGCTACAAAACAAGAAATTGCAGCTTATAATTCAACAATCTTAGCAAAAAATAAAGAATTAGATGATTTTATTAAAAAAGCTCAAAAACTTGAGCTCAAAAATAATTCACTAAAACAGTTTTTACAAACTGAAATTTATAATTTATACAATAAACACGGGATAAATTCTTTAGCTTTAATCTCGCAAATTGATCATAATACTTCAAAACTTCAAGAAGTTATTAATTTTGCAAATCAAAATCTAAATGCTGAACTAACAACTAGAGCAAGTTCTGCTAAAAACTATTTAACTAATAATTTAAAAGTTGAATCTTTAACTAGTTATTCACAAAACCTTGCAACAAACTTAGCTCAACTTACTTCATTTATTATTAATAATAATCTTACTCCTCAAGAAGTTAATAGTAAAAAAACACAATTAACTAATATTGTAGAAAACTCAGATATCTATGCTGCAACTAAAGAGCAACTCAAAAATGAAATCTCACAAGTTTATAGTATTACTGGTGTTTCTGAACTTGAAGATAAAATTAATTATTTAGAAACTAATTTAGTTGCAAGTGCAAAACAAAACTTAATTAATAAAGTTAATCAATATAATTTTACAAATCAAAATATAAGTGATTTAACAGATTTAATTAATACTTTTAGCCAAAATGCATTAACAGCTTTTGAAACTGATTTTAGTAATTTCCTTGAAATTTGAAATAAAATTTTAATTAAATTTAGAGATATTGAAACTTATATTTCAAGTGGGTATAAAGGCTCACAAAAACAAGTTTTTGAATATTACAAACAAAAAGCAAAATTTGTAAAACTATTTAGCAAAGAAGCTAAATTAGAGAAAATTTCTCTAGTTTCAATGGAAGTAAATATAAAAGCTTTTGAATCTTTTTTAGCTACATTCACTGAGCAAGAAACAAAACTTAAAGAAAATAATGAAAATGATTCAAAAACATTATTAGATTATTTCAAAGAAGAAACTAATGAAAAACTAAAATTTGAATTTAATGAGTTAGGTGCTAAATATGATTTAGAAAAATATTCATATTCTGCTTCATATAATTTTGAAAACACTAAGCTATTTTTTGATGTCCACGACAATGAATATGTTGATTATCAAATAACAGATCTTAAGCTGGATCCAAAAAACTGAAACAACTTATTAGTTGAAGTTACAGTTACTTTAAAAACTAAACCTGAAATTAGTTATAAATATAACTTTACTAAAACTTATGCTAACGATGTTAGTTCATATGTTGAATCAATTAATATCAATACTTTAGACCAAAATTTTGATATTAATTATGATGATTTGAAATTGCTTAAAGCTCAAGATTTTTTAGCTAGACCATTAGCAGAAAAATTAACTTACTTTAAACGTCAATCACAATTTATTGCAAAATTTTTCAAATACGAAATTAAGGATGATTTTGAATTTAAAGATAATAGACTATATGCAACTTTAACAGTTTCATTTAACAATCAAATTATTAAAAAAGCAAAAATTCCAACTATTAAACCAGTTGAATTTTTCGATAATAATGGCAATTACCAAGACTATGTTGATGAAATTAACAAAGCTAAAATCTTTGAAATTATTAACGGTAATATGACAACTTTCTTTAATTCTCTTAAATTTAACCCAAACAGTAAAAACACTCATGAAGTGTATATAGCTTCAGATGCTATTAAAGCTTTTGAAGAATCATATATTATGCCTAAATTTGGTCGCTTTGAAATCTTTATCAAAGAAGTTAAGAACATCAATGATTATAATGGTGAAGCAGATTTAGTTTTATGATATAAAAAAGATGGGAAAGAAGTCGAAATTAAAAACCCAACTCAAGTTTATAGCAAAACAATAAGAGTTGGAAATTTCAAACTCCTTAACTTCTTTGATTTAAAACCTAAAGGTGAAATTTTTACAGCGCAAGATTTTGAAGATGCAACAAACCCTCCGCAAGATATGATTAACGTAATGAACTCAATTAATGAGTCAAATATTTTACCAAGACTAACTTCTTCTAGAACTGAAACAGCAGATTTTCAATTAATTAATGTTCAAGATCTAATTGACCAAAAAGCTTTTATTAATATGGAATATTTAATGGTAATTGGAAACGGAGTTGATCGAAAAGGTCAAAATCTTGATAATCAAGCATATGTGCCTACTGGTGCAAAATATTACGATAAAGATATTCAAGTCAATACAACTGATACAGGATCATTACGTAATCACTACTTCCCAGTTTTTTATGATGTAAAACGCGTTGGCAAACGTGGCATGTCATTTAAATTAGGTTGAATTAATAAGAAAAATCAATCTATAAGATATACAAATAACCAAGAATATACTTTAATTAATCTAGTAAATGATTATCAGCAACATCATTATCCAGAAATCATGGTTAATAATATTAAATTAAGTGATTTAAAAATTGACTATGAAACATTAAAAACTAAAACAGCGGCACAATGAGCTGGTGATTTAGTTGGTTTTGAACAAGTTATTAAATTAAAAACTAATGCTGAAAATGAAATTGAATATCAAAATTACTCACTGCCAGTTTCATTATTTAAAATAAATGCTATTAAACGTATTTCTTATGACGAGGCATACATTAATTTTAAAGTACAAGATCGTAACAATACTTGAATTAATGGGAATATTTGGTATAAAATTAAAGGTTTTGCTCCAGTTGTAACAAGTAATTTATACGACAGCTTTACTTGACATAATTCAAATCTTAAAACAATTCAAGATTCAACTAACTCAATTACTCGTGAAAGGGTAATTGAACCAATGTGAGATGATTTACTTTGAAAACTAAACCAAAGAACTAATATTGCATCTTGAACATTTGCTAAAAAATACCTTGCTCAAACCTTATTAAAACCTAATGCAAGAAATAGAATTATTAAATTCAATATCTTAGCTAACGTTTTAATTAATGATAATGATAAAAATAATCGTTTAAGAAATACATCTAAAGGAACAGCTATTAATGTCGATTTAGATGAATTAATTGCTTCTAAAACTCTTAAATATGTTTATAGTGCAAAAGTTTCAGCTGAAGAAAGTTTTAAATATGTTGTTAGTTTAACTTGAAATGAGCAAAAAGGTATTGAATTTAAAATCTTCATGGAAGATAATTCATACAAAATTATTATTGATGAACCCGAAGTTCAAGCTAATTTCCAAACACCTTTTGAAAAAGAGCGAGCATTTCTTATTCTTCCAGCAGCAGTAAGTGCTACCGTGCAATATACAAACGACGAAGAAAAAGAAGATTTTAATGTAAATCAAAACCGTTTTGATTATAATAATATGGATTACAATCAATTCAATCAACCAATAACATTTTATTCAGATGCAAAATATTTAGCAAATAGAAACGTATATCAACCTAACCAAAATGTTTCATATGAATTACATAATGGATATAAACTAGATGCTGAATTTATGCGTCTTGAAGAATGGAGAGATTGAGATGTTGTCGAAAATGCTTACCTAAGAGCAGTTCAAGATGCTTTTGGTGGTGGTATTGGTACAGGTGGGTTTTTAGCTAAAACAAATAGTAATCCAAATGATGCAACTTTCTATTACATGACTAACATGCACGTAGAAAACCTAGCAGCAACAAATTGAAGTAATGTTGTCGATGATTCTTTCTTAAAAGAAGCAACGGGAAGAAACTATAACATGGCCTTTGTTTTAAATGGTAATAATTTAGAAAGAAACCGTAATAAAACAGTTACCCACCGTTATGGTAATGTAACAGTTAAACCTTTATGATTAGCTCACAGTCCTATTTCAAAAGACGGGACAAAAACACGTAGTCCTCACGATATGATCTTATTATCAATTGATTTAAATGCAAAACTACAAGATGCAAGAAATCGTGGTCTTATGGACATGGTGAAAAAAACTGAAACATTAATGAAAATGCCTAATGTTGGTTTAGATATAACTTCTAAATTCAGAATTGTTTCAGTTCCTATGATTTGAGAAGCTGCAACTTTAGGATTCCCAATTGACAAAATTACTGGATCAATTACTCGTCGTGCTAAATGAATTTTAGATAATTCATTTGCTATTGGTTGAAGAAACTACTACTCACATATTTATACTGGAAGTGGTTCTTCAGGTTCGCCAGTATATGTTGAAAAGGATGGTGTACATAACTACTTTGGACTAATTACAGCTGGTTCAAATGGATTTATGGGTGATGGTAAATTTACACTTGCTTATAGCTATGACTTAAGAGAATATAACTTAATGGGAATTAATATTGATGGGCAACACCCACTAAGTTTAAATAACTTTAAATCAGTAGCTTCACAAATTTTTAAGGCTCACTTAAATCAACCAGATACCTACGACATGCCTTGATTCTTAAAAAAAGTCGTAGAAGATTAATTCTTGAACTCTATCAATTTCTTTGATAAACTTTAAAATAGTGTAGAAAATAAATACACATTATTTTATTAATTTTAAAATTTAATAATAATTGTCTTTTTCTATTTTTATTAATTTACTAATTAATTAAACTTAGAAAATAAAAATAAATTAACTATAAAATACAGGAGTTTTATGCAAAAAATTAAAAAATTCTCATTAGCTTTAGCGCCCTTAACCACCATTCCATTTGTAGCATTATCATGTTCAAATGAAGGACAAAAACCAGCCCCAACCCCAAATAATAATGTTAATATTACTAAAGTTAATAACTTTTTAAATTCAGTTAATAATAGTTATGTGGAAATTTTAAAATCGAATGTTAAAAATTATCAAAGTAATGATTTTAATGAAACAAAAGCAGATTTATTAATTGAATTTGTAACTGAATATTTAGCTATTTTAAACACTAAAATTCAAAGTTTATATTCAACAATTGATTTTAAACCAACAAATTTTGAAATTATTAAAACTAAAATAGATGAATATGATAAATTTATCAATACTTTAAATAATAACTTTGATAAACTTACTCCAGAGTTTTTAGCTCAAATTAGAAAAACCAAAAAAGAAATTTCTGACTATAATTCAGAAATCTTAGCTAAAAATAAAGAATTAGATGATTTTATTTTAGCAGCTCAAAAAATAAAATTAAATAACTCTAAAGTACGTAGTTTATTACAAAACAATATTTCTAAATTATTTAATTTAAAGACTACTATTAATAACCCTCTAGAATTAGTTCAAAATGTTGATAAAAACCTTTCTAAGTTGCAAGATGTTTCTGATTTCGTTGCTGAAAATCAAAAAAATCAAGAATTGCAAACTAAAATCAACCAAGCCAAAGAATATGTTAATAATAATTTATCTATTGATAAAGTAACGAGCTTTAATATTGACTTTGAAAATTATTTTTCTGCAATTACAAGTTTTATTTTGCAAAATAATTTAACTTCTGAATATGTAAAAAATAAAAAAGATGAACTCTCTGCTTTAATTGAAAATTCAGATATTTCAACTACAACTAAAGAAGAGTTAAAAAACAATATTAAACAAATATATTCTCTTACAGGAATCTATGAATTACAAGAAAAACTTAACTATTTAGAAACAAGTGTAATAGTTGATGCAAAGCAAAAATTAATTAATAAAGTTAATCAAGCAAATTTAAGCAATCAAAATAAAAAAGATTTAACTGATTTAATTAATACTTTCGGGCAAAATGCATTAAATAGTTTTGAAACTGAATTTGATAAATTCCTAGAAATCTGAACTAACCTTAATAATAAGTTAAATGCTATCGAAAATTATCTCAATAACGATTATCAAAAATCACAAAAAAAGTTTTAGATTATTACAAAGAAAAAGCAAAATATCTAAAACTTTTTGATAAAGATGATAAACTAGAGAAAATTTCTCTAGTTTCAATGAAAAATAATACTACGTTGTTTGAAGAATTTTTAAAAGTTTTCGAAACACATGAAAAAATTCTTAAAAATAATACTCAAACAGATTCAAAAACTCTTTTAGATTACTTTAAAGAAGAAACAGGTGGAAAGCTTAAATTTGAATTTAGTGAATTGGCTGCAAAATATGATTTAGAAAAATATTCATATTCTGCATCATATAACTTTGAAAATACTAAACTATTCTTTGACGTCCATGACAATGAATATGTTGATTATCAAATAACTAATTTAGAATTAGATAAAACTAATTGGAATAATTTACTAGTTGAAGTTACAGTTACTTTAAAATCAAAACCAGAAATTAGTTATAAATATAACTTTAATAAAGAATATAAAAAAGATGTGACAGCATTTATTAATGCAATTAATATTAGTGACTTAGATGCAAACTTTAATGTAGATTATGAAGCTTTAAAAGAATTAAAATCACAAGATTTCTTATCTTATGACAAAGATAAGAAATTAGAATATTTTAGAGCTCGTTCTAAATATATTTCAAAATTCTTCCGTTATGAATTTTCTAATGATTTTGAATTTAAAGACAATAAATTATATGTAACTTTAAAAGTTTTATTTAATAACCAAGTAATTAAAGAAGCTAAAATAGCAACTAACAAAGAAGTTGAATTTTGAAATAATGAAGGAAATTACCAAGAATACGTTGATAAACTTCACGAATCCAAAATCTTAAAAATAATCAATGGTAGTAGTTCTGATTTCTTTAATTCCTTAAAGATTAATCATAAGAGTAAAAATTCTCATGAAGTTTACCTTGCTTCTGATGCAATTAAGGCATTTAATGAATCATATATTATGCCTAAATATGGTAAGTACGAACTATTTATTAAAGAAGTTAGAGATATTAATGATTGAGATGGTAGTGCAAAATTAGTTTTATGATATAAAAAAGATGGTACTGAAGTTGAAAAACCAGCTTCCACTAACAATAAAACAGTTTCAATTAGTAATTTCAAATTACTTAACTTCTTTGATTTAAAACCTAAAGGTGAGGTATTCACTGCTGATGATTTTAAAAATTCAACAGCACCGACACAAAATATTATTAATATCATTAACTCAGTTAATGAATCAAACTTTACTCTACGATTGACCTCATCAACAAATCCAGCTCCAGATTTTAGAATGCTTAATGTGCAAGATATGATTGATCAAAAAGCATTTGTAAATATGGAATATTTAATGGTTTTTGGTAATGGTTCAGATAATAAAGGTGAAAACCACGATAATAAAGCATATGTTCCTTTAGATAACAAATATTACGATAAAAATATCTCAGTTAATTCAACTGATATTAAACCTTTAACAGATGATTTCTTTGCCGTTTATTATGATGTTAAACGTACTGGCAAACGTGGTATGACATTTAAACTCGGTTGAATTAATAAGAAAAACCAAAGCATAAGATATACTAATGGTAAAGAATATACTTTAATTAACTTAGTTAATGATTATCAACAACACCATTATCCTGAGATCATGGTAAATAATATTAAATTAAGTGATTTAGAAATTAATTATGAAATATTAAAAACTAAAACAGCTGATCAATGAGCAACTGATTTAGAAAGTTTAAATAATGTTATTAAATTAAAAGCAGATTCACAAAATCAAATTAATTATTTAAATTATTCATTGCCAGTTTCATCATTTAAAATAAGTGCTATTAGACGTATTTCAGGCGATCATGCTTTCGTTAGTTTTAAAATACAAGGCCGTAATGAGCAATGAATAAATGGTAATATTTGATACAAAATCCAAGGCTTTGCACCAAGTAAAACTAATAACATATATCAAAGTTTTACATGAACTAATAATAATTTAAAAACCATCCAAGATTCTTCAACCTCAATTACTCGTGAAAGAGTAATTGAGCCAATGTGAGATGATTTACTTTGAGATTTAAATCAAAGAACCAATATTGCTTCATGGACTTTTAAACGCAAGTATTTAGAACAAACTTTACTAAAACCAAATGCTAGAAATAGAGAAATTAAATTCAAACTTCTTGCTAATGTTTTAATTAATGATAAAGATAAAAATAATCGCCTTAGAGATTTGAGTAATGGTATTAATATCAACGTTGACTTAGATAACTTAATTGCATCAAAGTCAAAAAAATTTGTTTATACAACAACTGTTTCAGAACAAGAAAGTTTTAAATATGTTGTGAGTTTAACATGAAATGAAAATACTGGTATTGAATTCAAAATCTTCATGGAAGATAATTCATACAAAATTATTATTGATGAACCAGAAGTTCAAAATCATTTCAAAACTGACTTTGAAAAAGAAAGAGCATTTATTATTTTGCCTGCTGCTGCAAGCATCACTGTAAAATATACTAATGATGAAGAAAAAGAAGATTTTAATGTAAATCAAAATAGATTTGATTATAACAATATGGATTATAATCAATTTAACCAACCTATTACAATTTTTTCAGATGCAAAATATTTAGCAAATCGTGATGTATATCAACCCAACCAAAATGTCCCATACGAATTGCATAATGGTTATAAATTAGATGCTGAATTTATGCGACTTGAAGAATGAAGAGATTGAAATGTTGTTGATAATGCATACCTTCGTGCATTCCAATACTCTGCTTCAACTTCAGGTACAGGTGGATTTTTAGCTAAAACAAATGATAATCCTAATGATGCTACTTTCTACTACTTAACTAACATGCACGTCGAGACTCAAGCAGCAAGAACCTTTGATGACGTTATTGGTGAGAATTTCCTCAAAGATTATGTAGCTAAATATTACTTTTTAGCTTACCAGCTTATTAATACTACTTTGGAAAGAAATAAACAGTATACTTCCACTCATTACGTTGCTGGCAACATCCCTATTAAAGCATTGTGGTTAGCACACTCTCAAGAATCAAAAGACGGCAAAAAAACACGTGAACCCCATGATATGATCTTATTATCAATTGATTTAAATAAAGAGTTAAAAAATGCAAGAAATTCTGGAAAAATGGATATAGTATCAAAAATTGAAAGAATAATGAAAATGCCAAATATTAGCATGGATGTTCCTTCTAAATTTAGAATAGTATCAGTTCCAATGATTTGGGAAGCAGCAACACTAGGTTTCCCACATACGAAGCTTTCAGGTTCAATTACTCGTAGACCTAAAAATATTCAAGATAATTCATACCAAACTGGTTGAAGAGATTACTACTCTCATATTTACGGAGGACCTGGTTCTTCTGGTTCACCAGTATATGTAGAAAAAGACGGAAAACTTAGTTATTTTGGTCTAATGACTGCTGCTTCAAGTCATACGTTTGGAATTGGAAAAAATGAATACAGTATATTTTATAGCTATGATCTTAGAGAGTATAATCTCTTAGGTATTAACCCAGATAATGAACACCCATTATCATTACAAAATTACAAATCTGCAGCTTCACAAATTTTTAAGGCTCATTTAAATAGCCCAGATGTATATGATATGCCTTGATACTTAAAACAAGTAAAAGAAAATTAATTTATATAGCTTCAATAATGTTCTTGCTAGGACATTATTTTTTATTAAACTTACAATAAAGTATAAGTAAATAATGCAAAAAATAAGATTATCAAAAGGTAGTATAATTTATAGATAACTTTATAATTCAAATAAACCATGGAGTTTTATGCAAAAAATTAAAAAATTCTCATTAGCTTTAGCGCCCTTAACCACCATTCCATTTGTAGCATTATCATGTTCAAATGAAGGACAAAAACCAGCCCCAACCCCAAATAATAATGCTAATATTACTAAAATAAATAACTTTTTAAATTCTGTTAATAATAGTTCAGTAGAAGTATTAAAATCAACATTTTCAAATTATCAAAATAATAATTGAGATGAAACAAAAGCAAATTTACTAATTGAATTTGTTACTGAATATTTATCAATTTTAAATTTAAAAACAGAGAATTTATATTCTCAAATTAATTGAAAATTTGATTCATATAATTCAATTGTTCAAAAACTTAAAAAATATGATCAATTATTAAATACACCTAATAATTCTTTTGAAACTTTAACCCAAGAACTTTTAGCTGAAATTAAAGCTACAAAACAAGAAATTGCAGCTTATAATTCAACAATCTTAGCAAAAAATAAAGAATTAGATGATTTTATTAAAAAAGCTCAAAAACTTGAGCTCAAAAATAATTCACTAAAACAGTTTTTACAAACTGAAATTTATAATTTATACAATAAACACGGGATAAATTCTTTAGCTTTAATCTCGCAAATTGATCATAATACTTCAAAACTTCAAGAAGTTATTAATTTTGCAAATCAAAATCTAAATGCTGAACTAACAACTAGAGCAAGTTCTGCTAAAAACTATTTAACTAATAATTTAAAAGTTGAATCTTTAACTAGTTATTCACAAAACCTTGCAACAAACTTAGCTCAACTTACTTCATTTATTATTAATAATAATCTTACTCCTCAAGAAGTTAATAGTAAAAAAACACAATTAACTAATATTGTAGAAAACTCAGATATCTATGCTGCAACTAAAGAGCAACTCAAAAATGAAATCTCACAAGTTTATAGTATTACTGGTGTTTCTGAACTTGAAGATAAAATTAATTATTTAGAAACTAATTTAGTTGCAAGTGCAAAACAAAACTTAATTAATAAAGTTAATCAATATAATTTTACAAATCAAAATATAAGTGATTTAACAGATTTAATTAATACTTTTAACCAAAATGCATTAACAGCTTTTGAAACTGATTTTAGTAATTTCCTTGAAATTTGAAATAAAATTTTAATTAAATTTAGAGATATTGAAACTTATATTTCAAGTGGGTATAAAGGCTCACAAAAACAAGTTTTTGAATATTACAAACAAAAAGCAAAATTTGTAAAACTATTTAGCAAAGAAGCTAAATTAGAGAAAATTTCTCTAGTTTCAATGGAAGTAAATATAAAAGCTTTTGAATCTTTTTTAGCTACATTCACTGAGCAAGAAACAAAACTTAAAGAAAATAATGAAAATGATTCAAAAACATTATTAGATTATTTCAAAGAAGAAACTAATGAAAAACTAAAATTTGAATTTAATGAGTTAGGTGCTAAATATGATTTAGAAAAATATTCATATTCTGCTTCATATAATTTTGAAAACACTAAGCTATTTTTTGATGTCCACGACAATGAATATGTTGATTATCAAATAACAGATCTTAAGCTAGATCCAAAAAACTGAAACAACTTATTAGTTGAAGTTACAGTTACTTTAAAAACTAAACCTGAAATTAGTTATAAATATAACTTTACTAAAACTTATGCTAACGATGTTAGTTCATATGTTGAATCAATTAATATCAATACTTTAGACCAAAATTTTGATATTAATTATGATGATTTGAAATTGCTTAAAGCTCAAGATTTTTTAGCTAGACCATTAGCAGAAAAATTAACTTACTTTAAACGTCAATCACAATTTATTGCAAAATTTTTCAAATACGAAATTAAGGATGATTTTGAATTTAAAGATAATAGACTATATGCAACTTTAACAGTTTCATTTAACAATCAAATTATTAAAAAAGCAAAAATTCCAACTATTAAACCAGTTGAATTTTTCGATAATAATGGCAATTACCAAGACTATGTTGATGAAATTAACAAAGCTAAAATCTTTGAAATTATTAACGGTAATATGACAACTTTCTTTAATTCTCTTAAATTTAACCCAAACAGTAAAAACACTCATGAAGTGTATATAGCTTCAGATGCTATTAAAGCTTTTGAAGAATCATATATTATGCCTAAATTTGGTCGCTTTGAAATCTTTATCAAAGAAGTTAAGAACACCAATGATTATAATGGTGAAGCAGATTTAGTTTTATGATATAAAAAAGATGGGAAAGAAGTCGAAATTAAAAACCAAGAATTAAATTTAATATCAATAAAAAACTTTAAACTTCTTAACTTTTTTGATTTAAAACCTAAAACTGAAATTTTTAAAATTGACGATTTCCAAAATTCTATTATTCCTGATCAAGAAACAATTAATTTAATTAACTCAATCAATGAATCTAACTTTAGTCTTAGATTAACTTCATCTACATCTCCAACTCCTGATTTTCGCTTACTAAATGTTCAAGATCTAATTGACCAAAAAGCTTTTATTAAGATAGAATACTTAATGGTCTTAAGTAATGGCAAAGAAGCTAAAGGTCTAAACTATGATAATGAAGCTTATGTACCTTTAGATGCAAAAATTTATGATAAAGATATTAATGTCAATGAAACAGATTTAACTAAGCTTACAGATAATTATTTCAAAATTTATTATGATATAAAACGCGTTGGCAAACGTGGCATGTCATTTAAATTAGGTTGAATTAATAAGAAAAATCAATCTATAAGATATACAAATAACCAAGAATATACTTTAATTAATCTAGTAAATGATTATCAGCAACATCATTATCCAGAAATCATGGTTAATAATATTAAACTAAGTGATTTGGAAATTAATTACCAAAGCTTAAAAAATAAAACAGCAGACCAATGAAATGAAGATATAGAATCTTTAAATCAAGTTATTAAGTTAAAAGCAAATTCCCAAAACCAAATTAATTATTTAAATTACTCATTACCAGTTTCATTATTTAAAATAAATGCTATTAAACGAATTTCTTTTGATCAAGCTTATATTAGTTTTAAAGTCTTGAACCGAAATAATAATTGAATTAATGGTAATACTTGATTTAAAATTAAAGGTTTTAAATCAAGTTCCACTAATCATTTATATGATAGTTTGTGATGAACTAACACCAATCTTAAAACAATTCAAGATTCAACTAACTCAATTACTCGTGAAAGGGTAATTGAACCAATGTGAGATGATTTACTTTGAAAACTAAACCAAAGAACTAATATTGCATCTTGAACATTTGCTAAAAAATACCTTGCTCAAACCTTATTAAAACCTAATGCAAGAAATAGAATTATTAAATTCAATATCTTAGCTAACGTTTTAATTAATGATAATGATAAAAATAATCGTTTAAGAAATACATCTAAAGGAACAGCTATTAATGTCGATTTAGATGAATTAATTGCTTCTAAAACTCTTAAATATGTTTATAGTGCAAAAGTTTCAGCTGAAGAAAGTTTTAAATATGTTGTTAGTTTAACTTGAAATGAGCAAAAAGGTATTGAATTTAAAATCTTCATGGAAGATAATTCATACAAAATTATTATTGATGAACCCGAAGTTCAAGCTAATTTCCAAACACCTTTTGAAAAAGAGAGAGCATTTCTTATTCTTCCAGCAGCAGTAAGTGCTACCGTGCAATATACAAACGACGAAGAAAAAGAAGATTTTAATGTAAATCAAAACCGTTTTGATTATAATAATATGGATTACAATCAATTCAATCAACCAATAACATTTTATTCAGATGCAAAATATTTAGCAAATCGTGATGTATATCAACCTAACCAAAATGTTTCATATGAATTACATAATGGATATAAACTAGATGCTGAATTTATGCGTCTTGAAGAATGGAGAGATTGAGATGTTGTCGAAAATGCTTACCTACGAAGTGCAAAAATAAATATTAATAATAGAATAGGGGGGTCTCCTTCTTATCTAAAGCTAACAAAAGCCCAGATGATGCCACTTTTTTGTTTGTTACTAATGCACACGTTGAAAATTCGACTCCTGAAGTAGCTGCTGCTAATTCTTGATCAGATGTTATTGATGAAAATTTCATGAAAAAATCTACAAATAGACATTATCATTTTGGATCAATTTTAAATAATAATGATTTAGAAAGAAATCGAAGTCTTTGAGCTTCGCACCATTTTACCTTTAATGATATTAATGTTCTATGGGTAACTGATCAACAAGTTTCAAAAGATGGAAATTCAATTCGAGCTCCTCATGACATGATAGTATATTCAATAGATTTAAGTAAAAAAATTAAGGAAGCAAGAGATAAAGGATTAATGGATCAAGTCTTAAGATTTGAAAAAATCTTAAGACTACCTAACATTAGTATGGATATTGCTTCTAAACTAAGAATTGTTTCAGTTCCAATGATTTGAGAAGCTACAAATTTAGGTTTTCCATTTAATAAGCAATCTGGATCAATCACCAGAAGACCTAAATACATTAGTGACAATGTATTTAGAATAGGATGACAAGATTATTATTCTAATATATATAGAGGTCAAGGTTCTAGTGGTTCTGCTTTATATATTTTAAAACAAGGTGTTTTTAATTACTTTGGTTTGATAGCTGCAGGAACTACAAATTATTTTGGCAATAATACTTTTTCAATCAGTTATTCTTATGATTTAAGGGAATATAACTTCATTGGTATCAATTGAAATAATGAAAATCCTTTAGAATTAAACAACTTTCGCTCTCTTGCTTCCCAACTTTTTAAAGCTCATTTAAACGATCCAAATACTTATAGCTTGCCTTGGTTCTTAAAAGAAGTGAAAGAAGATTAAGATAATTATATTTATAGTGTAATATAAGGTATTTTACATCTTTTAACTAATTTCTACTTATTTTATCTTTTTAAAAAGTGTATAATCGATATGTGCAAGAATCGATAAACTATAGGTTTTACGAAAGAGAATATATAATATAAATACAATCTATTTAAAATAAAAGAACAACCTTTAGACAAAGAAGAAAGATTTAATGAAAAAAGTTTGGCACAAAGTCCAAACTTTTTACCAAAATTAACTTGTTTTATTTAATTTAATATAACTGTGTACAAATGTATGGTCTGAAATCCTAAAAGCCATTTGTCCGTCTGTTATCCCTTGAGTGCTTGATAAATTACGATCAGTTTTGTAGAGTTCAAGGTATTTTTGACGCTCCAAATGACTTTGGAATGCCTTTAATAAGTCGTATTTAAATTCTTGTTCACTAGCTTGCTTAAATTCATTCTTAGGATCATATGCAATAAATTTATCGTATGGATTAGCATATGCTTTCTCACTCATTGAACTGTTTTGCCACTCAAAAGAACCAGAATTATTAATATAACCAGTTTTATATCCTAAATTAACGTAGTAATTATTGCTAATTACTGTGTTTTCTTTTTTAATGTTGGTATCACCATTAAAAATTACTAAATCTTCTAGTGTTTGACTTTGATAATATTTTTTCAAACTTTCAAAGGCATTATGGATGTCCAAAAATTCATTAACTTCCTGTGAACCTTGCCCAGTTCATTTTAAACCTTTAATAGTAGGTGACAGTTCTTCTTGAACGCCTTTTGCTGTTGATTTACCTGGAGCATCTAAATGCCCATTAATAATTCAAAACTTCGTATTAGTATTTTTAACACTTCAATATGAATACCATAAAGGCCTAGTAAATTTAACTTCCTTACCGTAAAACGCATTATGACCTTTAGTATCTAATGGTTCATATAAATCCGGATTATATAAAATAGCATAAGATTCTTTAGAATTAGGTCTTTCTGTAGAATAAAGCCCTGCAGGGCTTTTAGCTAATTTGAAATTTTTGTTAAATTTTTCTTTTAAAACCTCTATAACACGTTCAACTCCAGCTCAATCTTCATAACCAACTTCTTGTATTGATAGAAAATTTACCTTTTCTTTTACGATTAACTCAGCTACCGCTTGTACTCTAAAACCTAATTTATTTGAACTTTTACCAAAATTAGCAATATTTCATGATGTTAATTTTAATTCGCCGTTTGCATTAGTAGTTTGTGAAGGAGAACTTGCAGAATTATTCAAACTTCCTGAATTGTTATTATTTTCATCTCTTGATCGGAGTTTAGTTTTTGTTTTAGGTGACAATTCACCATAAAATCAATATAAACCAAACACCGCTGCAGCAACTATTACAGTTGAAGCATTAATTGCTCAAAAAGTTTTCTTGTTACTTTTTCATCATTTACCTTGACTTTTCTTCATCTTTCTCCTCATTAAAATAAATATATTTTATATAAATTAAAAAGTTTATTAACTACTTTTAAAGTAGTTAATAAATATAAAACTTAGTTTAAGTTTAACATAACACATAATATAAGTATAAAATATTATACCATTTTATAAGCTAATCGTTTGCATAATGAACAAAAGTTTTAAACTATTCTTAGTATAAAAATACTCTATATTTTTAACTTTTTTTTATTAAGTTTTTATTTGTGCTCCTTATTATGTTGTTTAGTTCAAGTTTATGGCTTTTTCACAGGACAACAAAAAATTTAAAATTTTACTTAATTATAACGTCACAACAAGTTGCTGTGACGTTTTTAACATCAAGTTTAATTGTATTCCTTTTCTCATGGCGTAAAGGAAACAAAGAACTAGAAAAAACTATTGCTAAGGGTTATATTTAAGACTTAACTCATAAATCCGAGAGTATTTTAACCCAATCTGAGGTAATAAAACGGTAAAAAAATAAGTGATTTTCTGATTATAACCTATAATTGAAAAAAGAAACCAAATGGTAAATGAGTTGTTGTCATGCTTACTCAGTATGGAGAAAGTAATGGCGAATTGTTGTATATATAACTTCTACATATGAAACATTTGATATAGAATTTATAAGTATACTTAAAATTCTTGTGATAATTCAGTTCCTGGTTTAATCGCTGTTACATAGGTTGTGAGAAATAACGAAAATTAAAAAATTTTTAGCTTTCGTTATTTGTACTTTAATTAAACTATGACTTTATTTATGTTCTGAAAATACAAAACAACAAGAGCCAGAAAAACAATTAACACCATGTGAAAAATAGAAGGATTAGGAGATAAAAATTAGAAAAATACGTTTTAAACTCCAAAGAAGCAAAAAGAAACACATAAAATTTAAGCCCTTTATTCCTGAAAATTAGATATTAAAATATTTCAAGAAATAAGTAAATCGCGCAAGTACAAAAAGTTTTTAATAATAAATTTTTCAAAGATTATAAAAACAAAAATGGATTAAATCTTTTGGAAATTTCAACAAATAAAATTTTGAAAGATTTATAATCAAACGATTTAAAGAAGTACATATTTGTACTGACATAAATGTAAGAGATAAAGATATAAAAAAGTTTTTGGAAGTTTTTATCTAAAAAATCAAGATATATATTTTCATATACTAAAAATATTTATATTCAAACTTTTCTTGATCATTGATCAAATGAGTAGGAAATAATGTTTTTTACTGATGCAATACCATTACAATTAATTATATAATAAAGCCCCTCAACCCCTCGCTAAAGTTAGAGTTTTCTAGTACAGTTATGACTTGAACCATGTTTTGCTTTCACAAAAATAAAGCAATAACAGTAAATACCTTTTATCCAACAATACAAAAATTCTTTTAACAAAATGCTCAAGAATATATAGATTGATATAATAAAAATTTAAAAATATTGCAATTAATTTTATATAACATATTATGAACAGTAAATTTAAAAAAGTATTTTATACTTTATCTTCTTTTATAATAACTCTTTTACCCTTAATAATAACTTCATGTGCCAGCAAGGTAAATGATCCTTATAGAAACCTTATTAATTATCCATATTTTTATAAGCCTAAAGAGAATAATGATGATGATGCATATCAATCATATTATTCTGAAGTTTTATTTGCTGATTAGTTCAACAAAAGTAATTCGAAAACATCAGCCACACACATTTCTAGGATTTAAAGAACGACTTTTAGATAAAAAATCTATTAAATATGCTGATCTGATACAATACAAATTAATGGGTGAGATATTTAAAAAAGAAAATAAAGAACTCCTTGCACGTATAGAAGTATTGGAATCAGATAATAATGAAAAATTGTCTGAGTTAGAATCTCTTTTATGATCTACAGAAAGAAGTTGATCATTAAATAAAATAGTTGAAAGCAGGAAAAATATAATATCATTAAGAACGGAGATAAAATATTTCAATTAATAAATAATATTAATCAATTACCTCAAGAGTATAATGAAGTAAAAGATAAATGTAAAGATGTAGATTTTAACCAAAAATAAATTTTAATTATAAATGGTCTAGATCATACTACCGCTAATACCTTTCAGGTAGCCAAAGAATCTGGGGTGTCGCTTGAAGCTATTAAAGGACATGATAAGCAACTAAATTTTTATTTTAAATATAAAAATGAATCACTTGATGAAACAGTTTTAGCTGCTTTTGAACACCGTACTACTACTCATATTGCAGCAATCGATAAAATGCACTCATGAGATTGCTATCAAATTAAAGTTTTCACACCAGGGCTTAATGATTATAGTTAATTAAACCACCTATGAAAAAAACTTTCCTAGGTGGTTACTTTTAATTAACAAAGATTATACAATGCAATATAATGTTGTAAAAAAAGATATTATGAATCTGCTGCTAACTTTTGAGATAAAGTATTAAAATAATATAAGACAAAATCTGCAAAAAATTATTTACAATTTTAAATAAAATTAATTATTAAGTCAAATATAGCATACAAAAAGTGAATATTTTAATGTCGACTTTTTCTTAGCTTTAAAACCAAATTATTGCATATTTCTTAACTTTTTATAATTAATATTTTTAAAATTAATTTTTATATAATCAAAAGGCAACAGCATCACAAAATATATAAATTCTTCTTTAGTTGAAAAAAATTCTTGTCCTGTTTTTGAATAATTATGATTAACTTTAAAAAAGTATCAAGGTTTTTTTATTTCAGTTATAAATATTTTGTTGCTTTTAACATTTAAACTGCGATAAAGTTGTTGAGTTTGTTTAATAGTAATTAAATATTTATCATCCAGTTTGCTGTTTGTTTTTCTTCATTCATTAATTTTAGCAAGGTTTAAACCCGTAATAGTATCATATTTACTCTTTTGTATAATAGTTTGAATAACATAAAAAAACTTAACAAATACTACAGCAGAAATTGATAATATAAGAAAAATAGTTTTATATGGTCTTTGGTCTCAAACTGAGGCATTAACAAAGGAACTAGTTATGATTAGGGGCATAGTACCTAAAATAAAGCAACATATTTTTAAATATAATGTTGATCTTATAATTTTCTTATATTCAAAATTATAAGATTTGAAAATTCTTTCTAAGGCATCAAAGTACCAATCATGAACTTTTAGTGATTGCCATTCAAAAAAGAATCGAATTTTAGATTTTTGAACATAGTATAAGTGTGCGCTAAAATAAAATTTTTAGCTTTTATTTTTTCATAAATATAAGTAAATATCACTAGTACAATTCAAATACTAAATAATGATCCATTTGTAATATAAATTAAATTAAAAATCATTATTTACCCTAAATTATCGTCAAGCGTTTTATTGCTATTTTTAGACCTTATATATTCATAAGTATATGTTTTATTATTTTTTATTACTGTTCTTTTAACCTTAATAAAGTTATAACTAGCAAGTTCAAACTTACTCATTGCTAGCATTTCCTTTCTGCTAAATATTTTGCCATCAATTAAACGTTTAAAGAACATGTTGGTCCCACCAGTACCACCATTACTATATGAACCAATCTGCCTAGTTTCAGAAATAACAACTATTTTATTTAGTTTTTGAAACTCAGTTCATCTATTTTTGTTTTGTTCATAAATATTTTTAATGTTCGCAACTAATGCCGTAGTTCGCTCCAACGATTTTAATTCTTTATCTAATTAAAACCCTGATTTAATTAGACTATTTAAATCATAGAATGAACCAAATATACTTCATTTTTTACTTATTGAAGAAAGTGCTTTACTTCAAAATATTGAATTTGTCCTAATTACAGGTATAAAAGCGTTTAGCGAATCTATAATTATTTTAATTTTGTCAATATTACTTTCAATTGGGTTTGTTTGATATAAATAATCAGCCAAATTTAAAGACTTTCTGAGTAATTTAATTTCTGTATTATACCCATCTTTTATATCACTAAGTATATTTGATATTATTCCTGATGGAATAGATAATAAACCTATTCATTTTTTTGCAAATCCGATTATGTCAAAAAGCAGAGATGAAGCATTTACTGCTACTATTGCAATTTGGTATTTGCTTGAAATTTCTTCAGCTTCTAAAAGTGCGTCATATAATTTGCTTGATTCCTGATTTGTTTTTTGTAATTCTTCAAACAATAAATTAAGAACTTTTGAAGATCCTCGATCTTCATTTATAAATGTATTATAAGAAGTCAAAAGTTGCTTTGGAACTTTATTTTCCTTAGGTTTAGTGTTAGAATTCTTAAAATTATTTCTTTTAGTGGATTTTGAAAGTTTAAAGTTATATTTATTAAGTAAATCTATATCACCATAAAGTGATTTTAAATTTAAATCAGGTTTTTTTGCAGCAATATTATCAATAACTTTATTTATAAACTTTAATTTTAAATCATTTGTTTTTTTATCAGTTTTTGATAATAATAGATTTCTAACATTGTTTTGACTTTGTGGAGTTTCAAAAACTATTCTCATGACATCTTTAAATATCTAGATTTGTTTTTGATCTAATTTTAAATCTAAAACTTTAATCTCCTCATTATTTGGCACAATATTAGAATGAGAAATAAATGCTTTCTTAAATTTCATAATTTTGTTCCTTTTTATCATTAATTAAATTTCAGGGAAGAACATTCAAAAAGTAAATTCATTCTTCCTTTGTTTTGAAAATGCTTTTATCCCATGTTTGATAATTAGTATTAACCTTTAGTTTTATTTTCTTGTTTCCTTGATTAATAACTAGCTTTATATTTTTTTCTTTAAACTTATATATGAAATGCTTATAAATTTCGCCAAATTCTCTAGTACCAGGCAAACTATCATTAACTTGCTTTCATGAAGTTAACAATTCTTTATAATAATTTGATTCAATAAAAAACTTATTATTATTCATTTTAAGTTGCATAAAAGCATTTGTTGTCAAAATGATAACAATGGTAAATATTGAAATTAACCTTACTAAATAAAATTGAGTAGATATTTCTGTGAAAAAAATCATGCTAAAAACACTTAAAATTACTATACATAGTATAATTAAAACTGTTAGAAAAGAAACTTTTCTTTTTTTCTTTAAATAAACCTCATTAATAAATTTATTATATTTCTTTAATACTAACTCAAGATTATTAAAATAGTTTTCATTAAGTTTTATTTTATTTTGAACAAAAAAATCCACAGTTTTTTGTTCAAAATATTAAATATATGTGCAAATGGTAGTTTACTTTTTTTAATGGAATAATATTTAATTAAAATAAGACTAATTACTAATATGATTATTATAGTTGTTAAAGCAATAATGATTGTATTTGAATATCCATTAAATACTAATTCTAAGAAACTATTACTTTTATCACTGTTATCTCGTTCGTATTTACTTTTAATTTTTAAAACTGGCATATCCAAACTGTCTCCATAATTTATCTATTAAATTATATACTTTAATATATGAAAATGTATTATTTATATATTAATAGTATTGTTTTAAATTACTACACAAGGGCAAAGGATAGACTAGTATAAAATATCAATGAACATAATTGATGAAATAGGATTAAAAAAAGTGTAACACTGGAGTGTAGAATAACTATTTTTTTGAACTAGTTTTTTAATTTGTAACATTTGAATGTTTGTTTCAATTATTTTTTATATTTAAGTGCAACTTGTTGTAAAAAGACAGCAAAAACACAACAAAAAATTTTTTTATTTCTTTGGAGACTAAATTGATAAATTTATATATTTTTGATGTTTTTATTGATTGAAAACTAGGACATAATAATCAAGATAATTTAGCTATCTAGAAAAATACAAACTTAAATAAAAAGATTTTTAACCCCCCCCGCCCTTGATTGCGATCAAGGGGGCCTTACTTTTTAAAAAGTAAGCAAAACTAGCCAGAAAACACTAATGTGTTTTCTATTTTTATTTTTACTAAAAAGTATTAAAATTAATATGCATCAGTTTTAATTTCATCATTGATGCTTCTGTGTAATGTATGAAGTATTTCTAAATACTCAGCCATAATATTATTGGCTTCAAGGTTATTACCTTGTACATTCCCAAAGACACTATTAAATTTGGAGATGTATAGCTCCAGAGTTTTAAAAAATGAATTTGTTTGTTTATAAATAAATGCTAGTTTTCCTACGGCAGGTATAGAATAATCTACCCCTTTTTCAAGAGCTCACATTTCTGTAGCGCTTAAATATTTTCCGTTTGGTTCTTTAGCAAAATATTTTTTATAATTATATTTAAAATACAAGTTATCATCCGAAGAGTGTACTAAAACAACATCAGAATTATATGGAAACATAATTCTTTTGTTATTCATATCAAGGGCAGCTAAGTTTTTACCTTGGTATCTCACAACACCATTTAAAACTTTTCTGTTAATCTCAAATCAACGGCTTAATTGCCGTTTTTCTTTCCTTCTTTTTGGAAGACATTATGCTTAGAAATTAATTTTTTATTCCTGATATTATAATAATTTTGAAATATTTCGTTATTTTTCTTTAAGTCATCAAGACCTTTATATCCATTTTCATGAATTACTAATGGATATTGGTCTGATGATGTTCTAAAAGATCTTTCCACATGAGGTTTATGCTTGGGATTAGAGGAACTTATTACTTCTATTCCTTTTTTATTTAAAACTTTTTCAAAAATTGTTTGTGCGTTTTCGCTTCCTCAAAAACATCTTCTTTTATCAGTATAAATTTTCTTTGGAAATCCATATTTTTTAAATACTATTTCTAGGAGCCTTTGATATCCCAAAGTTGTTTCTTGTTCTTCAAATCATACTGCTAACAATGTTCCTGTTGCCACATCAATTGCATGGTAAAGATATAATGGTTTATTGTTTTTTAAATATGGCTCAAGTTGTGCATAAATCTCAACAATTTCACTGAAATTTAAATTTTTCTTTAGATTCAAAACTTGTCTTTGTTTTTCATTTTGTTTAATTTGTTGATAATAATTTTTTAGTAGTAATGTTATCTCTTGTGAAGTTTTTTTCTTGGATAATCTTGCAATTCTTCTTCCTCTTTTGGTTGTATGTATATTAAATAAACCTAATTGGTTAAATCTTTTGACTAAAGTTTTGTAAGAAATTTTTGCCCTTATATCAGAACCATATTCAGAATAATAATAAGTTTTAAAGGTAAGTTGGTTATTTGTTAAAGCGCTGTTTAAAATAAATTCACATGTTTTTAAACATTTTTTAAATTCTAATTCAATTTCTAAATCACTAACTTTGCAGTTTCTTTGTTGGTTTTTATTTTTATGAGAGATAACAATTTCTCGATTACTTTTTATAGCTTTTTTATATCTTTTTACAGTTAACACACTAAGGTTTGTAATTAAACTAAGATAAGATAAAGATTTTTCAATATTTTCAGCAATCAATTTCAAAGATTGTTGTTTTTTTAATTCGTATTTTGTCAAGTTTTTATGCCTTGCTAAGTTATGTATTATTTTCATAAATAATTTATACCATTTTTTTAATAAAATTAGTTCAGTTTTAAAGGTATTTATATTGGTACTAAAATAGTTGTTATTGGACATTTATTTTTACTGAAGTATCAAAAAAATAAAGAATTTATAAATTGATATAAGTATAAAAGAATAAGATAAAAAACCTTCCCTAACAGTTCCTTTCGGCTTAGCAAAATGGTGGGTTGAGGAAGGTACAATTGTCCAAAAAAATTTGAAAGTTTAAACAGTAGATATTTTTTATTGCTTTTGTTCTTTAAAAATAATGTATTTTTTAAATGTTTTTATGAAAGTATTTTTTTGTTCTTTTAATAGTTTATAAGCTAATTTTTTCATTAAAACAGCGTCAGCTGCTCTACGAACATCAATTTGTGATTGATTAGGTACATTCATAAATGATTGAACTCTTTTAATTTCATAATCTAATTCATCATTAGTAATTGACATATCAAATGTTTTAGCTACATAATTAAATCAAAAATAATTGAGAATTGAGTTTTTTACTATTTCATACTTATTACCTTCAAAATCAGGGGCGAAGTTAAATCCTTCAATATCACTTTGAATTAATTCTTCTGGAAGTTCTATTTCTGTGTTACTTTGTCTAATAGCATCAATTACTCGAAACCCGTATTCAAATAAAGCTTCACTAATAATTTGTTGCATCAGTGATTCATGAATATAGTTTTTAACGTCTTTTAAAGTTTTAAGGTCAGCAATTCCAATTTGCGACGCATTTAAATCTGTAATTGGTTCTGATACAAATTTAAAAGTATCTAAAATAGTTATTTCTAATTTAAATTCTTTATTTGGTTCAAAGACAAATATCTCCCCTTTTTTCTTATCTAAAAGAAGGTATTCTAAATTTTCTTGTGGAACTTCTTTTGAAGCTACTAATTCTAATTTTTGAGGCTGAGTCTCGTTTTTTAAATCTTTAATTTCTAATAATGCGAGCTCCAAATGTTCAATTACTTCGCCATTATTTTTTGCTCTTTTAAATTTAAAATTAGAAACATATTTTTCAATAAAATCAGCAATTTCTAATTGGTAATTAGGTCTTAAATTAAAAGGAAGCAATTTATAAGCATCAGATTTGAAATCTTTTACATCTTCTTTATCTAAGTAATATGATTTTAAATCAAAACTTAATTTAGTAATATCAATAGTTTTATTTAAAACTATTGGTCGGAAATAAAACTCAAAGTCGTTAATTTTTTGCGATAGAGCATGGAATTCATTATTAACACTAACTTGTACATAACCATTAGAAGCAAAATCTAAAATTGCTTGTTGGTTAACTTTTTGCTTCTGGCTTTCTAGAAATTTTAATGATTCATTTTGAATCTTGATTCATTCGTTTCCTTCAACTTTAATATTTTTAATTGTAAATTTCATTTTTCTCCTAAATCTATATATATTATATAAAATAATTTAGAAAAAACTATCTAGAAGCAGATAGTTTTTAGATATTTACTTTCTAGTAACACCTTCTCATTTTCAGTATCTTACTTCATCAATATCAATTCCAACTTCTTTAATGTATTTATTGTGGTAAGCAATTTTTTGATCCATTAAAGCAACAAAGTCATTTGCTTTTTCCCCATATACGGCCCTAGCAGCTGTTTGTGAGATGTGGAATCTGTCCATTTCTGACATTAAACGAATGTCAAATGAAGTGGTAATATCACCATGTTCTCTGTAACCATGAATAAATAAGTTATGGTTTTGACGTGAGAAGAAGATATCTCTAATTAATCCTTCAAATCCATGGAATGCAAAAATAATTGGTCTATTAGTTGTAAATACACTGTTAAATTCAGCATCTGATAAACCACGAGGATCAATGCTTTGGTGTCTTAATCTTAATAAATCAACAACATTAACAAATCTGATTTTTAGATTTGGGAAATGTTTATTTAAAATTGAAACTGTAGCTAAAGCCTCTAAGTTTGGTTCTGTTCCTGAAGCAACTACTACTAGGTCAGGTTCTTCGCCAGGTTTAGTCGTTGAAGCTCAGTCAATAATTTTATATCCTTTTTCAACTAATTCTTTAGCTTCTGAAACAGAGTAGAATTGTTCTCTTGGTTGTTTTGAAGCAACAATTAAGTTAATAACATCTCTTTCTCTAAACGCTTTATCTAAAACAGCTAATAAAGTATTTGAGTCTGCCGGTAAATATTCACGGATTAATTCTGGACGTTTATCAGCTAAGTGTCCTAAGATCCCTGGATCTTGATGTGTATAACCGTTATGATCTTGTTGGAAAGCTGTTGAAGTAGCAATAATATTTAATGAAGGATAATCTTTTCTTCAGTTAATTTTACGAGCTTTAACAACTCATTTCATGTGTTGTGTAAGCATTGAGTCAACTACTCTTAAAAATGATTCATATGATGCAAAGAATCCATGACGGCCAGTTAGTACATAACCTTCTAAGAATCCTTCAGCTTGGTGTTCAGATAGTTGAGAATCAATTAATCTACCAGCTGGACTTAAAAATTCGTCTAATTCAGGGTCGATTTTTTCCATTCATTGTCTGTTTGTAACTTTAAAAATATCAAATAATCTATTTGATTTAGTTTCATCTGGTCCAAAAGCACGGAAGTTTGTTGGATTACGTTTAATCATGTCAGCAAATCATGTTCCAGCTGTAACCATGTCTTGCCCTTTGATTTCTCCTGGTTTTTCAAATTTAAGAGCAAAATCTTCTCAGTTTCCAAAGTTAAGAGGTTTAGCATCTACTCCACCATTAGCAACTGGGTGCATTCCCATTCTCTTAAATCCTTTAGGTGCAATTTCAGCAAATTCTGCTTTAAATGAACCATCTTTATTAAATAATTCATGAGGGCGGTATGACATTAATCATGTTTTTAATTCATCCATCATTTTTGGATTTTCTGATGTAACAGGTAATGGCACTTGATGAGCTCTAAAACTTCCTTCATAAGTTAAACCATTAATTTTGTTAGGTTGTGTTCAACCCTTAGGTGTTCTAACAATAAGAACTGGCCAAATTGGTTTTTTAGCTTCTTCGGCAGGTCTTAACCTTGCTTCTTTTTGAATTCTTTTAATTTTTTCAATTGCTAAATCAAATTGTTTAGCCATTTGAACATGGATTCCTACTTGATCATTTACGTTAGCTTCAACGAAAATAGCTTCTCAACCATATCCCGCGAGCATGCTCGCAATCTCTCTATTTGATTTTCTAGCAAAAATTGTTGGGTTTGAGATTTTACCACCATTAATGTGTAAAATTGGTAATACAGCACCATCATTTACTGGGTTAATAAACGAAGTAGCGAATCAACCAGCAGCCAAAGGACCAGTTTCAGCTTCTCCATCTCCAATAACTGTTGCTGCAATAATATTAGGGTTATCTAAGATAGCACCAGTAGCATGTGAAAGTGCATATCCTAATTCTCCACCTTCGTGGATTGAACCAGGAGTTTCAGGTGCAGCATGTGATGCTGTTCCTCCAGGGAACGAAAATCTTTTGAACATTTTTGTAAGACCATCCAAGTCTTTAGTAATTTCTGGGAATAGTTCGGTATAACTTCCATCTAAATATGAGTTAGAAATCATAACTTGCCCACCGTGACCTGGACCTTCTATATAAAACATTTCTAAGTCATATTTATTAATAACACGGTTTAAGTGAGCATAAATTAAGTTTTGCCCCGGAATTGTTCCTCAATGTCCAATAGGGTACATTTTAATATCTTCAGGTTTTAATTCTTCTAAAAGTAATGGATTTTTTCTTAGGTACATTTGACCAACAGATAAATAATTAGCTGCTCTTCATCAAGCATGTAGTTTATCTAAATATTTTTTGTCGTCAAAGTTTGAATGATTCATATTTTCTCCTTGAAATTTTGTGATATAAAATAACATATAGATGTCAAAAGCAAGCTATATGTGTAAATATTTTACATAATTTTTGAAATAATGGAAACATAAAAATAGAAAGAAGGTAAATAAATTAGTCTCTAAATATAATAAAACTAGTTATAATTTTTATAAGTAGTAATATTTTTGAAATCTAATAAATTTCAACCTTTTAATTTTAAAAAATATCCGCACAGTGACTTAGAAGATCAAACGAGGTTTATAACTTTAACTTTACTGTTTTTTAAAGTTTCAAAAACAGCTTAATGTCCTTATAATCTTAAATCATTATTTCTGGCAAAAATAGGTGCAAAGAGAATGTTAATAAAGCAGAATCATCATCAATAAATTTAAGGGTGGAATAAGAGTTAAACTCATATCCTATGCAATTATTAATGATATAAATATCATTGTTGTCTAAAAGTTTCATTTGAAATTCTTTGATTTGTTCTTTATAACTTGTTATTACATCAGTATATTTATAAAGTTCTTTAAACAGTTTAATAATTAAACTGTTAGAATCATCTTTTAAAGATATTTTAATAATATCAGAATTTTCTTTATTACTATAAAACCGTGGTATTGTATTTTTTATCACTCTTTTTTTCATCAACACTAACTTTAGGTTCTTTTACTATATTTTCTTTTGTTAAAAATATATTAAAGCAAAGCGTTATATTATGGATATTGAAAAAAAGTATGGTTTTGGATTTATTTTAATCTTGCATTCCTCTTAACAAAATTTTAATATTGTTCGCTTATTACTTAGATTAATAATTTGTTACAATTCTAATAACATTTCTACAATAAAATTATGCTTCATAATTTTATTATTATATATATAATAAATAAATTGTAATTTTAATAACCTAAAAACCAAATTATTCTAATATTTGGTATATTAAATTTTTATGTTATAATAATAAATAACTTAACAACTTTTAGCGTTAGTTAATTTTTAATTATTTGGTAAAATATTAAAGCTAAATACAAATATAAATGGACAGGATCTAGCTGAAAGTCTAGACTAAGGTTGGTTTTAGCGCTAAAACATACAATAAATACAAAATTATAATAAACAATAAATAAATATTTCAGAAAGGAAAAACATGGCAAAATTAGATTTTGACCGTAGTAAAGAACACGTAAATGTTGGAACCATTGGACACGTTGACCACGGTAAAACAACATTAACCGCAGCTATTGCTACAGTTTTAGCTAAAAAAGGATTATCAGAAGCTCGTGATTATGCTTCTATTGATAATGCACCAGAAGAAAGAGCACGTGGAATTACAATTAACACCTCACATATCGAGTATCAAACAGAAAAACGTCACTATGCTCACGTAGACTGTCCAGGTCACGCTGACTACGTTAAAAACATGATTACCGGTGCTGCTCAAATGGATGGGGCTATCTTAGTTGTTGCAGCAACAGATGGTCCTATGCCTCAAACTCGTGAACACATTCTTTTATCTAAACAAGTTGGTGTTCCTCGTATCGTTGTTTTCTTAAATAAAGTTGATATGTTAGAAGGTGAAGACGAAATGATCGAATTAGTTGAATTAGAAATTCGTGGTCTTCTTTCAGAATATGGATTTGATGGAGATAATGCTCCAATTATCCGTGGATCAGCTTCAGAGGCTTTAGCAGGAAATCCAAAATATGAAGAAAAAATTATGGAATTAATGGATGCTGTAGATACATACATTGAAACTCCAGTTAAAGAATTTGAAAAACCATTCTTAATGGCTGTTGAAGACGTTTTCACAATTACAGGACGTGGAACTGTTGCAACAGGACGTGTAGAACGTGGAACTTTAAAATTAAACGATGAAGTTGAAATCGTTGGACTTAAAGCTACTAAGAAAACAGTTGTTACTGGAATTGAAATGTTCCGTAAAAACCTTAAAGAAGCTTTGGCTGGTGATAATGCAGGATTATTACTTCGTGGTGTAAACCGTGATGAAATTGAGCGTGGTCAAGTTTTAGCAAAGCCTGGGTCAATTATCCCTCACACAGAATTTGAAGCAGCTATTTATGTACTTAAAAAAGAAGAAGGTGGACGTCACACACCATTCTTCAAAAACTATAAACCACAATTCTACTTCCGTACAACAGACGTTACTGGTGGAGTTGAATTCGAAGCTGGACGTGAAATGGTTATTCCAGGTGAAAATGTTAACTTAAAAGTTAAATTAATCGCTCCTATCGCAGTTGAAGAAGGAACTAAGTTCTCAATTCGTGAAGGTGGACGTACAGTTGGTGCTGGTTCAGTAACAAAAATTCTTAAATAATTTTTTAATAATAAACAAAAACTACAAGCTTAAGTTTGTAGTTTTTTTATTTAATTATTCTTAAATTTAAATTCCTCAGGGACAACACTTAATCCATTAGGAAATAAATGTGTTTTTAAATTTGGATTTTTAGCAAGCATAGCTTCACGGTATGACTTGCCAACATTTTGATCTTTTCCTCCACCATAAATAACGTCATATTGTGGTAGATTATAAGTTCCATATAATTCTTTATAATCATAACCGTTAGATCTAAAAGCTGCAGCTATACCTGTTAAAGAAGAAGAGTTAACACTGTGGAAAATACCTACTAATTTATTCTCTTGATTACGAACTGATGAACCACTAGCCCCACCACCAGGAGCAAATCTACGAGGCATATAACCTAAGTTCATTGAAACATATTCTTTACCATCATCAGATGATACATATGCGCCTGCTCCTGATAGTGGAGCACTTAGAAATTGGTCAACAATACCTGGTTTCTCCGTGAAAGTACGGTATCCTAGAGCATAAGATAATCCGTACCCTACTTCATAATTTAATTTGGTAACTTCATCATCTGTAGGTCCTGGTTTTTTGTATAGCTCATATGAGGCATTAGTTCATAAACTATAAGTATTTTTTGCATTTGCTATTAATACTTCATCCTCATATCTATCTAAAAAGAAGTCAAAAAAACCGTTTGATTGAGTTTTGGGATAACCTAAAATGTATAAACTATCATATTCTTTTAATTTTTCTAGTTCGTTTTTGTTCAAAGCTAAAGGAATATCTATTTTTTCATAATTATTTAAATAATCATAATTAACAAAAGATATTTTCTGATCATTTTTATCTGCATAGTTATTAGTTATATCCCTGACTTGTTCTTCAGTAAAATTAGTTTTACTAAAATCAACTTCAAAAACAGCAAAATCAATGAATTCTTTTTTGTTAAAAGTTTTGTCTGCTAAGTAATCAACTGGATCTTTAGTTAAATAATCTCTACCATCAAAAATACGAGTTAATGCCAATTTATTACTATCATTAAAATTAAGTGAGGTATATCTATCATCCATTGGTATGGTTTGCAATTTTTGATATAGCGAAGGGGTTCTTTCACTTAACACAGTTAACTGAAAGTTTTGAAAATTCTCTTTGTCAATTGTATCAATTACGTGTAAATTAGTAGCAAAATAAAATTTCTTAGGATATGATCCATCACTAGTTATTTCATGATCAATAATTCATGCTGTTCCAGCATGAGGTGTGGTGCTTCTATACCACGGTTCTAAATGTCTAAAATTAGTAGTTTCTCTAACTCTTTTAGTTATATTATCTTTAGTTTTTTCACTTAATCCTGAAGCATTTTTCATTTTCTCTAAAATTAAGTCTTGTCTATAGTAAATATATTCATCATATAATTTTGAAGCATCTGAGGCAGAATTTTCACTTTGTATTTGTTTTCAAGCTTGTGAAATTAATTCATCAACTACACCTGCAACAGTAATGTTTCTTTGCAGCTTATCTTTAAGTTCTTGCCTTTTATTTAAATCTTTAATCTTATCAAATAAATTATTAACTAAGTTATCATCATTCTTCATAATTTCTTTAGCTAACTCACGTTCCTTTTCATCAATTGAAACTGACCAGTTGGTTAGTTTCAATTGATAAGTTTGAAGCGCCATAGTTTTATATTGTTCATTAGTAATGGTTCTTGCTAGCCCGACATTTTTAAAGGTTTCTTTGTTATACCCATCAACTCATGAATAAATTTTTGGTGCTTCTTTTTTTTGCATGTTAAGTCCAATAAAATTACCCTTTGTATCATATTCAGGAATTGTCATTCCTAAACGGTTGGAACGATCATATGTAGGGACTCCTACTTCATTAGCTTTTTGATCAAACTTTTGTTTTTGAGAAGTTTGAATATTCGTTTCTCTTAAAGTAGTATTTCTTTCTAAACCCTGATCATATTGCTCCATATCCTTGTTGTATCTCTCTTTTTGAGTAAAGTTAACATATTGACCCCATTGAGATTGTGATGGAGCAGGACTTTGATTAATAATAAAATTACTCTCTTGTTTAAAGCCATCTACTTCAAAATTAAGAAATTCTTCTGTATTTTTATAACCAAAAATAACTCTAACCTTATCTTGTTCTAAATTAACTACATTAACAAAATATAGATCTTCTGAATGAGCTTCTTTTAAAGTTAAAGTTAATTCATTTGAAGCAACTTGATCGACGAACTGTTTACTAGTTAATTGTTCTTTAAAATTTGTGGAATTAATAAATGAACCTTGAACAGAAAATAATTCGTCAAAACTTTTACCAGATACATACTCTTTCACAGATTGTAAAGATGGGAGCTGCTTTTTAAATATATTTGGATCTACTGGTGTAGTAGTTCCACTGCCATTACCTGGGGTTGTTACATCTCCAGGATTTGTAGGATCATTTGGCTTTTTTTCATTACTTTGGCAACTAGTCAAAGCAAAAAAACCAACTAAGCTTAAAATTGAACCATTAAGTAACAGTATTTTTTTATTAAATTTCTTCATATAAACTCCTTGTAAAATATAAAATTATCTTTAATAAAAATATTATATATTATTTACAATATATATAGAGTATAATTATAAAATGGCAACAATTATTAAACATCCAATTATCAATATCAAACTTGATCAATTACGCAATATTAAAACTAATCATTCACAATTTCGTTCAATTATGAATGATTTAGCTAAATTACTTATTTATCCAGTTTTAAAAAATTATGAAACTAAAAAAACACCAGAAATTAGTGGAACAAAGAAGCAGTACCAATCAAATATTTACGATCAACCAATTTTACTAATTCCAATTTTAAGAGCAGGGTTAGGTCTTTTAAATGGCTTTAGTGAAATTCTGCCAGAAGCTAAAATTGGTCATATTGGGTTATATCGTGATGAAAATAACCAAATTAAAGAATATTTATACAAACTACCTGAAATATCTAAAAATGCAAAAGTTATCTTGCTTGATCCGATGCTAGCTACTGGTGCATCATTAGCAATAGCAATCAAAAAATTAAATCAAGAAGGTTTTAACGATATTTCAGTAGTTACCTTAATTGCTTCAGAGCCAGGAATAAAGTATATTGAAAATATTTATCCAACTGTAAAAATTTTTAGCACTGCTCTGGATCCAATTCTCAATGAAAAAGGTTATATTATCCCAGGACTGGGTGATGCAGGAGATCGATTATTTGGTACAAAATAAAATCTATTCATATTTTGAATAGATTTTTAAATCATAAATAATAATAACATTATTTAATGTTATAATTAAAATAATGTATTTTAAAAATCAGGGGACAAGATGAAAAATAAAATTAACCAAACAATCGAAAATGTAGTTGAAGAAACATTAGAAAAGACTCTTTCAGAACGTTTTGAAAGATATGCTAAGTATGTTATTCAGCAAAGAGCATTGCCAGATGTCAGAGATGGTTTGAAACCTGTGCAGCGGAGAATTTTATATTCAATGTTTACTTTAGGTTTAGATCCTGACAAACCATATAAAAAATCAGCACGTGTAGTTGGCGATGTAATTGGTAAATATCACCCGCATGGTGATTCGTCTGTTTATGAAGCTATGGTTAATCTCTCACAGTGGTGAAAAATGAATCTCCCAATCTTAGATATGCATGGTAATATCGGTTCAATTGATAATGATCCAGCAGCTCAAATGAGATATACTGAAGTAAGGCTTTCAAAAGTAGCTCAATACATGATTGGTGATATAAAGAAAAAAACAACTTTATTTGTCCCTAATTTTGATGATTCTGAACAAGAACCCTTAGTACTTCCTTCTTTGTTTCCTAATTTACTAGTTAATGGTGCTATGGGAATAGCTGTTGGAATGGCAACAAATATGTTACCTCATAACTTAAATGAAATTATTGATGCTTCTATTTATAAAATTAAAAATCCCCAAACATCATTAAAATCACTTATGAAATATATCCAAGGGCCAGATTTCCCAACTGGCGGAATTATTCATGGAACTAATGGAATTATCGAAGGATTTGAAACTGGTAATAATTCTACTAAAAATAAAATTAAGTTATTTAGTAAATATAATGTATATACCAAAGGTCAGTATAAATATATTGAAATAACTGAAATACCTTATGGAGTAATTAAATCATCCTTAGTCTATTCAATTGATGAAATAATTCAAAATAAAGCTATAGCAGGGTTATTAGAAATAAAAGATCAATCTGACCGGAGTGGCATTAACATCTTATTAGTTTTAGAAAAAGATGCTAATGATAAAAGTATCATTAGCTACCTATTTGAAAAAACTAAGTTACAAAATACCTATAATTATAACCAAGTAGTTATAATTAATGGGCGACCAAAACTAGCTTCCCTCCTTGATTTATTAGATAACTATATTTTACATGTTAAAGATGTTAAAAGTAAAGTCATTAAGTTTGATTTAGAAAAAAGCAAGTTAAGACTTGAAATTATTTTAGGACTTTTAAAAGTTACTGAAATAACTGATGAAGTTATTGCTCTAATCCGCAATTGTGAAGGTTCAAAATCAGGAGTTATTAATGCTTTAATGCTGTCTTTTAACTTTACTGAAAACCAAGCAACTGCAATTGCTGAATTAAGATTATATAAACTTAGCAAAACTGATAAAGAGGCTTTATTAGATGAAAAAGCTCAGTTAATTAAAAATATTGAGCATTATGAATTATTATTAAATGATGAAGTTAAATTTAATGAATATGTTATTAATGAACTTAAAAGCATTAAAAAACTTTTTGGCAAAGAGCGCAAAACTCAAATTATTCAAGAAGATTTTAATTTTACATACCATGAAACTGATTTAATTAAAGAAGAAGTTAATTATGTTGGAATTACAAAACAAGGCTTTATTAAAAAATTTAGTGATAAAACCGTTGTTTCCAATTCATTATCAACGTATCCTTTAAAAGATAATGATGTTTTAAAATATTTTAATAAATTAAATTCTATGAATACATTACTTATTTTTACAAACTTCGGTAACTATATTCAAGTTCCAGTTTACAAAATAAACGAATGTAAGTGGCGAGAAACTGGTCAAAAACTAAGTGATTTAGTTCACTTAAAAGTAAGTGAAGAAGTAGTTTCAGTTATAAAAGTAGATAACTGAAATTCTAATACTTTTATAGTTATCGGTACTAAAAATGGTTTATTTAAAAAAGTTAAATTAACTGAATTTAAGGTGCAAAGATTGAATAAAGTTTATAACGCCATTAATCTTACCAATGATGATAAAGTCATAAATGTAGCATTAAGTAATGGTTTATATCATATTTTAATCTTAACTAAAAATGGTTTATGCTCATTATATCCGGAAACTGATATTGCTATATATTCACCAAAGGCAAAAGGCAATAAAGGAGTTTATTTATCTTTAAGTGATAAAGTAGAAAACTTTGCAATGGTTCAAAATAATGATATAGTTAGTATTTTAACTGCTAAAGGACAAATTAAACATATGTTAGTTTCAAAACTAACATATGTTCCAAAATCTATTAAAGGTAAAAAAATTATTGAAGTTTTAGAATCCAAAATTATTGATCTATGCCCAGGATATAATCTTAAAGTAATAGGAGTAAATGGTAATATGCAAAGTTTTCTTGAAGAAATAAATCTTTCATCTCCAACAAAACATGCTTCTATAACAGACTTCAATATTCCATCATTATTAGAAGTATCATTTCTAAAACTAAATGATGAATTAGATTTACAAAAAACAGAACAAAAAATCAAAGAAAGTTCTTTAAAGCTAGAAGAACTTTTAAAGAAATTAAACAAATAAAGTAGGTAACAATGCAAAAATACACAGAACAAGAATTAGTCAGACGTAATAAATTGCAAGCATATAAAGAAATGAATGTTGAACCATTTGCCAAAGCAAATGGTCTTAAAGAAGTTCAATATTCTGATTATATTATTAAAAATTATGAATCATACACCAAAGAACAATTGCATGATTCAAATAATGAAGTAGCAGTAGCCGGAAGAATTATGACCATGCGTGGTCCTTTTATCTTAATCCAAGACTACCATTCTAAAATCCAAATATATTTTAACAAAAAAGAACATGAGTCTTTAGCTACTTTAGTTAATACTTTTGATATCGGGGATATCATTTATGTTGAAGGTAGTGTTATGAAAACAAATACCGGAGCTGTATGTGTCAAAACCAAAAATATAAAATTATTAACTAAAGCTCTTAAACCTCTTCCAGATAAATTCCACGGTTTAGTAGATGTTGAAGAAATCTATAGACATAGATATGTAGATTTAATTATGAATGAAGAATCAAAACAAGTATTTTGAACTAGAACAAAAATTATTTCAGAAATTAGAAGATATTTTGATGATTTAGAATACATGGAAGTTGAAACTCCATTTTTACACAACTACCTTTCTGGAGCTTCTGCTAAGCCTTTTACAACTCATCACAATGCCTTAAACCAAGATTTTGTTTTAAGAATTGCCACTGAAATTCCACTTAAAAAACTTCTTGTGGGTGGAATTGATAGAGTTTATGAAATAGGTCGCATTTTCCGTAACGAAGGAATTGATACAACTCATAACCCAGAATTTACCTCAATTGAATTTTATGAAGCTTATTCTAATTTAGAAGGTATGATGAATCGTACTGAAACCTTAATTAAACAAATTGCCAAAAAATTAGGTAAAACAAAGATTTTAAATAAAGGTATTGAAATTGATTTAGAATCTACATTTGCAAGAATAGACATGGTGGAGGCTGTTTCTAAAGCAACAAACACTGATTTTAAAAATATTTCTTTAGAAAAAGCTTTTGAAGTAGCCAAAAACTACGGTGTTAAAATACAAAAATACTTTCAATTAGGTCATATTATTAACGAACTTTTTGAACTTTTAATTGAAAAAACATTAATTCAACCAACCTTTGTTTTTGGACACCCTATTGAAATCTCTCCATTAACAGCAAAAGCTAATGATCCTCGCTTTACCGAACGCGCTGAATTATTTATAAATACCAAAGAATATGCGAATATGTACACAGAACTTTCAGATCCAATTGATCAATTAGAACGTTTTAAAGCACAACTAGAAGAAAAAAATAATGGAAATGATGAAGCTAGTAATATTGACTGAGATTTTATTGATTCATTAAATTATGCTATGCCGCCAGCTGGTGGATGCGGAATTGGAATTGATCGTTTAACTATGCTTTTAACCGAAAAAGAATCAATTCGTGATGTTCTTTTATTCCCAACTTTAAAACATAAGAAATAAATATAGTCCAAGTTTAATAACTTGTATTTGTTCTGCTTTTACTTAGTTAAATAATTTATTTCTTTTAATTAATAAATTCTTAAAATTGCTATCATATATAAAGTATATTGTTAAATATGCTTTAATTAACCATATTATGAAAGGAAACTTAATAATGAATAATGAAACTAAAAATGTACAAGAACGAAACGAATTGCACAAAACTATCTGAGATATAGCAAATGATCTTAGAGGACATGTTGATGGATGAGAATTTAAAAACTATGTACTTGGATTTTTATTTTACCGTTATATTTCAGAATATATTACTAAATATATTAATGATAGAGAGCATGAACAAGGATCTTCTAATGATTTTGATTATACAAAAATTGAAGATTCACAAATTACACAAGAAATAATCGAAGAAGTGGCACGTACTAAGGGTTTTTTCATCAAACCTTCAGAATTATTTATTAATGTTGCTAAAAACGCCTATATGGATGAAGAAAATTTAAACATTAAATTAAGCAATGCTTTTAAAAACATTCAGGATTCTACCTCTAACAGGTCTTCTGAAGATAACTTCCAAGGTTTGTTTAGTGATATTAATGTTAATTCAGAATCTTTGGGTACAACTGTTAGAAATCGTAATAAAAAGTTAGCTGATATCATAACAAAAATAGCTAATATGAAATTAGGTAGTCTACAAGGTAATTCAATAGATGCATTTGGTGATGCTTATGAATACTTGATGAGTATGTATGCATCTAATGCTGGTAAATCAGGTGGTGAATTTTTTACCCCACAAGAAGTCTCAGAACTTTTAACTAAACTAGCAATTGTTGGTAAAGATGAAATAAATGATATTTATGACCCTGCCTGTGGTTCTGGATCTCTCTTGTTACAAGCTAAAAAGATATTTCCAAAAAATAAAATTCGTGGTGGATTTTATGGCCAAGAAATAAACATTACAACATACAACTTATGTCGTATTAATATGTTCTTACATGATGTTGGCTTTGAAAAATTCCATATCTACCGCGACGACACCTTACTTCAACCAGGTTTTATGGAAAAAACAGGTCCAGATAAAGGTTTTGATGTAATTGTATCTAATCCCCCATATTCTATAAAGTGAGAAGGAAGTGATAATCAACTTTTAATTAATGATGAACGTTTTGCTCCAGCAGGTATTTTAGCTCCTAAATCAAAAGCAGACTTTGCTTTCATTATGCATACTGTACATTATTTATCAAGTACAGGCTCAGCAGCCATTGTCTGCTTCCCTGGTATTATGTACCGTGGTGGAGCAGAACAAAAAATCCGTAAGTATTTAATTGATTATAACTTCGTTGATGCAATTATTCAATTACCTGATTCTTTATTCTACGGAACTACAATTGCAACTACTATTATGATTCTTAAGAAAAATAAAGATCCTAATGATGTTGTCTTTATTAATGCTTCTAATCAATTTATTAAGGTAAATAATGGTAATAAATTATTGCCAGAACATATTGAAAATATTGTTAGAACCTATAGTGAGCGTAAAGATATTGAAAACTTTGCTAAAGTTGTTCCAAATCAACAAATTAGAGATAATAGCTACAATTTGTCAGTTTCTAGTTATGTCCAAAAGCCTGATAATAAAGAAGTAATTGATATTAAACAATTAAACCAAAAAATTGCTGACACAGTTAAAAAAGTGCACTATCTAAGAGAATCAATTGATGAAATAGTTAAGGATCTTGAAGGAATTATTTAATAAATTAAATAATGATATTAAAAACGTTTATGCCTTTGTTATAGGTATAAACGTTTTTATTTCTCTAATTCTTGATATAAGTTTATTATTTCTGAAATCTGTAATTCTTGAATTCTAGTATTTTCATTTAAATGTAATTTTTGGTATGCAGCATTAATTTTTTCTAGTGAATATTTTAATTTCAAACTAAAAATTAGTTTTTTTCTTCTATTAGCAAAACATACTTTAAAAAACTCTTTAAGTCTTAGCCAATATTGATTTGAAATATTAGGATAAAATTCAAAGGAAACAATAGCTGAATCAACTTTAGGTGCAGGTATAAAACAACTAGCAGGAACAACAAATTCTAAATTAACTTTAGCTAAATATTGTGCGCTAACTGTTAATTTGGAATAATCATAAGTTTTATATTTAGCTATTAACCTTTGAGCCACTTCTTTTTGAACCATTAAAATAGTTTTAGAGAATTTATCCCTGTGTTCAAAAATTTTAAATAAAATATCTGTTGTAATATAGTATGGAATGTTAGCAATAACTATTGAAGTAGGTAAATTTGATAAATCCGATTTCAAAAAGTCTTGGTGTCTTAAATCTAAGTTATTCGAATTAATATTTTGATTTAAGACATCTACCATATCTTTATCAATTTCAAAGGCAATTACTTGTTTTGCCTTTTTAACTAATTCAGAAGTTAATGCACCTCTCCCAGGACCAATTTCAACAATATTTTGTTGTTTAATGTCAAACAAAGTTACTATTTTTTCAATAATATTTTTATCATGTAAAAAGTTTTGTCCAAACTTCTTTTTAGCAAAAACATGATTTTTCTTTTTCATTATAAATTAAATAACTTTCTAACATTTTTGTTAATTCTATCCACATATTTATCTAACCCAACTTGTTTTAACCCAGAGATATAGTAATAAACATATAAAACAGTATTAGGCTCATTTTTTTGCCCAGTATATGGATGTACCCTTAAAAATGGCGCATCAGTTTCATTTAAAATTCTATCTAATGGTAAAAATTCAATAACTTCTCTTGTGGTAGTTGAAGATCCAAAAGTAACTACTCCGCTAAAAGAAAAATATAAATTAGGAAAATCCAAAAACTTTTTAGCTCATTCTAATTTACCAGTAAATGTATGAAGCATACATTTTAGTTTAGGATACTTTAATAAAACATTATAAACATCTTGGTAAGCTAAATCATGATTATCTTTATCTCTAATGTGGATTACACATGGTAAATTATTATCATATGCTAATTTAACTTGATTTTCAAAACTTGCTATTTGGTTTTCCCTTGTTGGTGCTTCTTCATAATAATAATCTAGACCAATTTCTCCAATACCAATAATATTTTCTTTGTTATCATCTAGCAAGTCTTTAACTAGAAGATAATCATTTCCATCAACTCCAGCTTCAGGATGAATCCCAATACAAGCTTTGAAAACTGAATATTTTTTAGCCAGCTCGATAACTTCAAGATTTTCTTGAGGGTGACCGCCATTATTAATAAAAAACTCAATATTGTTATAATGAGCTGCTGCAACTATTTCTTGAATGTGAAATTCTTCATATGCTCTAGTTGATACGTGACAATGTGCATCAATAAATTTGTTTTTTTTCTTACCCATTTTATTTCCCTAAACAAAAGTTTTTAAACATAACATCAAGTAAATCTTCTCGATTTACTTGTCCTTTAATATTTTGCAATGCATCTCACGCATCATATAAATCAACAATAATTACATCAAAAGTAGCGTAGTTCAAAATTGATTTTTCTGCTTCTAATAAGGAATTATAAGCATTTTGAATTAATGATAGTTGCCTAGTATTAGATAAAATACGCTTATCCATAACGTCTAAATTTTCAAATTCCTTGACAAGTGCATCTTCAAGTTCTTTGATATCATTATTTAAAGCACTAATTGAAATTAAATTATTATTTTTCACTAAATCTGATTTGTTTTGTACTTTTAAATATAATTTGTGTTGTTTTTTTGCTTCTTGCTCTACTAATAAATCAAAGTCATTTTCAGATTGTGTTGGATCAATAACATGGATAATTAGATCTGAAATTTGAATTTGCTTTAAAGATTTTTCAATCCCTATTTGTTCAATTTTATTATCTGTTTTTCTTAAGCCTGCTGTATCAACTAAATTAAATAATATTCCGTTAATTTGATAAGAAGCTTCAACTAAATCTCTAGTTGTACCTGCAATATCAGTAACAATAGCTTTTTCTTCTGACAACAAAGCATTCAAAATACTGCTTTTTCCTACATTAGGCTTCCCTAAGATTGAAACTTTTACACCTTCAAAAATATATCTACTATTATTTGAAACTTTAATAATTTCTTCAAACCTTGTTTTTAAAATTTTAAGTTTATCTAGCATTATTTGGTTGTCAAGTTGCTCAATATCATCATATTCTGGATAATCAATGTTAACTTCAGACATCCCTATTAAAAGAGCAATATCTTTTGAAAGTTCATCAATTAAACTGGAAGTTTTACCGGTAAAACGGTAGACACTTGCTTTTGCTTGTGTTAAAGTTTTGGCCATAATTAAGTCATGAATAGCTTCAGCTTTAATTAAGTCTAATTTACCATTTAAAAAAGCTCTTCTAGTGAATTCTCCAGGCTCTGCCATTCTTGCTCCGTTAGATAATAGTAGTTCTAATACCTTATTAGTTACTACTATTCCCCCATGGCAATTAATTTCAACAATTGGTTCTCCAACATAATTATTAAATATTAATTCTCCATTTTTTTCTTTTCCTAAAAACCACATTACTAAAACTTCATCAATTAAAGTTTCACCATCATATATATTACCGTAAGTAATATCGTGATCTGTTCCAATTTTTCCTTTAAAAATTTTTTTAATAATTTTTAAAGTATCTGGACCTGATAATCTAATAATTGAAATAGGTTGGTTAATTCTTGAACCTGAGCTAATTGCTGCTATAGTATCATTCATAAAATAAATTATATATTGTTATTGAAAATTATATATAATTTAAATTTGGTTTGTTGACCTCATGTATAGCTATTAAATAAATATGGTATAATTTAAATATGCAATTAGCTATTTCTATTTTGGGGTATATTGGTGCAGTTTTAGTAGCTTCACTTAGCATACCCCAACTATTCAAAATAATTAAGGATAGAAAAACTGGAGATGTTAATTTCTATTCATTTTGAATTTTTCACACAGGGATTCTTTTATGAATTGTATGATCAGCCCTAAGCCCTAATAAATTACATAATATTATAATACCAAATACAATCACTATGGTTATTCAAACAATAACTTTAGGATTAATGTATTTATATAAATCAGAATTTAATCAAAAAACAAAACTCAAGGCATGAATTGCTCTAGGAATATACCTAATCATAGGTATTATTTTTATCGCTTTACATATTGGAATTTATGCAGGTGGAATATGGAAACAACTTATTATCCCAGCTTCTTTAGAAGCTATTATGGGATTTGTATTCCCAGCTTTTACTACCTTAGCATTTTTACCACAATTCATACAATCCTTAAGAACACATAATTGAGGAGGTTTATCCTATGGAATGTTTGTTATTTATATAACAAACAACTTTGTTTGAATTATTTGATGAATCTTACAAATTGTTGCTGCCTCTAGCTTAAATGCACCAGTTGGTTCATTTGTAGGTGGTTTAATTTGACAAGTAATTTCAATATCATTATTTAGTACACAATTTGCCTTTACAATAATTCACCAAAAATAGTTATTTTTAGATAACTATTTTTTTAATATAATAAAATTATGAAAAAAGAATTATTTGTAGCAGGCGGATGCTTCTGAGGTGTTGAAGCATTCTTTTCAAGAATTAAAGGTATTTTAAGTGCACACGCTTATTACATTAATGGTGGTTTTGAAGGGGTGTCATACAAAGAAGTATGCACTACTTCAAAACATGTTGAAGCAGTTAAAATTACTTATGATCCTCAAATTATTAATGAAGAATTAATTTGAGAACTTTATTTAAAGATTATTAATCCATATTCTTTAAATAAACAAGGCGGTGATGAAGGAACCCAATATCGTGTTGGTATTTATTCTAATGATTCAAAATTATTAAATAAATTTAAATCATTAAATAATGAGTTTATATTAAAAGAAGGTAAAAAAAATTATATAGAGTTTTTGCCAGTCAGCGATCAAACATTAGCCGAAGAGTACCACCAAAATTATTTAATTAAAAATCCTACTGGTTATTGCCATATTAATTTAAATGCTGTACCAGATAAATATTTAAAAGATGAATTCAAAAATAAATAACCAAACTATATAGTTAATAAATTTCATTTTAAATTAAACAACAAAGAAAATTAATCTTTGTTGTTTTCTATTTAATTAAAAAATTATTTAGTTCTATAACTATTTTGTCATTAAATAACTTAAAGAATGGGGTTAATTTCCCATTATTAAGTTTTTTACCTAAGTATAACCCAATTATTTTATCTTTATAAAGTAAAGGGGAACCTGAAGCCCCACTACTATATTGAATATTATTAATAAATAATATGTTTGGTTCTTCAAAGGAAATGTCTTTATCTTTTAAGTAGAAAAATAAATCATATGTATTTGTTTTAAAATCTTCATCTAACAACGTTGTAAAACCAAGGGTATATAAAAAGTTTGCTTGTGGTAATTTGGTATCAAATGAATTTAATTCTAATTTATTTGTTATTTTTATATCATTAAATTCACTTGTTTTGTCTAAATAAAATATTGCAATATCTTCGTCATTATTATCGTAGATTATTCTTATTTTAGAATTAATTTTTAAACTTTGTTTTAAGTTGTAAAATTGTGTTATTTTTAGTGTTAATTCATCTGTTGTTGCTTCATTTAGTTTGAATGATTTAAATGAGTGAGATGTAGTCAAAAAAATAAGTTTATTTAATTCTTCTTTAATTAATACACTTGTAAAAGTAGTTAATATTTGATCATTATTATAAATTCCAATATTAAAAACATTCTTTTTAACATCATTAATTTCTCTTGCGCTAATTATGTTTGAAGAACATGAAACTACTGTAGTTAAAGGTATAATAGTTGCTACAGAAAACATACGAATATCTCTGATAATTATCTTGAACATTGCTTTTGTATTATAGTATAATTAAATTATATATTTAATAAATTAATTAAAAACTATTTTTTTAAAACAAATATGCTAGTTCAATGGGGTATTATATGTTTTTTAATAAATCAATATTTAAAAAGTTAATTACCTTTTCCTCTTTGTTTTTTCCTTTTCTCGTGCAATTTGGTAGCTTCAGCTGTTCAAAACTTTCAAACTAATTTAAAATTACATGACGAAAACAAAGTTTTATTTTAGAAACTATTGTAATAGCGAGCAGACAAAACAATTCTACGGAACACAAAACTTTTACATCTACATACTTAACTACAAATAAAGATAGATATTTCTTTTTAACAAGTAGAACAGATTTAAACTCATTAAATAGCAAAGAATTAGACATTAGTCTTACCCAACAAATTTAAATTATATTTACAGTGAATACTTTTTTAGTGGAAAGGTAAACTTTGAGACAGTATTAAATACAGATAATTATTTAATTTATGCATTAGACAAAACTAAATTATCACCAAATTTCTCAGAAAGATTAATAAAAGTTCGAAACCATGGTCTTGAGTCTCTTTCAAGCGAATTCAAAACATCAAATAAAGGTTTAGACTTTATTGTTCCAGAAAACGGAACAAAAATAGATAAATCATTAGTTATTTCATATACACCAATACAAGAAAAATCAATGCTTTATTCACAGGATATATTTAAAATCTTTAAAATTATAAAGTCGATTGTAAATACTCTTTCAACTGAAAAAGAAAAAACTACATCTTCTATAACTTATGATAATCATGGATATATAAATAATCAATTTTTAGGATCTCCATTATTTTGTCAACAAAAAATTGTCGGAATTTTAAGGGAGTATAAAAACCAAGAAATAAATAAATCGGCCTCAAATAGAACAAAATTCTATATCTTCACACAAGAAGATATAGATAAAATTAGAGAGGTTGTAAAAAATAAGGAGTAATTATGTTTAAGAAGCTTCAATTTAGAAACAATATTTTAAATAGAAAAAATTATCGTTTATTATTTATAATAACCTTTTTAACTATCGTAAAAGACTTTTTTCTTCTTTTAGCAGTGTTTGCAAGTGGATTTTTATTTAATGTTATTCACCATGATAGTTATGAGTCTATTTTAGATCATCCTGAAGGTTATTATGCATTCAATGACTCAAACAATTTAGAAATTGTAGTTTCCTTTAGTTATACAGGCTTTTACATAATTATTTTCTTTATCCTAACATTTATTGCTTTTTGTTTCAGAATTCGATTATTCTTTACAATTAAAACTGATCAAAACTTTATGTTTTTAAATTTAAGTCGGAAATTATATCGAACTTTACTTTTCCTTTTGCCTCACACAGCCATACCAAAAATCTTCATTAAATCATATTTTATTAATAGAACATTTACAACTACACAACTTATTAGAAAATGAAGAATATCGAACGGTGTCTCTGAATCATTACAATTGTTTTGAATAATATCAATTACTTTATTTCTTACAGGTCTTGTTAAATTACCTATTGAAATTATTAAAAATAGAGAATTAAGCCAATATAGTTTATCAATTCTATCATTAAGTTATATCTTTTCATTTTTATGGGCTTTGTTGTTTTTCCCAATGATTTATATTGCTTCTCATTCAGCTGAATTATATAATGAAATAAGAGTAAAAGAGCAAATTAATTGGTGACAAGCTGGTTTTATTTTCCTTTTTCCAATTATTTTCGTGAAAGCTTGATTTAATGTTAGTAAATTATCAAAAGAACTTAAAACAAAAGACCCAGAACATGCTAATATAGACCTTAATAAAAGAACTTTTTATGTAGAATCGATTATAAAAAGTGTTTGACATATTTTTATACTCTTATTAATATTTATAAGTATCGTATTAATTTCTGTATCTATTTCTACAAAATCAGTATTAAACTTAAGTATATCATTGTTTGGCTGAACCCTAACAGCTATAGCCACTTACTTAGTTTATTTTGTGCCACGTTATGTATCTAATTTTGTTTTAATCAAAAAAAGCAATAAAGTTAAAATAAAAGCACTTTATATTCTTGATATATTTGTGCCAGTGATATCTATTTATAACGTTCTTCAATATAGAAAAACAAAAGAATTTTTAGTTTAATCAATCATTGACCTTCTACAAAACTAGGAAGGTTTTTTCTTAAATATAAATTCTGATTATTTAATTTTATGAGAAATAAACTAAATTTTTTAAGTTTTCTGCAGGGTGTCACTATTTCCATACCTTTCTTTTTTATTGCTGTTAACCCAACAACACAAAAGAAAGTTAAATTACCTAAAAAAACTTTAAGTCCGTACTAAAAACTAAAAGATTATTTAGTAAATTTAGTTTTTGAAAATTAGAAAGATGACCCAACCATAAATAATGAAATTTTAAAACTTGTAAAATCATTAGTTAAGATAAAGTTGATAGCAAAATTTCAGAAGAAAACGTAAGATTTATTGCCCTTAATCTTATTAAAGAAATAAAAGAAACATTTAAAGATAAAAATGTTTTAGAAGAATCTTGATACCATTGATTTCAAATGATCTTTTAAAAAGGTATTTATTTGGCTATTCCATTGCTTTCTTTAATAAATTTATCTTTTTATGTAGGTGGAGAAATATTTAAACACTTTGCACCACTAACATTTGACTTATCAGGAATTTTTGTTAGTTGTAAGCTGAGTGAGTGCGCTAGAAATGTAACTATTAAGTCTTCAATAGTGATAGTTAAACTAATTTTATCTATTAGCAAGAGTGATGCTACATTAGCTAAAAATATTAAATATAGTTTGTTTTTGGTATCGTTGAAAATATATCTAACAAATCTAGTTTATTAACTCTTTTTAAATCACTTATAAAATCAATAGCTATTGATTTATTTTTTGATTCATTAGATTTAGAAGAAAATGTAAATAATTTTATAAAACTTGTTACAGAAAGATTTAGACCAATACTTGAATCTATAACATTCAAAACTTGAACAAATTACGTATATTACTGGGCATTTATAATGGTTGATAAAATGAAATGAAATAAATTTATTAAAAAAATACAAATATTAACTACAGGTGTTTGTGTATTATGATTTAGTGCATCGTGCTCAAAATTAAATATTGTAGGAAGTAATTCTAACATTAGAGTTTATAATGAAAAATAAATAAAAATTTCATTTTATTTTTGAACCAATTTTACAAATGCCTGGAAGCAAAAAAAAGATATTAATTCATACAAAACCTTTACCTCTTTGTTTTTGACTGTTAATAGTAATGATTACTATTTTTTAACAAGTAGAAGTGATTTAACTTCTAATTCTGATCAAGGAATAAATATAAGTCTTGCAACTTTAGTTTCAAAAGACTATAAGCCTATTTATTTTCTTAGTGACAAAACTAAATGTTCCGAAGTTTCAAAAACAAAAGAAAAAAATGTTATAAAAGAAGACATAAATTATGAAATACTCTTATTATCTAAAAAACTACTTCTAAGACTACATTAAATGTCATGTAAAATTTATTGGATGATAAAATGACTGAATACTTCTTCTCTGTTATTAAAGCAGTAATTTAACTTTTTTTAGATGCAAAGAAGTATTATTTGATAAATTAAAATATAATAACATATAAAATTAGCAATACCTTATAATTCAATCTTATTTTAATTAAAAAAGTTAAAGAAACTTCCGGTGTTTTAGTATAATTAAAATATATAAAATAAGAAAGAATAATTATATTTATGAAATTTTTAAAGAGAAAACCAAATATTTAAGTTTGTTGTTCGGATTAGGAATATCTATGCCGCTTATTTTTGTAGCAGCAAGCCCGGTACAACAAACCCAATTTCAAAATGAAGTTAAGTTACCTTCTTCGTCTTTAAATGATACTCAAAAACTAAAAGATTATTTAGTAAATTTAGTTTTTGAAGATAATATAGATAATTAAAAAGCAGTTAATATAATTGAAGATATATTAAAAAGAATAATTGAAGAAAAAACACGTAGTGAAATATCAAAAAAAGAAACAAGATCTACCGCAATAAACCTAATTGAAAAAACTAAAAAACTTTTAAAAATAAAGATGTTTTAGAAGAGGCTTGATATCATTGATTCCCAATGGCGTTTTGATGAAGTGCTTATTACGCAATATCAGGAGTGGATCTTGCAGTAAAAACACTTGGTGAAGTTTTTAAAAACTTGCCACTCACTTTAGATTTAGTAGATATTATTTTAAATTTTAAAACTGGCAATGTATTAGCAGTTGAAGCCAAATCAATTTTATTACTTGCAAAAGTAATTGCTGCCATATCTACAAGTGACGAAAGTGTTGTAGTTGAATTGACATCAGGAGCTATGTTAGATGTTGTTGGAAAATTAGCAGATACCTCAAATACATCACGTTTATTAAAGGCTTTCTATAGTTCTATAGCCATAAATGGTTTTTTTGAATATTTACACGAAAAAATTCAACCTTTGATAAATTCAATAAGTGGGCATTTGAATTTTGCTAAAGCAAAAGCTTGAGCAAACTACTTATATTACAAATGCTTATATGAAGGAAAGTAATGAGATTTAAAAAATATTTTTTGTCCATTATTGATATCAGCTATTTTTATAACAGTTGCATGCCGTGCTGGTATAAGTGTTCAAGATTTTAAGAAGAATCAAGAATCATATAATAACAATAAAGAAAAATAAGATATCATACTCGAGACAATTGTAAGAATTCCAGAAATTAGTAAAAATGAGGAAGTGTATAAAAATTTTACTTCACTTTATTTAGTAGTGAATAATAATAAATTTTATTTCATCAATGGCCACAAGGATTTAAGTTCTTTATCTCAAAAAATATTAATATAAGTTTAACAAGCACAAACTTAACTCAAAACAGGCCGTTTTATTTTTAAAATAACAATTTAAAATTTGAAATAACCTTACAAACTAATAATTACATAATTTCTTCCTCAAGATAAAACAAAACTTTCTTCAAATTTTAAAAATAGACTAATTAAAGTTGATGCCATTGGAGGTTAACTCCACTACGAAAAACTGGGAAGTTTAAAAACTGGTCTGAGTTATTTAAATAACTCAATTGCTACAACTATTAAAAAAATGACCTTCCTTCATACACACATTACAAAATAATTCAATACTGCTTAAACAAAATTTATTTTAATAATTTTAAATGCACTATGTCAAGAAAAATCTAAAACAGATAGTAATATTTGATATGAAAATTACGGTTTTCTAAACAACTAATTTTTAGTTAGTCATTTGTTTTATAATAGTAAAATAATTAATATTTTAAATTACTACAAAAACAACGATACAACTAAGATAGACAAAAATGCGGTAAATTTCTTTGTTTTTAGCAATAAAGATATTGAATACATTAAAAATGCAATTAATAAGGATGGTAGTTAAATGTTTAAAAAAATGTCATTTAAAAGTTTTATTTTAAGTAAACAAAATTACATCCATGTTTGAATAATTTTATTTCTTATAATTATTAAAGTTATTTCATTTGCCTTTCTTGTGATGCTAAGTGGTAATTTTAACGCAGTTGAAAAAACAGCAAATATAAGGCAAAGTGTTATTGATAACCCAGAAGGTTATATTTCGTTTAATGGTAGTGATGGACAAGAAGTCCAGGGTAATCCTTTAAGTAATTTCAATTGACTTGGACTAATTTTTGTTTTATCTTTATTTACAGGTTTTATAATACGCATGCATTTAATAAGATTATTAAAAAAAGATGAATTATTTGCAACCTCCAATTTAAACCTAAGAACCTACAGAATTTTATTATTTTTTTTGACCAACAACTTTTGTTTTCAAAATTATTTCAAAATCTATTAAAAGAAAAATTTGTTTAACCACTAAAGAGTTAATCAAAAAATGAAAGATTGTAAATACCGCTCGCGATGTTTTAGCGAGTTTAGTTTTAATTGGTATAGCTACCACTCTTTATTTCTTATATAAAGATATATCTGAAGAAGTTTCTAAAGCTTTTAATGACTTTTGTTCTTATGGAATGTTTATAATAATTGGATTTATTTTTGCGCCTTGATTAGGTTTCACATTAATTGCATATCCAACTTCATTTATTTCATTATATTCTGAAGAAATTTATAATGAAATAAGAATTAAAGAATTAAAGCAATGAAGAAATGCTAGTTTTGTGTTTTTTACTATTTTTATTTACATTAAGGGTTGGACAAATATTTTAGCTTTAGAAAAGGAATTAAAAGAAAAAGAAAAAGAAAAAGATGACAATGACGAATTGTATGAGTTATTTAATAAAGAAACAATAATAAAATTTGTTTGACATATAATATCAATATTTATGCTTATTTCTATATTGATTATAAAATTAAGTAATAAAGATTCTAGTTTTGTCGGGCCTTTTACCATTACTATATCATTACTATTCATTACTTTAATTTATATAACTTATTTTGCTCCTCGTTATATTTCAAACTTAATGTTATTAGAAATTAAAAATAGGTTAGTAATAATTCTTTATATCATAGATCTATTTATTCCTTTTATTTCAATAATTAATATTATAAAATATAAAAAAAATAATCATTTTTTTCTTGGTTAATTGAATAATTAAACCCTTCTAAGGTTTGTAACTTTAGAAGGGTTTAATTTAGATTTATTATATTTAAAAATAAATTAATAAACATTAATTTATACTAATTTTATAGCTCTTCAGGTGCTGAAAGATTAGTTTGAAATAATCCTGAAGGATATTTAACTTTTACAAATCCAAAAATAGCAAATACCAAGAATGATATAAATATCAAAACCATAGTTTATAGTCAATATTATTGTTATCTATGATGCAATCACTTACAACTCGAAACACATTAGCCAAAAACTTGAATAAAGATCCTTATTTTATTGCTTCAAATCTTAGTTTGAAGCTATGTCGCATTTCTTTATATTTTAACCATATTTATGCTACTGTTAAACTAAGTATAAATTCTTATTATAATTAACCGGACTTTCACTACCCAAAAAATTAATTAAAAAGTGAAAAATAGTTAATGGATTTAAAGATATAACTAGCATTTTTGTTAGCTTTAGTAACGTTGCAACTTTGATAGTAATAGGTGTTTCTTACCAATATGTACCAATAGAAACTAACACGATTAATGTAATTTATAATGTATTTTTATCAACGATAATTCCCATTTTTAGAATTGGTCGAACTATCCTGATATTAATATTATATCTTTTTGTTTGTCTTGCTTCTCATTCGTTAGAGTTATATAATGAAATAATGGTTAAAGAAAATACAAATTGGAAAAAAACCTGGTCTTTTTTTTAAACTATTTCATATCTTGTGGATTGAAAAATTTTAATAAGTTAGCTAAAGAATTAAAAGATCAAAAACCAGAAATTAAAGATATTAATAATACTAAAAAAGTATTTACATAGAAACAATTTATAAAGTAATTTGCATATATTTGGAATTTTATCACTCATTTTTGCTTTTGGTTTATTTTATAACAGAATATATTCATTTAAATATCTTAATTTTTATTCTCTTTACAGATTTTTTTGTAATTTATTTTTATGTTTTTATACTAAAATATCTATCAACTTTTGCTTTATTAAATCTCAAAGAAATTAAAATAAAAATTATTTATCTTGATTTAAGTATCCCAATTATTTCAATTTATAATATTTTAAACTACCGTAAAAACAAAAAATTTAGGGAATAAAAGAATAAACTAGTTAAAATAACATTCACTAATTTGCGAATGTTGTTTTATAATCTAAAAATCAGTTTTTTATTTATTCATTAATTCAGATTCTTTTTCTTTTGTCAATAAAGTAATTTTTTCAATATATTCATCAACTAGTTTTTGAATTTTATCTAAATATAATTTTTGTTCATCTTCAGAAAGTTCTTCATCAGCTTTAATGTTTTTATTAACGTTTTGCCTTGCATTTCGAACACCTACTTTTGCTGCTTCAGATATTTTACCTAAATTCTTAATTAGTTCTTTTCTACGTTCTGTTGTTAAAGTTGGAAAAGTTAATCTGACTTGGTTACCTTCGTCAATAGGCATAACCCCTAAATTAGCTTTTTCTAAAGCTTTATAAATATCTTTTGTAGATGTTTGATCATAAGGTTTAATTAATAACTGTTGTGGCTCAGGAATACTAATATGTGATAATTCTTCTAAAGCAGTTAAAGATTCATAATAATTAATTTTAATTCCTTTAATAATCTGTGGATTAGCTCTTCCTGTTGAAATTTTTGACATTTCGAATTTAAAATGATTAATTGGTTTTTCAGCATTTTCTTCAAAATCTAAAGTATATAAATCTAATTCCATTACTTCGTTACCTCTGTATGTTTAATTGAAGAGTCTAAGACTCTTAAAATTGAATTTTCTTCTAATAAATTGAAAATAATTAAATCTATGTTATTGTCTCTTGCCATACTTGTTGCAGTTAAATCCATCACTTGTAGTTTATTTTCTAAAATTTGATCATATGTAATTTTGTCAAATCTTTTAGCATTTGTATTAGTTTTTGGGTCTGAGTCATAAACTCCATCTGTGCCATTTTTACCCATTAAAATTACTTCTGCTCCTATTTCAGCTGCGTAAAGGGTTGAAGCTGTATCAGTTGTAAAAAAAGGACGTCCTGTACCCCCGACAAAAATAACAACTTCACCGTCTTGTAAATATTTAATGGTTTTTTCATTAACGTAGTTTTCTGCAATCTTAGGATCTAAGGTTAATGAACTTTGAACCCTTGATTTAAGTCCTACAAGTTCAAAACCACTTCTTAAAGCTAAACCATTCATAATGGTTGCAAGCATCCCAATATAATCAGCACGATTTCTTGGAATACCATTTTTTTCAGCGGATGCTCCTCTTCAAAAGTTTCCGCCACCAATTACAATCGAAACTTGAACTCCACGGCTTACTATTTCTTTTAATTGCAGTGCTATTTTTGTTACTAATTCGTTATCAATTGCTAAATGTTTTTCTTTATTAGCAAAGCCTTCACCAGAAAGTTTGATTAAAATTCTTTTGTATTTTCTCATAATGTTCCCTAATAGGATTAAATTTTATATTTAATCTATAATATTTTATAGAAAAATTAAAAAATTAAATTATTTTTGCCCAAACTTTCTTTCTTGGTGTTTTAATAATCTTTTAATATTTTCTCTATGGGCGAAATTTATCATAGATGCATTAAAAATATATAAGCAAATAGTTATAGTATAACTGTTATATTCAACACCTGAAACTCAAGATAAAAATCCAGAATTTATTCAAGGAATCGAAATAAATCCAATCATTGCAATTGAAGTTATAACACTTGCTAAGGATACATATCTTTTTCAGAACATTAGACCAAAGAAGAAAATTGCTGCTATTGGTAATAATGTAATATTAATTGAAATTAATAAACCAACTGATCCAGCAACACCTTTTCCTCCTTTAAACTTATAAAAAACAGGAAAAATATTACCAAGTAAAACACCAATCCCTCCTAATAAAGGAATTAAATAAAGTTTTTGAGTTAATAAACTAACATTATTTGTGCGATAAAGAAACTCATCTGTTATATAATCATTAATAACTTTACTAATTAATTTACAAATCAAAACAACGATGAATGTTTTTAAAATATCGATTAATAAGATAATAACAGCTGACTTAGTTCCATAAACTCTTAAAGAGTTAGTTGCACCAGCATTTTTAGAATGATATAATCTTAAATCAGGTTTTTTAGTTAACTTACCAAATAAGATTGAAGTATTTAGTGAACCCATTAAATAACCAAATAAGAAATAAGTTAAGTTTAATGTTAAAGTAAGAAATATTTGCATTTTTAGTCTCCTTATAAAATTTCAGCTAAAAATATTATATAATTTATATTATATGACGAAAAAAGAAAAATATAATATAAAAATCGTTGAGTTACCAGATACTGTTTTACGAAATAAATCTAAACATGTAAAACTTCCTTTATCCGGGGAAGATATTGACTTAGCTAAACGAATGATTTACCATATAGATACTTCACAAAGTCAAGAAAATACAGAATTTCGCCCAGGTGTTGGCGTTGCTGCTGTCCAGTACGGTATTTTAAAAAATGTTTTTTATGTTTATTTAACTGATGCGGCAGGTAATATTATTTTTAAAGATGTACTCTTTAATCCTTCAATAGTAAGCTCAAGTAAATCACTTGTGGCACTTCGTGAAGGCGAAGGATGTTTAAGTGTTCCTGAAGAACACCCAAAACAAGAAGGATATGTTCATCGTAGTAAAAGAATTATTGTCGATGCATTTAGTTACATGGAAAATAAATTTATGCGTTATGAAGTAACTGATTATTTGGCAATTGTTTTTCAACACGAATTAGATCATTTAAATGGTAAATTATTTATTGATCGCATTAATCAAAAAACCCCATGGAAACAACTGCCTAAGGTTAAATATTTATAATTAAAGAAAGGACAAAATGTCAGAAACAATTAAAAACTTTTTAATCCAAATAAGTGAAGCATTTAAAACTAGTCATGCTTCAATTTATGTTGGACTAATTTTATTAATCATGATTTTAATAAGTTTTGGTTTTGGTTTTTTATATGGTTTTAAATGAACTATTTTTAAAACTGTTGCCATAGCTATTACAATCATTGTATCAATTTTATCATATGGTGCTATTTATAATTATGTTAATAATTCAGATGATAGCAACGTTCGCTCGATAAAAGGGGCTGTGCCATTAATTATTTCACTGCTTGCGGTGATTGTATATGTTGTTACTAGAAGTATATTATTTATAGTCAATAACATCTTCCACTGAATTCCGAAATTTAGGCTTAAAAGAAAAAACGCTAAAAGAAAATGACTTAAACGTTTTGTTTTTGGATTTACTAATGCAATAGCTACCGTTCCAGCTGGTTTTTTAATGTCAAATATTATGCTTGTATCTTATAAATCAGAAGATAGTAACTTTAACAAAGTTTCTGCTCTTGGAGTTACACTTATGACTGGTGGAAAAGGAGAATCCTTAGCTTCAATGTTTTCTAAAGTTGATGATTTTAGAAACGTCGTTGACGGATTCCTTGATTCTAATATTTGAAATAAAAGTTATTCAGAATTAAGCAAAGAAGAAAAAGAGAAACTTGATAAAACCTTGTCACAACTTGGAAAAACACTAAATGATGATAGAGTCTTTAAACTTGTTGTTCCAGCTATACAAGAACAATCTAAAAAACTTGAATTAGATAAACATTTAGAAACTATCATTGATAAAGCTATTACAAGAATGTCTTCAGAAAGACCTGATTATTTAGCTGCAAATAATGACGAAGCTAAGCGTAATATTTTAAATGATTATTTATCTAAAAATATTGGAAAACTTTACAAAGAAGCTAAAACCTTAGATCCAAATTTAGATGACCAAATCTACATCGTTAAAAAACTTTCTTCGGGTATTGAAAATAAAACTCAAAAAGCACTTATTGAAAAACTTAATGAAGTAGTAGAAAATGATAACTTACGTAAAAAAGCAGATGTTGCTAAATCATTAAATATCTTTTTTGATTTCTTAAAAAAAGATGGTAGTGCAAGCAAGCAATCAGATAACGATGATGATAATGATGATTAATGATTTTTAAACCAAAACAAGTTAATCAAACTTTAAAAACTGAATTAACTAATGACCAAAATCATCGTTTAGAAAACAAAAAAGATTTTAATCCTGCAACTTTCAACATTATTAAAAATGAAACAAGAATGAAGTATGTTTCAATTGGATTTTGAATTATTATCTTCATAATGTCATTAGTAGGAATTGCATATAATGCTTTAATTCATTTAAATACAGATTCTATTGGTGTTGGACTTTATTTTCTCTTTGCAGTCCCTACTTTTATTTCCTTGTTTTATTTAGTAAAAAACATTGTTAAAGTTTTGCAATGGAAAAAAGTTAAACAAAAATACCAAAATAACTTTACTCAAGAAGATGTTTCTTCAAGCCCTATTTTTGCTGAACTATACCGTTATCTTGTTTTAAAAAGGTTAAGATTTACTTGATTTATAATCTTCTTCTTTACTTACTTTGGTTTATTTAATTTATTAGTTTTGTTCTTAAAAGACCAAGTTATCGAAGTAGGAAATGTAATTTCTTCTTCTCAAGATCGTTTAGGTTTTAACATTCATTTTATTATTGATTTCTCAAAAATCTTTAATAAATGATTTAAAAATACAAATTTATTATTAATCATTAATTTGTCAATTATGTGTTCAACCTTAGCTTTTTACCTTTTTACATTGTTTTTTGATAAAAAGCGAGCAAATGATATTATTGATAATTTTGGTTCAAACCAAACAGCTGTACAGTTACAAAATGTAGTTGAAGAAAGAAGGGTACAAGAAAATAAAACTTGAATTAAAACTTATTTTATTATCTTTGCTTTAACCATTTTATTTCCGTTTGTTTTATTTATTTATTTAATTTATAGAGGAATTATAAGGAGAAAGAAATAATGAAATTATTAGTAATTATTGAAGATAAATTTAAAGATGTTGAATTGGTGACACCTTTAACTATCTTTAAAACTTCAAATCAATTTAATCAAATTGATTTTTACAATCCTAGATTATCAAGTGCTACTGGAAAAGATAATCTAGCTCATATTAACAACATTTTAAATAATGTTGATATTGATCAATATGATCTAATTTTTATACCTGGTGGCCCAGGTGCTCAAGATTTAAGAAAAAATATTGTTTCATTAAATCTTGTAAGAAAACACTATGATGCTGGTAAACCAATTGTTGCTATTTGTGATGCTCCAAATGTTTTAACTGAAGCTAAAGTTATTAAAAATCAAGAATTTGCTTCATATCCGTCATTGTGAAGTAATGATTTAAGAAAAGATAATTGAATTAGTAATTTAGTCTCTTATAAAGAAGATAAATTAATTACTGGTAATTCTCCATACGCTTCAGCTAAATTAGCTTTTATTACTTTAATAAAACTATTTGGATATAAAGTTGCATTAGATACATATAAATCATATGCTGGTAAGCCAGATGCCACTGAAATTGTATTATAAAACCTCGTTTATAACGAGGTTTTATTTTGTAATTTCTAATAAATATATTTTCTTTTTACCTACGTTTAATAAGGCATATTGATTATCTCATAAATTACTAAAAGTTTGAAAATCTTCAGAAATCAATTTTAAATTAAACTTGAGTGAGTTTGCGGCTATAAATTCTCTTGCCTCTCGTTTTGATTTAATAACATTTAATTTAATTAATTCCTCAATTAAATTGCTCTTTTCGTTGATGTTTAAAAGTTTTAAGTCTGATTTTAAAGTTTTAATTTGCTCAATCGTAATTTGATTTAGATCTAAATCCTTACTAAATAAAATTTCTGATAATGTTTTACTTTTATTTGCTTCTTCAAGGTTGTGCACATCTTTAATAATTTCAAATGCTAAAGTTTTTTGAGCTAACCTTAAATTTGGTTTCTCATTATGTTTTGTCATTATTTCATCAATTTTATCTAATGTTAAAAATGTTAGTCATTTTAAAAGTTTTTCGATTTCTGAATCAGGTTGGTTTAATAAAAATTGGTACATATCGTATGGTTTAGTCATTTCAGGATTAAGTCATAAACTTCCTCCGCCTGTTGATTTACCAAACTTATTACCATTAGCATCTGTTAATAAATTGCAAGTAAATGCAAAGGCTTTATGATCATTTCCTACTTTACGCGAAATTATTTCTAGACCTGTTGTAATGTTGCCTCATTGATCAGATCCTCCAAATTGACCATATACTTTTTTGTCAGTATATAGTTTGTAAAAATCTCATCCTTGAATTAAGGTATAACTAAATTCAGTAAAGCTAAGCCCATTTTCTAATCTAGTAGCAATTGAATCTTTAGCTAGCATATATGTAATATTGATTGATGAACCTACATTACGTAGAAAATCAAAAACATTCATATTTTTATAAAAATTTAAATTGTCAAAAACTTCTAAGCCAAATTTTTCTAATTGTTTGGAAATTTCCAATTTATTTTTTAAAATATTTTCTTGGTCTAAAAGAACTCTTTCACTTGAGCGAAAGGTTGGGTCTCCAATCATTCCAGTTGCACCACCAACAACTGCTAGTGGTTTATATCCAAATTGTTTTAAGCGAAGCATTGTAATAATTTGGATATAATTTCCTAAATGTAAGCTTTGTGCTGTCGGATCAAATCCAGCATAAATTGCCGCATCTTTATCCATATTTATAAATTTATCTAAGTTAGTTATATCTTTTAAAATACCTCTTGATTTTAATTCATTAATAATCATGATTAAATAATAAATTCCTTTCCAATATTTTCTTTAGTACCAAAAATTAAACCTTCTTTATCAAATGATAATGTTTTATACCCAACTACCATTCCGTTACTTTCAATATCCATAACCTTACCTGGCAAAATCTCCAATCCTGATGAAGTTAGCGATCCAGGAAGAGCACACACTAATACTCTTCCTTCTAAAGAATCTAAAGTATTAGTTACAATTTGAAATTCTCTTTGCAAATCACTAACAGTTAAAACAAATAATTTATTTGATTTTGGGTGAATTTCTCTTTTTAGAATTTCAACGTAAATAAATTTAGGTTTATCTTTAATAATTAAATTATTATCTAAAGCTGCTCTTTTAATTAAATCTAATTCGTCTAAATTAGCTGTATAAAATTTCTTTTCTTTGATTCCATATTTTAAGTTACTTAGCACATTAATACTTTTAACATAGTTATTTCTATCTACAAAAAATACTAAATCTTCAATTTCTATTATTTTTGAAACAATTAAAGTAGTATCTACTGAAATAAGTGAATTACCAGCAAAATGTTTGTTAATATTATTAATAATAATCATGTTTAAGATTATAACAAATTTTATATAATATAATATTATGAAAGATATCGCAATAGTTGTTGATTCTGCTTGTGGTTTAGATAAAATTCAAGCAGAAAAACTTGGTTTTTATTTTTTACCATTACAAATACAAATGGATGGTTTAAATTACAATGATGGAATTGATATTAATTCTTCAACATTCTTTGATAAATTTAATTTAAATACTAAAGGTGTTAAAACTTCTGCAACACCAATTGGTTACTCTGAAAATTTAATTGAAGAATTATCAAATAAATACAAACAGGTTGTGATTTTTCCAATTTCACAACATCTCTCAAGTCAATATTCTTTTTTAAAAATAATTTCAGATAAATATCAAAATGTACATGTTGTTGAATCAGTTGACGTAGCTCAAACAATTTTGTTTAGAGTTAATAAATTTATAACTAATTTAGAAAAACTTGGTTTAGATAATTCAATTAAATTAGCGAGTATTTGGAATGATTCTGAATTAGATATTACTTTAGTACCAAAATACAATGATTATTTAGTCAAGGGCGGAAGATTATCTAAACCAGTTGCAACTTTAGCAAAATTACTTAAAATCGTACCATTAATTCGTTTTCAAAATGGTACTTTAGAAAAACAAGGTAAAGGAAGATTATTTTTAAAATCATTGCAAAATGCTTTAGATGAAAAAATGCAAAAATTTAGCAGTGATGATGAAATAATTTTACTTGGACAAAAAACTTCGGAAGCTAAAGAATTATTAACTTATTTAGAACAAAAATATCAAGTTAAAACAAGAATTTTTCCAATTCCTAACGTAATTTCAATTCATACTGGTCCAGAAGCAATTGTTATTTTAAAGGGAACAAAATTAAAAACTACTTTAGAAAAATATTTTACCAATGAAAATATATAACTTAAACAATGAGTCACAACTTGCAGAAGTTGTTTCTTTTTGATTACCAATAATCAAAAAGAAAAAAATAGTCCTTTTAAACGGTGATTTAGGGTCAGGTAAAACAACTTTTATTAAAGAATTGGCAAAACAACTTGGAATTAAAGAAAAAATAACCTCTCCTTCTTTTAATTATATGAAAGTATATAATGGTTTAATTCATATTGATTTATATAACTATAAGGGTGATATAAATGAATTTGAAGATTATTTTGAAGATAATGTTGTAGCAATTGAATGAGCAAATCTATTTAATTTAGATTATAAAAATTACGTTGAAGTAAATGCATCATTAAATAATGATGAAAGTCATACTTTTGAAATAAAGGAATTTTAATGAATCTTTATTTAGATACAGCTACATCAGATTTTTTAATTATTTTATTTGATAATAGTTGAAAAATTATAGACCACATTTTAATTGAAAATATTGCTAAGAAAGTTGATTTATTAATTGAAAATTTTAACTTACTACTCCAAAGAAATAATTTAAATACTTCTAAAATTAAAAGTTTTTATTTAAATCTTGGCCCTGGTTTTTTTACAGGAATAAGAATCTCATTAATTTTTTTAAGAACTATTTCGTTATTACAAAACCAAGAGATATATACAACTTCTAGTTTTAAAATATTAAATTTTGTAAATCCTAAACTTAATGAGATGTATTTAGATGCTCAAGGCGGAAAATTATTTTATTTAAATAAAGATCAATTTAATAAAACAAATTATCTTAATAACATAAAAATTATCGATAGTGAAAATAATCAAGTTAACAAAATTAACTATTATTTATTTGTAGATAATTTTGTTAATTCAAAAGATATTTTTACAGAGGAAACAAATATATTAAATATAAATCCATATTACATTAAAAAACCTCAAATAGGAAGTAAAAAATAATGAAAATATTAGGTATAGAAACTTCACATGATGATACCTCTCTTGCAATCTTAGAAGATGGCAAGATATTAGATATGTGAACAATTTCTCAAATTGATATATTTAAAGAATTTGGAGGGACAATACCAGAACTTGCTTCAAGAGAACATATTAAAAATATTTCAATTATTCAAACTTTAATTCAGGATAAGTATGATTTAAACACAATTGATTATATAGCTTATACTAAAGAACCTGGTTTAATTGGTTCTTTACAAGTAGGTTATTTATTTGCAAGTGCTTTATCAATTACCTTGCAAAAACCTCTTATCCCAATTAACCATTTAGATGGTCATTTTTTATCATCTACTATTAATAATAAAGTTATTTTTCCGGCTCTTTGTTTATTAGTATCTGGTGGTCATACACAATTATTATTTTCTAATGATATAAATGATATTCAAATAATAGGAGAAACTCTAGATGATGCAGTTGGAGAAGTTTTTGATAAAGTAGCTAATAAATTAGAGTTAGGCTTTCCTGGTGGACCAATTATTGATAAAATATTTGAACAATATAAAGATGAGTATATAACTTTATCAAAACCAAAAACTCAAGCCGAATTTGATTTTTCGTTCAGTGGTTTAAAAACTCAAGTCTTAAATTTAATTAACCAGTCTAAAATAAAAAATCAAAAACTAAATAAAGAACAAATTGCAGCCAGTTTTCAAAAAACAGCTATCGATTATTTGATTCAAAAAACACAAAAAGCATTGGAAAAATACAATGTTAAAACATTAATGCTTGGGGGTGGAGTAAGTTCTAATAAATATTTAAGATCTCAGTTTGTGAAATTACATTCTAACAGCATAATTCCAGATCTAAAATATTCAACAGATAATGGAGCAATGATTGCACAGGCTGCTTATTTGCAATTTTTAAAGAAAAATAGTTAAACACACTTACAAATTATAGTGAACCCATAAAATTGAGCTAAAATTAATTTAAGGATTGATGCCTATATTCTAAAGGTGTCAGTCCTTTTAATTTTATAATAATACGTTTTTTGTTGTAATAATTTATATACTTGTCATTGCTTTTTCATAAACATAAAACATTTCATTTTTCATGGTAACAAAAAATATTTCTATAACACAATTATCATAGTAATTTCCTTTCCGTGACATGCTTTGCTTAACAGCACTTTTAATTAATTTATCATGATTATTGTTTCATTTGGTATTGTCATCCTTGGCGCGAATGTAAAATTAATTCATTAAGATTTTTATACTTTTTAAAGATTTTATTTAGCATTTCTGCCACTTGTTCAAAATTAGGACTTTTCGAAATTGTGTATGAAATTATTTCACGGTTATGAACATCTATAATTGGTGATAAATATAGTTTTTCACTTGCTATTTTGAATTTAGAAACATCAGTGCTTTAAGTTTGATTCAATTTTGTAGTTTTGAAGTTTCTCTCTTAATAAGTGTTATGATTATTTTTCTCTACAATCTTTGTAAGGAGTAAGTTATTACAAACTTTCCCAGTTTCACCTTTATATGATTTGTACTTTGCTTTTGGCTGTAAACCAAATAAATTAAGTAATTTAATTAATCTTTTAACTTTTTTATAGTTAACAATATAACCTCTAATTCGTAGTTCTAAATAAATTCTTCAATATCCATAACGTAACTTATTTTCCATGAAAATATTTGTTGTTACTTGTTTTAAATCAAAATCTTTATCATCTTTTGAAAAACTTCGCAAAATATAAAAGTATGTTGTTTTTTTTATATTTATGCCTTGATTCAAATATTACTTTTGCTTTTTCATGTTTGCTTGCTCTGTCCTTTGTTGAACCAAGGCTCTCAATTTTTTTAATACATCTACCTCCATTTCAAGCCGGCATTTCTTTCTTTAAGTTCTTTAATTCTCAACTGGAATATAAGTGGTTAAAATAACTTTTCAGTATAAAGCAGAATGTCATCAGAAATTCTTCTTTATATTTATATTATCGTTATATATTTTAAAGACATAGTTTTTTTCGTTGATCATCAATATTTTTATATAATTTGTTATAATTAAAAAAATTACAAAGGAGTTAATTTGCATACAGGTTTAGTGCGTGGTCTGGGTATTATTAGTTTCTTACCAAAAAGCCAATGAAAAAATATTTCAGATAGTTATTTATTCTTTTTTTTATTAAAATATGATTATTCAAACATATTTCTAATATCTTTAGCAGCCCTTATCACTTTGCTTATTTTTATATTATTTATGAAAAAATACTTAGAAGTGAAGAAATATAAACTCCCCTTTTTTCATATTTATAATATCTTAAATAGTAATACTATAAATTATTTTATAGAAAATAAAATAAAATTAAAACAACAATATTTTGATAATTTAAAACTAGTTCTGAAAACTTATGATGAATTTAAATTTCAAAGGTACAGTAAAAAAATAACACATTATTCAAAGTTTGATAATTCTCTAGTTATTATTATTGCTTTATTTTTAAATCCACTAATTCTAGTTTTTGGAATATTACAAATAAACTCAGATTATTACATAACTCACCTAATTGTCACAGTTTATCTTGTCTTATTGCTAGCAATAGCTTCTCTATTAAATATTAAAATAAATGTTAATAAATACCACATTGAAAACATTCATTATAAAGAAGCAATAGACGAATGAGAAAAATTTAATTACCAATTAAGTGATAATTCCAATTTTATAAATATTTATAATGAAAAGTTGTCAAAAACCTATAATAATCAAAAAATCTATTTTAAAGATTCAGGTAACAGAATTATTAAAATTAGATTAAGTTTACAAAATAAAAATTATAATAATAATATATTTAAAGACCAAACTCAATGGGAATATTTTAATAAAGTACTGCCTTGAGACCTTATCAGTACTAAAAAAGAGGCAATTAAACATGAAACTTAAAAAAGCATTCATTTCAAATATTGACATAATCCAAGTATCTAATTTTGCTACTGTATCGAGCGTTACAAATGCACCACAAGTTCCCAAAGAATCCAATCTATCACAGCAAGAAGAAGTTAGACTAACTAATAATATAATTTCAGTTATTTCTCAAACAGTTGATAACACTAAAAATATCACTAAACTAACACAAACTCGAAATACTAAAGATAATCAAAAGGTAAAACAAGATTTCCTAAATAAAATTACTAAAAATTTAGATTTTAGTATTATTAGCAACCCAGGGAAAGAACTTGAAATTAAGAATCGTTTAAGAGACTATGATTTGGTAACAGAATACAATAATGAATTAATAAAAATAAAAAATGAACTTAATATTAACAAATATCCTAAACTAATGGAAAAAGCTCCAGATCGTATTTTAACTCCATATAAAACATATATAAATAACGATCCTGGAACATCGAAGGTTTTAAGCCTTTTACTTGAAAAGTATCAACAAACTTTTAAAATTAAAGCTGAGTTATATGATAAATTAGCTGATGAACAAAAAACATATGTTGAATTACAAAGACTTATAGTAATATTTACTGCTATTTCTGCTGTTTCTGGATTTTTTGGATTGTTTATTGCTCCGTTTGCTGTAGTTGCTGTCGGAGCAGGAATAATAGCATTGGTTTTAAGTGCATTCAAAGAACTCCGCAAGAGTAAAATAAATGTATTAAAAAAGCAATTAGAATTACTTGATCAAATTAAAGAAATGGATTTTACCAATATAATTGTAGATGGTTCAAAATTATCAGTAGATATTCTCTCTTTAACAGCTAATGCCTTAATAAAAAGGTTAAAAGTTAATGGTCCACTTTCTAAAGCGAGTAAATATATTTCAAAAGGCTGAGGAATTTTAAGTGTAGGATATGATTTTTACAGTCTGATAAAATCGAAAGAGGAATTAGACGAAGAAATGAATGTTTTAAATAAATATAATGAGCAAATTATTGAGATCAAGGATATGAGAGCGCAATATGGCAAACAATGAGATAATTTTAAAAAACTTAATAAAATTGTAGTCATTTCTGAAACACCGCAAAATTTTGCTTATAAAAGCCGTGGCACTGGTGGAACTAATATGTTCTTTAAAAGATTAATTGATGGGAAAATCTTTAGTAGGAAAGAAATGCTTGCTATGAGTAAGCATGAACTAGAAAGTTATAATTTAATAAAAGTTAAAAGAGCAGTTTCTAAAAATAATCAAAAATATTCATATGAATATATTCGAAGAAAAAATAGCAATAACTTATTAGAAGATAATTTAGGTTAAAATTGATTTTTGAAGCTATTACAATTACATGATCAATTATTTTTTTAATATGAAGTGTATTAACAACATATAATATTATTTATATTAAAAAAAGAAAAAAAGAACTTTTATTCTTTCCTAATTTATTTTTTTTAGGTAAAAAACAAACACAAGAATATTTTCTCAACAATTCAATAAAATTAGAGGACTTTTATTTTGAAAACTTAATAAAAATAATTAAAGAACTACAATTTAAATACAAAAAACTCCAAATTGCAAGCAATCATTCTTATATCTGAAATTTCATAATAGGTTTATTAGTTTGGTTTTTTGCCTTCTTAATCCCCTTATCATATATCGAGTTTAAATTCGACAGAGATGGGGAATGAATAAACACTTTTATTTGATCTTCTTGTTTTCTAATAACAGTTTTGATCTTAGTCTTTGTAATAGGTAACGGTTATCTGTCATACCTTTCTTATGGTTTGGTACAAGTTGGTAAAATAACATTGGAAAATATAAAAACTTGAAGAGAAAAAAACCAAAGTTTAATTAATACTAAAAGTTTTTTAACATTAGCAGAATTTTCAAATATTTACCAACAAATGCAAAAACCAAAAAAAATATTGATAAATACTGGCAAAGGGATTGGGTGGTCTTTTTACTATAAGATAGAATATGGCCAAAACGCAAAAAAATATTTTGAAACACCTGAAAAATATCTTTATTTTCTTTCTGTCTTACCATATAATGATATTAAAATAAATTACAAAAGAATTAAAGGTTCTTTTACAAGTTGATTTTAAACTTGATAACGATTATTAATAAAGCTGTACAGAACATTATAGTGAACCCATAAAATTGGACTAAAATTAATTTAAGGATTGATGCCTATATCCTAAAGGTGTCTGTCCTTTTAATTTTGTAATAATACGTTTTTCGTTGTAATAATTTATGTAGTTGCGCATTGCTTTTTCTAAGTCTTCAAGATTTTTGAATTCTTTTTCATGACCGTAAAACATTTCGTTTTTCATGGTTCCAAAAAATATTTCAATAACACAATTATCATAGCAATTGCACTTTCGCGATATACTTTGTTTAATACCTCTTTTACTTAATTTATCACAATATTGTTTTATTTGAAATTGTCATGCTTGGTGCGAATGTAAAATTAATTCATTAAGATTTTTATACTTTTTAAAGATTTTATTTAGCATTTCTGCCACTTGTTCAAAATTAGGACTTTTCGAAATTGTGTATGAAATTATTTCACGGTTATGAACATCTATAATTGGTGATAAATATAGTTTTTCACTTGTTATTTTGAATTTAGAAACATCAGTGCTTTAAGTTTGATTCAATTTTGTAGTTTTGAAGTTTCTCTCTTAATAAGTGTTATGATTATTTTTCTCTACAATCTTTGTAAGGAGTAAGTTATTACAAACTTTCCCAGTTTCACCTTTATATGATTTGTACTTTGCTTTTGGCTGTAAACCAAATAAATTAAGTAATTTAATTAATCTTTTAACACTTTTATGGTTAATAATATAACCTCTATTTCTTAGTTTTAAACAAATTCTTCGATATCCATAACGTGATTTATTCACATTAAAAATATTTGTTATTAATTGTTTTAAATCAAAATCTTTATCATTTTTTGAAAAACTTTGAACAATATAAAAGTATGTCGACTTTGCTAATTGGAAAAATTCTAACATTAATCTTAATTTATATTTATGCCTTGATTCAAATATTACTTTTGCTTTTTCTTGTTTGCTTGCTCTGTCCTTTGTTGAACCAAGGCTCTCAATTTTTTAAGAGGTCTACCTACATTTCAAGCTGGGCATTTCTTTCTTCGAGTTCTTTAATTCGAGATAATGTTTTATCTTGTTTTGGTTTATTATTCTTTGTCATGGTCATTGGTATTTTACCTTTCTTTTTATTTATAAGACCATTATACCCAAATAATTTAAATTTTTTCACTCATGAATTAATTATTCCACAATTAATTGTTAGTTCTGTTTCCAAAGATCGGATTGATTTCCAATTTAATATTTGTTTGACAATTTCTAATTTAAAATTAGGACTGAAGTATCCTGGTTTATTTCTTTCTGTAAATATGTTTTTTATATATTAATTTTACAACCGTAACTTATGGTAAAATAAGTTTATGAATTCAAATAATAATATTGAACAAAAAATAAAGGAATTAACTAAAAATATTAATAAATGAAATAAAGAATATTATGATTTATCTAGTCCAAGTGTTTCTGATGCAAAATATGACTTAGAAATACGTAAATTAGAGATTTTAGAGCAAGAATACCCTCAATTTATTCAAAAAGATTCACCAACTAAAAAAGTTGGCGGAAAAGTTGTGCCCTCACTAAAAGAATTTTCACATAATAAACCTATGCTTTCACTTGCTAAAGCTCATTCAGAAAATGATATTTTGAAATTTATTCAAAATACTCAAAATAATATTAATAAGACAGTTACCTATAGTTTGGAACCTAAGATTGATGGTGTTTCAATTTCATTGCATTATAATGACGGAATTTTAGTTCGTGCAGTAACAAGAGGTACAGGATTAGTTGGTAGTGATGTAACACATAATATCAAAGAAATTCAGAACATCCCAAAATTTTTAAATTATAAGCAAGATTTAGAAGTGCGAGGTGAAATATATTTTCCTAAAAGTGAATTTAATAAGTTAAATCAAGAAAGATTAGCAAATAATGAAAAATTATTTGCTAATCCTAGAAATGCAGCTTCAGGTTCTATTCAGCAATTAGATAGTGCTAATTTAAAAAATAGAAATCTTTTATCGATTATTTATGATATTGTTGATCCAAATAAATTAAATCTTAAATTACAAACAGATGTAATAGCAAAACTTAAAGAATTAAGTTTCGCTGTTAATCCATATGTTAAAGAAGGAAAGAATTTTGAAGATATTTGAAGCTCAATTTTAGAATTTAAAAAAAATAAAGATTCTTTTGATTATGAATCTGATGGTTTTGTTTTAAAGGTTAATCAACTAGATTTATGAGATTTATATGGGCAAACAGCAAAATTTCCTAAGCATGCTATAGCATTTAAATTCGAAACAGAGGAAAAAAACTCAATTATTAAAAATATTATTCCAACAGTTGGTAGAAGCGGAAAAATAAGTTATATAGCTGAAATAAATCCAATTAACTTATTACAGACAACTGTACAAAGAGCAACTTTACATAATGCTGATTTTATTAAAAATATGAATATAAATATTGGTGATGAAGTTTCAATAATTAAATCTGGAGAAATAATTCCGAAAATAACTGGAATTAAAAATAAAAATACCAAAGGTTATTATCAAAAAAATTTAAATTGTCCATCTTGTGGCTATAAACTAATTCATTTAAATAACTTAGTTGACCAATTTTGTATTAACAAAACTTGCAAAGAAAAACTAAAAAAACAATTAATGCACTTTGTTTCAAAAAATGCTTTAGATATTGAAACTTTAGCTGAGAAGAATATTGAATTTTTATTCGATAAAGGTTTATTAAGTGATTTTTTAAGTTTATTTAACTTGCATAACTACAGAAGTTTAATCTTGAGTTATGAAGGATTTAAAGAAACAAAAGTTGATAAAATTATAAATGCTATTCAAGAGAGTAGAATAAAGACACCTTTTTATAAGGTGTTTTATGGGCTTGGAATCAAACATGTTGGTTTAAAGGTAGCACAGCTACTTTCAGGCAAATTAAATAACTTTAAAGAGTTTTTAAGCATTGATTTGAGTGAATTAGAATCAATCAATACTATTGGGCCTGCAATAATCAAAGAATTAGATATATATCGCAAAGAAAATAAACAATTATTAATTCAATTAGATAATGTTTTTATCTATCTAAATAAGATGGAAAAAGACACACAAAAACTTTTAGGTTTAACTTTCGCTATCACTGGTAAACTAGCTAATCCTAGGTCTTATTATCAAAAATTAATTTTAGATAATGGAGGACAATTCTCAGCATCCATTAATAAAAATTTATCATATCTTATTACAAATGAATCAAGTAGCAGTTCTAAATATATAAAAGCAACTGAATTAGGCGTCAAGATAATAACTGAACTAGAATTTTTAAAATTATTAAAATAAAAGTATTTGCAGCTAAATTACAAATACTTTTTATCTTATTAAAAGCCCTGGAAAATTATCTTTTGATTTCTTTTAAACGTGCGCTCTTACCTTTACGGTCTCTCATGTAAAATAATCTTTGTCTACGAACTTTGTTTGAACGAACAACTTCAATATGAGCAATTAATGGTGAATTAACAGGGAATGTTCTTTCAACACCAATTCCATATGAAATCTTTCTAACTGTAAAGCTTTCTCTTGTTCCTGATTCTTTTTTAGAAATTACTAAACCTTCGAAAATCTGAATACGTTCTTTTTCTCCTTCACGAATACGAACGTGAACTTTAACGTTGTCACCAGTTCTAAATTCAGGCAAATCAGTACGCAATTGTGATTTTTCAACTAATTCTAATAAGTTATTTCTCATTATTAATCCTTTCTATAATATCTGGTCTATTTTTTACTGTTTTTAATATTTGAGCTTGCTTTTTCCAAGCCTCAATTTCTTTATGATTTCCATTAAATAATACTTCAGGAACCTTCATTCCTTTGTATTCCCTTGGTCTTGTATATTGAGGATAATCTAGTAATCCATTATTTTGAAATGAGTCATAGATGTGAGATTCTTCTTTAATAACTCCAGGAACTAGCCTGATAATACTATCAGCCATTACCATAGCTGGTAACTCACCACCAGTTAGAACATAATCACCAATTGATAGTTCAATATCAACTAAATCTGTGATTCTTTCATCAAAACCTTCATATCTTCCACAAATAAATGTTATTTCGTCTTTTAAAGATAATTTATTAGCAATTCTTTGGCTAAAAACTTTGCCTTGGGGTGTTACTAAAACTTTATAACCACCACGATTTTTAAGACTGGCTAAAGCGAGGTCAATTGGTTCAATTTGCAATAATAAACCATGTCCACCACCATAAATTTCATCATCAACTTTTCTGTGTTTATTTCTAGAAAAATTCCTGAAATCTATAGTATTAATTTCAATTAAATTATTTTTAATAGCTTTATTAATAACACTTTCTTCATAAAGTGGTTTAATATAATTTGGAAATATTGTTAAGAAATTAATTTTCATAACCAAATATTTATTATTTTTGTTTTTTTAATAAACTAGTTACAGTATCAGTTGGTTTAGCACCTAAAGAAAGTCATTTAGAAACCAATTCTTTGTTTAAAACAAGTTCTTTAGTTTTTGGATTGTAATGACCAAGCGCTTCGATAATTTTACCATCACGAGGAGCTCTAGCATCAGCTGCTACAATTTTATAAACAGGTCTGAATTTGCTCCCCATTCTTTTAAGTCTTATTTTTACCATAAATAATTTCCTCCATTGTCAAGTAATTTTGCTTGACAGTTTATTAATCAAATTATAATATATAAATTTAAAACTAAAAATATTTTTTGTTAAAAATAAAGAACTAAAATAAACATGGGCAAAAAATTTAACATTTTAATCAATTATCAAGTAAGTTGCCGGCTCTTAATAGCGAAACAATCCCGGCTAGATTTAGAATTTCGTTAATATTTGACTGGTGTGTATATTGAAAGCCAATAATTTTCTTTGTGGGTTAAAATTACAGAAAAATAAACACGTGATTCTTACACGTTTATTGGGCTTTTATATGAAACATCAGTTGCATAAATATTTCGATTGTTTTCATCATTATAATCACGATTTCCGAAGTTATAAATTTCTGCAGATATATTTTTAATCTTTGCCTTTTGATTTTTATATAAGCTTAGATTTTAGCTCTAAAAGATTTATATTTCTCCCTAAAATAGGTTTATTTATATCTATTTTATATTTTGAGATATATAAACACTTAGTTTTATTCTTGCTATCTTGATTTTGTTTATGAAAATAATTTTTAAATTACATCACTATGCTTATGGAGTTTTTTATGAATTTTAGAAATTATTTACCTAGAAGGCCAAAAACTTCTGAAAGTTTCAGATAACTCATACTAAAGTTTTTAGATTCAATTACTTTACTACTTTTAGGTAATTTGTTCTTAATTTCATGATATATTTTGGTTATTTCTAACAAATTATCTAAATGATTTTTTGTTTCTGATGTACTTAGTAAATAATCCAAAAAGCACTTGGAAACCTGATTTTTGATATTCTTCATATATTTTTACAAATTCTTTTTTCTTTAAGTACCTTGACACATTTTTCTTTTCGTTTTTTCTTGGTAGCAATAAATGGTAACAAAAAATAACATTTTCATGTTATTTTTTTGTCCAGTTTTAAAATAATGTCATTTTTAATTTAATCTATTTCTATAACAATTTCATTATTTATTCAAATTATGTCGCCAGTTCTTGCTTTAGTGTTTTTTGTAACAACTTTTTCTCCATTTAGCAAAACATCATTTTCGTTAATATAAAATCTTGCTTGTCCCCCGGTTTCAATTAATTTAGCATATTTTAGTAATTGACCAATTTTTATAAATTCTTTATCTATTTGTAATTTCATTAATACCTTCTAATAGGGGTTATTAACTGAATATTATCTGTTGTGTTTCCACCAAATATATAAACTCTTTTTTCATCATTTGTTATACATAAATTTATAAATTCATCATCAAATGCATTTAAAGCATCTTTAATGTAATGTCAATCTATATCAATATCGAAGGGCTTTCCCTTATATTCAAAGTTAGTTGTTATATATTGTGAAATACCAACTTCAGGAACTTCAAAACTTGCTTTAATTTCTTCTTGCGAAATTGAAAATTCTAATCTTTTAATTTTTTCTACATTGTAAAAAACTGTTTTGTTAATTAGTTTTAAAATTTCTTCTTTTTTAATTTTAATGTTTTTAGTATTTGAGAAAGAAATTAAGTTTTGAATGTTGTGGTATTTTAAATTAACTAAATGAGTAAAAATTGTTGTGTTATTATAATTTATTCCAATTTTTTTATCACTTATAAATAAGGTAATATTGGTAGGCATTTCTTTATGGTATAGCTTTTTAAAATTCTTAGAATCGACATTTAAATTGAAACTAGTTGTTTTACCTAATTTTAAAAGGTGGGTTGATAACCTAAAACTATCTGAAGCCGTTAATCTTAAGTTTTTATTTTCTGATTGAATATTGATAACTTTTGTTATTGGATTAGAAGTAATGGTACTTACTCTTTCTTGATTTATGTTAGAAGAAATATAAACATTATTAATTGCTGTTGATAATACTCTAGATTCAATTTGATATTTATTTTCTGTTAAAGAAAAATCAAAATCAGAATATCTTCCATCCTCTAAAATAGCTAAAGTGTAAAAAGTTTTATTTTCAAAAACTTCCAAATTATTATTAGTTTTTATAAAAGTTATATTTTTTTCAAATTTCTTGATTAAATTTTTAAGTATTAAAATATTAACAAGCAACTTACCGGTTTTTTCTATTTTAATATTTTTTTCATCAACTAATAAAATTTTTTGTGCTGCTATGTTTGTATTACCGGCTGTAAAAATAAGTTTATCGTAATTTAATTCTATCAAAACTCCTCTAAAAGGTATAAAAGAGTCTAAATTATCTACGTATATTGCAAGAAAATCAATTGTATCTTCTATTATTTTTTTTGAAATTGTAAATTTCATAAAATCTCCTAATATATTATTATTATAAGTTGTGAATAATTGTAATTTTTCTTTTTTTTAAGTAAAAAGTTTATTTATAACCGAAATATAAGAATTTATTGTATTTTTTTAAACTTTTATTTGTTAATAACTCGCTATTTTCTTGTGTATATCTCGTTTTTTATTTGATTCAGAACCAGTTTAATTGAAGAAAAAAACTCTTTATTTTTTGTCTTTTTAAGAGCGTTTAATATAGTTGTATGGTCTTTATTTAAAAATTTACCTATTTCTGTCGAAGACATATTGAGTAAATTATCCATTAATATAATTGCAATATGTCTTGCAATAACTATTTCTTTTTTCCTTGTTTTTCCCATTATTTCCTTAGTGCTAATTTTATAATAGATAGAAACTTTTTTAACTATTACTTCTGGAGTTAATTCACTATTGTGGTTAAAATGGTCTCTAAATATATTTTTGATTACACTAAATACATAATTGGCTTTAAGCAGTTCATCTTTGTAATATTTAATTTTAGTAATTGCCCCAAGTAAAGATCTAATTGAATTAGAAAATTCTTTAACAAAAAACACTTTTGATTCTTTATCAATAATATTTAAATCAATACTATTTTGCATTAATAAAAACTCTAAAATTAAATTAAATTCTTCTTCATCAGGTTTTTTTATTTTAGTAATAAAACCTGACTCTAATCTTGTATACAACCTATCTTCAAACACCCCTTTTAATTCTTTTAAGTCTTTTTCTGCTGATATTATTGTTGGTCTATCTTTCTGCATTCTACCTTCAATAATTTGGTAAATAAAATTTTTGGTTTGTTTTTTTTGACCTTCTGCAAATATGTGAAAATCGTCAAATAAGACAATATCAGCCGAAGTTATATGGTTTAATAACTTTGAAATGTAAGTTGTATTATTTTCTTGAATTGCCCCTAATATTTTTTTGTTAAAAACCAAAGGAGTTATATAAATTGACTTTTTACCAACTTCTTCTGCTGCTTTCCCAACCGCCTGCAATAAATGCGTTTTGCCAATGCCTGAAGGGCCAGACATAAATAAAATAGCAAAATCAGATTTAAATTCTGCAACTGTTTTACAAACATCAACAGCTTCTTTGTTAAATTCACTTTTTAAATAATTTTTAAAAGTCGATTTTTCAGCATAATCGTTTTGAAAAAACGTTTTAACTTGTTTAGTTATTTCTTTTTCTGTAATAATTTCAGGTTGTTTTATCTCCAGTTCTGAAATTATTTTATATTTTATATCTTTACCAAAAATTTCAGCAATTGCTTTATCAATAACTTTTTTATAAGCTACAACATAAATATCTTTTGTATTATCAGAATATTCTTTGAAAGTTAAAGTGATATCTTTATCATTAATATCTAAAACTTCTAAACTATTAAAAAAAGTTTTATAAATCATATTATCTGCAATTTCGTTTGACAAATATTCTTTTAATTCGTTGCTTTTAATCGATTTATCAACAATTTTGTTTGTTTCTGTTTCACTGATATCTATCATATTCAATTATTTTATAATATTTTTTTATTTATAAATAAAATATTTAAAAATTCTTATAATTTTCCACACTTTACACCGATATTTATCCACAACATTATAATCTGTGCAAAAATATGTGAGTAAAATCTGGATAAATTGTTTATTTTTAATTTATTAAAAATTAATTTATAATTAATAAATATAATGGAAAAATATCAGTTAAACACAGGTGAAGAATTAATCAGTGCAAAGCCAATTAAATTGTTAAAAGGCGGTTATGATTTAAATTGGTGCTTGCTAATGTGCGAAACAGACAAAAAAGAACGAATTGTTGTTTATGCAACTAAAAATATTCCTAAACTTTACAAATTTTATGACTTAATTGTTACTAAGTCAACAAAACCCCAAAGGACTAATAATTATGTATTAGTTAATTTTTATACTAAGCAAAAAACTTTAGATCGCGAACTAGAACTTTATCTTTATTTAAAACAAACCCCAAAAGTTGGTTTTGTTGCAGTTGATAAAATTAAATCGAAATTCTCTTTTATTAATTTTTATTCAGAAGTAAAAAATAATAATTTATTCAAAGAAGGTTTTGCAACCTTCTTATCAAAAATTCAAAAGGATAATATTCAAAATACATATCTAGAAAACAAAGTAAAAATTGATAGTTTAATCGATGAACGAGAAGAAATTAATGAAGATTTATTTTTCTTTGAATTAAATAAAATTCAAAGTTTATACGAGAAACTCAAAAATATAAATCATGGCGAAAATGATCTATTAAGTTACTACAAATTAAATAATCCTTACAAACTATACTTAGAACATAGACTAAATTTAGCAGATATTGATATTTTTGCATTAGCTTTAGGATATCAAACTAATTCATTTGAAAGATTAGGAGCATATTTGAACTATTCTATGGTGAATTTAGAAGAAGGTAATTCAACATTTTGACCAACTAACTTAGTTGTTGAAATGTTGCAAAAAACTTCTAATGTTTTTGATTTAGTAATTATTGAAGAATTCTTAAAAGATATGATTAATAAAAATAAGTTACTAAATGTTAACGGACTTTTATGTAGGAAATTAATTTTTGATAAAGAAAAAATGGTAACATTTTGATTAAACAAAATTAAAGAAGCAAATCCACTAAAATTAAACCACTTAACAAAGAAAGATTTAGCCTATTTATCAGATAAACAAAAAGAAGCATATTATGAATCAATTAATAATAATATTTGTATTATAACTGGAGCTCCTGGAACTGGTAAAAGTAATATTATTAAACATCTTCATGATACCTTAAAAAAATCTAAATTAAAATTAGGAACTGATTTTATGATTCTTGGGCCAACTGGCAGGGTGTGCTCTAATTTATCGAAAAAGTATGGATTTGCTTCAAAAACAATACATAGTTTTTTAAGTGTACCGACTGATGATGAAAGAGTAACAAAAAGCATTGAAGATTTTAGCAAAATTAAATGCTTAATTATTGATGAATTTAGTATGGTTAATTTAAATATTTTTTACTTGCTTTTATCGGTTTGTCAAAATTTACAAAAATTAATAATTTTAGGAGATGTTAATCAATTACCTGCTATTGGCCCTGGTAATATTCTTTTTGATTTAATTGATTCACAAAAGATAACCACAATTTATTTAGAAGAAAATTTTCGTTCAGAAAGTCAAGAAATTATTGATTATATAAACTTTATAAATTCAATTGGTGATTTCAAAAATTTAAATTATAACCAAGACTTTCAAGATTATTTATCAAATATTGAAAAACTAAAAATTAATAATTTAGAGGCTAATATAGAAGAAAGGATTTATTCTAACTTTTGTGATTGATATGGTAATAAACTTAAAAAACAAAATATTGAATTAAATATTTACAATAATTATTTAAGTGATTTGAGTGATTTATTTTTAACTAAAGTAGAGAATTTTGGAATTCATAATACTATTATTATATGCCCGATGTATAAAGGACCTTATGGTATTGATAAAATTAATGAAGAAATCCAAAAAAACTACAACAAAGATTCAGATGTTATTTATAAATACAAAATAAATGAATATGAATATAAATTTAAATTGAATGACAAAGTAATTCAACTTGTTAATAGGTATGATGATGGTGTTTCAAATGGAGATATGGGTTATATTACTAAATTTGAAAAAAGTTCTTTTGATAACAAAGAAAAAATTCACGTACAATTTGATGACAAAACAATTATTTATACTAAAGATGAATTTAAAACAGAAATTAAATTAGCTTATGCGGTAACTGTCCATAAATTTCAAGGAAGTGAAATAAATTGTTGTATTTTTGTTGTTAATCCAAATCATGCAAAAATGCTGTATAAAAAACTTGTTTATACAGCAACATCACGTGCTATAAAAGAATTAGTAATTTTTAGTAATACTAACAAAATATATTCAACAATTTTCTTAAAAGAGTTTTTAAAACCAAGAAATATTATCACAAATTTAAATTGAATGTTAAAGGAGTAAAATGAAATTAATTGTAGGATTAGGTAATCCAGGGATAGAATATAAATATACAAGACATAATGTTGGCTTTTTAGCAATTGATAGAATTTGTGAAAAGCTTGGTGTGACACTAGATAGACAAAGATTTAAAGGTGAATACACTAAAGTAGATGATTTAATCTTAGCTAAACCATTAACTTATATGAATTTGTCTGGCGAATTTGTTCAGCAACTAGCAACTTTTTATAAAATTAATGTTGATGATATTATGGTTATTCACGACGAAAAAGATATTGAAAATGGGAAAGCCACTATTAAAATAGGTGGTAGTGGTGGTAGCCATAATGGTGTTAAAAATATTATTCAACACCTTGGAAAAGAAGAATTTAAACGGCTTAAAATCGGGATTAAATATCCATTTGAAGGTGAATTAAGAGATTTTGTTTTAGGAAGGTTTAGCGAACCAGAAATCAAAGAATTGAATATTGTTTTAGAAAAAAGTGCTGAGGCAGCTATATTATTTGGTTTTAATGATATTTATACAGTAATGAATAAATTTAATGCTAAAAATGGAAAAAGAAAGAAAAAAGAGTAAAAAAACTTTAATAGCTGTTAGTGGGGGACCAGACAGTATGTTTTTATTGAATAAATATAAAAATAAAAAAAATATACTTGTTGCAACTGTCAATTACAACCAGAGAGAAGATAGCGAACTTGATTTTAAGATTGTTAAAGTATTTTGCCAAAAATACAATATTCCCTTTTTTTGCTTAGAATTAAAAAAAAGCGATTATTTAAAAGGTAATTTTCAAAATTGAGCAAGAGAGCAAAGATACACATTTTTAAAAAAAATCTATAAAGAAAATAATTGCAATGTTTTGCTAACTGGCCATAATCTTGATGATTTTTTGGAAACTGCTATTTTTCAGAAAAATACTAAGCGAAAAGTTGAGTATTACGGTATTAAAAAAATATCTAACTATAAAAATATGGTTATTAAAAGACCTTTACTCTTTAAATATTTTAAAAATACTATTTTAAAAAAAGTTATTAAACAAAGAATACCTTTTAACATTGATTATACAAACGAAATACCTAAGTATACTAGAAATAAAATTAGACTTGAAAATAATGTTAAATGAAAAAGCAAAAAAATTTTTATTTTAAGTTATTTTATTTTTCAAAATCAAAAACTAAAATTTAAAAACTATAAGATTAATAAAGAGTATAAAATTTGAGAAAAACATGACTTTTCTCAAGATATCTTCATAAAGTTAAAAAATAAAAAATCTTTAGTTTATAAGTTTGTAAATAGTAATTATGACAAAATTAAAATATCTAATAATAAAATAGATAGTATTATTAACTTTATAATGGCACAAAAAAGAACTAATTCATACAAGTTAAATAATGAATTTTTCCTTAAAAAAGAAAAGGGTAATTTAATAAAAATAAAATAATGCTTTTTTAACTTTATCTTTATAATATATTAATATAAATAACACCAAATGAAAGGAAGGTTATGAAAAACAAAAAATCTATACTATTAATAGTTTTATTTGCTTTAATTATTTTGGGAATAGTTTTATATTTTGTTCTTACAAGAAGAACTACTGTTCCCGAAATAAGTTTAAGCCAATTAGTTACAAGAATAGAAGATGCTGCTAAATCAACAACCGATAAAAATTTCTTTGTTTCAATAGTATATAATCCATATAATAATGCAATTAATACAGTTTGATCAACTGAAGGTAGAAATATTTCAACTGTAGCATATGGAAAAATTGGCGAAGTTTACTCTTTAATTGAGAATTATCCAAAAGTATTTAAAGATGCCTTTACCTTTGTTGATAATAATGGTACAGTTGGAGTTGGACAATTGTGGTCAGTTAAAACACCACAACAAAGTATTTGGTTAACTATCTTTATTTCGCTTATTCCAACATTTATTTTAATTACAATGATTTACTTTATTTACAGAGGACAAAGTAAGATGATGAATGGACAAGGGGGAATGTTTGGAGATAAAAGTCCTGCACAAATCATTAAATCTGATAAGAAATTTGCTGATGTTGCCGGAAATAAAGAATCTATTGAAGAAATTAAAGAAATAGTTGACTACCTTAAAAACCCAAAAAGATATGAGGAAGCTGGAGCAAGAATGCCAAGAGGTATCTTGCTTGGCGGTCCTCCTGGAACTGGTAAAACTTTATTAGCTAAAGCAACAGCTGGAGAAGCTAATGTACCATTTTACTTTGTTTCTGCCTCAAATTTTGTCGAATTATTTGTTGGTATGGGTGCTCGTAGGGTTCGTAGTGTTATTTCTGAAGCAAGAAAAAATGCCCCTGCAATTGTCTTTATTGATGAATTAGATGCAATTGGTAGAACTAGAGGTAGTGGTATTGGTGGAGGACATGATGAAAGAGAACAAACTTTAAACCAACTTCTTGTTGAAATGGATGGTATTAAAGAAAACTCTGGATTACTATTTGTTGCCGCAACCAACAGAACTGATGTTTTAGACCCAGCTCTTACTAGACCTGGTCGTTTTGACCGTGTGATTACAGTTGGATTACCTGATGTAAAAGAAAGAGAAGAAATCTTAAAATTACATGCGAAAGGTAAAAGGTTCGCCGATGATGTTAAGTTTGAAAATGTTGCTAAAAGGACCCCAGGATTCTCTGGTGCTCAATTAGAAAATGTAATTAATGAATCAGTATTGCTTGGTGTACGTGAACGTTCACAAGTAATTACATTAGAAATCATAGATGAAGCAATTGACCGTGTAATGTCTGGTCCTGCAAAAAAATCAAGAACAATTACTAGAAAAGAGTTGACCATGGTTGCATACCATGAAGCAGGTCATGCGGTAGTTGGAATTAAAGTTCCAGGTGGAAATAAAGTTCAAAAAATTACTATTATTCCTCGTGGCCAAGCTGGCGGATATAATTTAATGATGCCAGAAGAAGAAAAATATAACTACTCTAAGAAAGAATTATTAGCTACAATTGCAAGCTTTATGGGTGGCCGGGCTGCAGAAGAAATTATTTATGGAAAAGATAATATTTCTACTGGTGCTTCAGATGATATTAACAAAGCGACTAATATAGCTCGTAGAATGGTTACAGAATTTGGTATGAGTGATTTAGGTCCAATTAAATACCAAGAAGAATCTGGATCACCGTTTTTAGGCAAAACCTTAGCTACAAGTTCTTCGATTTCTAATCAAATTAGTCATGAAATCGAATTAGAAGTAAGAAAAATTATTTTAGAAGCAAAGGAAATAGCTCTTAAAGTAATTAACGAAAACAAACACTTATTAGAGTTAATTAAGACTTTATTGCTTGAAAAAGAAACAATTATTTCTGAAGAAATTGATTATATTGCTACAAATTTAAAACTTCCCCCTAAAACTGAAGAAGTTAAAGAAAAAATAAAACCAATTGATTTAGATTCACTAATTTCAATTACTGAAGACAAAAAAGTTGATAAAGCTATCGAAGGTTTTAAAGAAGAAAAAGAAGAACCTAAAGAAATGGAAAAAACCCAAGAAACTTCAAAAAACACAGAACCTCAAGATGAAATTAAAGATGACGAAGCCCAAACAAAAATAACTGAAGAATAACAAAAAATACTCCTAATTTGGAGTATTTTTTAAAAATAAAATTTATTATATAATATAACTTAATTTATATATCTAATTTATAAGGAGGTTTTTATGTGAAACTTATTCAAAGAAGTATGAAGGTCATTATTTAAAAATAAAGTAACAGTAGGTGGCTTAACACTTTTAATTTTTCTTACTTCAGGAATCTTTACATTTTTGCACGGTACTTCAAAAACAATGCAAAACCAATTTTTTAGATATCAACAACAATCTAAAGGACATGATTTAACTGTAGATTTAAATTTACCAATTAATGGTAATACTTATAATAATGGATATTTTATAAATGGTTTGAGTAATGATGATGGACATGAAGGATATAACCAACCACTTAGATATTTAACTCAAAATTATTTAGAATCAAGTAATATTTTAAATTTCAATAAAATAACTGAAAATTACTTACCATTAAATTATTTTATTGATAAAGAAGAATATAAAAATAGATATATATCTCGTTCTGATTTTTTAGATTTATATAATACTTCTTATAATGATGCTGGACAAGGAGAATTATTAACATTAGATTTTTCTAAAAATCAAAAATATTTTAAATTAAAAAGAAATATATCGTTACCAACGTATATTAAAGATGCAAATATTTTTACTAAAGAAAAAACTAAAACCTTAATTGATAAAAATAAAATTTTTTGATTTGATAAAAAATACACTTTAAAAGATATAGGATATATTACTAATACAGAATCAAACGAAGTATATATATCACAACTAAGTACTTTATTTATCAACCCATACAATAATTTAATGACTTTTGATTTATTGCAAGGTAAAGAATGAGAAAATGATAAAGGTGTGTTAAAAATCACAGGATTAGAACTTGCTAAAATCCTTGGTTTAACAAATATTGAAAATAAAAACTTTGTTTACAAAGTAAATAGAAATATTTCATCTAAATTAATTAATTATAATGAAAATGAAGATATTAGTAGTTTAAGTGTAAAGCAACTTAATGATTCATTAACATATAATGATTTATTTGGTGCTGAAGATAAGGAAGTAACTAGCTCAGGAAAAATAACTTTCCAAGCGAATGCTTCATATACCATTCCTATAGAATGAGCTTATTTAAAAACTAAAACAACATATTTTGAACGTAAGTTATATGAAACAACTTATGTTGGGGATAACCAAAATAAATGAAGTGGAACATACAAAAGTTTCATGGAGAATCTTATCAATGTTCACGGACAAATTCCAGAAGAATATGCTAAATTCTCATTTTGAGAAAAAAATATTATTAATGAATACCGCCCATATGTTTTAGAAGGTAATAATTCTATTTTAGGTAATGTTAGTGAACGCAGTGAAGAAAAGAATTTGTTATCTTTTGAAGAAGTTCAAAATACCGAGTTAAAAATAGCTGAAGCTACTTTACAGCCTTCAGGTATTAATTACAACAATTTTTACTATGATGGTTATAAAAAAATAATTCAAATTGAAGGTTATCAAAATTTAGATAGTAAAATTTATCTAAATTTAACAAATAAAAATATTGCAAATGATACTTTAATTAAAATTAGAGCCGGAGCACTAAAAATAACTAAACAAAACATTTACCAATATATTGCTAATAAAGTTTCTAAAAATAACATTGGAATTCGTCAAACAATTACGATTGATTCATTTAATAATGGTGAAGGTAAAAAAGTTTACCACTTTGTTAATACTGGTGATCAAAATAATTCAATTTATGGAATTGAAAACAATATTAATAAATTAATGAATGAAGGATTATATCCTTCATTAAATAAGCAAGAAGATGATTTAAATGACTATTTTACAACTCATGAAATAGATCCTTATGTTGCTGCAATGTTGCTTTTACAATCTTCATATAATATCTTACCTCATGAAGAATATATTAAAACTGATTTTGATTACGACAGAATTGAATACACTGATTCAGAAACAGGAACTGTTACACAATTTAAGAGAGTTAAAATTTATCGTTTAGCCCATTACAAGAATGATCGTACCTTAGATGCAAGTGAATACAACATTTTTGCCAATTTAGGGATTATGATTAAAGGTGAAGCAGAATTTGTCGTAGTTGCACCTGTATATAATGAAGTTAAAGAGATAGTTCTTTGAAAAAATGTAAAACTAAATTCTAATCCAAATGGAATTATTTTAAATAGTCAATTGAGCAACTGATTAACAACTAATAAATTAACTTTAAAAGCATATTTGCCGAAAAATAAATATGTGCGAGAAACACCTGATTTTAGTCATACTGTATACGTTCCATTTGTTTTTAGAGGACCCGATGTAGAAGTAGTTAACCAAGCACTAAATGAAAATAGTTTAGATCTTGGTATTAACAGATTATGAAAAAGCATTATTAACACTGATTTATACAAAAAAGGTTTTTTAAACGAAGAACAATTACTTGTTTTAATAAGTTCTTTAAAGAAAACTTTTGATAAAAATAATTTTGCAGCAACATTTTCAAGTGGATCAATTAATTATGCTGTATTACCTAAAATTATTTTAGATGGACTTTATGAAGTTTCAAACCACCCTTCAGGTGATTACATTAAATCAATCCTTGTTAGTGTTTTTAACAAGATCTTAGCTTTATTAGTTAATTACCCAACACAAGAAGCAAAGAATCAATATTTGGCTCAAAATATTGATAACTTATTTGCTTTTGTTTCATTATTGATGGGCAACAAGATTATTGATTATGAAGTTATTAGTTCATTATTAAAAGTTTCAAAAGACCTAGATGAATTTTTAATCATTATTAGAGATATAATTTCTGCTTTTAACTTCAAAAAGATTTTTGGTTATACAAATGATTTCTTTAACAATGATTATGGTAAAGAAACGGTTATTAACGGCAAAAATTATAGAAGATCTTTAAGTAGTTACGATATTTTTATGGCAATTGTCAATGGGATAGAATATCCAATTCTTAGAGATTCATTATTAAGATTATTAGATAATATTCATATTGATCATTTAACTAATTGAAAAGATGCAAATAACCCTTTAAAAGGCATTTTAAAATTACTTCCTTTTGGAGTTAAAGAATTAATTCCACAAATTAATGGTTACAAAAATGATTCAAAGAATAAATATAAAAATTTAATTGATGGAATTAAATTTTTCATCAGAAATTTTGATTATGATATTTTCTTGGAAACACTTAAAGAAGAAGTTGAGGTAGAAACTTTTTCAACTGATTCGCAAGAATATAATAAATTATTAGAATCACATGTTAATATCCGTAAAGATGTTTTATTAACTAAACTTGATTCTAAAAAAATTATTTATGCATTATTTAAAGCTTTTTTCAATACTCCTGGATCAAATAAACGCGTTAAAGATGAATTAATAAAAATGCTTAATTTATCTTCTAAAGGATCTAATATTCAAATTGCTCAAGGTAAATATTTAACCATACCTGATTCCGATCCTGATAAGTTAGATTTCTTTGATTTAATTCAATTATTACTTGTTAGTCCTAAATCAGGGTATACTGAAGTAAGTCAAACAAGTGAACAAAGACTAAATACCTTGCAAAGAGTTAAAAAGATTATTCAAGATATAGATGCAAATAATGGTAAATTAACCAAGGCAATATTTGAAAATTTAAATCCTAATTTCCTAAAAGAATATTTTGAAATTAGTGATGTTAATAATCTTGAAAGAGATAAAAGTAAGATTTTAACTAAATTAAATGAGTGAAAAATTATTATAGAATCCTTTGATTTAAAAAATGCTGGAAGCATTGATACAATTCATAGATCTTTTGCAAGTTTAAATAATTGATTTATTAAGTTACAACCACAACCGAATTCAAGTTTTTTAAATATAGTTTTAAACCGCCTTTTATCAAAATTAACAGGAAGTACATATACTGAATTTAGTTATTTAAAAGATATTTACCCAATTATTAAAATTTGGCTTGAAATATTTAACCAAAACAAAGATTATAATAAAGCTTTAGCCTTTGCTAATGAATTATTAGAAATAGCTAATAAGCAAGAAATTATTAATTCATTTAATTCATTTGATTTATTCCAACCTGCTTCATTAAATATAGCTGGTTATGAAGAAACTGGCTTTGGAGTAACTAGATCCTTAGCTAATCCAGCGGCTATGAGAGATTTATTTTTTGCTAAAAACCAAGTTGGAATTTATCAAAACAAATATTTAAAAAACTTAGTTGTTAAATATCCTGAATTTGCTAATTTTTTAGAATCCTATAGTTATCAAATAACTCAGAGTTTTTCTTATATAGCAGCAGCAAATAAAGACTTTTTAGTTGAATCAGGAGAAACATTTAGTCATACTAATGCCTTTAGTTCGTATCTTAGTATTTTGATTAATTCACATTTAAAAAATCATGCTTTTAGAAACAATCTAAAAACTTTAACAAAATTATTTAACTCAGATTATTCAAGTTTTTCACTTGATTTCTTAGGTATTTCGGATGCAATTTTAAATAATGTTTTAAGAAATATGTTTCCACAACTAATTGTTTGAACTTTTACTGACACTCATAGTAAAAAACAAGATGAAGAAGCATATTCTAATATCGCATCTTTTATACATAATAAATTATTTAACTTCGAAACCTTAATTCGTAATAAAGGTAATTTTATGAATTTTTTAAGTAGATTTGATGATTCTGGCAAAGAATCTCCCTACTTAGAAAATGACTTTAGTTTTAAAATCGCAATTGATGATAATATATTTACCAAGCTTGCTGATTTAGTTAAAGAGTCTCCTGAAAGATATACTTTCTTTGGAATGAATTTAGCAGATATTTTATTTGCTTCAATTAATTCTATTACTGGGTTAACTCCAGTTAATAATGTTTTAATATTTAATAAATCTTCATCATATGTTGCTAAAGTTAATTATGCATTTCTAACTCAAAATAAAAAAGAGATATATACTGGAGTTGTACCTGATGACCCAATTCAAGCAACTTTGTTATTAAATTCTTTAGACGAGAAATATTTACTTAATATTAATGGATCTAAATATATTATTATTGGTGAAGATATGACTTATGATTATTTTTATCCCGTTTTAGATGAAAATAACTTACAAGTTAATACTAAAGATCAAGCTATTGTTTATGTTAACAATACAGGATTTGACAGAATTAGACAATCATATAGAGGAACAGTTGTTAAAGAATATTTAACAGTTAAAGAAAACAAAAAGTTAAATAACCAAAGTTTAAGAGAATTAAAAGCAGAAATTGAAGCTTATGTACAAACTCAAATAACGGATGTTACAAACTTACAAAGAACATTTTTAACTTCTGAATTAGATGGTATTAACCCTGAACGTAGTTTAAGAGTTAATACCATTAAGAAATTAATTAACTCTGTTTCAACAACCTCGAATTTTATTTTAACTACCTTAGTTATTTTAATCACAATATCTATTACTTTTATAATTAAAAGATATATATCTAATAAAAATAAAGTTATTGGTATTTTAATTGCTCAAGGTTATACACCTCTTCAAATTGCTTTATCTCTTTCGATTTTTTCATTTTTTACTATTATTGTTGGTGGATTGTTTGGATATATTTCTGGATTTGTACTTTCAGGTTATGGGTTAGTAATTTTATCTAATTATTGAGTTATTCCAATTCAAACTTTAACTTTTGAACCGCTTTCATTAGTAATAAGTTTAGTCTTACCACTCTTAGGAATGGCAATTTTAATTATTTTTATTGCACTTAGATCATTAAGATATAAATCAATTGACTTAATGTCAGGGATTACTGAAGTTAATATTGGTGAATTGTATAATAAACTGATGTTAAAAACCGAAAAACAAAGAATTACCACTAAATTTGGTATTTCATTAATTTATAATAGTTTTTGAAAACTATTCTCATTTGCTATTTCTGTTATTTTAGCAAGTATTACTGCTATTATTGGATTTAGTACCTTTGGTACATTTGAAAAAGCAATTAATCAAACTTATGAAAACAGAAAATTTAATTATAAATTAGATTTAGCTACTCCTACTAAAGAAGGAGGATTATACAATCCATTTACAAGTGAAGATTTAGATAAAACTTTATATGTTCCAATTGGTGATATTAGAGAATTAAACCAGTATCAACCTGATTACTTTAAACCTGGTGCTTCATCAGTAGTTAATTTAAATGATCCTAAAACTAATTTACCTAAAAATGGAAATCCAACAGACTTTCATCCTCATGTTATAACACAATTTTCAGTTAACTTAAAAATTGACTCTAGTGTTTCAATTGACCCTTTTGAAATTATTTATAACTCTCTTCCAGATAGTCAAAAATCAAGGATCATGCAACTAAGAGATAATGTAGGATTTGCTTTAACTAAACATCAGCAAGGTGTTGCATTTACAAAAATAACTAAAAATGGTGTTGAAGTTGATTCAAATACTATTGATATTAATCAAACCTATAAAAATGGTGTTAGAGCCTTTTTCCAATATATTCCAAATAAAGAAAAAATTATTAATGGTAAATTCTGATATGTTGTTTATAATGAACAAGAAGGTAATTGAGAACACAAAGTAATTACAACCAATTCTTATAGAGACCAATACCGTGAATTTTTAGTTAAAGGGTATAAATGAATGGAAGCTAATACATCTGTTAGAGATTATTATGTCTCATTTAATGGACTTGTATTTAACAAATCAACTAATGAAACATATACTTATTTAGAATCAAATTACAATAAAGAAGATATTAAACTTTATGGCTACCAAAGTAATTCAAAACAAATTCATGTAAAAACTGCTAGTGGTAAAAACTTACTAACAGCAATTGATAACGCCTTTAGATCTTCTGGTTCAAATATTAATAAACAAATTCCTCTAATTATTAACAATGTCACAAAACAAAAATTTAATTTAGAAAAAGGAAGTGTGATTAAACTTAGTTTTAAAAACAAAGTTAATCGTTTAACGAAAAATATCGAAGAAAAACTAGGTAAATCTTCCTTAGAAGATACAGTTAATGATTTAAAGAAAACATACCAATTCTATGTCTATGATATTAACCCAACATTTATTAATAATGAATTTATTATTCCCAAAGCAGCAGCTGATCAAATCATCGGATTTGACGAGTTATATAAAGCAAAGCTAGAAAAAACTAAAGATAATCTACCTGAAGGGTTTAATGAACATCATTATAAATTTAATGGAATTTTATCAACTGATGAATTTCCAATTCAATTAATGTTATCAACTGGTCTTTATTCACCTTCAGGATTTTTTGGAGCAGTTGAAAGCTTTAACATCGATAACACTTCAATTAGAGAAAAGAAATATTTCTTTGATGCTTTATTTGGTAATTTTGAAGTTAACAACAACTTGCAAGTTGAAGGAGTTATGAAACAACTTGGTGCTTCAAATCAAGATATTGCTAAATTTTTAAAACCAAGCTATGATCCTTTAAGAGATAGTATCCTTGAAATTTATAATGAAGCAAAAGAATCACCAGATTTACACATTAAAGAATTTGCTAAATTATTTAATGAGCAATTAGCAATACCTAATGCTTATTCAGTTGAATCTAAAACTATAGAAGTAGGTTTCACTTTATCAATAGGTAAAACTGTGCAAATCATTGTAACAATTATTTCTTCATTTGCTTTTGTTATTTCAATTATTATTTTGATAATTGTTTCAACTATTTTAATAGGAGAAAATGAACGAAATATTGCTATTTGAAGTATCTTAGGATACTCAAATAAAGAAAAATTAAAAATGTTTTTTGGAATCTATATTCCATTTATCATTATTTCTTTATTATTGTCCTTTCCAATTGCTTATGGTTTTATAGCAATATTTACAGGATTTTTAGCAAGTAGTGCAAGTTTATCAATACCTTTAACAATTTCATGGTTAAATGTACTTTCAACTGTTATTGTTGTCTTTGGGGTATTTATTCTAACTTCTGCATTATCATGAATTAATTTGAATAAAATTAAAGCTATTGATTTACTAAAGGAGAAGTAAGATGTCTAAATTTAATATTTTTAAAAAAAACAAACAAGAAAACAACGAAGATAATATTGCTTCTTCAGATGCAATATTATCTAAAGAAAGTAATTTAAAAATTACTACTAAAAATGTTTTTGAAATACTTGATTCAAATGAAGGTGACCGAAGAATTATTGTTGATAGATATATTGCAAGGAAACTAGCTAAAGCAGCAAAAGTAAAGCGCCCTAGTGATGAAGCAAAAGATTTAAAAAATAGCGAAAATGCTATTATAGAAGTACAAGACGTAAGTAAATATTATTTATCAGGTAATGTTGTTACTAGGGTTTTAAAAAATATATCTTTAACTATAAATAAAGGTGAATTTGTCATGATCTATGGTAAATCTGGCGGAGGAAAAAGCACATTACTAAATTTAATTTCAGCATTAGATCGTCCTTCTAAAGGAAACGTAGTAGTTTGTGATACAAACTTACCTTATTTAAGTGATTTAAAACTAACTTTATTTAGAAGAGAAAATGTTAGTTTTATCTTCCAAAACTACAACTTATTGCAAAACCTTTCGGGTTTTGATAATGTCCAAACTGGCGGATATTTGCAAAAGAATCATGAGAAGAAAATTAATATTGATGATTTATTCACCGAATTTGATATGGATGATGTAAAATACAAATTTCCTTCACAAATGTCGGGAGGTCAGCAACAAAGAATTTCAATTCTAAGGGCTTTAGCTAAAAATTCACCAATTATCTTTGCTGATGAACCAACGGCAGCTTTAGATGAAAAAACAACCCAACTAGTACTTAGTTATTTATACGACATTAATAAAAAATATGGAACAACCATTGTAATGGTTACCCATAATCCAATGATTGATAAAATAGCTTCCAAAATCATTACAGTTAAAGATGGAAAGATAAAGAATTTAAGATTGAATCCTAGTCCAAAACACCCAATGGAAATTAACTGGGAAAAGTAATGAAAATAGAAAACAAACATCCATAATGTGGATGTTTGTTTTAACTTACCTTATTAAAACTTAAAAGTTTGTTTCGATAATATTCATATTGTTTTTGCCGAAGGTTTATTTCAGCCGGCAAACCTTGAGTTAGGTTGTTTGTGTAGGTTGAAAAATTGTCTAAGATCGCAACTATTTGGTTTTGGAGTGATAGAGGTGGGATAGGGATAATAATATCCTCTAAATCCTTTTTATTTAGTGCTGGTATACTTCCTTCACTTACCAATGTTTCTCTAATTTTTTGTTGAGTATTTTTTAGGTAATAATATAGAAATTTAGTTAATATTTCATTATCATCCTTGCTTCTTAAAGCGTAGCATAATCCACCAGCCCAAAAGTCTTGATCCATATATTGCACAAAACTAGCATTTTCACCTCTTGAAGCAATTGTTATTGCATCACCGTTGTTATTAAATTTGTAATAATATCCATAAATAGATGTACCAGAGTTTATAACAGGGTATTTTCCATTTGGTATTAAATCAGTAGTTTTTAATGTAGCTTTAGGCAAATTATTAATTAATTCTCCAAGTTTCTTATATTTAACCCCATACCCATAACTCATTAAATCCAAACCAAAGACATATTCAAGTAATTTATTTAATCCAGAATTATCGTCTCTCTCTCTCTCTCTCTCTCTTAATATCATCTATATTAAATGATAATAAGAGATTGCGATAATATTCATATTGTTTTTGTCTTAATTGTATTTCAGAAGGAAGTCCAATTTTGAGATCTTTACATATCTTTTCAAAATTGTCTAAAACTTCCGCAATTCGGTTTTGCACTGGAAGGGGTGGGATGGGTACACTGAATTCTTGTAAAATTGGAAGTGTAATATATGATATTACTCCATTTAGTGATTTTTGGCTAATATAATATTTAAAGGAATTATTTATGTAATGCAATAAAAATTTAGGATTTACTTCAATAAAATTATGTAAAACATAAGTCCTTTGATATGCATTAAATTTACCATTATAATAATTTGTGTGTCCTATATTACCATTACCAGAAAGCAAGATGGCCTCAGTATCAAAAGCATATTCATTAATAGAATATGGTTTTGCATGACAAGTAAAAAATGGATATATTCCTCCATCAACTGCATCTTTAGCATTCAATTTACCAGTTGTTATTGAACATAATTCTTTTAGTGGTTTATACTCAACCTTAACTTTTGAATCATCAAAAGATAAAAGTTTATCCCTATAATATTCATATTGTTTAATTCTGTCCTTAAGCTCTGTTGTAAGCTCTGTTGTAAGCTCTGTTGTAAGCTCTGTTGTAAGCTCTGTTGTAAGCTCTGTTGTAAGCTCTGTTGTAAGCTCTGTTGTAAGCTCTGTTGTAAGCTCTGTTGTAAGCTCTGTTGTAAGCTCTGTGAAATTGTCAAGAATTTTGACAATTTCGTCTTGGATCGCGCGGGGTGGGATTGGGATAAGTATTTCTAAGATATCAGGCATATAAGGATGTTGAATGCCTGCACCTCTGTAATATGATGCTATTAGATCTAATTTATTATTTAAAACATAAAATAAATATTTTATGTTTAGTTCATTATTATCTTTAGCAATAGCAATAACATTTCCTCCAGTAATAAATTTACCTTTATAATATTGCACTAATGCATTACCACCAGTAGGAAGGTAAATAACTTCTCCTTGATCAACATATTTGTCAACTTTTGCTTCGTTAGCAAATATGTTAGTTTTATTCGTAGTTAAAATTTTGATTGTTCCATCTTGAGAAGTTAAATCTTTAAGTTCTTTAGCACTAAAGTATTTTTTATATTTAATGATTTTTTCTTGTTTACTTGGATCAACTTCTTGAAACTTTTTGTTTCATGTTGTTATTTCTCATAAGGGTTTATACTCAACACCGCCAGGACATAACTCATTAATAAGCTTTTCTATTTTATTCATAATTTTACCTATTTAATAAAAAATATAATAAATAGGTTGTTCTAAGATATAGAACAACCAAAATTTATATATTATTTTAAATAATTTTCTTCAAAGTATTTTGCTAATCCTGATTCAGCACAGCTAAGCGGGGTAATTTCATCAGCTATTTCTTTTAACTCTTCAACAGAATTAGCCATAGCTATCAATCTACCAACTTTACCTTTAGTTGAAGCATCATTACCACTATCCCCAAAGTGCACAGCTTTTTGAGGATCAATACCTTTTAATTTGCAATATGCAACTTCTGCATCACCTTTAGAAACGTTAGATCTAGTAATTTCTAAGATATTATTAGAACCACTTAATGATATTACTAATCTACCTTTGAATTTTTCATTTCATTGATCTGCTAATTTTCTAATTTTATATTTAGAAATTGATCAAACCAATGCTTTAAATACTTCAAAGTCATTTTTATATTCTGTATAGTGTTTTGCTTGTTCTTTGCCAAAACCCATTCAGAATTTATAAAAATTATTTTTAACAAAAGCATGGGCTTTGGAAGAATTGTAAACAACAAAACATTTATTTTTCTTTATTTCAGTAAATAATTCTTGGGCTAAATTTGGTTCAATATGGTAACTTGCAACAACATTGCCATTTTCAATTATTTTAGCACCATTTCAAGCAATATAACTACTATTACCAAGCATTGTAGCTATTCTTTGAGTTTTTTCACTCACACCTCTTCCTGTTGATACAACAACAGGAATTTTCTTTTGTAATTCATTAATTATTCTAATAGTATAATCTGATGGCATTCTTTCTCAAAATTTAGCACCAGGACCATCTAAGGTGGTTCCGTCTAAATCTATGAAAATAATTTCAGGTTTATTCATAATTATATTATATATTAAATAAAAAGATCTTTAAAGTACTTTTAAAGATCTTTTTCTAAATAACTTTGTATGAATTCGCCTATTGTTCCAGTGTTGTGGTTGCCAATAATTGCTTTAGCAGCAGCTTTTGCATCATCAGCAGCATTATCCATAGCAATGCTATAACCTGCATTTTTAAGCATTGAAACATCATTACCACTATCACCAAAAGCAACTAAATTTTTTAAATTAATATTTAAATCTTTGGCTAAAAGTTTTAACCCATTTAATTTAGAGACATTAACACCATTAATGTCAGAATAAATTAAATTTGTTAAATATACTTCACAACCAAAAGGTTTTAATTCTTTTACCAATTGATCTGTGATTTCTTTAGCCTTATCTTGTTCATTGCGTAAAGCAATTTGCGTAATGATAGTTTGTGGATTATTAATATTTTGTCAAACTTCTTGTTTTGTTGAAGGTTTATAATAATTATCACCCATAGCATGAGATTTTGTAGCTCATTCAGTGAGGTATTTGTCATGAATTAGTGTTTGATTTTTATAAATAGTATCAACACGTAGTAAAATTGATTCTGATTCTAAGAAAACTTTATAAACTACATCCATTACTTTAGGATCAATAGCTTTAATTATTTGGTTTTCTTTAGTTTTAGGATTATGAATCATAGCACCATTAGAACAAATAATATAATCAATTGATGATAAATCGTTTTTACCAAATAAAGGCAAAATATTAGCAAGGCCACGTCCCGTGGCAATAACATTATAATGGCCTTTTTGTTTTACTAATTTTAAACCCTCAATAGTTTGAGGGTGAATTAGATTTTCTTTAGTTAATAATGTACCATCTAAATCATAAGCAAAGATTTTTTTCATTATTTAATTACTGTTACTCCATTCATATAAGGAACTAAGGCTGAAGGAACAGAAATAGTTCCATCAGGGTTTTGGTAAAGTTCTAAGATAGCAGCAACAACACGATCAATTGCCATTGCTGAGCCATTCATGGTATGAGCGTATTCATTTTGTCCCTGATTATTTCTAAAACGAATTTTAGCTCTTCTTGCTTGAAAATCTCCCATGTAGCTGATACTTGAAACTTCACGGTATTTTTGTTCTGAGGGAAGTCATATTTCTAGATCAATAGTTGTTCTTGCTGAAAAACCTAGATCACCAGTACAAAGTTTTACTAAACGATAAGGAATACCTAGTTTATTTAAAACATCTTGAGCATCCAAAACCATTTCTTTATATTCGCTTCATGCATCTTTTGAATTAGTTACTTTAACTAGTTCAACTTTTTTAAATTGGTGTTGCCTTAAAATTCCTTTAGTATCACGTCCTGAAGAGCCAGCTTCAGATCTGAAACATTCAGTATAAGCGGTTGCTTTGAATGCTTTAGTTAAATCAACTATTTCATCATTATATATGTTAGTTAAAGTAACTTCAGCTGTTGGAATTAAATATTGGTTTAATTGATTTAATTTGTATAAATCTTCTTCAAATTTAGGTAATTGACCAGTTCCATATAAAATATTTTGGTTTACAACCACGGGTGTGGTAAATTCAGTATAACCTTTTGTTTCGTGTAAATCTAACATAAAATTAATTAAGGCACGAACTAATTTAGCACCTTGATTTTTGTAAATAACATATCTTGAACCTGATAATTTAACAGCTCTTTCAATATCAATAATATCTAATTGTTTTGCTATTTCATAGTGCGGCAAGACACCTTTAACAAGACCTCTACCTAAATTAGGATTTGTTTCTAAAATTAAGTTATCATTTTCGTCTTTGCCAATTGGAACAGATTCTAAGGGAAGATTTGGAATATGTGATAACAAGGCTTCAATTTCTTGATTTAATTCATTTGATTCTTTAGTTAGATTTGATTCTTGTTGTTTTATTAAATTAATTTGTGTTTTTAGTTCATTTAATTTCTCAGAATCACTCTTATATTCTGAGAAAAGTTTTGATAATTTAGTCAACTCTGCTTTTTTACTTTGCGCCTGGAACATTAAATTACCACGGTTTTGAGCCTTGATAAGTAATTGTTCGTAGATTTCAAGGTCAAAGCCCCTGTTTTTTAAACTATCTCTAACAATATCTTGATTTTTTAAAATATATTTTAAATCTAGCATTTTTTCTACTTTCTATTCGTTATTATACTATATTTATCTATAAATAAGGGCAAAAATAAATTTCTATTATATTTTTAAATGGTGTATAATTAAAAAAAATTCGTAATTTAAGGAGTTAACGATGAAAAAAGTACTATTTTTAGATGGAGCACTTAATACAAGTGAAACATCATACTCAACAGCAGTAATGAATTATGTGCACGGTTTATTTGGTGATAGCAAATATTCAGTTAAGCGTGTTGATTTAAACCAAACAGTTTTTGCTAAAACAATTTTAAATGAAGCAAATTTAAACACATATTGAAATGATGTTGAAAGTGACAAATGAATTAATGAATTAAAAGAAACAGATTTATTAGTTGTTTCAATGTCAATGATTAATTTTGCACCTTCAACAGTTCTTAAAAACTTTATTGATGCTGTTACTATTGCTGGTAAAACCTTCACATATGAAGGAGCTACTTCAACAATGCCTGTAGGTCTTTTATCTAAATTAAAAGTTTTAATTATTGCTACCCAAGGAGCAAACTACGGAACTTATCCATGAGGTGATCATGTTAAATGATTAAAAGGAACACTTAATTTCTTAGGAGTTAAAAACATTTATAATTTCGATATTTTTGGAACAAAAGTTTCAGAGATTTCAAAATTAACACCTCAAGAATTTGTTGAATCAGAAAAAGACGAGATTAACCATTTAGTTTCTGAAATTAAAGAAAACTTATAAAAATTAAAAATAACAAACATAAAAAAGTTTGTTATTTTTAATTTCTTTGATTGTTAAAACAAAATTTTAGTTTAAAATTGTATAGATTTTAACGTAAAATTACATAGCTGAAAAATAACTTTTATTGTATAATATAAACACGCTTATAATAGATTTATATCATTTATTTAATTTTTTAAGGAGGAAAAATGAGCAAAAGAACTTACCAACCTAATAAACGTAAACATGCAAAAGTTCATGGTTTTAGAGCTAGAATGAAGTCTGTTAATGGTAGAAAAGTATTAGCCGCAAGAAGAGCTAAAGGTAGAAAAAGACTTACAGTTTCTGACAATAAATAATATTTTATAAAAGATGAAAAAGGAATTTCGACTCAGCAAAAATTGAGATTTCGAAAAAATAATAAATAAAAAACAATATCTTGCTAATGATTTTTTAATTATTTATTATCAAAAATCTCCAGATTGCCAAATAGGTATTACTATACCTAAGAAATTTGAAGACTCTGTTGGTCGTAATTTTTATAAACGGCAATTAAAAGCTATTTTAAGAGAATTAAATATTTTTAATCTTAAATTTCATTTAGTAATAATTGCCCGCAAGAAGTTTTGTGATTCGCTTTATTTAGTTAAAAAAGCAGCAACACAAAAGCTTTTTGAGAAATTAAGGAATTATGAAAAAAACACAAAATTTTAGTTATTTTTCTAATTCAGAGAATGATCCAAAAAAGAAAAGAAATGATTTCCTTAAGAAATTTTGGAAAATAGCAAAAATTTTTCTTTACTTATTTGCATTTTCTGTAACTTTAACAGGCTGCGTGCAGTCATTTGTTTTAAGAACTTCTTCAAACGTAGGTAATAGCATTGAGTTTTATCGCCAAAAAGATGATGTAGCGCCAAGACTTAATACCTTTAAACCTAAAGCAATTACTAATAATGTTAACTATACTGATAGCAATGGTGAAGTTATTAAAGATAAAAACATTAGTTTAACTTTTGATCTTTTACAACAAGATAACGATGTCAACATTTTAGTTGATAATAAAACCACATTAAGTAAACTAAAAGAACAAACAACGACTAATAAAGGTGAATATGCTAAACATAGTGTATTTATGACAAGTATTGCTGCTGAAAATGTTAAAGATGAAAAACTAGCTGCTTTAGGTTATTCTAAAGTAGATAATGAATCAAACATTATCCAAAAAGACGGCAAAATTTTATTTAGAAGTGAAAGTGAAATAAGATACCAATATTTACACGATCCTAAGTTAGCTGAAAATCAAATTTTAATTTTCAGCTATTTACCAGATCAAAATAGACAGTATATTGCTCTAAAACAAAAAGAACAAAAGTCAACTAACTCTTCAGGAGCTGAAGTTACAAAAAGATTTAATGATGTTGATGAGAATGGAAAATTATCCGTTTCGTTTATTTCAGGACTTCAAAAAATCGATTATGTAAAACAAAGTGACTTAGAAGCTATTACTGAAGCAAAAACCGAAACAAGAAGTCTAGTAAACCGTGCCTTTGCTAGAGATGTTTTACAAATGTTTTATGCATATACTTTTGGGAAGGATAGTGTGCTTCTTAAAAGATTAAACATTATTGCGCAGCAAGAATACAACAAAACCTTTAATTCTTTCAATGACTACTATAGATTCTTAGTTTCTAGAATCCAAAACAAACAAACTGCATTGCAAAATAATAATGAAGAATTATTTAAAATAACCCAAGAAGAACATGCAATTATTACTTCATATCATGAAGTTATTTATTCATGATTAAATCAATTTGGAATTGTTCCTACAAGAACAACAGGAAATACTTATAAAACTCAAATATCTGATTCAATTATGACTCAAAGCAATAAGTATGATGAAAATTCATATTCAATTGAAGATTTCATCTTAGCTTATAATAAAAATACTCCAAAAAATGAAGCAAAATTCTATACTAATATTTTACTAGGTGGGGATTATGCTGTACAACCTATTTATACATGAGGACAAGCTTGAACTTATGGACCATTTTATGGTTTATTAGTATATCCATTATCAGTTATGGTACAATCACTAAGACAAGCTATGCCTGATATGGATGGTTGATCTTCAATTTTAGCTATTTTAATTGCTGTTATTTTCACTCGTTTATTAGTGCTTGCTTTTACATTTAGATCAACAATGATGCAATCTGTGCAAGAAGGACTAAGAAACAAGAAAGCTGCAATTGAAGCAAAATATATTGGATTTGAAAATAACAAATCTATGAAGATGAAAAAGAGTCAAGAATTACAAGCTTTATATAGTAAATATAATATTAATCCTCTTGATCAATTTGCAAATATTTTACTTTCAATGCCTATTTTCCTTGCAATGTGGCGGGTGATCCAAGGAATACCTGAATTAAAAGAAACTTTCTGATTAGGTATTAACTTCTCATCTGTTTCATGGCAAAAAGTAATGAGTGGTAGTTTTATTTACCTTTGGATCCTAATTGCTGCAATACTAGTGCAATTGGTTTCACAACTTATCCCACAATGATTAAACCGTAAGAAAAATAATATTTCAATGACAATAACCGAAAAACAAGCTTTGAAAAAATCAGAAAAAACGCAACGGATTATGATGTTTATTTTTACTGGAATAACTGTGCTATTTAGTGCTGGGGTACAAGTATACTGATTATTTGGTGGTTTATGACAAATAGGACAAGCTTTAACCTTGCATAAAGTTAAACAAACCAAATGATTCAAACAAAAATATTCAAAGAAAATGGCCAAGAAATAGTAAACAAAACCTTAAAAGTATTCTGTTTTTCAGAATACTTTTTTATTTATTTTGTCTTTGTCTAGAATCAAAAAACATGTTTAATAAACCTTAAAAGTACTAAAATATTACTAATTATTTTTAGATTACCGTTATATATATATTGGTATAATTAAAAAGGATAGTGAAAAACCATTATCCAAAAGGAGTTAAATGAATAAAAAAATCTTTAAGAAAGCTCTTGCTTTAATTGCAACACCATTATTTGCTTCTGGTTCAATTATTGGACTGAGTGCTAATGCTCAAGTTGTAAATTCAGAGGCAAGTGCTTACTTTGATAAAACTGTTATTGAAAATGGTAAAACATATAATTTAGTTAATGTTTCATTTAAATTAAATGACAGTGAAGTTAGTGATTTAAAATCATATTATGCATTTATTAGCTTTACTTTAGAACATCAAAACTTACGTGAAGGTGATAATGTAATGTATTTAGGATACCAAGATAAAATTGAAGAACTTACTTCAAGTTTTATAGCTTCTAGAGTATCATTGCAAAACGGAAAATTTGATGAAAGTAGTAAAACTTATACTCTAACAGTTAAATTCTCTGGTCTATATGCTTGAGAACTTTCAACCTTTAAATTCCAATTAGGTCTTAGCGGAAGAACTTTAAGTATTAAACCTACTGCTAAACCTATTGAACAAACAAGAGTTGCTGTGAAAACAAAAGCTGGTACGCATGCTACTAGAACTAATAAAGATTTAAGTAGCATGAGCGATGCAGAGGTATTAAAATTAGCTCAATCTGTTGAAACTTACAAACCAGCTGTTAAAAAACAATGAAAACCTGCTATTAGTGAACCTGCTTTTATTGGGTTAGATCAAAGCAAAGTAGGTACTAGATCTGCAGTACCAATTAATATAAGTACTGGAAAACCTTTTGTAACTTTACAAGCTACAAAAGAATACTTAGAAATCTTACCAGACTCTCAAAAACTTGGACTAGTACCAAACTTATCACTTTATCAAGTAGTTATTCCAAACACGCATAAATTCTCAGAAAATTCTGGTAGAAGATTTTATTTAAATATGACAATTCAACAAGATGGACAAAGAACTGGTAATGTGTCATATGTTGTTGATGGTAATAAAGCTGAGCTTATTGGAAACTTAGGTTCTAATAAGAGTGATTTAAGTATGTATACAAGTACATATAAAGCTAATGATAATGATGGATATATTACCTTCCAATTACTATTAGGAAAAAGATGAGACCCATCTAAAATTAGAATTGTTATGTCATTTACTGGATACAGAAATGGTTCATACTTTGAAGTAGCTGGTAAAAATAGAAAAGTTGGTGAAATTAAATTAACTAAATGACAACAAAATGAAGTTTGAAGAAGAGGAACATGAAATAAATATGTTTCATTGAACAACGCTTTAGATTCAAATTTAGATGGTAAAGAAGTAACTTTAGAATTATCTCACCCTGATACTCCTAAAACTATTTTAAAATACAAAGTAAAAGGAGAAAAATTAGTACCAGTAGGAAATAATTCAAATGGAGTTAAATTTAATATTCACCGTATTAGCAACATAAAGCAAGGTCAAAGACTTGGATTTTACGTCGAACTAAGTAGTTTATTTGACCCAAATAAAGCTATTATTAAAGTAACTTTTGATGGCAAAACTCAAGAAGTTAAAATGCCTAATTTCTGAGGAATGTTTGATAACTAATTAAGATAACAAAATATTCGGAAAACTTGTTCCGAATATTTTTCTTTAAAAAAATAAAAAAAATTTTGACTTTTATTTTTTTGTGTTATACTTTTATCAGTGGTTAAAGCAAGAGGGATCACCTGAATCCATTCCGAACTCAGTAGTTAAGCCTCTTTACGCCGACGATAGCCTAAAGGTGAAAATAGGAAGCCGCTGTTTTTTTATATACTTTTTCATTCCTCTAAGTAGGGGAATTTTTTATTTTCAATTTCTATAACAGAATAATAACTAGGATTGAGATTAACAACTTTTTTAATTTTTAAAATTCCTTCATTTGAATCAAAATACAGTAAGACTAAAAGATCAGGATCAGGAGAATATAATTTGTCAATTAGTTTAAACAAATTAAATTCAATTTTTTTGTTAAAATTAGAATTTATTACAAGAGAATATTTTAATTTAGTTGTTCTAATTAATAAATTTAAATATATTTTTTCATTATTTAAAATAATGTAAGGCAAGGTATTTTCAGCTGCATAAGAGCGAGAACCAATTAAAACATTTTTTTCTAAAAAAATAAGATTTGTTAATGTTTCGAGGTCAATAACTACTTCATATGGTTGTGAAGTAGTTTGATTGAGACTTAAAGCATTTATTGTTTTAGAAAAAAGCGAGTAGACAAATTTGTGTTTTTTAGCAAGTAAATCAAAGGCACTTAAAGTGTCTAAAAAATTCCTGTTTTTCATAAATATAATTATATTTATATTAATTAATTTTAATAATATTTTTTGTTATAATTTATATAAAAATATGTTTATTAATAAATAAAAACTGCCAAATTTAAGATAGGAGAACAAATGGCAAAAAGACAAAGATCATTTTTTGAACGTTTATCAGAATTAAATGATAATTTTGAGGATAAAAATAAAAAAGTAAGCCGCAAGACCAGACGTAATTGAATTAATTATACAATTCTTGGTACGCTTGCTGCGATGATTACAGCTGGTATTACAATACCATTAGTAATTAACACAACAAAAGTAAATTATATTGAACCTCACAAAGGTGATAAACGTGCTTTTGTATTTAACAATAAGGTTAATATTTCTGTTGATGATTTAACTAATAAACTTAAAACAAGTGATTCAGATTATTCTAAGCAATTTGACGATACATATAAAAAAGTGATTTTTTATATGTATGAAAAAGAAGTTTTAGCATCAAAACAATATCAAGAGATTTTTAATGGTTCTTTAAACAGTAATGAAAATGCTAATTTATCTATTGAATTAAATTCTTTGGAAAAAATTAAAGATAATCAGAAAAAGAAAATTAATGATTTAAAGAATAATTTAAAAACTACTTACGGATATTCGACTTGGGAAAATGTTTTTAAAGAGAGATTGTTAACTGATGAATATGGCAAAAGCACTAACGAGGAAGATGCAGTTGATCATCTAACTTTTAAAGAAGTTGAATCAACTGCACTACGTTCTACACAAGTTGAAGTTAAAACTTTAAGTTTAGATTATATTAATAAAACCGCCAAGAAAACTATTTACAAAATTGATGCTAACGGAAATACTGTTAAAGGTTCAAATAATGAAGCTGTAGTATTATTTAACCAAGGAGAAAAAGTATTTCCTTACTTTAAAGAAGGAGTTAATTATTTTATTCAACCTAATAATCCAACTAAAGCCACTGTATTTTTAACTAAGTCATATATTACTGATTTAATTACAGTTGATCAAGTTGTACTAAATTATTTTAATAATAACAATATTTTAATCCCTAATTCAGTATTACTTCCTGGTATTGCTAATACTGATTTCAGATTTGGATTTAATTTATCGGATAGTAACGCAAAGAAAAAGTTTATTAACAATTTAAAATATTCAGTGTTAAAAAATAGTGATTCAAGTATTTCTGTTTCACAAAATATTGATTTATTACTTGGATTTAAAAATCCAAGCGAATATGGATTGTATTCAAATAATACTAAAGGTATAGATGCTTTTAATCAAGAAGTTTCAAGGTATAAAACTTATTTAAGTGCTTTAACTTTAACATCTGATAGTACTTTAGGTTACTTAGGTACTTCAAGCATGGCTGATTTGATTAACAATAATATTGATCTTTCATTTGGAACAGTGGCAAACGAATTGTTAAAAGATACTAATGATTTTAAAACTGTTGATTTAAAGCAATTATTTAGTATGCCTAGTGGTTTTAACACAAAAATTGAACAAGAAATTGCTAAATTAGTTCAAGAAGCTAAAGATTTAGTTAATAATAGTAGTATTAGTGATCAAAATGAGAAATTTAACAAAATCTCAGCGAAGTTAGAGGAAGCAAATTTATTGATTGATCGTTACTTTACTGAATTAACTAATGAACAGTTTAATGATGTTGTGTTAGATAAATACAACAAGAATTTTGAAATTAAAGTTGCAAATAATAGTTACAATTCTTTAGTTTACAAAGTTAAAGATAAAGAAAATCTCTTACTAGTTTTAACTAAATCTGGTGTTGCAATGTTTGCTAACACACATTTAGATACTTTAGATAAGTTCAAAGAATATATCACTAAAGACTTAGTTAATATTGCAGGGGGCAACAGTGCTTTCTTTAATTTTCAGACTAAGTTAAATAATTTTAAATCAAAAGAATTACTAGTCTTAAATAAGCTTAATGATGATCAGTTTGTTAGTTGATTATTAACTCAAAAGAATTATGACAATAAACAATATACTAATGAATTAATTGCTAAACTAAAAACAGAAGTATCATCTGTTAGAAATGGTTTAAAACTTAACGAAGAATTAACCTTATATGAAAAAATTAATACATATATAAAAGAAAAAGTTAATTCATTATCTAATGTTAACTTTAAAAATGTTGATGGAGTAATAAGAGTTGCTTATTTAGGACAAGATCATGCTTCAGTTAATTTAAACAATTCTAAAAATGCTTTTGAATTAGCAGAGCAAGAATTCCAAAAATACTTTAAGAAAGGGAATAAGTAATGAAATTATTTAAAAAGCTTTTAGCATTTTCTTCAATTGGTCTTGTTCCTATGGTAGCTGTTGCTTGTGGTAGGGATGTTAAGACTGATGAAAAAATTCGTCAAGACAAATTATTCGCTGGCAAAAATGTAAAAGATGTAGTTGAATCATTATGATTAGGCAATACTTTAAAATCTTTATACAATATTAGTGAAACGAAAAATATCGATAATGAAAAGTTTAAAGCAGATGCTTACCAAGTTTATAAAACACTCTTAAAGAATCAATTTCAAAAAGATACTAAATATTTACAAAAAGAAATTATTAGTTTATTATCAAAGGGTTTGATTTCAAATACGCAATACAACTCATTGCAGAGTCTAATTAGTTCATACTATCCAAATATTACAATGGAACAATTTTTGATTCTTTATAATATTAAAGAATCAAAAGTACAACTAACTGTTGAAAAGAATTTATTAGTTAATAAATACTTAACTATTTCTACTAAAGAAGATTTAGAAAAAGTATATGCAAGTACATATTCTAAACGTAAAGATGATTATGATTTAAATAACTTTATTTTAATTAATTATTTAATTGATAAAAAGTTAACACAAACATGAAGTTTTTCAAGTTCTAGTGAAAATGATGTTTTTACTTCATCGGTTAAAACAATTAATAAAATTGATGATTATGCTTCGCTTTCATTAAAAACTTTTGATGCTGCAAAAGTGGCTAATGATGATGTGTTATTTTCTTCTTTACCATTTGAAAGAAAAATTGGCGGCTTTAAAGGACTTGAATCATCTTCATTAAATTTTGATTATTCTTTAGATGTTTTAAAAAATAATAATTCTAAAACTTTGACAAACGGATTTTATGATTATTCTAAAAAAACATTAATTAAAGTTAACGAAGATGAAACTTTAGCAGAACCACTGCCAATTACGAGTCAAAGTAATTCAATATTAGTTACTTATGTAAATCGTTTACTTCCCCTTGCTAAGGATTATACAATTCAAAACCCGGATGAATCAAAGCGACGTGAAATCCCAACTGTTAATATTAAAAAATTAACTTTAGAAGGAACGCCACTTATTAATGATTTAATTAAGTTAACTACTTCATTATATAATTATGATTCTAATTTATATGAAGAAGCAGTTAGTGCTTTTGTAAAATTAGGAAATAAAATTAAATTAGAAGTAGAAGATCAGAATCTTAAGAAAGCAATTCAAGGATTGAAATATGCAGAGTAAAAGTGTTTTTACTCAAATTATTGAAAGAAAAATTCCTGCTAATATCTTATATGAAGATGATAAAGTAATTGCTTTTTATGATATTAATCCAGTTACTGAAGGACATTTTTTAGTTGTGCCTAAAAGTCCAGAAATAAATATTTTAGAAAATTCACAAGAAGACTATGTGAACTTACTATTAACTGCTCGAAAGTTAGCAAAAGAGTCTTTAGAAAAAAACGGTTTTTCAGGATTTAAATTACAAATAAACACAGGAGAAAGTGCTGGGCAAGTAGTATTTCACACCCACGTACATATCATACCTTACAAATAATTTATGACCATTTTAGCATTTTTCTAAAATGGTTTTTATATTTTCAAAATACTATTATAATTTATAATTTTTATTGTATAATATACGAGATTAGTAAAGTTTATAATTTATAATAAACTAAGTAATATTAAGATCAAGGAGAAAAATGTCAGCAATTAAAAAAATTCATGCACGTGAAGTATTAGACTCACGTGGTAATCCTACTGTACAAGTAGAAGTTTACACACAATTAGGAGGATATGGTTCTGCAATGGTGCCTTCTGGTGCTTCAACAGGATCAAGAGAAGCTCTTGAATTAAGAGACAAGGGCTCAAAATATGAAAACAATTGATTTGGTGGGAAAGGTGTTATGTTAGCAGTTGATAATGTTAATAACATCATTGCACCGGCAGTAATTGGATACGAAGTAACTAAGCAACGTAAAATTGATCAATTAATGATCGCTCTAGATGGAACACCTACAAAATCTAAATTAGGTGCTAATGCAATTTTAGGAGTTTCATTAGCTGTAGCACGTGCAGCAGCTCATGAATTAGATTTACCTTTATATAAATACTTAGGTGGATTTAATGCTCACCAATTACCTGTTCCTATGTTAAACGTTATTAACGGAGGCGAACACGCTTCAAACACAATTGACTTCCAAGAATTTATGATTATGCCAGTTGGAGCAAAATCGCTTAAAGAAGCATTACAAATGGCTAACTTTGTATTCCATAATTTAGCTAAATTACTTAAAAAGAATGGACATGGAGTTCAAGTCGGAGATGAAGGTGGATTTGCACCTAACTTCAAATCACATGAAGAAGCTTTAGACTTTTTGGTGGAAGCTATTAAAGTATCAGGTTATGTACCAGCTACTTCAGGAGATAAAGCAGTTGCTATTGCAATGGACTGTGCTTCAAGTGAATTATACCAAAATGGTGTTTATACCTTTGGCAAACTAAAGAAAGCTATTGAAACTAAACAACCTGGATTTGAAACTCTTCAAAATGTTAAATTATCATATACAACAGAAGAAATGATTAATTACTTAAAGGGATTAATCAATAAATATCCAATTATTTCAATTGAAGATGGTTTTGCTGAAAGTGATTGAGAAGGATTTAAAAAATTCACAAAAGAAGTTGGACATAAAGTTCAAATCGTTGGTGATGATTTAACAGTTACAAATACAGC